>NZ_BAAAZW010000006.1:0-297635 GCF_039537105.1 Gordonia caeni
CTGCACTCGGGTCAGCTCACCGAACGAGTCAACGCACTCTGAAATACGAAGAGCCGGTCTTCCATGCGGCGCCACATCTCGCCGTGCTCGGTCAGCATCACCATGATCGGCATCTGCAGCGCCCCCTGACGCAGGGGAGGGAAGACGATCTCCTCCTCGATGTAGATGTGCCGGCGCAGGGCGCGCAGACCGGCCGTCAGCGTCGGCACCCAGTCGGTGGCCGGAACGCCGGGCGGCGGCACCGAGAACTCGTCGAAGACGGCGTCGATCTCGTAGTGCTCCCTGGCCATCGTCGCAGCGAGAACCCCCCTCGTCATGTGGTGCCTCCCCGGTGACTCAACTGTGTCGCTCGCGCCGATGTTACAACCGGCGATGGCACCCTGGTAGAACAGGAACGACGAAACGCCAGGAAGGACCGATATGCGCCGCGTGCTGCTCGCCGCCGGGATGGCCGGAATGCTCGCCGTGACCGCGTGCGGCTCGTCCGGCGAGCCCGCCCCCACGGTCACCGTGACCGCCACCCCGAGCAGTTCCTCCGCGCCGCCGCAGGACACGGCCAAGGACTCCGGCGACGGCGCGAGCAGCACCCCGACGTCCTCGGCGCCGCCCGCCGACGACGCCGCCGCCGACACCGACGGCAAGAAGGGCGTCATGCCCGAGGTGATCTGCCTGGACCTGCAGGCGGCCCAGAACAAGATCCAGGACAACGGGGTCTTCTTCTCCCGCAGTGAGGACGCCACCGGCAAGGCGCGCCAGCAGGTGTGGGACCGGAACTGGATAGTCGTGGCGCAGCGGCCCGCCGCCGGCGAGCCGATCGGGGAGGGCGACGCGGTGCTCTCGGTGGTCAAGAAGGGCGAACCGAACGACTGTCCCGGACAGTGACGAGGCCGCCTCGGCAGGCCGTGATGGGGAACGCGGCGCGATAGTGGAACAATAGGGAGCCGTGACGGCGATTCGACTGGACGGCAAGACCACCCGCGACGAGATCTTCACCGACCTCGCTGAGCGCGTCGAGGCGCTGCGCGAGGCGGGCATCACCCCGGGCCTCGGCACGATCCTGGTGGGCGACGACCCCGGATCGCACTCGTATGTGAAGGGCAAGCACGCCGACTGCGCCCGCATCGGGGTGGCTTCGATCCGCCGGGACCTGCCGGCCGACGCCACCACCGAGCAGCTGAACGCGGCGATCGACGAGCTGAACGCCGACCCCGCATGCACCGGCTACATCGTGCAGCTGCCGCTGCCGGCGCACCTGGACGAGAACGCCGCCCTGGAGCGGATCGCCCCGGAGAAGGACGCCGACGGACTGCACCCGATCAACCTCGGACGCCTGGTCCTGGGCAAGGAGTCGACGCTGCCGTGCACCCCGCGCGGCGTGATTCACCTGCTGCGCCGCTACGACATCCCGATCAACGGTGCGCACGTGGTGGTCGTGGGACGCGGCGTCACCATCGGCCGCCCGATCGGCCTGCTGCTGACCCGCCGCAGCGAGAACGCCACGGTGACCCTGTGTCACACCGGAACCCGAGACCTGGCCGAGGAGGTGCGCCGCGCCGACATCGTGGTCGCGGCCGCCGGCGTGCCGCACCTGATCATGCCCGACATGGTGAAGTCCGGTGCGACCGTGATCGACGTCGGCGTGAGCCGCGGCGACGACGGCCTGCTCGGTGACGTGCACCCCGACGTCTGGGAGGTGGCCGGGGCCGTCTCGCCCAATCCCGGCGGGGTGGGACCGCTGACGCGGGCCTTCCTGCTGGTGAACGTCGTCGAGCGAGCAGAAGCGGATCTGGCGGCCCGCTCGACATGACCGTCCACGAGACCGAGTCGGAGCGCCGGGCTCGGCAGCGCCAGCGCTTCCTGCGGCAGATTCCGTTCTTCGCGGTGATGCTCGTGGTGCTGCTGGCCGCCGTCCTGGTGCTGTTCGATCGCTGGCGCCGCGGCAGCGTGGCCTTCGGTGGCGCGCTGCTGCTCGGCGCGGTGTTGCGCGCGGTGATCCCCACCGACCGGATCGGTCTGCTTCAGGTGCGCAGCCGCGCCTTCGACATCGGTGCGATGGCCTCGATGGGCGTGCTGGTGATCTGGCTGGCGACGTCGATCGACTCGCTGGGCACCGGCGACCAGTTGTAGCGGGTCAGCGGGCGGCGCGCTGCGCGCGGGCCAGTTCCACCATCCGCGTGAGCAGTTCCCCGATCGGCTCGCGCTCGGTGAGGAAGCCGTCGTGTCCGGCGCCCGAGTGCACCACCTGCAGACCGTCCGGAACGTTGCCGAGCTCGGCGGCGAGTTCGGTCTGTTGATACAGCGGATACAGGCGGTCGGAGTCGATGCCGCCGACCACCACCGGAACGTCACAGGCGTTGAGCGCGGCGGTCACCCCGCCGCGGCCGCGGCCGACGTCGTGGCTGTTGAGGACCTCGCTGAGCGCCACGTAGCTGCCCGGGTCGAAGCGGTGCGTCAACTTCTCCGCCTGGTATTCGAGGTAGCTCTGGATGGCGTAGCGGCCGTCGTCGAGCGGGTCCTCGTCGCCCTGCGGGAGATTCTCGAAACGCTCGTCGAGCTCGCCGTCGTAGCGGTACGACAGGTGCGCGATCCGGCGGGCGATGCCCATGCCGGCCATCGGCGCGCGGCCGGTGCCGTAGTAGTCGCCGCCCTGCCAGTCGGGGTCGGCGGTGATGGCGGCGATCTGTGTGGTCTGGGTGCCGATCTGGTCGGCCGATGCGCGCGCCCCCACGGCCAGCACCAGGCCGGTGTCGACCAGATCGGGGTGGGTCACCAGCCATTCCAGCGCCCGGGCGCCGCCCATCGAGCCGCCGGTGACCGCGGCGAAGCGCTCGATGCCGATCTTGTTGAAGGCGCGCAGTTCCGAGGCGACCAGGTCGCGCACGGTCAGGCGCGGGAACCGCGACCCCCACGGCTTCCCGTCGGGCGCCGGGTCACCGGGACCGGTGGAGCCGAAGCAGCCGCCGATCGCGTTCGGGGCGATCACGCACCATTCGTCGGTGTCGACGACGCCCCCGGGGCCGACCAGCCCGTCCCACCAGCCGACCATGGTGAACCGGCCCTCCGGCGGTCCGGTGACGTGGGAGTTTCCGGTCAGGGCGTGCAGCGCGAGGATGATGTTGTCGCGGGCGGCGTTGGGGGTGCCCCACCGCTGGAACGTGACCGTCACGTCGTCGAGCCGGCGCCCCGACTCCAGCGCCAGGTCGCCGATCGGGACGGCGACCAGCGCCCCGTCCGGACCTGAGGTCCAGTCGGGGTCGCTGGTCGTGGTGACCGCGTCGACGCTCAGCGACACGGTTCGGCTCCGTCCGACAGGTGATTCACGCCGCTGTTAGCCCTTCGCCGCCGCGAAGCCCTTGTCCAGGTCGGCGAGGATGTCGTCGATGTTCTCGATACCGACGGCCAGGCGGATCAGACCCGGCGTGACACCGGCGGCCGCCAGCTCCTCGTCGGACAGCTGGCTGTGCGTGGTGGTGGCCGGCTGGATCACCAGCGAGCGGACGTCGCCGATGTTGGCGACGTGGCTGTGCAGCTCCAGCGCATCCACGAACTTCCGGCCGGACTCCTTGCCGCCGGCGATCTCGAAGGCGAGCACCGCGCCCTGGCCCTTGGGCAACAGGCGCTGGCCGATCTCGTAGTACGGGGAGCTCTCCAGGCCGGCGTACGTGACGCCCTCGACCTGCGGATGCGCCTCGAGGTAGACGGCCACCTTCCGGGCGTTCTCCACGTGCCGCTCCACCCGCAGGCTGAGGGTCTCGATGCCCTGAACCAGCAGGAAGGCGTTGAACGGGGAGATGGCCGAGCCGGTGTCGCGGAGCAGCTGCACGCGCGCCTTGAGGGCGTACGCCGGGGCACCGAGGTCGGCGAAGACCGCACCGCCGTAGCTGGGGTCCGGAGTGGTGAACCCGGGGAACAGGGATTCGCCGTCCCGCTCGGAACGCCAGTCGAAGGTGCCGCCGTCGATGATCACGCCGCCGATGGAGGTGCCGTGGCCGCCGATGTACTTGGTAGCCGAATGCACGACGACGTCGGCGCCGTGCGCCAGCGGGTTGAGCAGGTACGGGGTGGCGACGGTGTTGTCGACGATGAACGGCAGCCCGGCGTCGTGGGCGACCTTCGCGATCGCCTCGATGTCGAGGATCTGGTTGTGCGGGTTGGCGATGGTCTCGCCGAAGACCGCGCGGGTGTTCGGCTTGATGGCCTTGCGCCACGACTCGGGGTCGTCGGGGTCCTCCACGAACGACACCTCGATGCCGAACTTGGGCAGGGTGTGCGCGAACAGGTTGTAGGTGCCGCCGTAGATCCGCGGGCTGGAGACCACGTGGCCGCCGGCCTCGACGATGTTCTGGATCGCGTAGGTGGTCGCAGCCTGACCCGAGGCCAGCAGCAGGGCGGCGACGCCACCCTCGAGCGCGGCCAGCCGCTGCTCGGCGGTGTCCTGCGTCGGGTTCATGATGCGGGTGTAGATGTTGCCCGGTTCGGCCAGCGCGAACAGGTTCGCGGCGTGCTCGGTGTCGTCGAAGACGTAGGACGTGGTCTGGTAGATCGGGAGAGCCCGGGCCTTGGTGTCACCGACGGTCTGGCCGGCGTGCACCTGCAGGGTCTCGAAACTCCAGTCGTTGGCGTCAGACATAGACGTCGAATCTCTTTCTCATCGGTCGGCCGGGCAGTTGCCCGGAAGGGGTCCGACCTTCGGACCCGCGCTTGTCGTCACAGGTGTCACGACCAGGTCATCACCCGGAGCACCCCACCGCGGTGGAGGGTTGCCGGCCAGCGAGCCGGGGCTTGGCGCTGACGCTCATGACCTGTGACTCAGGATATAGCACCACGGTGGGGCCCGAAAAACACCTCTGACCGCTGTGGGCTTAACTCTCCGCCGCCGGCGGCGCTGTGGTAGCCGTGCCGTTCTGCCAGTTCATGTCCCTATTTCGGGGACTAGACCAGCATCTCGCCGCACCCGAAAATCGACGTCAACGGTGATTGTCGGGGTCGCCGCTCGGGCGGGAGTGTGGTTTTCATGAAGCGGTCGGTTCTCGGTCGACGATTCCGGGGGGCCGGAATCCTTCTCGCTGCGGCCGCCGTCATCGGCGCACTGGTGCTGCCCGCCGGCGCGGGAATCGCCGCCGCAGACGACTACGACTGCAAGGCCGGCGCGGTGGTTGTGGTGCCCGGCACCTTCGACACCGGCGGCGGGGTCATGGTGGGCGTCGGGCAGCGGTATCGGGGCGAGAAGCCGATCCTGGTGGACGGCAAGGTGGTGATCGTCGACGACACGGCGAGCCCCTACTACGGTCCGGACAAGCAGTACAAGATCCTCTACGCCCACTACCCGACGATGCTGTGGCCGGCCGGAAGCCCCGGCTACGACGCCGATGTGGCGCTGGGGGTGGAGGCCACCGAGTACCAGGTGGCCGAGTACCAGAAGAACTGTCCCGGCAAAGAAGTCGTGATCGCCGGCTACTCGCAGGGCGCCCGGATCGCCGGCGACGTGCTGTCGGACATCGGCAACGGCCGGACCGAACCGGTGCTGGTCGACGGTGAGGAAGTGACCATCTCGGCGGCGAACGTGCGCGGCGAGCTGTACTCCGATCCGCGCCGGGACGGCCCGGAGAGCGGCCGCGGGATCGAACTGTCGCTGCTGGGACTGCTCCCGGGACTGACCATGAGCGGGCCCCGCCAGGGCGGCTTCGGCACGGTCCCGGTGACGCAGTACTGCCTGGAAGGCGACCTGGTCTGCGACCTGCCCGACCCGCTGCACGACCCGTTCGGGGTGATCGACGGCATCGTCGCGTACTTCAACAAGCACAACTACTATCCGACGCGGATGTTCGCCGACGTGTCCAACTCCAATGTGTGGAAGTGCGACACCACCGCGGTGAACGGCTATGTCGACTGCGTGGTGTCGGCGCCGTCGGCGATCAGCATGCTCGGCCAGGACGTGGCCGACCGGGTGCTCGGGGCGCTGGGCCTCGGCCCGGTCGAAGTGTTCGACTTCTGGAGCCTGCTGCCCGACGTCAACGGGATCTTCCCGCACGCGAATCTGTCGGATCTGCAGAAGTACCTCAACCCGATCCTGGCGCTGGCGCCGCAATGGCCGGATCTCCGGTACGGCGGCTATCTGCCCGACCTGTTCATGTTCCGGGACGTTCTGACGGCGCTCACGAGTCTGGACGGGCAGGCCCTGATCGACAGCCTCAAGGTGATCGGCGGCAGCGCGATGTCCATCGCCCTCATGCCGGTGCGGTTCGTCGAGCACTGGGGCAAGGAACTCGCGAAGGTGATCACGCCGCGGGAGACCGCCGAGCCGGCTGTAGTGCTCGCGAGCGTCGAGTCGCAGGACGACGATGCGCATGACCCGGACGAGGTGCCCAGCGTCTGGGCCGGGCAGGTGCCGGAGGCCGGGGCGGCGGATGAGCCGCTGCAGGCCGAGCTGGGTACGGCGGAGACGAGCTCGTCCGGGGAGAGCGCGCCGGAACTGGGCTCGTCCGAACAGGGGCTGCCGGAACAGGGTTCGCCGGAACTGGGGGCGCCGGAACAGGGCTCGCCGGAACTGGGTACGTCGGATTCGGGCTCGTCGGAATCGGGGTCGTCAGAACCGGACTCGCCGACGGACACGTCTGCCGACGAGGCGCCGGCCGAACTGGGCTGACCGGCCGGAATCCGCCGATCCCGGCATTCCCGGCGGCTCGCGCGGGCCTGTGAGTGGAGTCATAACCTCCGCTGGAATCAACCGGCCCCGCGAGGGTGTTGAGCCCGTCGTGCCCGACATGACTGCTGCCCCCGACCTGAGCCCCGCGACGGCGGCGGCTCACCCCCGACAGCGCCCGGAGCGGCGGGTCGGCTGGGTGATTGCGGCGCTCGCCCTCGGCGGCTTCGGGATCGGCACCACCGAGTTCGTCGCGATGGGCCTGCTGCCCAACATCGCCGCCTCCCTGGACGTCAGCGAACCCACCGCCGGTCACCTGATCTCGGCCTATGCGCTCGGCGTCGTCGTGGGTGCCCCGGTGATCACGGCGGTCGCCGCGCGGGTCGCGCGCAAGCAACTGCTGATCTGGCTGATGGTGGCCTTCACCGTCGGCAACGCCCTCAGTGTGCTGGCCCCGAACTACGAGACGCTGATGGCCGCCCGGTTCGTCGCCGGTCTGCCGCACGGCGCTTACTTCGGCGTCGCCGCCCTGGTGGCCGCGCACCTGGCCGGGCCCGGCAAACGCGCCCGCGCCGTCGGACGCGTGATGCTCGGCCTGTCGGTGGCCAACGTCCTGGGCGTCCCCGCCGCCACCTGGATCGGCCAGGCCCTCGGCTGGCGCGCGGCCCTGGGCCTGGTGGTGGTGCTCGGACTGGCGACGGTGGTCGCACTGGTGGCACTGGTGCCCGACCTGCGCGGCATGCCCGCCAGTGACATGCGGTCCGAGCTGGGTGCCCTGCGTAACAGCCAGGTGCTGCTGACCCTCGCGGTCGGGATGGTCGGCTTCGGCGGCCTGTTCGCCTTCTACAGCTACCTCAACACCGCACTCACCTCGGTGGGCGGCGTCAGCGAGGGCG
The DNA here is from genome assembly GCF_039537105.1 of Gordonia caeni. Taxonomy (NCBI): domain Bacteria; kingdom Bacillati; phylum Actinomycetota; class Actinomycetes; order Mycobacteriales; family Gordoniaceae; genus Gordonia; species Gordonia caeni. The sequence goes on from NZ_BAAAZW010000006.1 coordinate 7,540, forward strand.
TGGTGCCGGTGGCGCTCATGCTCTTCGGTCTCGGCATGGTTGTCGGCAACACCGTCGGCGGCCGCCTGGCCGACCGCCACGTGGACGTCGCCGTGGTGGTGGGCCTGCTGACGGTCGGGGTGTCGCTGGGACTGTTCTCGGTGCTGCTGGGCATCGGCTGGCTGGCGGTGCTGTTCGCCTTCATCGTCGGCGCCACCGGCACCATCGCGCTGCCCGCCCTGCAGACGCGGCTGATGGACGTGGCCGAGGACGGCCAGACCGTCGCCGCAGCGATGAACCACTCGGCACTGAACCTGGCCAATGCGCTCGGCGCGTGGGTCGGCGGTCTGGTGCTGGCACACGGCCTCGGCTACCGCGCACCCGCCGCGGTGGGCGCCGGCCTCGCCGCGGCCGGCCTAGTGGTCTTCGCGGTGACGATGCTGGCGGCCCGGCGCTCGGGCGTGATGACCACCGGCCCCCGCGAGCAGCCGGTGACCATCGGGTAGTGCACGTCCGGCTGCCGACGACAGGGCGGGGCCGGTGGCCGCCGCGCACACCGATAGGATTCGCGGCCGTGAGGAAGACATCGATCGCGATCGCCAGCGTCAACGTCAACGGGATCCGGGCGGCGGTGAAACACCGCCACGAACGCAACCTGGGCATGCTGCCGTGGCTGGAGAGCGCCGACGCCGATGTGGTGCTGCTCCAGGAGATCCGGGCCACCGAGAAGATCGCCCGCACCGCGCTGGCCCCCGCCCTGGACGCGGGCTGGCACCTGAGCATGGCCGAGTCGTCGGTGGCCGGGCGCTCCGGCGTCGGGGTGCTCTCGCGGACCGAACCGGCGCGGGTGCGCATCGGCTACGGCAGCGACGAGTTCGATTCCCTGGGCCGCTACGTGGAGGCCGAGCTGGGTGACGGCGACGACGCGGTGACCGTCGCCAGCGTCTACCTGCCCTCCGGGGCGGCGCTCACCGAGAACCCCAAGGACGTGGAGAAGTACCGGGAGAAGGAGCGCTTCCTGGAGTCCTTCGGGCCGTACCTGGACGCGCTGCTGGCCTCCGGGCGCGATGTGGTGGTGGCCGGCGACTGGAACATCGCCCCGGACGAGCGCGACATCAAGAACTGGAAGGGCAACCTGCGCAACGCAGGCTTCCTGCCGCACGAGCGCGAGTGGGTGGCCAAGCGGCTGGCCGCCGGCTGGGTGGACGTGGCCCGCGCCCACCACGGCGACGTGCCCGGACCGTACGCGTGGTGGTCGTGGCGCGGCAAGGCCTTCGACAACGACGCCGGCTGGCGCATCGACTACCACCTGGCCAGCCCGTCGCTGGCCCAGCGTGCGCAGCGGGTGCGGGTCGATCGTGCCGACGCCTACGACCTGCGCTGGTCCGATCACGCGCCGGTGACCGCCGTCTTTTCCCGCTGACCCCGTTTGACACAATGGGGCCATGACCGCCCCCTCCTCTCGACCGCGCCGGGTCCTGTCCGGAATCCAGCCGACCAGCGACTCCTTCCACCTCGGCAACTACCTGGGGGCGGTCCGGCAGTGGGTGGCCCTGCAGGACGACTTCGACGAGGCCTTCTACTTCATCCCGGACATGCACGCGATCACCGTGCAGCAGGATCCGGAGCAGCTGCGCGAGCGGACGCTGCGCAGCGTCGCCCAGCTGCTGGCGCTCGGGGTGGACCCGCAACGTTCGACGATCTACGTCCAGTCGCACATCCCGGAGATCGCGCAGCTGACCTGGGTGCTGCAGTGCCTCACCGGCTTCGGCGAGGCCGGCCGCATGACGCAGTTCAAGGACAAGTCCGCCAAGCGCGGCGTCGACTCGGCCGGCGTGGGCCTGTTCACCTACCCGATCCTGCAGGCCGCCGACATCCTGATCTTCGACGTCGACGAGGTCCCGGTCGGCGAGGATCAGCGTCAGCACCTGGAACTGACCCGCGACCTGGCCCAGCGTTTCAACAAGCGCTATGGCGAGACCTTCGTGGTGCCCAAGGCGCGGATCGTCAGCGAGTACGCCAAGATCTACGACCTGCAGAACCCGACCGCCAAGATGAGCAAGTCCGCCGACAGCGAGGCCGGGCTGATCAACCTGCTCGACGACCCCAAGCGCTCGGCCAAGAAGCTCCGGTCGGCCGTCACCGACAGCGGCAGCGAGATCGCCTTCGACCGGGAGAACCAGCCGGGGGTGGCCAACCTGCTGACCATCCAGGCGGCCCTGACCGGCCGGGCGATCGACGACCTGGTCGACTCCTACCGGGGCAAGCAGTACGGGCACCTGAAGGTGGACACCGCCGAGGCGCTCAGCGACTTCGTCACCCCCCTGCGCGGACGGGTGACCGAACTGCTCGACGACCGGGCCGCGCTCGACGAGATCCTGGCGCAGGGGGCGGCGACCGCGCGGGAGACCGCCGCCAAGACACTCACCGAGGTGTACGACAAGATCGGTTTTCTGCGCCCCGGCCGGTAGCGTCACCCCCGATGACCTCAAACGCCGAGAAGATCAAGCAACTCCCCGCCCGGGCCAAGGCGCTCTACGAGGACCTCACGGTTCGGTGGCGCTGGCTCGCCAGGGCGCTGGCCACCCTCCAACGCTACGGCGACCGCCGCGGGAGCACCTATGCGGCCGCGATCGCCTTCAGCGGCGTCCTGGCGCTGGTCCCGATCCTGATGGTCAGCTTCGCCGTCGCCGGTTTCGTGCTGGCCGGACGGCCCGAGCTGGTCGCCCAGATCATCGACGAGGTGGTCAAGGCGATGCCCGGCCAGCTCGGCGAGACGGTCGGCGACATCATCGAGTCGGCCATCGATTCGCGCGGCGCCGTGGGCACCATCGGTCTGGTGAGCGCGGCGCTGACCGGGATCGGCTGGATCACGCTGGTGCGCACCGGCATGACCGACATGTGGGGCGGGAGAATGACTACCAGCGCGGTGATGGGCAAGCTGCGCGATCTGGGAATGTTCGTCACGCTGGGTCTGGTCTTCGTCCTGACGATCGCGCTGAGCGTCCTCGCCAACGGGCCGGTGGCCAGCCAGCTGACCGAATGGGTCGGCCTGGAAGCCTTCAGCACCGTGCTGCGCTGGGCCGCCCAGCTGGTCGCCGTCGCCGGCACGTGGGGACTGTTCCTGGTGGTGCTGGCCAAGCTGCCGCGCCAGAAGCTGCCGTTCCGCACGGTGCTGTGGACGGCGCTGGGCACCGCGCTGGTGTTCACCGTCCTGAAGGAACTGGGCGGGCTGTACCTGCGCTCGGTGCTCAGCGGTCCGGCCGGCGTCGCCTTCGGCCCCATCATCGGCATCCTGGCCTTCTCGTACCTGGCCTCCCAGATCGTGCTGTACGCGACGGCGTGGATCTCGGCGAACCCGGCCAACGAGCAGTACCGCCTGGTCGACTACACCGTCGAGGAGACCGAGCCCGAGCCGGTCCTGCTGGCCCCGGTGTACGAGGAGTCGGCGGCCCCGCGGGCGCGGGCCCTGGTCACGGCGGCGGGTGTCGGTGCGGCGGCGGCCGGCCTCTACGGCTGGATCCGCCGGGACCGCTGACCCGTCCGGCTCAGCGCCGGCGGCGATGCTGGCGGATCGCCATCACCACCAGCGAGGCCGCCGTCAGAAGCAGCACCCCGACCAGGATCAGCGGCAGCGCCCCCATGGCGACCGAATCGGATCCGGACTCGGCGCTCGGGGCCCCGCTGTCCGTCTCGCGCTGGGCGGCCTCGTTGTTCAGGGTGCCCACCGAGATCGACGGGTCCGCGGCGAAGCCGTACTCCAGCAGGGCGACCGCCTGGTCGTGATAGCTGCTGTCCGGCTCGGACAGCCCGTACATCTGCACGATCACCAGCTGGCGGCCGTCCTTCTCGGCGGCGCCGACGAAGGTCTTCAGCGCATCGTCGGTGTAGCCGGTCTTGCCGCCGAGGACGGTCATGCCGGGCACGCCGTCGCGCAGCAGCGTGTTGGACGTGCCCATCAGGTACGCCGGTTTGTCCTCGTCGCCGGGGATGTCCTTGCGGGCCGGATAACCGGGGAACTCGTAGTTCTTCAGGGCCAGCATGTCCGCGAACTCCTGGTTCGCCATGCCGGCGCGGAAGATCACCGCGAGGTCGTACGGCGAGGACGACATGCCCGCCGAGTCCAGCCCCGACGGGGTGGCGGCGCGGGTGTCGAGCGCGCCGAGCGCCTCGGCCTTGGCGTTCATCTTCTCCAGGGTCTCGTCGTAGCCGCCGAGTTCGCGCGCCAGGGCGTTGGCGCAGTCGTTGCCGGAGACCACCAGGAGGCCGGTGACGATGTCGCGGGTGGTGTACTTCCCGCCCGGCCCGACGCCGCACGAGTCGCCCTCCATCGACCAGTCGTTGGCGTTCACCTCGAGCGGCGTGTCCAGGTCCAGTTCTTCCAGGGCGACCAGGGCCAGCAGGATCTTGATGGTCGACGCCGGGCGGAAGCGGCCGTGCGGGTCCTGTGCGGCGATCACGTCGCCGGTCTCGAGATCGGCGATCAGCCAGCCCTCGGAGGTGAGCCGCGGGGGGATGGCGCCGGCGGCCGGATCGGCCACCAGGCCGCACTCGCCCAGCCGGCCGCCGCCGATCGGCGGGTCGGGCACGGGCAGGGGAGTGGGGGTGGTCTGGCCGGGAGCCACCACCTCGGACTCGTCCACCGGCGGCGGGGTGCCGACCCGGTACGGACACTCCTGAGCGGTGGTGGTCGTCGGGATCGTCAGCCCGGACGTGGGCGCCGTGGTCGGATCGGCTCCGGCCGGCCCGGCGGCCAGCGGTGCGGCCACCGCGAGCGTGGCGGCGACGGCCAGCGCGGGGAGGGTCCGGAGTAGTCGTGAAGTGCGCATATGCCCGGTAAGTGTACCGGGACGACGAACGCCCCGCCGTCGAAGGCGGGGCGTTCGTCGGGGGCTGCAGATGTGGTTCAGCGGGAGAACATCAGGGCGCGCTTGACCTCTTGGATCGCCTGCGTCACCTGAATGCCGCGCGGGCAGGCATCGGTGCAGTTGAAGGTGGTGCGGCAGCGCCACACACCGTCGGCGTCGTTCAGGATGTCCAGACGCTCGATGGTGCCCTCGTCACGGCTGTCGAAGATGAAGCGGTGAGCGTTCACGATCGCGGCCGGGCCGTAGTAGCTGCCCTCGGTCCAGAACACCGGGCAGCTGGTGGTGCAGCAGGCGCACAGGATGCACTTGGTGGTGTCGTCGAACCGGGCACGGTCGGCCTGGGACTGGATGTACTCGCGGCTGGGCTCGGTGCCGCTGGTCATCAGGAACGGCTTGATCGCGCGGTAGGCGTCGAAGAAGGGCTCCATGTCGACCACGAGATCCTTCTCCACCGGGAGACCCTTGATGGGCTCGATGGTGATGGTGACCTCTTTGTTCGAGTCCTTGGGCAGCAGGTCCTTCATCAGCAGCTTGCAGGCCAGGCGGTTGACGCCGTTGATGCGCATCGCGTCCGAGCCGCACACGCCGTGCGCGCAGCTGCGCCGGAAGGTGAGGGTGCCGTCGAGGTAGCCCTTCACGTACAGCAGCAGGTTCAGCAGGCGGTCGGCGGGCAGCGCCGGAACGCGGAAGCTCTCGAAGCCCTGCGCGTCCGGGTCTTCCGGGTTGAACCGGTAGATCTTCAGCGTGACCATCGTCGCCTCGGCCGGGACCGGCGGCAGCGGCGGCTGGGTGGCGGCCGAATCGTTTTCGAGGGTGGCAGTCATCAGTACTTCCGCTCCATCGGCTCGTAACGGGTCTGGACGACGGGCTTGGTGTCGAGCTCGATCTCCGAGAGCAGTCCGTCGCCCTTCTTGTAGGCCATGGTGTGCACCATGAAGTTCTCGTCGTCGCGGTCGGGGTAGTCCTCGCGGGCGTGGCCGCCGCGGGTCTCCTTGCGATTGAGAGCGCCGACGACGGTCACCTCGGCCAGCTCCAGCAGGAAGCCCAGTTCGATGGCCTCCAGCAGGTCGCTGTTGAAGCGCTTGCCCTTGTCGGTGACCGAGACGTGGTTGTACCGCTCCTTGAGCGCGCGGACGTCGGCCAGCGCGTTCGACAGCGTCTCCTCGGTGCGGAACACCGCGGCGTTGTCGTTCATGGTCTGCTGCAGCTCGGTGCGGATGTCGGCGACCCGCTCGTTGCCGTGGTCGCTGAGCATCGCCGCGACCCACTCCTCGACCATCGCCGACGGGTTCTCCGGCAGCGGCGCGAAGCCGTGGGTGTTCGCGTATTCGGCGGCCGCCAGACCGCTGCGGCGGCCGAAGACGTTGATGTCCAGCAGCGAGTTGGTGCCCAGACGGTTGGCGCCGTGCACCGAGACGCAGGCGCACTCGCCGGCGGCGTACAGGCCGTGCACCACCTGGTCGTTGTTGGCGAGCACCTGACCGTTGATGTTGGTCGGGATGCCGCCCATGACGTAGTGGCAGGTCGGGTACACCGGCACCAGCTCGGTCACCGGGTCCACACCCAGGTAGGTGCGCGAGAACTCCATGATGTCCGGCAGCTTGGCCATCAGGGTCTCTTCCGGGATGTGCGTCACGTCCAGGAGCACGTAGTCCTTGTTCGGGCCGGCGCCGCGGCCCTCGAGCACCTCGAGCACCATCGAGCGGGCGACGATGTCGCGGGGCGCGAGGTCCTTGATGGTGGGGGCGTAGCGCTCCATGAAGCGTTCGCCGGAGGCGTTCCGGAGGATGCCGCCCTCGCCGCGAACGCCCTCGGTGATGAGGATGCCCAGGCCCGCCAGGCCGGTCGGGTGGAACTGGTGGAACTCCATGTCCTCCAGCGGCAGGCCCTTGCGGAAGATGATGCCCATGCCGTCACCGGTGAGGGTGTGCGCGTTGGAGGTCACCTTGTACATGCGGCCCGATCCGCCGGTGGCGAAGATGATGGCCTTGGCGTGGAAGACGTGGAGCTCGCCGGTGGCCAGCTCGTAGGCCACCACACCGCTGGCGACGGGCTCGCCGTTGTCGTCGGTGGTCAGGTTCACGTCGAGCGCGTAGAACTCGTTGAAGAACTCGACGTCGTGCTTGACGCAGTTCTGGTACAGGGTCTGCAGGATCATGTGACCGGTGCGGTCGGCGGCGTAACAGGCGCGGCGGACCGGGGCCTTGCCGTGATCGCGGGTGTGCCCGCCGAAGCGGCGCTGGTCGATGCGGCCCTCGGGCGTGCGGTTGAAGGGCAGGCCCATCTTCTCCAGATCGAGCACCGCGTCGATGGCCTCCTTGGCCATCAGCTCAGCGGCATCCTGGTCGACGATGTAGTCGCCGCCCTTGATCGTGTCGAAGGTGTGCCACTCCCAGTTGTCTTCCTCGACGTTGGCCAGCGCGGCGCACATGCCGCCCTGGGCCGCGCCGGTGTGGCTGCGAGTGGGGTAGAGCTTCGTCAGTACCGCGGTGCGGGCGCGCGGAGCGGCTTCGATGGCCGCGCGCATACCGGCTCCGCCGGCGCCCACGATGACGACGTCATACTGATGTTCCTGCATGGGTGTTCAGTTCTCCTTAGGAGCCGCTGCCGAAGGTGAGGATCGCGTAGGTGCCGAGGACCAGGACGAGGATCATCGAGATCGCCAGCAGGGTGTTGAGCCAGAAGCGGGTGCGGTCCTTGCGCGAGTAGTCCGCGATGACGGTGCGGAGCCCGTTGGCGCCGTGCAGCTCGGCGAGCCAGAGCATGCACAGGTCCCAGACCTGCCAGAACGGCTGCTGCCAGCGCGCGGCCACGAACGAGGCGTCGATCCGGTGCACGCCGTCGTCCCAGGCCAGCATGATGAACATGTGTCCGATGGCCAGAATCACCAGGAACATGCCGGAGAAGCGCATGAACAGCCATGCCCACTTCTCGAAGTTGCTGCGGCTGGCGGCGCGCGGGGCGCGGGGCGCGTCGAGGCTCGCCGGCCGGTCGTAGTCGGTGCCGATGGTCTTTGCTTCCAAGGTCATGGTTCCTCAAGCTCCCTAGAAGGCGTGGGTGAAGAGCAGCTGCAGCAGGCGGACGGCTGCGGCGATGAACAGGATGGAGAAGACGACGCCGACGACCCAGAGCATCTGGCGCTGGTACTTCGGTCCCTTGCCCCAGAAGTCGATCAGGATCACCCGGATGCCGTTGATCGCGTGGAAGAGCACGCAGAAGACCAGACCGATCTCCATCAGACCGATGAGCGGGGTCTTGTAGGTGTCGATGATCTCGGTGTACGTGTTCTCGTTGACCCGGATCACCGCGGTGTCGAGCACGTGCACGAAGAGGAAGAAGAAGATGGTGACGCCGGTGATGCGCTGCAGGACCCACGCCCACATGCCAGGATCTCCACGATAGAGAGAGCGTTTGCGCACCGGATCCGGTGCAACCTCGGTGGGGGTGCTCATCGTGTTCTACGCCTCCAAAGTGTCGACTCGTTCCACGGGCTCCCGGCGGCACGGCGGCACGGTCCTAGGACCCAATGACTCCTGACTTTAAACCCATGCTGAGGGTTGTCATAAATCCCCGTAACAATGTGACCTGGAACAGATCTGGGTATTAGGTATGCCTTACCTTTCGGTTTGATGGGAAATGAGAGAAGACGTGAGCACAGATATCGACTTCGGTGCATTGCGGGCCGCCGCCCGTGACGTGATGACCAGGGCTTACGCTCCCTACTCGGGTTTTCCGGTGGGAGCGGCCGCTATCAGTGAACAGGGCCACATCGTCACCGGATGCAATGTGGAGAATGTCTCATACGGACTCGGCGTGTGTGCCGAAGTCGCCCTCGTGGCGGGTGCCGTTTCCGCCGGTGTGCGGAGGCTGCGCGCGGTGAGTGTGTGCGACGCCGACGGCCGCATCCTGACGCCGTGCGGACGGTGCCGTCAGGTGCTCGCCGAGTTCGGCGGCGAGGGGCTGATCGTCGACTCCGAGCGGGGCCCCCGGGCGCTGGCCGAACTGCTGCCCGACGCCTTCGGCCCGAGCGACCTGGCATGCGCGGAGCGGGACCGGTGAGCGCGGGGCTGGACCCGGTCAGCATCATCGGCGTCAAGCGCGACGACGGCGAACTGACCACCGCGCAGATCGACGCCGCCGTGCACGGCTTCACCGCGGGATCGGTGGCTCCCGAGCAGATGTCCGCGCTGGCGATGGCGATTCTCTGGCGCGGGATGAGTCGGCGCGAGATCGCCGACTGGACCGCGGCGATGATCGACTCCGGGGTCCGGATGGACCTGACCGGCCTGCGCCGGGACGGGCGCGCACTGAGAACCGTCGACAAGCACTCCACCGGCGGCGTCGGCGACAAGATCACGCTGCCGCTGACCCCGTTGATCGCCTCCTACGGGCTGGCGGTGCCCCAGCTGTCCGGGCGGGGACTGGGCCACACCGGTGGCACGCTCGACAAACTCGAAGCGGTGCCGGGCTGGTCGGCGCAGGTGAGTCCGGACCGGCTGCGAGCGCAGCTGGCACAGGTCGGGGCGGTGATCTGCGCGGCCTCGGACGACCTGGCGCCCGCCGACCGCAAGCTCTACGCGCTCCGCGATGTCACCGGGACCGTCGCCTCCATCCCTCTGATCGCCGCATCCATCATGAGCAAGAAGATCGCCGAAGGCACCGGCGCCCTGGTGCTGGACGTCAAAGTGGGTTCGGGCGCCTTCATGACCGACTACGACGATGCCGCCGAACTGGCCCGCACCATGGTCTCGCTCGGCGCCGACGCGAACGTGGCGACCACGGCGCTGCTCACCGACATGTCCGCCCCGCTGGGCCGGTCGGCCGGCAACGCGCTGGAAGTGGCCGAGGCGGTGGACGTGCTGGCCGGCGGCGGACCGGACGACGTCGTCGAACTGACCCTGGCACTCGCACGCGAGATGCTCGCGGCCGGCGGCCTGCCCGACGTGGACCCCGCCGAACACCTGGCCGGCGGTCAGGCCATGGACACCTGGCGCGCGATGATCGCGGCGCAGGGCGGCGACCCCGCCGCCCCACTGCCCGTCGCGGCCCATCGGCACGTGGTGACCGCGCCGCAGGCGGGCTTCCTCAGCCGTCTCGACGCGTTGGCGGTGGGACTGGCCGCCTGGGAGCTGGGTGCCGGCCGCTCGGTGCCCGGGGCGGCGGTGTCGGCCGGGGCGGGCGTCACCTGGCACGCCGCCGTCGGCGACCGGATCGACGCCGGTGCGCCGGTGCTGACGCTGCACACCGACCGTCCCGACCGGATCGCAGCCGCGCTGGCGCGACTGGAAGGCGCCTACGACCTCGCCGGCACCCCGCCGGAGGTTCCGGAGAGCCGGGTGCTGAGCCGAATCGGCTGACGGTCTACGGGGCGATCGGCCGCGCGGTGAGGGAGCGGTAGTAGTAGATGGTCAGCAGACCGACCAGCGGCATGGTGACCAGCAGACCCACCACCAGTGCCAGAACGCCGACCAAGGTCAGCAGGATCGTCATCGCGAAGACCACGGCGGTCGGGCCCGCCCGACGCAGACTCAGGTCCAGTCCGTTGCGCAGGGCGCCGGCCGTCCCGGCGCGGCCGTCGGTGGCGACGTAGATCATCCAGAGGGTGCAGAAACCGATGGCCAGGGAGACGAAGGTGGACGCCCAGCCGAGGCGCAGGACGTCGCTGAGGACGATGTCGGCGACGGCGTTGACGAGGCTGGTGATCAGCGAGACCGCCAGCACCGTGCCGAACGCGACCGGCCGGAAGAAGTCGGCCAGCTCCGGTTTCCGGCCGTCGGCGATGCGGATGAGCCCGTGCAACCAGCACGACATCGCGAGGGCGATGATCACGCTCATGACGACGGCCATCAGGAGGAGGGCGATGATCGCCGGGCCCAGCGGCAGCTCCTCGGCTGCGGTCAGGTCCGTTCCCGAACCGAGCAGCGTCACGAGGCCGACGATCACCGAAGACATCAGGAGGAGCGCCACCACGATGATCCCCCAGAGTGCTGCAGCGCCGATGATGGTGCCCGGGGCGGCGGCGAGCCGGGACCACGCCCAGCGCAGGGCGGTCCCCAGGGCCGGCTGCGCCGGCGCGATGACCAGCTCCGGTCCGGGCGGCGGCGCGAAGCCCGGCTGGGCGAACCCCGGCTGGGCATAGGCCGCCTGCGGATAGCTCGGCTGAGCGGTCTCGTGCCGCGGGTAGCCGGGGTCCGCGTAGGGGTTGGCGATCTCGGGAATGTGGTCCGGATCGTTGGCGGAGCTGTCCGCGGGGGGAACGGATCGCCACTCGTCGGGGTCGGTCATGTGAACATCATGCCTGCCACCCGCTCCGGCCCGGCACCGGCGGGCGGCCGCGCGGCTACCGTCGTAGTCATGACGAACGGTCCCGACTTCACCCTGGCCGACTGCGTACTGGCGCCGAAGGTGCTGCTGCACGACCACCTCGACGGCGGGCTGCGCCCGGGCACCGTCCTGGACCTGGCGCGCGAGACCGGCTATGACAAGCTGCCCGCGGACACCCCGGACGCCCTGGCCGAGTGGTTCGCCACCGCCGCCGACTCCGGCTCCCTGGAGCGCTACCTGGAGACCTTCGCGCACACGGTCGCGGTGATGCAGACCAGTGCGGCGCTGAGCCGGGTGGCCCGCGAATGCGCCGAAGACCTCGCGACCGACGGGGTGGTGTACGCCGAGGTGCGCTTCGCCCCCGAACTGCACACCGAGCACGGCCTGACGCTGGACCAGGTGGTCGAGGCGGTGCTGGCCGGATTCGCCGAGGGGGAGGCGCGCGCCCGCGAGCTCGGCCGGCCGATCGTGGTGCGCTGCCTGCTGACCGCGATGCGGCACGCCGCGCGCTCGCGGGAGATCGCCGAGCTGGCCGTGCGCTTCGGCGACCGCGGCGTGGCCGGCTTCGACATCGCGGGCGCCGAGGCCGGCAATCCGCCGTCGAGGCACCTGGACGCCTTCGACTACCTACGCGGGCAGAACTCGCACTTCACCATCCACGCGGGGGAGGCCTTCGGACTGCCGTCGATCCATGAGGCGGTGTCCTTCTGCGGCACCGACCGGCTGGGGCACGGGGTGCGGATGATCGACGACATCACGCTGCCGCCCGGGGCCGGACCCGCCGATCACTCCTACCCGGGCGCGCAGCTCGGCGCGATCGCGAACTACGTGCGGGACAAGCGGATTCCACTGGAGCTGTGCCCCAGCAGCAACGTGCAGACCGGGGCGGTGGCGTCCATCGCCGAGCATCCGTTCAACGTGCTCGCGCAGCTGCGGTTCCGGGTCACCGTCAACACCGACAACCGGCTGATGAGCAATACGACGATGAGCCGGGAGTTCCTGCTACTGCACGAGGCCTTCGGCTACGGCTGGGCCGACTTCCAGCGCTTCACCGTGAACGCGATGAAGTCGGCGTTTCTGCACTTCGATCAGCGGCTGGAGATGATCGACGAGGTGATCAAACCCGGCTACGCGGTGCTGATGGGCTGAGTGCTTCGTCGTCGTTGCGACACGGTTCGGCACCCGGTCAGAAGTTGCGCGGCCCGTACAGGCGGTCGCCGGCGTCACCCAGGCCGGGGACGATGTAGGCGTCCTCGTTCAGGCCCTCGTCGAGGCCACCGAGCACCAAACGCAGCCGGTGCCCCGATTCCCGCAGCGCCGCAACACCTTCCGGCGCGCCGATGACGCAGACCGCGGTCACGTCGGTGGCGCCGTGCCGGGCCAGGACGTCGAGCGTGTGGATCATCGAGCCGGCCGTCGCCAGCATCGGGTCGAGCACGACCACCGGGCGGTCGCGCAGATCCGCCGGCAGTGACACCAGGTATTCCTGCGGGCGCGCCGTCTCCTCGTCGCGGGCGACGCCGACGAACCCGACCTGCGCCTCCGGCACGGCCGTCATCGCCGCGTCCAGCATGCCCAGTCCGGCGCGCAGGACCGGCACCAGCAGCGGCGGCTGCGTCATCTGCACCCCGTCGCACGGTCCCACCGGTGTCTGCACGGTCACCGCGGTGACGGCCTGGGAGGCCATCGCCTCGTACATCAGCATGCCGGTGAGCTGGGTCAGCAGATCGCGGAACTGCACCGAGGAGGTTCGCGCGTCGCGCAGGGCGGTCAGCCGCGTCCGCACCACCGGATGCGTCACGAGGGTGAGATCCAGGGAGCCGTCGTCCATGTGGTGAAGCTTAGCGGCGGGGCACGCCGAGCCGCCCGCGGTGGAACCGAACTCGGCGCCGCAGCGTCCAATCATCATGAAACCAGTCGCAGTCACCGAACCGTCTCTGTCCGCCCTCGCCGGCCGCCAGGGCGCCGCCGCCGGAATCGTGGCCGAACGGGCCGGCGCCGAGCGTTTCGACGCGGCCGCCCTCGCCCCGGCCTTCGGCCTCATCGGCGCGCCCTTCCTGTCCGCTCTCGCCGCCACCATGTCGGCGCGCGCGGGCCGCCTGGACCGGCTGTCGGGCGCCCACACCGGGCAGGCCGCCGCCACCACGGCCTCGGCCGCCGCCTACGGGGCCACCGAGGCCGGCAACGCCGCGGGGGTGTCGGCATGAGTCTGGACTTCCTGATCGCACCGCTGCGCATGCTGATCGCGGCGCTGGGCACCGGGGAACTGCCGGCGGGCGGTCCCGCCGCCACATTGGGCGCCTCCCGCGCTGCGCTGGGACAGGCCGCCGATCTGACCAACCGGGCGGCCGCCGAGGCCACGGCCTCGTGGCAGGGGGCCGGCGGCGACGCGGCCGTGACGCGCGCCGTGCACACCGCACGCGCCGACGCCACCGAGGCGCTCGACGGTGCCGACATCGGCACCGTCGTGCAGACGGCGGCCCAACGCGTGAAACAGGCCAACACCGAACTGAACACGCTCGCCGACTCCTTCGTCGCCGCCGCCTCGGCCGCCGCACCGACACTCACCCCGGCGTCGCTGGCGGTGCTGGTGCCCCTTGCCGCCGATTACGTCGGACGCGGCCTGGCGGTGGTCAACCGGACGCAGTCCGAGCTGGCCGGTGACGCGCAGGGCCTGGGCCGCCACCAGGCACCTGCCGCCGTGGCCACCGAGCCCGGCCGTATCCCGGTCACCCTGCCGGACGGGTCGGTGGCCTACGCGCCGAACGAGCGCGCGGCCACGGCGGTGCGTGCCGCCCTCGGGCAGCGGGGTGTGCCCTACGTCTGGGGCGGCACCACCCCGGACGGCTTCGACTGCAGCGGCCTGACGCAGTGGGCCTACCGTCAGGCCGGTCTGGAACTGCCGCGGCTGGCGCAGGATCAGGACACCGCGGGCTTCGCCGTCTCCCAGTCGCAGCTGCAGCCCGGGGACCTGGCCGTGTGGAGCGGCCACGTCGCGATGTACATCGGCAACGGCCAGATGGTGGAGGCCGGCGATCCGGTCCAGGTGAGCGCCGTGCGCACCACCAACTTGGACCAGACCTTCGAGGGGTTCTACCGGCCCCGGTAGGCTCTTGCCCATGGCTGGAGACATCGTCCCCATCGAGCTTGGTCTCACCGATGGCAATCTGTTCACCTTGTGGGCCCCTCGCTGGCGCGAAGGCGACGACGAGTGGGAAGCGTTCCTGGGTCTCGACGAGGACCTGTACGGCTTCGACTCGGTGGCCGCCCTGGCGGCGTTCGTCCGGACCGACGACGACAACGACCTCGCCGACCACCCGCAGTGGCCGACGATCCGTGAGCTGCAGGCCGAGGAACTGATCCCGGACGACAAGCACAGCTACGACCTGATCGGTGTGCCCGAACTGGCCGCCGAGGATCCCCGCGGGGAGGTGGTCGCCGAGCTGGAAGACGCGCTGGAGATCACCCGCATCATCGGTGAGGTCTGCGAGCTGACCCCGGTCACCAAATTCTTCACCGCCAACCCGATCCTGGGCGCGGTCGCCGTGGGCACCCAGAACTTCCACGGTCGCGAGGGCGTGGACCTGTGGGTGCGCATCGGCCGCCTGATCGCCAAGCACTGGGACGACGTCATCGACGCCCTCGACGACGTGGTGACCAGCCCGGACGTCGACGCCGAGGCACTGGGCATCGCCGTCGGCGAGCTCGACGCCGCCGCCTCCGCCGAGGACGAGGACGAGCCGGAGTTCGATCCGGTCGACCCGCTCAACGACGAGGACGACACCGAGGACGACGAAGACGACGACACCGACGAGGACGACACCGACGACGAGGACGACGTCGACGAGGGCTTCTGGGGCGAGGTCGGCATCGACCCGATCCGGATCTACACCGACGCCGGGGAGTTCTTGACCCTGCGCTGCTACCTCGGCGACAACCCGGTCTTCCTCGGCGACAAGGGCACCATCTACGGCTTCGCCTCCGAGCGTTCCCTGACCCGTTTCCTGGCCGGGCACAACGACCACGCGCTGGCCCGCGTCTCCACCTACGACCAGGTGCAGTCCATGGCCAACGCGGGGGAGCTGACCTACGACGTCCTGCCCGAGAACGTGTACGCGCTGCCGGGCCTCGACGAGGACATCCTCGACGGGCCGCGGCGCGTCGACCAGCGCCAGCTCGACCTGGCCGTCGAACTGCTCACCGACGCCGCCGACTTCGCCAAGATCGACTCGGTCGACGAGGCCCTGGGCACCACCACCCCGCTCGGCTGGTTCGTCGACTACGCGGTCAAGCCCGACCCGAACCGCCTCGCCCCGTCGGGGCCGTTCGACAACGAGTCCGAGGCCTGGCGTGCTCTGGTCAACGACTTCGAGGAGCGCCTGGTCCGTCGCGGCTGACATCGCACCGGCTCGCGGCGCGATGTCTGCAGGTCAGTCGACCCAGGACTGCAGCATCGGCTCGCGGGTGAGCACCGCGCCGTTCTCGGTGATGGTTAGCGACGACGGGGACACGACGTACGACACCGCCTTGTTGGTGGCGGTGAAGGTCGACCCCGAGCGCGTCGGATAGCCGACCTCGATGCTGTTCCCGTTGGCGTAACCCTTGTAGTAGTAGCGGCCGGTCTGGGCACCCACCTGGCAGACCACCACGCGGGAACGCTCGGTGCGGCCGATGAAGACGGCGGGGTCTTCGGCGGCGTTGCACCGGGGGCCGGAGGCGAAGCCCTGGCGGTCGGCGCCGGCCACACTCACCGGGCCGGGGGCCGGCGCGGGCGCCGCCGGAGTCGGTGGCGGCGCGGGCTGCTGCTGCTCCTCGGGGGCCGCCTGTTCGTTCTCGCCCGGCTGCGGGGCCTGCGGGTACTCGGTGACCACCGAGACGCCGGCGGCGGCCGGCTCGGGGGCGGAGTCGTCGTCGGAGCGCACGAACAGGAAGACCACGGCGACCACGGCGATCAGGGCCACCACCGCGGCGGCCGCGGCCAGGATCTGCGGGCCGCGGCTCGGCGGCGGAGGCGGCGGCTGCTGCTGATAGCCGGGCTGGGCACCGTAGTAGTAGCCGGGCGACGACGGGGTGCCGATCTGCGTCGGCTCGTAGTGGCCGTCGGGGCCGTAGGGTTGGGTCATCATGAGCTCCTGTCAGTGCGCCGCGGCGGCCCGGGGAGCTCCGCGAGCGCCCCGGCCAGCAGTGCGGTCAGGGCGGCGGGTGCCGCGGATCCCCCCGGTGGCGCCACCACCTGCCCGTAGTACTTCAGCTTCGGCTCGGTTCCGCTCGGGCGGGCGACGATCCGCAGTGCGACCCCGGCGGGGTCCTCGCCGGTCAACTCTACGGCGTCGGTGTGGGGTCCGGGGCCGTCCCGCCGCAGATCACGGGCAGTGACACCGATCCCGGCCAGCGCGGCGGGCGGATCGGCGCGCAACTGCGCCATCACCTCGCCGATGTCGGCGAGCCGGTCCACGCGCAGGCTGCGCTGGGCGGTCGCGTGCCGCCCGTACCGGGCCGACAGCTCCTCGAGCAGGGCGCCGAGGTTCCCGCGCTCCGCGGTCAGCCGGGCCAGCGCCACGGCGGCGCTGATGCCGTCCTTGTCCCGCACGGCCTCCGGGTCGACGCAGTGACCGAGCGCCTCCTCGTAGGCGTAGGCCAGGGGCTCGCCGGCCCGCACCAGCCATTTGAAGCCGGTCAGGGTGCGGACGGGGCGGGCTCCGCGCGCCGTCGCGATCGTGTCCATCAGGGTGCCCGAGACGATCGACGAGGCCAGGACGGGCCGCGGCTGCCCGAGCGGCTCGCACTCGTCGAGGATCGCCGTGCCCAGCAGCGCGCCGGTCTCGTCGCCGGTCAGCATCCGCCACGTCCCGTCGGGCCCGGGCACGCCGACGGCGCACCGGTCGGCGTCCGGATCGAGGGCGATCGCCAGGTCGGCGCCGCTGTCGGCGGCCAGCGCCAGCAGCAGGTCGGCGGCCCCGGGTTCTTCCGGGTTGGGGAAGGCGACGGTGGGGAAGTCCGGATCGGGGGCGAATTGCTCCTCGACGACGTGCACGTCGGGAAAGCCGTTGCGCCGCAGTGCTTCGACCGCCAGTGACCCGCCGACCCCGTGCAGCGGCGTGAGAGCGATGCGCACCGGCGCCGCGGCCGGTGGCCCGAACCGCTCGTCCAGCCGGGCCAGGTAGTCGTCGCGGACCCGCCGAGCACGTTCGTCCGGCCCGACCGCCGCGGTGGCGGGCGACGCCGGTGCGGCGGCGATCGCGGCTTCGATCTCCCGGTCGGCCGGGGAGATCAGCTGCGCACCACCGTCCAGGTACACCTTGTAGCCGTTGTCGGCGGGTGGGTTGTGCGAGGCGGTGATCATCACCCCGGCCGCAGCCCCGTGCGCGCGGGCGGCGAAGGCCACCAGCGGTGTGGGCCCCGGCTCGGGCAGCGCGATCACGTCGAAGCCGGCGCCGGCCAGCACCTGCGCGGTGGCGGCGGCGAACTCGTCGGAGCCGCGGCGGGCGTCGCGGCCCACTACGACCGTCGCGCCGGCGAGTCCGCGGTCGGTCAGCCAGTCCGCCAGCCCCGCCGTCGCGGCGATCACGTTCGGCACGTTCATCGCGGCCGGGCCGTCGCCCACCGGCCCGCGCAGTCCGGCGGTGCCGAAACGCAGGGTCATCGGACGTGGATCATCGCCCATCGATGGTCCCGATCGCTTCGGCGAGCAGCGCTCCCATCCGCGTCGCAGACGCCGCGCCCACCTCGAGGACCTCGGTGTGGCTCAGCGGCTCACCGGTGATGCCTGCGGCCAGATTGGTCACCAGCGACACCCCCAGCACGTCGATTCCGGCGGCCCGGGCGGCGATGGTCTCGTGCACGGTCGACATGCCGACCAGGTCGGCGCCCAGGGTGGCCAGCATGGCGATCTCGGCGGGGGTCTCGTACTGCGGGCCGGGCAGTCCGGCGTAGACGCCCTCGGCCAGGTCCGGCTCCGCGCCGCGCACCAGCTCGCGCAGCCGCGGCGAGTAGGCGTCCACCATGTCCACGAAGTCTGCGCCGGTCAGCGGGGAGCGGCCGGTCAGATTGAGCTGATCGCTGATCAGCACGGGCTCGCCGACGCGCAGCCCGGGCCGGATGCCGCCGGCGGCGTTGGTGAGCACCACCGTGTGCACCCCGGCGGCCGCAGCGGCACGGATCGGATGGACCACGCGCGCCAGGTCGTGCCCCTCGTAGGCGTGCACCCGGCCCAAGATCACCAGCACCCGGGCGGTGCCGATCCGCACCGACAGCACCCGGCCGCCGTGCCCGCGCGCCGACGGCGAGGTGAAGCCGGGTAACCCGGCCATCGGCAGGTCGGCCACCGGCGTACCGAGTTCCTGCGCGGCCGGCGCCCATCCCGAGCCCAGCACGATGGCGACGTCGTGCCTGCGGCAATCGGTTCCGGCGGCGATGGCGGCGGCTGCCGCGGCGGCCGCGGCCCGGGCATCGTTGGTGGGGTCCATGGGGCCAACCCTAGTGTGGCTGCCGGCCAGAGGTGCCCTCCGCACCCGGGCCCACCGGGGGCAGCGATAGAGTCTCTGCCATGCCTTATCTCTCACTGACCGACGATGCCGCCGAGGTCTTCCTGGGCGCCCCCGGCCGCGATCTCGACGAGAACAATCCGGAGAACCGCTTCTCCCTGGAGTGGCTCGACGAGATGAACCGGGTGCTCGAGGAGGCGGGGGACGCGGGTAAGCCCGTCATCCTGACGGCCACCGGCAAGTTCTTCAGCAACGGCTTGGACACCGATTACATCGCCGCCAACGTCGGCGACCTGCCCGCGTACCTGGACCGGGTGCACCAGCTGTACATCACGGTCCTCACCCTCGGCGCCCCGACGATCGCCGCGATCAACGGTCACGCCTTCGGTGCCGGCGCCATGCTGGCGCTGTGCGCCGACCACCGCGCGATGCGCAGCGAGCGGGGCTTCTGGTCGCTGCCCGAGGCCGCGCTGAACATGCCGTTCACCCGCGGGATGGCCGCTCTGGTGCGCACCCGCACCCCGGATGCCACCGCGACCGAGGCCATGCTGACCAGCCGCCGTTACGGCGGGGAGGATGCGGTGGCCGCCGGGATCGTCGAACAGGCCGTGCCCGGCGACGATCTGCTGGACGCCGCCCGCGAGACCGCCCGTGCCCGCGCCGGGCTGGTGAACGCGAATCAGACCACCATCAAGCGGGGACTGCGCCTGCCGCTCCTGGCGGACTTGCACACCCCGACGCCGCCGACGCTGCTCTGATGTCCCAGGCGATCAACCACTGGCTCGACGAGAACCTCGATCGGGTGATCGCCTGGCGCCGGGAGATCCACGCGGCCCCCGAGTTGTCGATGGCCGAGTTCGCGACCACCGCCAAAGTGGTGGACGTGCTGACCGGTGCCGGCCTGAATCCGGTGGTGCTGCCCAAGGGCACCGGAGTGGTGTGCGATCTGGGACCGACCGACCGGCCGCGGCTGGGCCTGCGCGCCGACCTCGACGCTCTGCCCATCCCGGAGCAGACCGGCCTGCCGTTCACCTCGCGGGTCGACGGCGTCTCGCACGTGTGCGGGCATGACGCGCACACCGCCATCCTGATGGGCGTGGGTCTCCTGCTCGCCGAACTCGACGCCTCCGCGGGCCCGGGCGAATCCGGCCTGCCCTTCGGCGTGCGCTTGATCTTCCAGGCCGCCGAGGAGGTGATGCCCGGCGGCGCGCTGGACGCGATCGACGCCGGCGTCACCGACGGCCTGACCCGGATCTTCGCCCTGCACTGCGACCCGCACCTGCAGGTCGGCACCGTCGGATTGCGATCGGGGGCGCTGACCTCGGCCGCCGACCGCCTGGAGGTGCACCTGCGCGGCCCGGGCGGGCACACCTCCCGGCCGCACCTGACCGCCGACCTGATCTACGCCATGGGCACGCTGATCACCGGGCTGCCCGGGGTGCTGGCGCGCCGCCTCGATCCGCGGTCGGGCACCGTGATGGGCTGGGGCGCAGTGCATTCCGGCGACGCCCCCAATGCCATCCCGCAGGAGGGCAGGTTGCGCGGCACCGTCCGGACCGGCGATCACCTGGTCTGGGACGAGCTGGAGCCGCTGGTACGCAGCATCGTCGGCGAACTGCTGGCCCCGCTCGGGGTGAGCTACGACCTGAGCTATGTCCGCGGCGTGCCGCCGGTGGTGAACGACGAAGACAGCGTGCAGATGCTGCGGCGCGCGGTGGGGGCGATCGATCCGGCCGCCGAGGTCGACACCCCGCAGTCGCCCGGCGGCGAGGACTTCGCCTGGTACCTCGAGCACGTGCCGGGCGCGATGGCACGGCTGGGCGTCTGGCCGGGAATCGGGCCGCAGTCCGATCTGCATCAGCCGAACTTCGACATCGACGAGCGCGCCCTCGCCGTCGGAATCGCGACCCTCGCGGGCGTGGTCCTGCAGGACGAACTGGAGCCCGAGCCCCCGCTCTTCTAGGGTGAGGGCCCCGCTGTTCTAGTGCTGGTTGTCCATGGGCTCGTCCGGCCCCGGACCCACGTTGCGGGACTCGTGCAGGCGCAGTCGCTGGATGTACTCGGCGGGCGCGCCGGCCACCTCGGCAGCGTCGGCGATCACGCCGATGTAGCGCGCTGACGGAAGCCCGCCCTCGTAGCCGTCGATCACGTACAGCCAGGCCAGGACCGGGCCGTCGGCGGTCTCCACCCGCGCCCGGATCTTACGGTGCACACCGAGTTCGGTGCCCTCCCAGCGATCCAGGTTCGCCTCGTCCTCGGTGGGGACGTCGTACAGCACCACGAAGACTTTCGAGTCCGGGTGTTCCCGGTCCTCGGTCACGGTGGCCAGCG
Organism: Gordonia caeni; assembly: GCF_039537105.1. Classification (NCBI taxonomy): domain Bacteria; kingdom Bacillati; phylum Actinomycetota; class Actinomycetes; order Mycobacteriales; family Gordoniaceae; genus Gordonia; species Gordonia caeni. The sequence goes on from NZ_BAAAZW010000006.1 coordinate 28,526, forward strand.
AACCCTCCCAGCCGATGTCGTCCCCGGCGAAGGTCAGCCGCCAACCGTGAAGCCATCCGGTGGAGGCCATCGGCGAGTGCGGAGCCCGCCGGAGCATCTGAGCGGGGTCCATGTTCGACGCGTAGGCGGCATAGATGGGCACGGCGCACAGCCTATGCCCTCGCCGCGGCGGAGGGAACCGCACACCGGCTCCGGGCACCGACTAGGTTGGGGGAGGTAACAGACCTGTCGACGAGGAGATGGCTCAGTGGCGCGGATCGTGATCATCGGGGGAGGCCCCGCGGGGTATGAGGCGGCGCTGGCCGGTGCGGCCTACGGCGCCGACATCACGCTCCTGGACTCCGATGGGATCGGCGGCGCCTGCGTGCTGTGGGACTGCGTGCCCAGCAAGACGTTCATCGCCTCGACCGGCGTGCGCACCGAGGTGCGCAAGGCGGCCGACCTCGGCATCAACATCGACGAGGGCGCTGCGCTGGTCACCCTGCCGCAGATCCACCAGCGTGTGAAGGACCTCGCCTTCGCCCAGTCCGCCGATATCCGTGCGCGGCTGGTGAGCGAGGGCGTGCGGATCGTCAACGCCCGCGGCGCGCTGTCGCCGGCGGCTCCCGGTTTCGGGGCGCACAAGGTGATCGCCACCCACGCCGACGGGCGCACCGAGACCGTCGAGGCCGACGTGGTGCTGATCGCGACCGGGTCGTCCCCGCGGGAGCTGCCCGATGCGAAGCCGGACGGCGAGCGGATCTTGAACTGGCGCCAGCTCTACGACCTCGACGCGCTGCCCGAACACCTGGTGGTCGTCGGCTCCGGTGTGACCGGCGCCGAGTTCGTGCACGCCTACACCGAGCTGGGCGTGCAGGTGACGCTGGTCAGCAGCCGGGACCGGGTGCTGCCGCACGAGGACGAGGATGCGGCGCTGGTGCTGGAGGAGGCCTTCGCCGAGCGCGGCGTCACCCTGATCAAGCATGCGCGCGCCGAACGGGTGAGCCGGGTGGGCGACGAGGTGGTGGTGGAGCTGGCCGACGGCCAGACCGTCAGCGGCTCGCACGTGCTGATGACCGTCGGCTCCACCCCCAACACCGACGACCTCGGGCTCGACGGGGCCGGGATCACCGTCGACCGCGGCGGCTACATCACCGTCGACCGCGTCTCGCGCACCTCGGTGCCGGGGATCTACGCGGCCGGCGACTGCACCGGGGTGCTCCCGCTGGCCTCGGTGGCCGCCATGCAGGGACGCATCGCCATGTACCACTCGCTCGGCGAGGGGGTGAGCCCGATCCGGCTCAAGACCGTGGCCTCGGCCATCTTCACCCGCCCGGAGATCGCGGCCGTCGGCGTCTCGCAGAACTCGATCGACTCGGGGGAGTACCCCGCGCGCACCGTGATGCTGCCGCTGGCGACCAATCCGCGCGGCAAGATGAGCGGGCTGCGGCGCGGCTTCGTGAAGATCTTCTGCCGCCCGGCCACCGGCGTGGTGATCGGCGGCGTGGTGGTGGCGCCGAACGCCTCGGAGCTGATCCTGCCGATCGCGCTGGCCGTGGAGAACAAGCTGCAGGTCTCGGACCTGGCCAACACCTTCTCGGTGTACCCGTCGCTGTCCGGATCGATCACCGAGGCGGCCCGCCAGCTGGTGCGGCACGACGACCTCGATTGAGCTGACGTGCCGGAACCGAACGGGGTCCGGCAGCCCGACCGGGTCGGCACCTGGCGCGAACTCTTCGGCCCCGAGCACCGGGCGCCGGTGGCCGTGCTGGCCGGCGGCATCGGGCTGTTCGCGACCAACACCTATGTGACCGCCAGTCTGCTGCCGAGCGCGGTGGCCGACATCGGCGGCGATGAGCTCTACGCGTGGACGATGACCATCTTCGTGGTCGCCGCGGTGATCAGCTCCATGCTGGTGGCGCGCTCCCTGGCGGGGCTGGGGAGTCGGACGTCGTATCTGCTGGGCTTCGGGGTGTTCGCCGCGGGCACGCTGGTCGCGGCGCTGGCCCCCACCATGCCGGTGATGCTGATCGGCCGCGGCGTGCAGGGCCTGGCCGCCGGACTGCTGGCCGGGCTCGCCTTCGCGGTGCTGCGGCTGGTGGTTCCGGCGTTCCTCTGGCAGCGGGCGGTGGCGCTGCTGTCCGCGATGTGGGGAGTGGGCAACGTGCTGGGGCCGGTGATCGGCGGCTTCTTCGCTCAACTCGGGCTCTGGCGCGGCTCGCTGTTCCTGCTGGCCGCGATCTCGCTGGCGCTCGGCGGGCTGGCCGCCAAGGTGCTGCCCGCGCACACCCGCCCGCCGCGCAGCGACGACCCGCTGCCGTGGCGCCCGCTGGCCCTGCTGACCGTCGCGGTGCTCCTGATCAGCGTCGCCTCGATCGCGTCGCGGCCGCCGGTGGTCGCGACGCTGATCGCTGCCGCCGTGGTGGCCGCGGGTGCCTTCGTGCTGGCCGAACGCGCGGGACCGGCGCGGGTGCTTCCGGCGCCCACCTATCGCGGGGCGTCCCCGCTGCGCTGGATCTACGCGGCCATCCTGCTGCTGACCATGGCCTCGACCATCGAGACCTTCGTCCCGCTGTTCGGCCAGCGGCTCGGCGGGATGTCGCCCCTGGCCGCCGGTTTCCTGGGGGCGGCGATCTCGTGGGGCTGGACCGTCGGGTCCATCGCCAGTTCCAGCGTGGTCTCGGCCCGCGCCAAACGCGGCATCTGTATCGCCGGGCCGCTGCTGATCGCGGCGGGCTTCCTGGCCTACGGCGCGCTGCAAGTGCAGGCCCCGAACGCGGCGGTCCTGGCAGGGTGGTTCGCCGCGCTCTTCGTCGCCGGCTGCGGCATCGGCGTCGCGATGGCGCACTGGCTCACCGCGGGGCTGAGCATCTCCGACGAGCCCGCCGAAGCGGCGCAGGCCTCGGCGGGGATGAACACCACGCAGCTGATCGCGACGGCCTTCGGCTCGGCGCTCGCCGGGCTGCTGGTGGCCCTCGGCGGGCCGGGCCTGCTGGGCTCGGCCCGCACGCTGAGCTTCGGCTACGTGCTGGTCGGCGTCGTGGGCGTCGCCGTCGCGCTGCGCGAGTTCGCCGTCGCGCGCCGCTACCGCACCGGCGCCTGACTCGTCGGGCGCCTGACCTATCGGGCTAGGACGGCGTCGATCTGGTTGATGGCGCTGCTCGCGCCCTCGATCATCCCCATGTCGAGGACCTGCTGCAGGGCCTCGGGGCTGTCGTAGACGGAGGTGTAGACCGCCCGTGTGCCGCCCTCGGCGGCGGTGAAGCGGTACTCGTTCTTGCTCACCGGCATACCGGGGGCGGGGTTGAAGTCCTCGTCGCCGAAGCCGTCGTCGAAGGCGAGGTACGACGGCGCCTCCACCGCGGTGATCAGCCACCAGCCGCGGTACTTCTCGCCGGTGGTCGGGTCGGTCATGTAGTAGGTGCAGCGAACACCGGGGACCAGGTCGTGGTCGACGAAGGTAGCGGGTACCTCGGGCGGGCCCCACACCTGCTCCAGCTGGCGGGGGTCGGCGTACAGGTCCCAGACGCGCTGGACCGGCGCGTCGAAGTCGGCGGTGATGGTGAGGCGGCAGTTCTCGGTGTCGGTGGTGACGTCGGTGACGGGCATCGGGGGGCTCCTGGTGTGTCGGGGTGTTGCTGGGAGGGGTTCTACGGTTCGGATCGATCTCGATCGGCGGCGAGGAGTTCGTCGGCCCGGGCGATCCGGCCGCGCCAGATCTGCTCGATGCTCGCGAGCATCGACTGCACCGATCGCACAGCGGCGACGTCCCCGGAGGCCAGTTGTTTCCGGCCGCTGCGCCGTTTGGTCAACAGCCCGGCCTTCTCCAGCACGGCGACGTGCTTCTGTACCGCGGCGAAACTCATGTCGTAGTGCTCCGCCAGTGCGGTGACCGAGTGCTCGCCGGCCAAGACGCGCCGCAGGATGTCGCGGCGGGTCCGGTCGGAGAGGGCGTGGAACAGGGCGTCGGCCCTGTCCTCGTCATCCTCGGTCACCTCTTCAATATACAACCATGTGGTTGTACGTCAAGGGTTTCGAGAGATGTCAGGCCAGATCGAAGGAGTGGGTGACGGCGCGGTTCCAGCCGTCGTACAGCGTGTCGCGCTCGTCCTGTCCCATCGCCGGCGACCAGCGCTGGCCCTCGGCCCAGTTGCGGCGGATGTCCTCGGGACTGTCCCAGTAGCCGACGGCCAGGCCCGCGGCGTAGGCGGCGCCCAGCGCGGTGGTCTCGTTCACCACCGGGCGCACCACGGGCACGTCGAGGATGTCGGATTGGAACTGCATCAGCAGTTCGTTGACCACCATCCCGCCGTCCACCTTGAGGGTGGTCAGGGCGACGCCGGAGTCGGCCTGCATGGCCTCGATCACCTCGCGGGTCTGGTAGGCGCTGGCCTCCAGGACCGCCCGGGCCAGGTGGCGCTTGTCGGCGTACCGGGTGAGGCCGACGATCACGCCGCGGGCGTCCGGGCGCCAGCGCGGGGCGAAAAGCCCGGAGAAGGCGGGCACGAAGTAGACGCCGCCGTTGTCCTCGGCCCGGGCGGCGAGGTCTTCGACGTCGGCGGCGGTGGGGATCAGGCCGAGGTTGTCGCGCAGCCACTGCACCAGCGAGCCGGTCACCGCGATCGAACCCTCGAGCGCATAGCGGGCCGGTTCGTCGCCGAGGCGGTAGCAGACGGTGGTCAGCAGGCCGTGTTCGCTGAAGACCGGTTCGGTGCCGGTGTTCATCAGCAGGAAGTTCCCGGTGCCGTAGGTGTTCTTGGCCTCGCCGGGCTCCAGGCAGGCCTGCCCGAAGGTGGCGGCCTGCTGGTCGCCGAGGATGCCGCCGAGGGGCACGTCGGGGAAGGAGCCGCCGGTGCGCAGGGCGGCGATCACCCCGGAACTGGACACGATCGCCGGCAGCATCGAGACGGGGATACCCAGCTCCTCGCAGATCTGCAGGTCCCAGTCCAGGGTCCGCAGATCCATCAACATGGTGCGCGAGGCATTGGTGACGTCGGTGACGTGGACGCCGCCGTCGGGCCCGCCGGTCATGTTCCAGGTGAGCCAGCTGTCCATGGTGCCGAAGCACAGGTCACCGCGTTCGGCGCGCTCGCGCACCCCGTCGACGTTGTCCAGGATCCAGCGGACCTTGGGGCCGGCGAAGTATGTCGACAGCGGCAGCCCGGTGCGCTCGCGGTACCGGTCGGCGCCGACATCGCCGCCCAGCTCTTCGCAGAGCCGGTCGGTGCGGGTGTCCTGCCAGACGATGGCGTTGTACACCGGCTTGCCGGTGCTCCGGTCCCAGACGACGGTGGTCTCGCGCTGATTGGTGATGCCGCAGGCGGCGAGATGGTGAGGCTTGAGTTCGCCGGCGGCCAGCACGGCCGCGGCCACGCGACGGGTGTTGCGCCAGATCTCGATCGGGTCGTGTTCCACCCACCCCGCGCGGGGGAAGATCTGCCGGTGCTCCAACTGCTCGCTGGCGACCACCTGGCCGGCGTGATCGAAGATCATCGCGCGGGTGGAAGTGGTGCCCTGGTCGATGGCGGCGATGTAGCGCTGCGGGGCGCTGTCAGTGGCGTCGGTCACTCGTCACAGTCTGCCACGACCGCCGGTTACCCTCCGGTAGGCTGGGGGACGTGTCCACTGAGAACAACCAGGATCGACCTGCGGATTTGAGCCCCACCCAGCGTGAGGAGGCCTGGCGCCGACTCTCCGAGGAGCAGTTCGACATCGTCGTGATCGGCGGCGGCGTGGTCGGGGTCGGTACGGCCCTGGATGCCGCGACCCGCGGCCTGCGCGTCGCCCTGGTGGAGGCCCGCGACATCGCCTCGGGCACCTCGAGCCGGTCGTCGAAGATGTTCCACGGCGGCCTGCGCTATCTGGAGCAGCTGGAGTTCGGTCTGGTGCGCGAGGCCCTGCGTGAGCGGGAGCTCTCGCTGCGCCTGCTGGCCCCGCACCTGGTCAAGCCGCTGCCGTTCCTGTTCCCCCTGACCAAACGGTTCTGGGAGCGGCCCTACGTCGCGGCCGGACTGTTCCTCTACGACCGGATGGGCGGGGCCAAGTCGGTGCCCGGTCAGAAGCATGTCTCGCGGTCGCGGGCACTGCGTATCGCGCCGAGCCTCAAACGCAACGCCCTGGTCGGCGGCATCCGCTACCACGACACCGTGGTCGACGACGCCCGCCACAGTCTGACGCTGGCGCGCACCGCCGCCCAGTACGGCGCCGTGGTGCGGACCTCGACCCAGGCGGTCGGCTTCGCCAAGGACGGCGATCGAGTGATGGGCGTGCAGCTGCGCGACTCGGAGACCGGGGACACCACAATGGTGCGCGCCCACTGCGTCGTCAACGCCGCCGGGGTCTGGACCGACGAAGTGCAGAAGCTCTCCGGAGAGCGGGGCCGGTTCACCGTGCGCGCCTCCAAGGGCGTGCACATCGTCGTCCCGCGCGACCGGATCGTCAGCGAGACCGCGATCATCCTGCGTGCGGCGAACTCGGTGCTCTTCGTGATTCCGTGGGAGACGCACTGGATCATCGGCACCACCGACACCGACTGGAACCTGGATCTGGCGCACCCAGCTGCCACGCGCGCCGACATCGACTACATCCTGGAACGGGTCAACGCCGAACTGGTGACGCAGCTGACCCACGACGACATCGAAGGCGTCTACGCCGGGCTGCGGCCGCTGCTGGCCGGGGAGGACGAGTCCACCTCGGCGCTCTCGCGCGAGCACGCGGTGGCCGCCGTCGCCCCGGGCCTGATCTCCATCGCCGGCGGCAAGTACACCACCTACCGCGTGATGGGTGCCGACGCCGTCGACGCCGCGGCGCAGTTCCTCCCGGACCGGGTGGGCGGATCGGTGACCGAGCGGGTGCCGCTGCTGGGCGCGGACGGCTACTTCGCGCTGATCAACCAGTGCGAGCACCTCGGCCAGGAGTACGGGCTGCATCCCTACCGGGTGCGCCGCCTGCTCAACCGCTACGGCTCGCTGCTCGACGAGGTGATGGCGCTGGCCGCCGACGACCCGTCGCTGCTGCAGCCGCTGACCGCGGCACCGCAGTACCTGCGGGTCGAGGTGGTCTACGCGGCCCGGCACGAGGGCGCACTGCACCTGGAGGACGTGCTGGCCCGCCGCACGCGGATCGCGATCGAGTACGCCCACCGCGGCGCCGACTGCGCCGCAGAGACCGCCGACCTGATGGCGCCGGTGCTGGGGTGGACGCCGGCCGAGCGGGAGGCCGAACTCGAGGCCTACCGCGCCCGCGTCGAGGCCGAGGTCGCCTCGCAGCGCCAGCCCGACGACGAGGCCGCCGACGCCCTGCGCATGGCCGCCCCCAAGGCCCGTCGGGAGATCCTGGAACCGGTGCCCATTCCCGAATGATCCCCGCCGCGTGATCCTTCCCACCGCGGGACGAAGGGCCCTGGTCCTGGTACCCCTGCAGGGCCAGGATGGTGGGCATAGGCTGGGGACAGCGGCGTGACCGCGGCGTGAGAGAGGGAGACGATGGAAGAAGTCAGCATCCTCGACGAGGACCAGTGCTGGAACCTGTTGTCCGAGAGTGTGATGGGCCGGCTGGCGCTCGCCGTCAACGGTGAGCCGGAGATCTTCCCGATCAACGCCTACGCCCACGACGGCAAGATCCTGTTCCGCACCGGCGAGGGCACCAAACTCTCCGAGATCGCGGTGAACGGGCGCTGCGCCTTCGAGACCGACGGTTTCACCAGCAAGATCGGCTGGAGCGTGGTCGCCAAGGGCACCGCGCGCATCCTGACCGGCACCCAGGAGATCATGGCCGCCGACCAACTGCCGCTGAAGCCGTGGATCCCCACGCTCAAGCTGAACTACGTGGAGATCGACGTCGAGCAGATCACCGGCCGGCGCTTCCGGTTCGGCGACGAACCGGACCGCTACCCGGTGTGACCGGCTGGCAGGCGGGACAGAAGTAGACCACCCGCTCAGCGGCCGGACCGGAGCCGGTGCCGAGTGAGCCGCGGACGATCGCGGTGCCGCAGCGGCGGCACGGACGGCGGTCGCGGCCGTACACCCACAGTTCCCGGCCGCGCCGGCGATCACCGGTGGTGCAGCGCACCGGGGTGAGCGCGTTCGCGGTCAGGAGCCGGTGCGCCGAGTCGGCGAGCGCCGCCGGATCGGGCACCGCGGACACCGGAGCAGCCGGGTGCAGGCCCGCCAGAAAGCACAGTTCGTTGCGGTAGATGTTGCCGATCCCGGCCATCACCCGCTGATCCAGCAGCGCCAGGCCCAGTGCACGGTCGGCGTCGGCGGCCAGATTCTCCGCGGCGCGCACGCGATCCCAGTCCTCGCCGAGCAGGTCGGGGCCCAGATGAGCCACGGCAGCCTCCGGGGCGGCGGTCAGCTCCAGGACGCCGAGGTCGAAACCGACCGCCTCGGTGTCGCCGGCACGCAGCACCACCCGCGCTGTGAAACCCGGCCGCCGCCACTTCTCGCCGCGCGCGTAGACGTGCCACGCGCCCTCCATCATCAGGTGCGAGTGGATCGACAGCCGCCGGTCCGCAGCACCCGACAAATCGATGAACAGGTGCTTTCCGACCGGCCGCACCCGGTCGACGGCAGCGCCGGACAGATCCTTGGTCGCCAGCGCCGGAACGCGGAAGTCGCTGCGCGTCAGCGTCTTTCCGGCCAGCGCCGCGTGCAGGCGCGCGGCGGTGCGGTACACGGTGTCGCCCTCAGGCATGGCGGTCGGAACTCATGCGGGGGTCGTAGTTCATGCGCAGGCCGCGCGGGGTGGACGCGAAGCCCTGCCCGGTCAGGATGGTGCCCAGTTCGGTCCGCAGCACCGGATCGCCGTCCACCAGATCGACGTGCATGCGCGCTACCGCGCCGCGTCGCACCGCCGACACCAGGGCGGCGCCTGCCGCTTCGAGCCGGTCGGTCTCGGTGGTGAAGGTCAGGATCCGTTTGCCCCCGCGTTCGACGAACAGGGCCGGGGCGCCGTCCACCAGCACCACCAGCGCACCGGGTTTGCGGCCCGGACGGTGACCGGAGGCCGACTCCTCGTCGCCCGGCCGCGGCGGCCAGGCCAGCGCCGCGCCGTACGGGTTCGCCGGGTCGGTGGCCGCCAGGACGTGGGCGCTCAGCTCCTGCTCGCGGGGCACCACGGCCGATTCGCGCAGGGTGTCCACGGTGTGCCCGGCGGCGAACTGGGCGCCGCCCAGGCCGTCGATGAAGTAGCCGCGGCGGGCCTGGCCGGAATCCTCGAAGACGCTGAGCGCCTTGTAGATCCGGGCGAAACCGCCGGGCACCTCCTCGGTGGTCACCGCTCCCTTGGTGACCACCCCGTAGCGGTCCAGCAGGATCTCGCAGGTCGCCGCTGCCGCCGCGGTCGGCTCGATCGCGGCGCGCTCGAGCAGGGCCCAGCGGCCGCCGACCAGTGGCGGCACCGGCGCCGCGTCGGTCCCCGCCAGATATCGGCTGGACAGGCGGGCGGCCCGCAGGCGCGGCGCCCGGGAGCCGCCGCGCACCCGGTGCGCCGGTGTGCCCGTGGCGGTCCGCGACCGGCCCGGTGCCAGCAGCGCGCGCACGGGGGCGAAGGAGTCGTTGGTGACGCGCGTGGACCACACCAGATCCCACAGCGCGGTGTGCCGGTGGGCGTCGTCGATCGGGCCGTCGCCGGCCAGGCGCGAATAGCGGACGGCGCCGCCCTCGAGTTCGCCGAGCAGTTCCCGATGCACGTCGGTCAGGTCGATCTGGTCGGGCGGGCGCAGGGTCAGCGGCGCCGACTCGGCCGGGTGCAGACTGATCCAGCCGTCCGAGCCGCCGATCCGGCCGTGCCCGGACCACACCACCTCGCCGGCCGACAACAGTTCGTCGAGCATCGCCGGGCGGTAGTCGGCGACGCGCGCCGGAAGCACCAGCGACTCCCATGCCGACGCCGGGACGGGTTGTCCGGCGAGCTGTTCGATCACCGACAGCAGACCGTGCGGGCCGCGCAGACGCTGGTGGCCGGCGACGTGCTGCCAGCCGAGCAGGAACCGCGCATAAGTGTCCGGGGTGACCGGTTCCACCTCGGCGCGCCCGGCCGCGAGGGAACCGCGCCGCAGCTGGCCGAGGACGTCGCTGTGACACCACTGCGAGCGCTGCGCGTCGTCGCGGGTGAGGAACTCGCCCTCGATCACCGCTCGGCGCCCCGCCAGCTGCTGCAGGGTGGTGCGGACCACGGCCACCCCCATGCCGAGGTCCTGTGCGGCCTCGTCGGCGGTGAACGGCCCGTGCGTGCGGGCGTAGCGATGGACCAGGTCGCCCACCGGATCGTCGGGGGCGGTGAGATGGGCCGCGGGCACCCCGAGCGGCGGCGGCACGCCGAGACCGTCGCGCAGCCTGGCGACGTCGTCGATGGCGGCGTACCGCTGCGCGCCGCCCATCACCACGGTGACCACCCGTCCGGCCGCGCGCTCCTCGTCCAGCACGGCGTCCAGCGCGTCGTCGCCGGCGTAGCGTTCGGCGATCTGGTCGCCGGTGAGCGGTCCCAGCCAGCGCAGCAGATCGGTCACGTCCTGGCCGTCGCGGGCCCGGCGTTCGGGTGCCGTGCGCTGCAGCCGCGCCACCGTCTCGGCGATCACCACCGGGTCCAGCAGCTCGCGCAGGTCCACGCGGCCGAGCAGCTGCGCCAGCAGCGAGGTGTCCAGCGCCAGGGCGGTGGCACGCCGCTCGGCGAGCGGGGCGTCGTCGTCGTAGATGAACGAGCCGGTGTAGCCCAGCAGCATCGCGGCCGCGAACGGCGACGGACTGTCCGTCTCCACCTCCACCATCCGGATCCGGCGTCCCTTGAGCCGGGTGAGGACGGCGGTGAGCGCGGGCAGGTCGTAGACGTCCTCCAGGCACTCGCGCGCGGTCTCCAGGATGATCGGGAAGTCCGGGAACTTGGCGGCCACCGCCAGCAACTGTGCGGCCCGCTGGCGCTGCTGCCACAGCGGTGCCCGTTTGCCGGGGTCGCGGCGCGGCAGCAGCAACGCCCGGGCGGCGCACTCGCGGAACCGCGCGGCGAACAGCGACGAATCGGCCAGGGTGGCGGTGGCGATCGCCTCGATCTGGTCGGGGTCCAGATCGAAGACCTCCGCGCCCGGCGGGGCGTCGTCGGTGTCCGGGAGGCGGACGATGATCCCGTCGTCGGTCGCCGTGGTGGCCCCGTCCAGACCGAGCCGCTCGGCCAGCTGGGCGGCGATCGCGGCGGCCCACGGGGCGTGCACGCGCAGGCCGTACGGGGAGTGCAGGATCAGCCGCCAGTCGCCGAGCTCGTCGCGGAAACGCTCCACCACCAGGGTGCGGTCGGTGGGCAGGGTGCCGGTGGCCGCGCGCTGCTCGGCGATCAGAGACGCGAGGTTGGCGCGCGCGAACTCGCTGAGCCCGATCTTCTCGGCCTGCGCCGCCAGCGCGTCCGGCTCGGCGACGGCGCCGACGAACCGGCCCATCGCCTCACCCAGCTCGGCCGGGCGGCCCACCGCATCGCCGATCCAGAACGGGAGCCGGCCGGGCTGCCCGGCGGCGGGCACCACCAGGACGCGGTCGTGCGTGATCTCCACGATCCGCCAGCTGCTGGCGCCGAGCGCGAAGACGTCGCCCACCCGGGACTCGTAGACCATCTCCTCGTCCAGCTCGCCGACGCGTCGCGGACCTCGCGCCGAGCCCGGGGCGCCGGAGGAGTCGTCGCCGGCCAGGAACACCCCGAACAGGCCGCGGTCGGGGATGGTGCCGCCGGAGGTCACCGCGATCCGCAGGGTGCCGCGGCGGGCGGTCAGGGTGCCGGTGGCGCGGTCGTAGTCCACGCGCGCGGCCAGGCCGGCGAACTCGTCGGACGGGTAGCGGCCCGAGATCAGGTCCAGCACGGCGTCGTAGACGTCGCGGGTGAGGTCGGCGTACGGGGCGGCCCGGCGCACGGTCGCGTACCAGTCGTCGACGTTCACGTCGGCCACCGCCGTCGCGGCGACCGTCTGCTGGGCCAGGATGTCCAGCGGATTGCGCGGCACGGTGAGCTCTTCGATCCGGCCGTCGAGCATGCGGGAGACGGTCACCGCGCAGCCGATCAGATCGGTGCGATGCTTGGGGAAGACGACGCCGGAGCTGATCTCGCCGACCTGGTGGCCCGCGCGGCCGATGCGCTGCAGCCCCGAGGCCACCGACGGCGGCGTCTCCACCTGGATCACCAGATCCACCGCACCCATGTCGATCCCCAGCTCCAGCGAGCTGGTGGCCACAACGCAGCGCAGCGCACCGGTCTTGAGCGCGTCCTCGATCTCGGCGCGCTGCTCCTTGCTCACCGAACCGTGGTGGGCGCGGGCGAGTATCGGCTCGGCGCCGCCGGTGACGACCGCCCCGTTGATCGTCGCGGGCATGCCGCCGGGGACCGCGGTGTTCCGGACCGCGGGAGCGGCGGGGCCGGGGGACTCGCGTTCGGCCGCGATCTCGTTCAGCCGCGCGGTCAGGCGTTCGGCCAGGCGGCGGGAGTTGGCGAAGACGATGGTCGAGCGGTTCTGCTGGATCAGGTCGACGATGGCCGACTCGACGAACGGCCACAGCGAGCCGGCCGTGGGGGAGAAGGCATCGTCGAGTTCGCCGTCGCCCGGCGGCACCGGCAGATCGGTCATGTCCTCGACGGGGACGTCGACGCGCAGGTCGAAGGTCTTGGCCGCCGGTGGGGCGACCACGGTGCACGGCGCCTGACCGGCGAGGAACTGCGCGACGGTCTCCGGCGGCCGCACCGTCGCCGACAGGCCGATCCGCTGGGCGGGGGACTCGGTGAGCTCGTCGAGGCGCTCCAGCGACAGCGCCAGATGGCTGCCGCGTTTGGTCGGGGCGAGGGCGTGGATTTCGTCGACGATCACCGTCTCGACGTCGCGCAGCGTCTCGCGGGCCGACGAGGTGAGCATCAGATACAGAGATTCGGGGGTGGTGATCAGGATGTCGGGCGGATCGGCGACCAGGGCGCGCCGGGCCGCGGCCGGGGTGTCGCCGGAGCGGACGCCGACGGTCACCTCGGGGGCGGGCAGGCCGAGGGCGGCCGCGGCGTGCCCGATACCGACCAGCGGCGCCGACAGGTTGCGTTCGACGTCCACCGCGAGCGCCTTGAGCGGGGAGATGTACAGCACGCGGACCCCGCTGGGCTGCGGGCGCGGTGCCGAGGTCATCGCGTCGATCGCCCACAGGAAGGCGGCCAGCGTCTTGCCCGATCCGGTGGGGGCGATCACCAGGGTGTTCTCGCCGGCCGCGATCGACCGCCAGGCCCCGGCCTGCGCCGGCGTCGGACCGCCGAAGGTGCCGGTGAACCATCGCCGGGTCGCCGGACCGAAGCCGGCCGGCATGTCCCCGCCCGGCTGGGGATCCTCGCCGTCGCCCGCCATCAGTCCATTGAACCGCAGGGGTACGACACCGTGCTCGTGCCGACGGGCGGCGTTCGCGTTAAGCTGATCCTCAGCCTGACGCGGGGAACCCGGTGAGAGTCCGGGACGGTCGCGCCACTGTGAGGCCGTTCGCCCCCGTGCGAGAGGCCGAGTCAGAGCACCGCTTCGGGCCCGCTGTTCACCACGACGGGACGCAGGATCCCCGGAAGCAGGTTCCACGCATGACCGTATCCGCTCATTCGGCCGGCGCCGGCGCACAGAAGGCGCGCAGCCTGGCCGTCCCGCACCTGGACACCGCCTCGGCGGCCCTCTTTCTGACCGCGACGGTGCTCGTCGCCGCGCTGGCCTTCTACTTCCTCGGATACGACCAGGGCGCCGTCTCGGTGTTCGGGTCCGACACCCACGTCCACGAGTTCATTCACGACTCGCGGCACTTCCTCGGCTTCCCCTGCCACTAGACCCCTGCCACTAGACGCTGCGAAGACGAGGACTCTCACCACATGGAACGCAAACTCGTCGGCGCCGGCCTGCTCTCGGGTCTGGTCGCCGGAATCATCGCCTTCATCTACGCCCGCATCTTCATCGAGCCGCAGGTGGCCGACGCCATCGATTACGAGGAGTACCGCAGCCACGCCGAGGAGGACCTGAACGTCGCCCTCGGCGGCGCCGCCGAGCACGGCCACGAGCACGAGCTGTTCAGCCGGTCGGTGCAGGAGAACATCGGCGCCGGCGTCGGCACCGTGATCTTCGCCCTGTGCATCGGCGCCTTCTTCGCCGTCGCCTTCACCTTCCTGTGGGCCTACGTCGGCCGCCGCTGGGCGGCCGCGGACCCGCGGCTGGTGGCCGGTGCACTCGGGGTGATCGGCTTCGTCGCCGTCGTCGGCGTGCCGTACTTCGTCTACCCGCCGAACCCGCCCGCGGTGGGCGAGGAGGACACCATCGGCTCGCGGTCGGCGTCGTACCTCACCATCACGATCGTCTCGGTGGTGGTCGCGATCCTGGCGGTCTGGCTCACCATGGCGCTGTGGGAGCGCCTCGGCGGCCTGCTCGCGGGGATCGTCTCCACCGTCGGCTACCTGGTGGTCATGACCATCACCGCGATGCTGCTGCCGACCTTCCACGAGGTCCCCGGCCCGGTGGAGCACGACGGCACCATCTACGGCGCCGGCTTCCCCGGTCAGGTGGTCGCCGACTTCCGGGTCTACGCGATCGCCAACCAGGTGATCCTGTGGGCGGTGCTGGTGACGGTGTTCTGCCTGATCCTGGGCGTCCTGATGCGCCGCAGCGTGCCGCGCGCCGAGCAGGCGGCGGAGACCGCCGACGCCTGAGCCGACGGTGACGCTGCTGATCGTCGCCGGGCGCACCGCACCGAACCGGGCGGTGGTCTTCGGCGGCGAGCACCACCACCTCGACGCGCGCGGTCGTGCCGACGTGGCCGCCCTCGCACCGCATCTGACATCGCCTCTGGGCCGATCCGTACGGGTCGGCCCGGAGGCGTCGGTGCGTCAGAGCGCCGCCGTCCTGGGGCTGACCGGCGCCGTCGATCCGGCGCTGGCCTCGCTCGATCTCGGCTCGTGGCGGGGACTGACCCCCGAACAGATCCCTGGAGCGGACCTGGCCCGGTGGTTCACCGATCCCGCTGTGGTGCCGCACGGCGGGGAGTCGGTGGCCGGTTTCGTCGCGCGGATCCGGGCGACGGTCACCGGGGACGGGGTCCTGGTGGTCGCCAAACCGGTCGCGCAGGCGCTGCTGTGCGCCGCGGCCGACCAATTCTTCGCCACCGAACTGCGGCCGGCCAGCCTGCACCGCCTGACCGTGTCCCTACCCTGACGTATGGCTGACGCCCCCTCCTGACACGGGAGGGTGCGCCCTATACGGCAGGGTAGGGACAGGTGCGGGGGATCACCAGGTTGATGGTGTCCAGGAGAGCGCCGTAACGGTTCGCCTCGGGGTGTGGGCCCGGCTTGCCGGTGGAGACCACCGCTGCGGCCAGTTCGCGCTGCGGATCGGCCCACATCGCGATCTGGGTGAGGCCGGTGTGGCCGAAGGCGGCGGGGGCGTCGCGGCCGAACGGGCCGAAACGGGCCGAGCCCAGCATGTAGCCGGTGCCCCAACGCAGGGGGACGCCGCCGGTCGCGACGTCGGGACGCAGCCGCCGCCGCTGCCGGGTGGCCGCCCGCAGGGTGGCCGGCCAGAGCACGCGCACCCCGTCGAGCTCGCCGCCCCGGCGCAGCAGTTCGGCGAACCGGGACAGCTCGTGCGCCGTGGACACCCCGTTCGACGACGGCACCACCCCGGTGAGGAACGGGGCCTTGTTGGCCATCGGGACGATCTGCGCCATGCTGCCGCCGACCACCTTGGTGAACGCGGCATCGATCGCACCGGAGTTGGGCGGGCCCGTCACGTAGCTGGTGGCGACCCGGTCGACGTCGTCGGGGCGCACGCCGAAGTTGGTCCAGGCGAAGCCGAGCGGATCGCCGATCTCGTCGGCGAGGATGTCGCGGATGCTGCGGCCGGTGGCCGCGGCGACGATCTCGCGCACCAGCGGACCCCAGGTGAGCGCGTGGTACATGTGCAGCGTCCCGGGCGGGTAGACCGGTCGCAGCCCCGCCAGCATCTCGCGGGTGTAGGCGCTGTCCTCGCTGCGCCGCAGGTCCGGCCGCGGTCCGGTCGGGATCGGCACGCCGGCGCGGTGGGTGAGGACGTGGTCGATCGTCGTGCGGCCCTTGCCGTGGGCGCGGTAGCCGGGCAGCAGGTCGTCGACGCGGTCGGACAGGGCCAGGTCGCCGCGCTCGATCAGCAGATGCACCACCGTCGAGGCCATCGCCTTGGCGGCGGAGAAGACGCAGACCGGGGTATCGGTGCGCAGCGGCACCTTCTCGATCTCGGGGCCGTCGCCGGGGCCGTTGCCGCGGGCGTGCCCGATCGCCCGGTCGACGATCGGCTCGCCGCGGTGGCGCACGCACACCGCGATGCCGGGCTGCGTTCCCGCCTGATACCAGTGCCGGGCCGCCGCCCAGATCCGGTCGGCGGCGCCGGGATCGGCTCGCAGCGGCACCTCGTCGCCGCGGTCGGTGATCTCGTCGAGGAGTGCCGGGTCCAGGCTGTCGGGTGCGTGGATGCGCCCGGGCCAGGCCTGTGCTGTCGCGTTCACGTGGTTCACGTTACTGTCATGGGCATTAGTAGAACGTGTTCTAGCGTGGAGGTCTGAGTTGTTCGAGTGGTCAGAAGAAGACCTGATGGTCCGAGATGCCGTGCGCGGCTTCATCGACAAGGAGGTGCGTCCGCACGTCGATCAGCTGGAGACCGGTGAGCTGCCGCCCTACGACATCACCCGCAAGATGCTCGCCGCGTTCGGCATGGACACCATGGCCATCGAGAACCTGGAGGCCGAACTCGCGGCCGAGGAGGCCGGCGAGGAGAAGAAGTCCGCCGGCGGGTCCACGTCGCTGGCCAACACCATGTTCCTGATCCTCAACATGGAGATGGCCGGGGTCAGCCTGGGCCTGATCGCGTCGATGGGCGTCTCGATGGGCCTCACCGTATCGACCATCCGCAGCCGCGGCACGCTGGCGCAGAAGCGCCGCTGGCTGCCCGGCCTGGTCACCATGGAGAAGGTCGGCGCCTGGGCGATCACCGAACCCGACAGCGGCTCGGACGCGCTGGGCGGCATGAAGACCACGGTGCGCCGCGACGGCGAGGACTACATCCTCAAGGGCAACAAGACCTTCATCACCAACGGTCCGTACGCGGACACCATCGTCGTCTTCGCCAAGCTCGACGAGGGCGACGGCACCCCGATGCGCGACCGCAAGGTACTGACCTTCGTGTTGGACACCGGTATGGAGGGGCTGACGCAGGGGTCGTCGTTCAAGAAGATGGGCATGATGAGCTCGCCGACCGGCGAGCTGTTCTTCGACGACGTCCGCGTCTCCAAGGACCGGCTGCTCGGCGAAACCGAGGACACCGGTGCGGACAAGCGCGGCGGAGGCAACGCCAAGGCCGGCTTCACCGCCGAGCGCATCGGCATCGCGGCGCTGAGCCTGGGCATCATCAACGAGTGCCTGCGGCTGAGCCTGGACTACGCGAAGAACCGCACGCTGTGGGGCACCGAGATCGCGCAGTTCCAGCTGATCCAGCTGAAGCTGGCTGAGATGGAGATCGCCCGGATGAACGTGCAGAACATGCTGTTCACGGCAATCGAGGCCTCCCAGGCCGGCAAGCCGCCGAGCCTGGCCGAGGCGTCGGCCATGAAGCTGTACTCCTCGCGTGCGGCCACCGAGGTGGCGATGGAGGCGGTGCAGCTCTTCGGCGGCAACGGCTACATGGCCGAGTATCGCGTCGAGCAGCTCGCCCGCGACGCCAAGTCGCTGATGATCTACGCCGGCTCCAACGAGATCCAGGTGACCCACGTCGCCAAGGGGCTGCTCCGCGGCTGAGACCGGCCGGTGCGCCGCCGCTGATCGGTAGGCACTCAGTCGGCGGCGGGCGCGGCGACGGGACGCTCCACGCTGCGCTTGGTGCGCGAGAGCGCCACGGCGTCGGTGAACTCTGCGTCGATGGAGTCGGCGTCGTGCCGCTGCGTGAGCAGGGTGACGACGATGATCGCCAGGAAGCCGGCGATGAATCCGGGAATGATCTCGTAGGTGCCGGACACGAAGTCGGACACCGAGTCCGGGACCCGGCCGACCAGGAAGTTCTGGAACCGGTCCTGGCCCCAGACGAACGAGACGACGGCGCCCGTGACGATGCCCGCCAGCGCCCCCGCGGTGGTGAGTCGGCGCCAGTACAGCGACATGATGACCACGGGGCCGAAGGCCGAGCCGAACCCTGCCCACGCGAAGGCCACCAGGGCCAGAATGCTGTTGGACGGCGACAGGGCCAGGATCACCGCGATCACCGCGATGATCAGCACCCCGAGCCGCCCGAGGCGCACATAGGTCGCCGGTGCCAGCACCGGCCAGCCCGACTTGTCGGCGATCAGTTTGTAGAGGTCCTCCACCAGGGCCGATGAGCAGACGATCAGCTGCGAGGAGATGGTCGACATGATCGCGGCGAGGACGGCCGCCAGCACCAGACCCGCGATGAACGGGTGGAACAGGACCTGCGACAGGGCCAGGAAGACGGTCTCGGCATCGTCGAGGCCGTCGGCGGTGTGTGCGCCGAAGTAGGCGATGCCCACCAGCGCGGTGCCGACCGCGCCGAGCCCGCACAGCGCCATCCATCCGATGCCGATCCGGCGAGCGGTGGGCGCGTCGCCGGGCGACCGCAGCGCCATGAACCGGACGATGATGTGCGGCTGACCGAAGTAGCCGAGCCCCCATGCGGCGGCGGAGACGATAGCCAGCGCGCTGCCGCCGGCGAACATGCTCAGCCGGTCCGGGTCGACGGCGCGCACCCCGTCGACGGCGGCCCCGATCCCGCCGAGCTCGATCACCCCGATGATCGGCACCGCGAGCAGTGCGACCACCACCAGAATGCCCTGGGCGACGTCGGTGAGCGAGGCACCCAGGAAGCCGCCGAAGAGCGTGTACAGCATGGTGATCGCGGCGACGATCAGCATGCCCGCGGTGTAGTCGATCCCGAACGAGGTGTCGAAGAACTTGCCGGAGGCGACCATGCCGCTGGAGACGTAGAAGGTGAAGAACACCAGGATGATGACGCCGCAGGTGATGCGGAGGATGTGGGAGTTGTCGTGCAGGCGCTTGCCGAGGAAGCTCGGGATGGTGATCGCGTCGCCGGCCACTTCGGTGTAGGCGCGCAGCCGCGGGGCCACCAGCTTCCAGTTCAGCCAGGCTCCGATGATCAACCCGATGAAGATCCATGACTCGACCAGTCCGTGCAGGTAGATCGCACCAGGCAGCCCCATCAGCAGCCAGCCCGACATGTCCGAGGCGCCGGCCGACAGGGCCGCGACCCACGGTTTGAGGCCGCGGTCGGCCAGCATGTAACTGTCCAGGTCGTTCTGGTTCTTGCGGTAGGCGTAGTAGCCGATGGCCAGCATGGCGGCGAAATACAGGATGACGGCGGCCAGCTGCCAGCCTTCCCCGTGGGACGCTACAGACATCTTCGGGTCTCCTCGACGATCGAGACGCCCGGACCGGCGGGGGCCGGACGGGAGGGTGAGCGGTGGCGAACCCGAAGCCGATCGCCCTGCGGGGAGCGTATCGGCCGCCGGGGTCGCCGGGGCGGTAGTTGGTGCTAGTCCTTCAGGTCGGCGGCGAGGCGATGGAAGGCCGGGGCCGGATTGCCGAACCGGTGCAGGGTGATCGACACCGCCTGCTCGGCCAGCCAGTAGCGCAGTTCGACGCGGCCGGAGCGGGTGACGGGGTCGTCGAGCAGGGCCGTCCGCGGACGCGCGGCGACGGCGGCACGGACCCGGTCGGAGACGCCGCCGACGACGCGGATCCGGCTTTCCGGCAACCCCGGCACAGCCGCGGCGAAGGATTGCTCGTCCTGCTGCCCGGCCGGGCCGATGCCCAGGTGCGTGCGGGCTGCGGCGAGGACGCCGGCCACGTCGCGTCCCAGGCCGGGGTCCGCCGAGATGCGCGGGACGATCCCGGCCCGGGCGGCGGCTGCCAGCACCCGGGCCGCCTGCCACGCGGGTGCGCCGGCGCCGATGCGGACCAGCACGGCCGCGGGGCGGTAGCGGAAGATGTTCGCCTCGCACCGCAGCCCCGCCGGGTCGGTGCCGCGGGCGAACTCGGCCTCCCAGGCGGCGTCGTCGTCGGCGGCCGCAGCGCTGAGGCGGTGCGCGGAGTCGGCGTCGAGCGCGGTGGCGAGTTCGGCGACGAAACCGGCGACGGCCGGCAGGGTGGGCGCGGACGGGGACGCGGCGGCGGGCGCGTCGGACCAGGTGCCCATCAGCATCAGGTAGTTGGGGCCGCCGGCCTTGGAGCCCAGTCCCGCCGACGAGCCCTTCCAGCCGCCGAAGGGCTGCCGCCCGACGATGGCGCCGGTGATGCCGCGGTTGACGTACAGGTTGCCCGCCTGCGCGCCGTCGAGCCAGGTGCGCACCTCGCGCAGGTCGCGCGAGTGCAGGCCGGCGGTGAGGCCGAAGTCGGTGCCGTTCTGCAGGGCGAGGGCCTCGTCGAGGTCGTGGGCGCGCATCAGGCCCAGGACCGGGCCGAAGACCTCGGTGCGGTGAAACAGCGAGCCCGGTGCCACGCCGTCCTTGATCCCCGGCGACCAGAGACGCCCGGTGTCATCGAGTCGCTGCGGGCGCAGGAGCCAGCGCTCGCCGGGCTCGAGGGTGGTCAGCGCCCGGAACAGCTTGTCGGTCGGCTCCTCGGTGAGCGGCCCGACCGCGGCCGCCGCGTCGACCGGCCAGTCCACCACCAGCGACGACGCGGCGTCGACCAGTTGCCGGCGGAACCGAGCCGAGTCGTGGACCGAGCCGACCAGGATGCCCAGCGACGCCGCCGAACACTTCTGGCCGGCGTGCCCGAAGGCGCTGTGGACCAGATCGGCGATCGCCAGATCTCGGTCCGCCGACGGGGTGACGATCAGGGCGTTCTTCCCGGAGGTCTCGGCGTTCACCGGCCGCCCGGGCCGCCAGGCCGCGAACAGCGCCGCGGTCTCCGACGCGCCGGTCAGCAGCACGCGGTCCACGCCCGGGTGGCGCAGCAGCTGTTCGCCGGCCGGCCCCTCGTCCGGATACACGCCGACGCAGACCGCGCGCGGCACCCCCGCCTCCCACAGCGCCTCCAGGATCACCTGGGCGCAGCGCGGGACCGGCCCGGCCGGCTTCAGAATGACGGCGGCGCCGGCGGCGAGGGCGGCGACGGTGCCGCCAGTGGGGATCGCGATGGGGAAGTTCCACGGCGGGGTGACGACGATGAGCCGGTCGGGCGTGAAGTCCGCCCCTCGCACGCGCTCCAGTTCCAGGGCCCGGTGGGCGTAGTAGCGGGCGAAGTCGACGGCCTCGGAGACCTCCGGGTCGCTCTCCGCGATCGACTTTCCGGCCTCGGCGGCGGCCACGGCGATCAGGTGACCGCGGCGGCGGGACAGCAGGTCGGCGGCCCGGTAGAGGATCGCCGCGCGCTCGGCGGCCGGCCGCGCCGCCCACTGTGCTGCCGCGGCCCGGGCGGTGGCCACGGTGCGGTCGAGGGAGGATCTCGACTGCGCTCGATCACCGGGTGGGGAGGCTCGATCGCCGGGTGGGGAGGCTCGATCACCGGGTGGGGGGACGGGCAGCGCGTCGAGCCAGCCGGGCTCGGCGCTTTGGGCCAGGGCCGCGCGCGCCCACTCCTGATTGGCGGGCAACGCCGGGTTGGTGTCCGGCTCCGAGGCGAAGGGCGGCAGCGAGGCGGGATCGACCGGGACGGCCGGGGCGCTCTGCTCCGCGGTGCGGTCCTGCCGGTCGCGCGGGCCCGGCACCCGTGGATCGGTCACGACCGCGGCGAGGGCGGCGACGGCGTCGCTGAAACGCTGCTCCTCGCGTCGGTGCGTGGCGCTCCCGGGCGCCAGGTCGAAGATCCCGGACATGAAGTTCTCCGGGGCGGCGTTCTCCTCCAGGCGGCGTACCAGGTACGAGATCGCGACGTCGAACTCGCGCGGTGCCACCGTCGGCACGTAGAGCAGCAGCGGGCCCACGTCGGCGCTGACCGTCTCGGCCTGCTCGGGCACCATGCCGGCCAGCATCTCGAACTCGACGTGGTCGGTGACGCCCCGGCGTTCGGCGAGCAGGTGGGCGAAGGCGATGTCGAACAGGTTGTGGCCGGCGACGCCCAGCCGCAGGCCGGTCATCGTCTCGGGGTTCAGGACCCGGCACAGGATGCGTTTGTAGTTCACGTCGGTGTCGAGCTTGGTGGCACAGGTGGCGGCCGGACGGCCGGCGAGTTCGGCGTGCACCCGCTCCATCGCGAGGTTGGCGCCCTTCACCAGCCGCACCTTGAGACCGGCCCCGCCGCCGCGGACCCGGTCGGCGGCGAAGTCGGCCAGCTGATCGAACGCGCCCACGGCGTCGGGCAGATACGCCTGCACGACGATCCCGGCCTCATAGTGCGCCAGTTCGGGAAGCCTCAGCAGCCGGGTGAAGACCTCGACGGTCAACCGCAGGTCCCGGTACTCCTCCATGTCGAGGTTGAGGAACGCGGTCCCCGGCGGAGCAGCGGCGGCCTCCCGGTACAGCGGGGCCAAGCGGTCGACGACGTAGCGCACCGTGCCCTCGAAATCCCACATCGACAGCTGTGAGGCCACCGAGGAGATCTTGATGGACACGTAGTCCACGTCGTCGCGGCGCAGCAGTCGGCGCACCTGCTCCAGATGGCGGTCGGCCTCGGCCTCACCGAGGACGGCCTCGCCCAGTGGATTGAGGTTGAGGCGGTGCCCGCCGCGGCGGAGCGCGGCGATGGACTCGGTGAGCGGCCGGTCCCGGGCGTCGACGATCAGGTGCCCGACCATCGCCCGCATGCGGGCGCGGGCGATCGGGACCACCACGCGCGGCACGAGGCGACCCAGCGCGCCGCCCACCCGCAGTTGCAGCCGGTCGATCCGGGGGAGGGAGGCGGGAAGCTCACCGGCGAGCTCGGCCAGGGCGGCGGCCGCGGCGCGGGGGTCCTCGGTGCCGATCACGCGGTCGACGAAGCCGACGGTGAAGCCCAGGCCGTGCGGGTCGGCCAGGACGGCCGCCAGCCGGGCCGCCGCCTTCTGTCGCCGGTGGCCCGTCGCGGCGGCGGTGGCCAGCCAGGTGCCGACCAGGTCTCGGGTGCACTGGTCCAGATCGGCGAGCTCGGTCGGCGCGAAGCGGCTCATGCCTCCAGTAGACAACCGCGGCGGGCCGAGCGCTCGCCGAACGACCGGCCGCGCGCACTCAGCGGGTGACGGCCGAGCCGCTTGACCCGAACTGTTCGCGCAGATTCCGCTTGAGCAGTTTGCCGGTGGCGTTGCGCGGGAGGACGTCGACGAACTCCACCCGGCGCGGACTCTTGAAGTGCGCGATCTGCTCGCGGCAATGGGCGATCAGCTCGTCGGCGGTCGCGCTCGCGCCGTCGCGCAGAGCCACCACGGCAGTGACCCCTTCGCCCCACTTCTCGTCGGGCAGGCCGATCACCGCGGCGTCCTCGACGGCCGGGTGGGTGAACAGGATCTGCTCCACCTCGATCGGGTAGACGTTCTCGCCGCCGGTGACGATCATGTCCTTCTTGCGGTCGACCAGCGTGAGGAAGCCGTCGGCGTCCTGGCGGGCCAGGTCGCCGGTGTGGAACCAGCCCCCGCGCTTGTCCTGGGCGGTCACCGCGGGCAGGCCCCAGTAGCCGGCGAAGACGTTGGGTCCGGCGATCAGCAGCTCACCGACCTCGCCGATCGGGACGTCGCGATCCTCGCCGTCGACGATGCGCACGTCGTCGTGCAGCACCGGGCGGCCGACGGAGCCGGCGTGGCTGCGCACGTACTGGGCCTCCAGGATCGCCGCGGCCGGGGCCAGCTCGGTCATGCCGAAGCCCTCCATGAAGGTGAGGCCCTTGCCCTGGTAGAAGTCGATCACCGGCAGCGGACAGGGGGCGCCGCCGCACAGCAGGCAGCGCAGCGCCGACAGGTCGTGATCGTCGAAGTCGGGGACCTTGGACATCGCGTCCCACATCGCGGGCACCATGAACAGGACGCTGACCCGATACCGGGCCAGCAGTTTCAGGGCGGCCGCCGGATCGAAGGCGGGGGCCACGACGACGGTGCCGCCGGTGTAGAGCATCGGCAGCACGTACAGGCCCAGGCCGCCGATGTGGAACAGCGGGGCCACCGCGAGCGTGCTGTCGGTGGGCGTGATGCCCTCGCCGGCGGCGAGCATGTTGATCGCGTTCCACTCGAAGTTGCCGTGCGTGAGCATGGCGCCCTTCGGTTTTCCGGTGGTGCCCGAGGTGTACATCAGCATGGCGATGTCGTCGTCGGCGACCGGTTCCTCGTCGGCGATCACGGCCTCGGGCTGATCGGTCGAATCCAGGTGCGCGACGTCGACGGGGCGTGGCGCCTGGGCGGCGGCTGCGGCGGCCAGTTCGGCGAACATGTCGTCGTGCAGCAGCACGGCGGGGGCGGAGTCGTCGATCAGGTAGGCGATCTCGGCGGGCGAGAGCCGGAAGTTGACCGGCACGCTGATCGCACCGAGCCGGGCGACGGCGAAGATCGTCTCCAGTTGCGTCGTCGAGTTGAGGCCGATCAGCATCACGCGATCGCCGCGGCGGATCCCGCGTGAGCGCAGCGCGGCGGCGCGGCGGGCGCTGTTCGCGGCGAACTGCGCGTAGGTGGTCTGCGTGCCCGTCGTGGCGTCGACGAGGGCGACGGCGTCCGGGGTGCGAGCGGCGCGCCGGGTGATCCAGGTGCTGAGTGCGGCCATGGCGGGAGTTCTCCTCCTGAGGTGCGGGGTCGTCACAGCGAATGTAGAACGAACCCCGCACGGGTGTGCGGGGTTCGTCTAAATGAACGCTCACTTATTTTATGAGCACCGATTTCGCGAGGTGTCGTCAGACGGCGGCGGCCTGTTCGGAGGCCACCCGCTCGTAGACCAGGAACTCGTCGTCCACCGGCCCGCGGCGGATCAGTCGGACGTCGGAGTACACGCTCATCGACATCTTCCAGGGGTTCACCGTGCCCTGCTTGGGTAGCGAGTCCAGGGCCCGCTGGACGTAGCCGGCGCCGAAGTCGAGCAGTGGACGCAGTTCCATCGCCGGATCCGGCACCGCGCGCACGCTGGTGTAGCCGCGGGAGTCCATGTGGGCCAGCAGGCGGCAGAAGTACTGGCAGAGCATGTCCACCTTCAGCGTCCACGAGGAGTTGGTGTAGCCGATCGCCATGGCGAAGTTCGGCAGCCCCGACAGCATCATGCCGCGGTAGGCGACGGTCTTCGCCAGGTCCACCGGCTCGCCGTCGAGGGCGAACTCCATGCCGCCGAACATCTGCAGGTTCAGGCCGGTGGCGGTGACGATGACGTCCGCCTCCAGTTCCCGGCCGCTCTCGAGCAGAATGCCCTTCTCGGTGAACGTCTCGATGCGGTCGGTGACGATCGAGGCCTCGCCGCGCCGCAGGACCGAGAACATGTCGCCGTCGGGCACCACGCACAGGCGCTGGTCCCACGGGTTGTACGGCGGATTGAAGTGCGGGTCCACCGGGAAGTCCTTGCCCAGCATCGCCTGGTTGGTGCGGCGGATCACCGCGCGCGCGGGCCGCGGGAACCGCTGACAGAGCTCGTAGACCACGCGCTGCTGGAGGATGTTCTTCTCGCGGCTCAAGCGGTAGCCGAGCGTGGGGCCGAGCACCTTCTTCATGGCGTTGGCGATGACGTCCTCGCGGGGGAGGGGGATCACGTAGGTGGGGGTGCGCTGCAGCATGGTGACGTGCCCGGCCTGCGCGGCCAGTGCCGGCACCAGCGTCACCGCGGTGGCGCCGGAGCCGATCACCACCACCTTCTTGCCGGCGAAGTCCAGATCCTCGGGCCAGTGCTGCGGGTGCACGACGGTGCCGGTGAAGCGGTTCCGGCCGGCGAACTCGGGGGTGAAGCCCTCGTCGTAGTTGTAGTAGCCGGTACCGGCGAAGATCCAGTGAGCCTTGACGATCTCCGGCTCGGCAGAGGAGTCGTCGGTGGCGGCCACGGTGACGTGCCAGGCCTGATCTGCGGTGGACCAGTCGGCGGCGACCGCGCGCCGGTGGAACCGGATCCGGTCGGTCAGGTGGTCGTCGGTGATCGCCTCGTTCAGGTAGTCGAGGATGCGCGGGGCATCGGCGATCGCCTGGTTGTCGGTCCAGGGCTTGAATCCGAAACCGAAGGTGTGCAGATCCGAGTCCGAGCGGATGCCCGGGTACTTGAACAGGTCCCAGGTGCCGCCGGCGGTGTGCCGCGATTCCAGGATCGCGAAGGTCTTGCCGGGATGTTCGGCCGTCAGATAGTGCGCGGCACCGATGCCGGAGATGCCGGCCCCGATGATCAGCACGTCCAGGACGTCGGTGGAGGGCGGCACGTCGGTGGGGGCCGGCACGTCGGCGGAGTCGGGGGCCATGAGGCGATTCCATTCGGTCGGATCGGGATGTGTATCCATGATCGATCGGCCGGCGACCGAGGGCAAGGGCATTTGGTACCGAGGTACCTCGTATTGAGGTGCATAATGCACAGCATGGCGATCGACGGCGCGGACACGGCAGCGGGCGCACCGGTCAGTCCGGCGGTGGCGGCACTGATCCGGACCGGTGTGCAGCGCATTCTGGAGGCGCCTCCGGAGTGGACGCAGGAGCTCGAGGACAGCGTGCTGCGGGGCGCCGGCATGTCGGCGATCGCCGACGACCCGGTGCTGCTGGACATGGCGATGCAGACCAATGCGGCCAACCTCACCCGGTGGGCGGCCAGCAATCTGGAGGCCCCCGGCGAGCGGGTGGCGGTGGTCGACACCGCCGAGGCCTCGGTCTTCGTCCGCGACCTGGTGCGCCGCGGCCTGGACACCGGCGCCCTGGACTCCTTCCGCACCGCGCAGAACGTGGCCTGGCGACTGTGGCTCGGCGTCTGCTTCGACCTGACCGACGACCCGCGGCTGCTTCGGGAACTGCTGGAGGTCACCTCCGCGTCCATCACCACCTTCATCGACGACACCGTCGCGGTGCTCGCCGAGCAGATCGACGCCGCCCGCGCCGGCCTCGCCGGCGACACCCACGCCGAACGGCGCGCCGCCGTCGCACTGATCCTGGAAGGCGCCCCGCTCTCGGAGACGCGGGCGCGGCTGGGCTACCGGCTCGACGGTCCGCAGCTGGCCGCGGTGATCTCCGGCGGCCCGCACGTGAGCGCCGAGCGCCTGGAGGCGGTGTGCGAGGCGATCATGACCGCCTCGCAGATCCCCGAGCGCCTCACCGTGCTGGCGGGGCCCTCGCAACTGTGGGTGTGGTTCCCCGCCCACGCCGTCGACGTGGAGTCCGCACCGACGATCGACGACGAGGTGGCCGTTGCTCTCGGAGCTCCGGGATCGGGCCGGGAAGGCTTCCGCCGCAGTCATTTCCAGGCGCTGGTGGCCCACCGCATGCTGATCCGGGGCGGTGGCCGGCGGCGCCTGGCGCGGTACGACGATCTGCGTCTGCTCGACGCGATGACCGACGACGAGGACCGGATCGAGGACTTCCTCAGTGCGACCCTCGGCCGGCTGCGGACCGCCGATCCGGACCTGGCCGAATGCCTGCGGGTGTGGTTCGCCGAACGCTGCAACGCCAGCGCCGTCGCCGCGCGCCTGTACACGCACCGCAACACCGTCGTCCGCCGGATCTCCCGGGCGCAGGAACTGCTGCCGGTCCCGCTGGAGACCAACGCGATCGCGGTGGCCGCGGCGCTGGAGCTGCATCACTGGCGAGTCGCGAACACCCCGGGCGGCGGACCGTAGACTCTTCGCGGGCAGTCAATCGCCCCGGACACCCATTCACCCGGACACTCAGGAGAACCATGAGTAACAAGAACGAGCCCGAAGAAGCGATCGAGCACGAGGAGAAGGCCCGTCAGGCCGAGCGCGACCGGCTCGAGCGCGAAGAGCAGGAACGCCTCAAGTAGGCCCGGTCCCGACGTCCCCGTCCCGCCGGGGTCACTCGGCGCGGGCGGGGGAGTACGGCGTCGGAGCGCTGACCGTCTCGTCGTGCTGGATCGGTCGTCCCAGCAGTGGGAAGGCGCGCTGCGGGCACGCCGGGCGGGGGCACACCTTGCAGCCGGCCCCGATCGGCACCACGGTCCGCGAATCCCGCAGGTCCACCCCGGTCGCATAGACCAGTTCCTCGGCGTGCGACAGGTCGCACCCGAGGCCCACCGCGAAGTTCGACGGCGTCGCCAGGTGTCCCTGGTGCGCCGCATCGGTGGTGCGGGCGAGCCAGAAGTAAGTGCGGCCGTCGGGCATCTGCGACACCTGCGTGTGGACGCGCCCCGGCATGGCGAAGGCATCGTGCACCACCCACAGCGGGCAGCTGCCGCCCACCCGCGAGAAGTGGAATGCCGTGGCGGACTGTCGTTTCGAGATGTTCCCGGCCTTGTCGACGCGCACGAAGATGAACGGGATGCCGCGATCGCCCGGGCGCTGCAGCGTCGACAGCCGATGGCAGACGGTCTCGAAGCCCACCTCGAAGTCCCGGCTGAGCAGGTCGATGTCGTACCGGACGCGCCGGGCTGCGGCGGCGAATTGGGTGTAGGGCAGCACCAGCGCGCCGGCGAAGTAGTTGGCGAGCCCGGTCCGGGCGACGGGGATCGAACCCGCGTCGAGCCCGCCGGTCCCGAGTGACGGGTCGACGGCCTCCTCGATCAGCCGGTCGATCAGCTCACGCTGGCTCAGCAGTGCCAGCTGGGTGGCGAGCTGGAAGGCACGTTGCCCGGGGGTGAGCCGCCGCGCCAGCTCCAGCGTCGCGGTGTCGGGGCGGTACCGGCGTTTGGGCACCGCGGAGGCCGGCTCGCCCGGTGCGGTGGAGGTGATCTGCACGCGGATGCCGTAGTCGCTCTCCAGGACTCGCGCCAACTGCAGGTCCAGGCCGCCGATGCGCAGGCCGGCGCGGTCGAAGAGCTCCTCGGCCGCCGCGTCGAGTTCGGCGATGTGATTGCGGCGGTCGTAGAAGTAGTCGCGGACCTGCTCGAACGGGGTGCCCGGCGCGGTGTCCTCGCCGTTGGCCGCGCCGGTGAGTGTGCCCCGGTAGCTCTCGAGTTCGCTGGTGGCCGCCGCCAGCCGCCGGTGCAGGCTCACCAGGGTGTGGCCGACCCCGGGCAGCCGGGCGACCAGCTCGGTCACCTCGGTCTGCGACAGCGGAGCCTCGCCCTGCTCCAGGAGCACGTCGGCGAGGTCGGCGGTGAGCCGTGCGTCGCCGTCGGCGGCGAAGAAGTCGGGGGCGAGTTCGAACTCGCGGGTCAGGCGCAGCAGCACCGGGACGGTCACCGGACGCTGGTCGTTCTCCAACTGGTTGACGTAGCTGGTCGACAGTTCCAGCCGGCGGGCGAGGGCGGCCTGCGAGATGCCGCGATCCTCGCGGAGCCGGCGCAGTCGTGCGCCCACGTAGGTCTTCGCCATGGGGACAGCCTAACGTCCCCGGCGTCCGCAACATTCGCAGAATGCGCGCAGAAGATCCGCAAAGATACGCATTAGCCAGGTCTTTCGCCGCGAACCACCATCTGCGTACGGTGCGAACATGATCAATCACGAGGTCCACACTCGCCGTAGCTCCGAGCCCTTCCCGACCACCGAGCATCTCGCGTACAAGATCGCTCAGGTGGCCGTCGACCCGGTCGAG
The DNA here is from genome assembly GCF_039537105.1 of Gordonia caeni. Taxonomy (NCBI): domain Bacteria; kingdom Bacillati; phylum Actinomycetota; class Actinomycetes; order Mycobacteriales; family Gordoniaceae; genus Gordonia; species Gordonia caeni. The sequence continues at coordinate 58,077 of NZ_BAAAZW010000006.1, forward strand.
GTCCCCGCCGACACGACCGAGATGATCATCAACCGGATCATCGACAACGCGGCCGTCAGCGCCGCCTCGGTCGGCCGCCGCCCGGTCACCGTCGCCCGGCGCCAGGCACAGGCCCGCCCGCTGGACGGCGGCGCAGGCGTCTTCGGCGTCGACGGCACCTTCGCCCCCGAGTGGGCCGCCTGGGCCAACGGCGTCGCCGTGCGCGAGCTCGACTTCCACGACACCTTCCTGGCCGCCGAGTACTCCCATCCCGGCGACAACATCCCGGCGTTGGTCTCGGTGGCGCAGCGGGTGGGCGCCAGCGGCGACGATCTGATCCGCGGACTGGCCACCGCCTACGAGGTCCAGATCGACCTGGTCCGCGGAATCTGCCTGCACGAGCACAAGATCGACCACGTCGCCCACCTGGGCCCGTCGGTCGCGGCCGGGCTGGGCACCATGCTCGGACTGGAGATCGACGTGATCTACCAGGCGATCGGGCAGGCCCTGCACCTGACCACCGCCACCCGTCAGTCCCGCAAGGGCGCCATCTCCAGCTGGAAGGCCTACGCCCCCGCACACGCCGGCAAGATCGCCGTGGAGGCGGTCGACCGCGCCATGCGCGGCGAGGGCGCGCCGTCGCCCATCTGGGAGGGCGAGGACGGCGTCATCGCCTGGCTGCTCGGCGGCCCCGACGCCCGCTACACGGTGCCGCTGCCCGGACCCGGCGAGCCCAAGCGCGCCATCTGCGACAGCTACACCAAGGAGCACTCGGCCGAGTACCAGAGCCAGGCGCCGATCGACCTCGCCCGCCGGATGCGCGAGAAGATCGCCGACCTGACCGAGGTGGAGTCGATCGTGCTGCACACCAGCCACCACACCCACTACGTGATCGGGACCGGCTCGGGCGACCCGCAGAAGTTCGACCCGGACGCCAGCCGCGAGACCCTCGACCATTCGGTGATGTACATCTTCGCGGTGGCTCTGGAGGACGGCGACTGGGATCACGAACGGTCGTACGCGCCCGAGCGGGCCCACCGCCCCGAGACCATCGAACTGTGGAAGAAGATCTCCACCGTCGAAGACCCGGAGTGGACCCGCCGCTACCACTCGTCCGACCCGAACGAGAAGGCCTTCGGCGCCCGGGCGGTGATCACCCTCCGCAACGGGGAGGTGATCACCGACGAACTCGCCGTCGCCGACGCCCACCCGCTGGGTGCCCGTCCGTTCGCCCGCGAACAGTATCTGGGCAAGTTCGCCCGGATGGCCGACGGCGTCGTCGACCCGGCCGAGCAGGAACGGTTCACCGCGGCCGCGGTGAACCTGCGCCAGGCGGGTGCCGGCGAGCTCGCCGGCCTGAACGTCCGCGTGCTCGACGAGGTGCTGGCACAGGCGCCGGCGACCGGGGAGGGCATTCTCTGATGACGCTGTTCTCTGCGGGCGTCAGCGACGCCGACAAGCGCATCGCGCTGCGCGCCGGGCTCGACTCGGGGACGCTCCAGCGGTGGCCCGGAGCGTTCTCTCCGCTGGTGGCCAAGCTCGTCGCCGACATCGGCTTCGAGGGCGTGTACGTCTCCGGTGCGGCCCTGTCGGCCGACCTGGGGCTGCCCGACATCGGGCTGACGACGCTGACCGAGGTCGCCGCCCGCGGCGGGGCCATCGCTCGCGCCACCGACCTGCCGACGCTGATCGACGCCGACACCGGTTTCGGCGAGCCGATGAGCGCCGCCCGCACCATCGCCACCCTGGAGGACGCCGGCCTGGCCGGCTGCCACCTGGAGGATCAGGTGAACCCGAAGCGCTGCGGCCACCTCGACGGCAAGGAGGTGGTGCCGGCCGAGGAGATGATCAAGCGCCTGGCCGCCGCCGTCGGCGCCCGCCGGGACCCGAACTTCGTGATCTGCGCCCGCACCGACGCCCGCGGGGTGGAGGGCCTCGACTCCGCCATCGAACGGGCCAAAGCCTACGTCGACGCGGGGGCGGACCTGATCTTCACCGAGGCGCTCGCCGATCTCGGCGAGTTCGAGCGCTTCCGCGCCGAGGTCGACGCTCCGCTGCTGGCCAACATGACCGAGTTCGGCAAGTCCGAACTGCTCACCGCCGACCAGCTGGGCGCCCTCGGCTACAACGCGGTGATCTATCCGGTCACCACGCTTCGGCTGGCGATGGGGGCCGTCGAGAGGGGGCTGCGGCAGATCGACGGGCAGGGCACCCAGGCCGGGATCCTCGACGACATGCAGCACCGCGCCCGGCTCTACGAACTGCTGCGCTACGCCGACTACAACGACTTCGACGATTCGATCTTCACCTACAGCCGACCGAGGGAGCAGTCATGAGCCAGACGCAGACGATCTACAAGGGCCTGGCCGGGGGGGTGGTGGACACCACCGCCGTCTCCAAGGTGGTGCCCGAGACCAACAGCCTCACCTACCGCGGCTACGCGGTGCAGGATCTGGCGGCCGGAAAGTCGTTCGAGGAGGTGGCCTACCTGCTGTGGCACGGTGAGCTCCCGACCGATGCGCAGTTGGCGCTGTTCACCCAGCGCGAGCGCGCCAACCGGCGGCTGAACCGGTCGGCGCAGGCGGTGCTGGCCCGGATCCCGGAGACCTGCCATCCGATGGACGTGATGCGGACGATGGTCAGCTACCTGGGCAGTGAGGACCCCGAGGAGGACGTGCCGACCGTCGAGGCCGACCTCGACAAGTCGCTGCGTCTGCTTGCGGTGCTGCCGACCATCGTCGCCGCGGACTTCCGCCGGCGCCGTGGGCTGGAACCGATCGGCCCGCACCACGGGCTGGGCTACGCGGAGAACTTCCTGAACATGTGCTTCGGGGAGGTGCCCGACCGCGTCATCGTCGACGCCTTCTCGCAGTCGATGGTCCTCTACGCCGAACACAGCTTCAACGCCTCGACCTTCGCCGCGCGCGTGGTGACCTCCACGCAGTCCGATCTCTACAGTGCGGTCACCGCGGCGATCGGCGCGCTGAAGGGGTCGCTGCACGGCGGCGCCAACGAGGCCGTCATGCACGACATGATCGAGATCGGCGACGCCGCCCGGGCCCGGGACTGGCTGACGGCCAAGCTCGACGCCAAGGACAAGGTGATGGGCTTCGGCCACCGCGTCTACAAGAACGGAGACTCGCGGGTGCCGGCCATGTACGACGCGCTGGTCGCGGTCTCCGAGCACGTCGGCGAGACGCGCTGGCTCGACATCTACACCGAGCTCGCGGCCGCGATGGACGAGCGCACCGGGATCAAGCCGAATCTGGACTTCCCGACCGGACCGGCCTATCACCTGATGGGCTTCGACATCGCGATGTTCACGCCGCTGTTCGTGATGAGCCGGGTGAGCGGCTGGACGGCGCACATCGTCGAACAGGCCCGGTCCAACGCACTGATCCGTCCGCTCTCGGCCTACGACGGTCCCATTCAGCGCCCCGTACCGGCCTGACAGAATAGATTGGCAGTCACGAGAGCCGTCGTCGGCCCGGTGTGGACGATCCCGCCCGCGGCCGACGACGGATTCGTACGTCAGCACGGTGTCACGGTGACCCGCCGCGGCAACCATCCATGCAACGAACCGACGAGGCAGTGATGTTCAGCAAAGTCCTGGTGGCCAACCGCGGCGAGATCGCCGTCCGCGCATTCCGCGCCGCATACGAGCTCGGTGCGGGCACGGTGGCGGTGTACCCGGTGGAGGACCGCAACTGTATCCACCGCGGCAAGGCCGACGAGTCCTACCGCATCGGCGAACCCGGCCGTCCGGTGCAGGCGTACCTGTCGGTGGAGGAGCTGATCGGGGCCGCCGAGCTGAGCGGCGCCGACGCGATCTATCCCGGCTACGGCTTCGCCTCGGAGAACCCCGAGCTGGCGGCCGCCTGCGTCGCGGCGGGGATCACGTTCGTCGGGCCGAGCGCCCGCGTGCTGGAGCTGACCGGCGACAAGAAGCAGTCGGTGCAGGCCGCCCGCGAGGCGGGCCTGCCGGTCCTCGCTGGCAGCGAGCCGTCGTCGGACGTCGACGAACTGCTGCGGGCGGCCGAATCGATGACCTTCCCGGTGTTCGTCAAGGCGATCGCCGGCGGCGGCGGCCGCGGCATGCGGCGGGTGGCGGCCCCGGAGGAACTGGCCGAGGCGATCGCCGCGGCCTCGCGGGAGGCCGACTCGGCCTTCGGCAATCCGACGGTGTTCCTGGAGCAGGCCGTGGTGAACCCGCGGCACATCGAGGTGCAGATCCTGGCCGACGCCGACGGCAACGTCATCCACCTGTACGAGCGGGACTGCTCGCTGCAGCGCCGCCACCAGAAGGTGGTGGAGCTGGCGCCGGCCCCGAACCTGGATCCGGTTCTGCGCCAACAGATCTGCGACGATGCGGTGAAGTTCGCCCGGCACATCGGCTACACCTGCGCGGGCACCGTGGAGTTCCTGGTGGACGAGCGCGGCCACCACTACTTCATCGAGATGAATCCGCGGATCCAGGTGGAGCACACGGTCACCGAGGAGATCACCGACGTCGACCTGGTGTCGGCGCAGCTGCGGATCGCGGCGGGGGAGACGCTGCCCGATCTGAAGCTCACGCAGGAGTCGATCCAGGTGCACGGTGCGGCCCTGCAGTGCCGGATCACCACCGAGAACCCGGCCGACGAGTTCCGCCCGGACACCGGCCGGATCAACGTCTACCGCGCGCCCGGCGGCACCGGGGTGCGCCTGGACGGCGCGGCCGCGCTGGGCAGTGAGATCACCGGTCACTTCGACTCGATGCTGGTGAAGCTGACCTGCCGCGGACGTGACTTCCACACCGCGGTGATCCGTGCGCAGCGCGCGCTCGCCGAGTTCAAGATCCGCGGCGTGCACACCAACATCGACTACCTGAAGGCGGTGCTGGCCGACCCGGACTTCCAGGCCGGCGCCATCACCACGTCGTTCATCGACTCCCGTCCCGAGCTGCTCACCGCTGAGCGCTCCTCAGAACGAGGCTCGCGGCTGCTGAACTACCTGGCCGATGTGACGGTGCATCGCCCGCACGGGGAGGTGCCCACCACCGTCCACCCGCACACCAAGCTTCCCGAGCTGAGCCCAGTAGAGCTCACCGATCCGCCGGCAGGCTCCAAGCAGCGCCTCGATCAGCTGGGCCCCGAGGGCTTCGCGCGGGCCCTGCGCGAGCAGAAGGCGCTCGCGGTGACCGACACGACCTTCCGCGACGCACACCAGTCGCTGCTGGCCACGCGCGTGCGCACCAGCGGTCTGGTCTCGGTGGCGCCGTACGTCGCGGCGCTGACGCCGGAACTGCTGTCGGTGGAATGCTGGGGCGGAGCCACCTACGACGTCGCCCTGCGGTTCCTCAAAGAGGACCCCTGGGAGCGGCTGGCCCGGCTCCGCAAGGCGCTGCCCAACGTCTGCCTGCAGATGCTGCTGCGCGGGAAGAACACCGTCGGCTACACGCCGTACCCGACCCGGGTGACCACCGCCTTCGTCGACGAGGCCGCCCGCACCGGCGTGGACATCTTCCGCATCTTCGACGCCCTCAACAGCGTCGACGCCATGCGACCGGCGATCGACGCCGTGCGCGAGACCGGCACCACCGTCGCCGAGGTCGCCATGAGCTACACCGGCGACCTCGCCGACCCCGCCGAGGACCTGTACACGCTCGACTACTACCTGCGCCTGGCCGAGGAGATCGTCGAGGCCGGGGCGCACGTGCTGGCCATCAAGGACATGGCGGGGCTGCTGCGCCCGGCGGCCGCACGCACCCTGGTCGGTGCGCTCCGCGAGCGCTTCGACCTGCCGATCCACGTGCACACCCACGACACCCCCGGCGGTCAGCTGGCCACCTACATGGCGGCGTGGGAGGCCGGCGCCGACGCCGTCGACGGGGCCAGCGCACCGCTGTCGGGCACCACCAGCCAGCCGTCGCTGTCGGCGATCGTCGCCGCCGCCGCGCACACCGAGTACGACACCGGTCTGGACCTGGAGAAGGTGACCTCGCTCGAGCCGTACTGGGAGACGCTGCGCCGCATGTACGGCACCTTCGAGTCCGGCATCCCGGCGCCGACCGGCCGCGTCTACGACCACGAGATCCCCGGCGGCCAGCTGTCGAACCTGCGGCAGCAGGCCATCTCGATCGGCGTCGGCAACCGCTTCGAGGCGGTGGAGGAGGCCTACGCCGGTGCCAACCGTCTCCTCGGCCGCCCGGTCAAGGTGACCCCGTCGTCGAAGGTGGTCGGCGACCTGGCGCTGGCCTTCGTCGCGCAGGGCATCACCGCCGAGGAGTTCGCGGCCGATCCGACGGCCTACGACATCCCCGACTCGGTGGTCGGCTTCCTCAGCGGCGAACTGGGGGTGCCCGCCGGCGGCTGGCCCGAACCGCTGCGCGAGCAGATCCTGGCCGGCCGGTCGGAGCTGCAGGAGGAGGAACAGCTGAGCGACGAGGACGTCGCGGCACTGTCGGTGCCCGGCGAGGAACGTCGCGCGACGCTCAACCGCCTGCTGTTCCCTGGGCCGACCGCCGAATACCTGGCTCACCGCGAAGAGTTCGGCGACACCTCGCGCCTGCCCGCCTACCAGTTCTTCTACGGCCTGCAGCAGGGTCCGGAGCACCGGGCCCGGTTGCGCGACGGCGTCGACCTGCTGATCACCCTGGAGGCGGTCTCCGAACCCGACACCGCCGGCATCCGCACCGTCATCTGCACGCTGAACGGCGAGCTGCGGCCGGTGCCGGTGCGCGACCGCAGTGCCGACGTCTCGGTCCAGGTGCGTGAACGCGCCGACAAGGACAACCCGAACCACGTCGGTGCGCCCTTCGCGGGCGTGGTGACCGTGTCGGTGGCGGTCGGCGACGAGGTGGCCCCGGGCAGCGCGATCGGCACCATCGAGGCGATGAAGATGGAAGCCTCGATCACCGCGTCGGCCGGCGGCACCGTGCGCCGCGTCGTGGTGGGTCCGGCGACCGAGGTCGGTGCCGGGGATCTGCTGGTGGAACTGGAGTGACTGTCGGGTAGCGCCGCCGTGGGGTACAACCCGAGTATGGAACTGACCCGGGAGTTGGCGACACGGCGGCTGGCGGACTGGGACCGGCGGGTGATTTCGCCGGCTCCCGGCGCCGCGGCGCTGCGCCCGTCGGCTGTCGCGATCACCGTCGCCCCCGGTGACGCCGGGCGCGGCATCTGGGTGGCGCGGCGACCGGCCACCATGCGCAACCACGCCAGTCAGTTCGCGCTGCCCGGCGGCCGGCTGGATCCGGGGGAGACCGTCGTCGAGGCGGCGTTGCGAGAACTCGACGAGGAGCTCGGCGTCGCTCTGGGGCCCGACAGCGTGATCGGGGTGCTCGACGACTACGCCACCCGCTCGGGGTACCTGATGACCCCGGTGGTGTGCTGGGTGGACGAACCCGTCGTGCCCACGCCGAGCCCCGACGAGGTGGACGAACTCTTCTTCGTCACCCTGGACGAGCTGACGGCGCCGGCCGTCTTCGACTCCATCCCCGAATCGTCCCGGCCGGTGATCCGCATCCCGATCGCCGGCCGCTGGGTGCACGCCCCCACCGCCGCGGTGATCTACCAGTTCGCACAGGTGGTGGTGATGGGCGTGGACACCCGCGTGGACCACTTGGAGCAGCCCGTCTTCGCCTGGCGCTGACGGTAGCGCCAGACCCAGCAGTCGTGCGCAAACCCAGCAGTCGTGCGCAAACCCAGCAGTCGCGAGCGCTGGGTCTGTGGCCGGGCGCTGGGTTTGCGGACGGGAGCTGGGATCAGGCGAGGTCGGAGCAGTCGACGGTGACGACGTCGCCGGCGTGATCGCCGAGAAAGCGAATGGCACCGCCGGACTGGGCGATCAGGCCTGCGGCATCGCTGAGCAGGACGGAGCCGACGTACACCGGCTGGGCCCAGTGCCCGTGCGCCGTCGCGCGCACCATCACATCGGTGGCGCGGCGAGCGGTGTGCAGCAATCGGGCGATCCCGACGTCGCTGACGTCCTGGCTGTCGACCGTCTGGAGCATCACCCCGGCCAGGTCGTCGCGCCCGGCGGCGAAACCGAGCGCGGCGTTCACCGTCGCATCGAGGGAGTCGTACCACTCGGGAAGGTAAAAGGTGGTGGAGGTGTCCTCGGGCGCGGCCACCACCCGGCTCCCGAGCGCGACGTAGAGCTCGTCGCAGCCGCCGGCGCCGAAACTGGCCAGCAGCACGCGCAGCCGCTCGATCTGGGGGACCTCGTCGTCGCCGGGCTCGATCCGCTCGTCGCCGCGAGCGACCAGGACGATTCCGGCGACCGGACGGGACCGATCCCCGGAATTAGAATCACTCCGCGGAGCCATGATGACACCCAGTCTACTCGCGGCCTAGACTCGGAGTCGCAATCGGTTCGTCCGTAGCGCCGTCGCCCAGGAGCCCCTGTGACCGCGCGGACGTCGAGCGAATTACTGCGTCGCGCAGTGTATTTCGCGAGAGGGAATCCGGTGAGACTCCGGAGCTGACCCGCAGCGGTGTATCGGAACGACCGCCGTCACCACGCACTGGACGCACGAGAGTGCGCCTGGGAAGCGACGGCCATTAGGAGCGCCACGGCGCACGCCGATCAGCCCGAAGACCTGCCCGTTGTACCGGATGCGCCGCATCCGGTGACGTGCCGCCTCGTGGACTCGGGCGAAGTCGAAGTGCGTTCTTTCACGGGCTCTTCGTCTCTTCCGGGTAGGGCGCACGCCGTCACCCTTATGCAGGAGAAAAGAAGAACGATGGGTTTGCACACCACAGTCCCGGGCATCGCCCGGATCGGCGCCGACCGCGAGCTGAAGCGCGCCGTCGAAGGCTACTGGGCGGGCCGGATCAGCCAGGCCGAGCTGGAACAGGTCGCCGCGACGCTGCGCCGCACCGGCTGGCAGGAACTGACCGAGGCCGGACTGGATTCGATTCCGGTCGGTACCTTCTCGTACTACGACCAGATGCTCGACACCGCGGTCCTGCTGGGCGCGCTCCCGCCCCGGGTCGCCGGCATCGCCGATCCGCTCGACCGCTACTTCGCCGCGGCCCGCGGTGACGACGGCGTCACCCCGCTGGAGATGACCAAGTGGTTCGACACCAACTACCACTACCTGGTCCCGGAGATCGGCGCGGACACCGTCTTCGTGCTCGACGCGAGCAAGGTGCTCGACGAGCTCGCCGAGGCCACCGCGCAGGGCGTCCCGGCGCGCCCGGTCGTGATCGGCCCGATCACCTTCCTGGCGCTCTCGAAGGCCGCCGACGTGGACGGCCCCGCGCCGCTGACCCGGCTCGACGACCTGCTCCCGCTGTACGAGCAGCTGCTGTCGCAGCTGGCCGCCGCCGGCGCCGAGTGGGTGCAGATCGACGAGCCGGTCCTGGTGACCGACTCCCACGAGGGGCTCGCCGAGGCGGCAGAACGCGTCTACACCCGCCTGGGGGCGCTCACCGACCGGCCGAAGCTGCTGGTGCAGACCTACTTCGGCGACGCCGGGGCCTCCCTGGCCGCGCTGGGCCGCACCGGTGTCGAGGCCGTCGGCGTCGACCTGGTCTACGGCTCAGCCGACACGGTCGCCGCCGCCGGCCTGGGCGACAAGCTGGTGGTCGCCGGGGTGGTGGACGGCCGCAACATCTGGCGCACCGACCTGGACGCCGCCCTGGCCACGCTGACCGGTCTGCGTGAGCACGTCGGCGAGTTGGCCGTGTCCACCTCGTGTTCGACGCTGCACGTGCCGTACACCCTCGCCGGTGAGGACGAGCTGGACCCGGCGCTGCGCGGCTGGCTGGCCTTCGCCGCCGAGAAGTTCGACGAGGTGGCCGCGCTGTCGCGGGCACTGGTGAACGGGCGCGACGATCAGGCGGCCGCCTTCGACGCCGCCCGCGAGGCGCTGGCCTCGCGCGCCGGCGACCCGCGCACCCACGTCGCCGCCGTCCGGGAGCGCCTGCAGGCGCTCACCGAGGCGGACCGCACGCGCACCGACGCCGCCGCCCGCCGCGAGGCGCAGCGAACGGCGCTGAACCTGCCGGAACTGCCGACCACCACGATCGGCTCGTTCCCGCAGACCGGCGACATCCGCCGGGCACGACAGCAGCTGCGCACCGGGGAGATCGACCAGGAGGCCTACCGCACGCAGATGGAGGCCGAGATCGCCGCGGTGATCGCGCTGCAGGAGCAGATCGGCCTGGACGTGCTGGTGCACGGCGAGCCCGAACGCAACGACATGGTGCAGTACTTCGCCGAGCAGCTGACCGGCTTCTTCGCCACCGCGAACGGCTGGGTGCAGTCGTACGGGTCGCGCTGCGTGCGGCCGCCGATCCTGTACGGCGACGTCAGCCGTCCCACCCCGATGACCGTCGGGTGGATCACGCACGCCCAGTCGCTGACCGACAAGCAGGTCAAGGGCATGCTGACCGGGCCGGTCACCATCCTGGCGTGGTCGTTCGTGCGCGACGACCAGCCGCTCGGCGAGACCGCCGACCAGGTGGCCCTGGCGATCCGGGACGAGACCGTCGACCTGGAGCGCGCCGGCGTCGGCATCATCCAGGTGGACGAGCCCGCGCTGCGCGAGCTGCTGCCGCTGCAGTCGGCCGACCGCACCGACTACCTGACGTGGGCGGTGGGCGCGTTCCGCCTGTCCACATCGGGGATCGCCGACCAGACGCAGATCCACACGCACCTGTGCTACTCGGAGTTCGGTGACGTGATCGGCGCGATCGCCGACCTGGACGCCGACGTCACCTCCATCGAGGCGGCCCGTTCGCACATGGAGGTGCTCGACGATCTGAATGCGATCGGCTTCGCCAACGAGGTGGGCCCGGGCGTCTACGACATCCACTCGCCGCGCATCCCGGATGCGGCCGAGATGACCTCGCTGCTGCGCGAGGCGCTCGCGGCCGTCCCGGCCGAGCGAGTGTGGGTGAACCCGGACTGCGGTCTCAAGACCCGCACCACCGAGCAGGTCACCGAAGCCCTGACCGCGATGGTGGACGCGGCCAAAGCCGTGCGCGCCTGACCCGAGGCGGTCTCGACTCCGCTCGACCGGCAGCCGCCGGCCGAGCGGAGTCGAACTCGCAGATCAGCGCGGGGCGGTGATGGCCTCGATGATGCGCGGACGCAGTTCGGCGGCGCGGATGATCGCATCGGCCGAGCCGACGCGAACGGCCCGCTCGATGCTGTGCACCGCGTCGAACTCGGCGGCCACCTCGGCGAGCTTCTCGGCCCGCACCGAGGCGCGCACCTCTTCGAGCTGGGCGGCCACGTTGGCGTGATCGGTGTCCGAGGCGTTCTCCACGAGCGTCTGCAGTTCTTGCATGCGCGGGTCGTTCTCGGTGCGGGTGCGCACCTCACCGGCGAAGACGACGGCCGCCGCCGGCGCGCCGCCGAGCACCGACGCGAACGAGCCCTCGATGGCCAGCACCGTCATGTTCGGATTGAGCGCCTTGGAGAACACGACGAAGGCACCGCCGTGGTACCGGGAGATCACGCAGAAGACGATCGGGCCGTCGAAGTTGATGATCGCGCGGCCGATCTCGGCGCCGTACTCCAGCTGCAGCTTGCGCAGCGACTCCGGTGAACCGTCGAAGCCGGACAGGTTGGCCAGGACCACCACCGGCCGGTTGCCGCTGGCCGCGTTTATCGCGCGGGCCGCCTTCTTCGACGACTGCGGGAACAGGGTTCCGGCGCTGAAGGTGTCCGGGCCGTCGGTGGGCAGGAAGCCGCGGCGGGCCACCGGCGTCGACTCGATACCGATCAGCGTGACCGGGTTGCCGCCCAGGTGGGTGTCCTGCACGACGACGGTGTCGGCGTCGGCCATCCCGGCCCAGCGCTCGAGCGCCGGATGATCCTGGTCCACCACCGCGCGCATAACCGAGCGGATGTCGAACGGCTTCTTGCGGTCCGGGTTGGCGGTCGCCGAGAAGATCTCGCCCACCGTCGCGAACTCGCTGTCGGGCAGATCGTGCGGGAAATCGGAGATGTCGCGGTCGACGGGGTCGGAGGTCTGCGCCGCGCGCGGGCCGTCCTCACCGGGCTCGATGTAGGCGTGCGCGTAATGCGACATCAGGATCGCCCGGGCGGCGGTGAGGTTCGGCGCCCAGTACTGCGCCTCGCCGTTGGGGCCCATCACCCGGTCGTAGCCGCCGATGCCGTAGTTGTCTTCGGCGGAGACGCCGCCGGAGAAGTCCAGGGCCTGCTTGCCGGTCAGCACCATCGACGAGTCCGGGGTCATCACCAGGATGCCCTTGGTGTGCATCAGCATGGTGGCCTCGGCGTTCCAGTATGCCTGGCCGCCGACGTTGATGCCGCTGACGACGATGTTGATCTCGCCGCCGTCCTGGGTGAACTCGACGATGCGCTTGAGCGCGGCCGCGACCCAGTCCAGGTTCTCGGTGCCCGAGTCCATCTTCACCGCGGCACCCGAGGAGAGGGCGTACCACTCGACCGGCAGTTGCTCGCGTTCGGCGAGGTCGAGCGCGGCGATGTAGCGACGGCACTCCGGTTCGGTGAGGGCGCCGAGGGACTTGGTCGGGTCGCCCAGCATCACCACCCGGCGGATGCCCTCGGGGTACTTGTCGGTGGGCGTGGAGACCACGCCGACCACCACGGCCGCGGTGTTGCGGCCCTTGGGCCGGTCGACGGGCGCCAGCTCACCGGCGTCGTTCAGGTCGTACTCGGTGAAGTCGCCGAGCAGATCGGTCAGCTCGTACGGGTAGACGGTGTTCCGGCTGGCGGCGCGCAGCACCTTCTGGCGGTACTCGTCCACCGGCTCGATCGGGGCGTCGTCGGGTTCGCCGACGGTGATCTTGGTCTCCCCGGCCGCGTCGACGCTGACCCGGACCGAGACCTTGGTGAGGTCGCCGGTCTCCTGATCGCGATGGCGGGCGATCAGCTCGATCTCCTCCAGGCCGGCGCCGTCGGTGGAGGCCGCGGTGCCCAAGGTGTGCCGGACCACGCGGGCCACCTGCTCCTCGGAGACGTCCAGCGGCGGCCAGATGTACATCACGATCCGGTTGGTGTTGAACCGCTTCGACGACGGCCGCTTGGCCTGGGCCCGGCGGATGGAGTCCACGCAGGCCTCGAAGGCGCGCTCGGCGGTCGGCAGCGTCAGGATGTTGCCGTCCTGCTCGTACACGGCGGTCAGGTCGCGGACCTGCGCGAAGGCGATCAGCCGGTCGTCGCCGGGGTTGGCCTTGGCCACCGCGCGGTACAGGTACACCTCTTCGTCGTCCGACGACCGCAGGCGGGTGACGTCGAACTTGCGCAGACGTTCCATCTGCATGCGCTGGGCGATGTACGGGTGCAGTCCGCGGATCAGGCGGTCCTCGGCCATGCCGGTCGCCGACGGGCGGAAGGTGACGTGATGGTGCATCGCCTCGTCCCCGTGGCCGGCCACGGTGGCGGTGACCCGGTGCACCTGGTTGGGCAGCGCGCGGGCGCTGACCACCTCGTGCAGCTGGGCCGCCATCTCGTCGAGGTCCTCGGGCTGGTCGTCCCAGCGCACGTAGACGTCGGCGTCGATGGAGGCGGCGCCGTCGGACAGTTCGGCGAGCCCGCACATCGCGGTGTCGAGGTCGTCGAAGCTGGTGGCCGCGGACACCAGGACCGAGCCGCCGCGCTGGGCCATCACGAAGGTGCAGCCGCCGGCGCGGTGAGCGGTCACCCCGGACAGGCCCTTGTTGCCGTAGTAGCGGCGGGTGAGGACCTCGAGCATCACCGAGTTGTCCAACGAGTCGTCGGCCAGTCGGCGGCTCAGCACGCGCACCAGCGGTTCGGTGCTCTTGACCATCTCGGCGATCCGCTCGGCGCGGTCGGAGGCGTCCGGGTCGGCGTCCAGGTAGTTCAGGTCGCTGTCGATGGCGGCGTAGACGCGCTCGCGGGTGCGGCGCAGACGCGGCTGGCCGTACCAGGCGTACAGCACGCCTCGGGCCAGGTCGGCGATCGCCGGGAACCGGATCTGGGTGGCCGCGACCAGGCATTCGAGCACGTGCCCGACGTGCTCGCGCAGCTCGGGCGCGGGCGGCGGCTCCTTCATCCAGCGGCGCAGCAGCGCGGCCATGCCGGGCACCACGTCGTCCAGGCGCTGCAGTGCCAGGAAGATCCGGAAAACGGCGGCTTCGAGGTCGTCGGTGCGTTCCAGCTCGTCGACACCGTAGTGCGCCAGGGCCGCGGCCAGCTTGGTGCGGAACTGCTCGGGCACGCCCGCCAGTTCCACGTCCAGGCTCTGCAGGTAGGTGTGCAGGTGCTCGCGGGCGCTGTGCACGCGCTCGTGGAGGTCGTCGTCGGACGGGCGGCGGCGGGCCAGCTCGGCCAGGTCGGCGAAGACGCCGATCAGTCCGGTCTCGGCTTCCAGCGGACGGTTGCCGTCGGCGATCTCGGCCTCGCGGACGGCCAGGTAGTCGTCGAGGAGTCGGCTGCCGTCCTCGGGGTCCACGTCGAAGCCGAGCATCAGGCTGCGCAGATCCTCGCGCTCCTGCGCGGCGCGGTCGGCCGGGTCGACGTCGGTCGAGGCGAGCGGCAGATCGAGCACGGCCTCGTCGGCCGCACCCTGCTCGGCCTCGTCGTCGTCGCCGATCGGCTCCAGGCGCAGCAGCGGTGCGCCGGTCTCCACCTGGGCGCCGACGGTCACCACGCACTCCTTCAGGCGCGCGCTGAACGGCGCGCGGAGCACCGTCTCCATCTTCATCGACTCCAGCACCAGGACCGGGTCGCCGGGCTGCACCTCGGCGCCGACCTCCAGCGGGGTCGCGATCACCAGTGCGGGCGCGGGGGAGCGGACCACGCCGCCCTCGTCGCGGCTGACTCGGTGGGTGACGCCGTCGACGTCGACCAGGTGGATGGGGCCGTGGGTGTCGTTGAGGACGCGGAAGCGCTCGCCGTTGACGGTGATGCGGCCGGTGTGCTCGTCGAAGCGCTCGATCTGCACGTCGGCGGTCTGGGCGCTGCCGCCGGCCTCGATCACCACGCGGAAGCGGTTGGCTCCGATGCGGGCGACCCGGACGCGGTAGCCGACGCCGCGGAGCTTGAAGTCCAGCGGGCGGCCGCTCTCGTGCATCACCTGCGGGCGTCCGCCGCGCGCGGTGGCGAACAGGCGGTTGCGCTCGACCTGCTCCTCTTCCTCGTAGGCGTCGATCGCGGCGGCGGCCAGGGCGATGGAGGAGTGGCGGGTGGAGACCAGACGGCCCTGTTCGCGGACCCGGTCGATCCAGCCGGTGTCGGCGCTGCCGTCGATCACCTCGGGCTGGGCGAGCAGGTCGATGATGAAGCTGCTGTTGGTGGCGCCGCCCTCGATCACCACGCGGGTGCGGGACATGGCGCGGCGCAGGCGGGCCAGCGCCTGATCGCGGTCGCTGCCGTAGGCGATGATCTTGGCGATCATCGAATCGAAGTCGGCGGGGATGGTGTCGCCCTCGCTGACCCCGGTGTCCACGCGGACACCCGGGCCGCTGGGCAGTTCCAGGCGGGCGATGTAGCCGGGCGACGGCGCGAAGTCGCGGTCGGGGTCCTCGGCGTTGAGGCGGGCCTCGACGGCGTGGCCGCGTTCGGCGGGACGCTCGCCGGTCAGGGTGCCGCCGGAGGCGACGTGCAGCTGGGCGCGCACCAGATCGAAGTCGGTGGTGACCTCGGTGATCGGATGCTCCACCTGCAGCCGGGTGTTCACTTCCAGGAACGCGAAGAGCTTCTCGCCCGGGTGGTACAGGAACTCGACGGTGGCGGCGCCGCGGTAGCCGACGCGGACGGCCAGGCGCTCGGCGGAGGCCTTGACCTCCTCGATCTGCTCCGGGTTCAGCACCGGCGAGGCCGACTCCTCGATCACCTTCTGGTTGCGGCGCTGCACCGAGCAGTCGCGCACACCGAGGGCCCACGCGGTGCCCTGACCGTCCGAGATCACCTGCACCTCGACGTGGCGGGCACCGGTCACCAGGCGCTCCAGGAAGACCACGCCGCTGCCGAAGGCGCGCTGCGCCTCGTCGCGGGTGCGCTGGTAGGCGTCGACCAGTTCGGACTCGTCGGTCACCATGCGGATGCCGCGACCGCCGCCGCCGGCGGTGGCCTTGAGCATCAGCGGGTAGCCGATCCGTTCGGCGGCCGCGACGGCCTCCTCCTGGGTGGAGACCGGCCCGCGGCTCCACGGCGCCACCGGCACGCCGACCTCTTCGGCGATCAGCTTGGCGCCGATCTTGTCGCCGAGCTGACGCATGGCCTCGGCCGACGGGCCGATGAAGGTGACGCCCAGCTTCTCGCAGAGCTCGGCGAAGGCCGGGTCCTCGGCGACGAAGCCCCAGCCGACCCAGGCGGCGTCCGCCCCGGTCTCGATCAGGGCGCGCTCGAGGGCCTCGAGGTCGATGTAGGGGCGGGCCGAGGCCGGCCCGAGGTCGTAGGCGAGGTCGGCTTCGCGGACGAAGGTGGCGCCGGCGTCCACATCGGTGTGCAAGGCGACGGTCTGCACGGCCTGCCGGTCCGGGTCGGCGGAATGCGCGGTCTCGGCATTCAGGTCGCGGACGGCGTTGATCAGCCGCATGGCGGCTTCTCCCCGGTTGACAATCGCGATACGACGGAACATGCGCCCTTCTCTGCTTCGGTGCCATGGGCATGGCGGGTGACTACGGTTTCGGCGGTCTCCGCGGCCGGGTGGCGCGGGCTGCGCGGCGCACGGGGTAGTGGCCGGATCGGGAGGAGCCGGTTCGTCCACGGTAAGGCCAGGACTGCGCCATCGGTAGTACCTACTGTCACGTAACCCGTCGGGAAGCGACGAAGGACACACCTACCGGCCGGTCAACCGGCGCGTACGGGTTCTCAGGGCGGCGCGGAGATCAATTCTCCGGGAGCCAGCCCGAGTGCCTGCTGGGCGAAACGGCACACCGACGGTGCCGCTTCGGTGAGCGCGTGGGCGTACCCGGAGCGGGCCAGACCGCGCAACTGCGCGGGCCGGTCCTCGCCGTCACCGGCGGTGCCGGCGACGCCGATGAGGGCGACAAGTTCTCCCGTGGTGGGGATGCAGATCGCCCAGACGCACCGGATCCCGTCCCCGTCCCCCGCAGTCCCGTCTCCTGCAGTCCCGTCTCCCGCAGTCCCGTCGGCGCCGGCGACGTAGCCGGTCGGATCGGGCAGACCGAGATCGGTCAGCGCCGGGACGTCGGACAGCCGGTCGTCGGCGCGCAGCGCGCGGAGGTACCACGTGCCGGCATTGATTTCGACTGCGCTCAACCCAGGGATTTCGAGTGCGGCCGGGACGGCTACTTGATCTCCAGCAGGACGGTGCCCTGGGTGACGGCGGCGCCGGATTCCACGGCGAGGCCGGTCACGGTGCCGTCCTTGTGCGCGGCCACCGGGTTCTCCATCTTCATGGCCTCCAGGACCACCACCAGGTCGCCGGCGGCGACGGTGTCGCCCTCGGCGACGGCCACCTTGACCACGGTGCCCTGCATCGGGGCGGCCACGGCGTCACCGGAGGCGGCCTTGGCGCCGCCCTTGGTGCGGGTGCGCGGCTTGGGCTTGCGGCGCAGCGCACCGTTGCTCGGGCCGTTGCCGTTCAGGTTCAGATCGCCGGGCAGGGACACCTCGACGCGACGGCCGCCGACCTCCACCACCACGTTCTGGCGGGGCAACTGCTCGTCGTCGTCGGCCTGGGCGCCGGTGCCGCTGTAGGGCTCGATGGGGTTGTCCCAGTCGGTCTCGATCCACTTGGTGTAGACCTCGAACGAGCCGGTGCCGTCCTCGTCGACGGTGCCCACGAAGGCGGGGTTCTCGACGATGTGGCGGTGGAACGGGATGACTGTGGCCAGGCCGTCGACCTCGAACTCGGCGAGGGCGCGGGCACTGCGCTGCAGGGCCTGTTCGCGGGTCTCACCGGTGACGATCAGCTTGGCGAGCATGGAGTCGAACTGGCCGCCGATGGTGTCGCCCTGGCGGACGCCGGAGTCCACGCGCACGCCGGGGCCTGCGGGCTCGCGGTAGACGACGATCGGGCCCGGAGCCGGGAGGAAGCCGCGGCCGGCGTCCTCGCCGTTGATCCGGAACTCGAAGGAGTGCCCGCGCGGGATGGGATCGGAGGTGATCTCCAGTTCCTTGCCCTCGGCGATGCGGAACTGCTGGCGCACCAGGTCGATGCCGGCGGTCTCCTCGGTGACCGGGTGCTCCACCTGGAGGCGGGTGTTCACCTCGAGGAACGAGACGGTGTCGCCCTGCACCAGGTATTCGACGGTGCCGGCGCCGTAGTAGCCCGCCTCGCGGCAGATGGCCTTGGCGGAGCTGTGGATCATGTCGCGCTGCTCGTCGGTGAGGAACGGCGCGGGGGCCTCCTCGACCAGCTTCTGGAAGCGGCGCTGCAGCGAGCAGTCGCGGGTGCCGGCGACCACCACGTTGCCGTGCTGGTCGGCGATCACCTGGGCCTCGACGTGGCGGGCCTTGTCCAG
The DNA here is from genome assembly GCF_039537105.1 of Gordonia caeni. Classification (NCBI taxonomy): domain Bacteria; kingdom Bacillati; phylum Actinomycetota; class Actinomycetes; order Mycobacteriales; family Gordoniaceae; genus Gordonia; species Gordonia caeni. Next base: position 76,436 of record NZ_BAAAZW010000006.1, read on the forward strand.
GTACTGCTCCACGAAGCACTCGCCGCGGCCGAAGGCGGCGACGGCCTCGCGGGTGGCCGAGTCGAAGAGTTCGGGGATCTCGGCGATGGTGTGCGCCACCTTCATGCCGCGTCCGCCGCCGCCGAAGGCGGCCTTGATGGCGACCGGGACGCCGTACTGCTCGGCGAAGGCGACCACCTCGGCGGAGTCGGCCACCGGATCCTTGGTGCCGGCGGCCATCGGGGCGTCGGCGCGCTCGGCGATGTGGCGGGCGGTCACCTTGTCGCCCAGGGAGCGGATCGAGTCCGGCGACGGGCCGATCCAGGTGAGCCCGGCGTCGAGGACGGCCTGGGCGAAGTCGGCGTTCTCGGAGAGGAAGCCGTAGCCGGGGTGGATGGCGTCGGCGCCGGACTTGGCGGCCGCGTCGAGGATCTTGTCGAAGACGAGGTACGACTCGGCCGAAGTCTGACCGCCGAGGGCGAAGGCCTCATCGGCCAGCTCGACGAACATCGCGTTCGCATCGGGCTCGGCGTAGACGGCCACGCTGGTGATACCGGCATCTCGTGCCGCCCGGATCACGCGGACCGCGATCTCACCGCGGTTCGCGATGAGCACCTTCTCGATGGTCTTCTGGGGGATCTCGGTGTTGGGCACTGGCTCTCCTGGCTGGGGCCCGCGGGTGCGGGCCGTTGTCGGGGACAACGGAACATCTTCTCGGCATGGTCGCACTGCGCCGTGGCGGCGCGCCGACCGGCACGACATGCCGGAGGACCGGAGTCGTGACCTTGCACTCACACTAACCCACCGAGCATCTGCTCGGTTCAAGGCCTGCGGTGCGTGCGATTCGATGTCTACTCTTCGCCGGCGATACGCGCGAGTAGCATGCCCAGATCGTCGAGAAACCGCTGAATGATCGTCGAGGCGTGGCGGTCCGGGCGGTCGGCGGGGAACCGCGAATGCATGCGCAGACCGTTCGGAGTGCGGTTGATCCAGACGTACACCTCGTCGTCGGCGTAGGCGTGGCTGCGCAGTGCGCGGGCGGCCCCGGCGTCGGCGGTGTCGGCGCCGGGAACCGCCCGGGTGTCCATGAAGGAGACGACGAACTTGGGCTCCGGATCGAAGTCCAGGATCTGGGCCAGACGCAGCAGGGGGAGCGCGGCGCCCTCGCGGGCCCGGTCCAGGGAGACCATCACGCGCTCGAGCGCGGTGGGGAAGTCCGGATCGTCGGAGACGTCGACGGTGACCGGTGCCAGCCCCACGAACCAGCCGAGCGCGCCGTGGAATTCCACGTGGTTGCGGGTGTGCCGGGGCATCAGGGTCGCGAACCGGTCCGCGCCGCTGTCGCGGCGGTAGACGAGAGCGGCCGCGGCCAGGATGCCGCCGATCAGCGAGCCGCCGAGGTCGGTGCAGCGCCGGTTGAGGGCGCGGGTCGCCTCGGCGTCGAGCAGCACGGTGGTGTGCGACGGCTGCGCAGGTGCGTGATCGCGTGCGGGGGCGTCCTCGTCCGGGGCGGGGAGCAGGTCGAAGGCGGGCAACTGGCCGCCGGCGAGGAACTCGGTCCACACGGCGACCGCGGTGTGCCGCTGGTCGGCGGCGTCGGCGGCTTCGCGCTCGACGCTGGAGAAGTCGATGTAGCTGCCGGTCGGGGGCAGCTCGGGCGGGCGGCGCTCCACGGCGGCCCGGTACAGCTCGCGCAATTCCGCCTGGGCGTTGAGCAGCGAATAGCCGTCGACCAGCGAATGATCGGCGGCGAACAGCAGGGTGAAGCTGTGCGCCCGGGCCACGGTGGCGAAGCGGTACGCCGGCCAGTGCGTGGGCGCGGTGGCCCGGTCGAACGAGCCGGCGACCTGCTCGATCAGCAGGGTGGGGTCGTTGTACCAGCCGATGCGGCTCATCCGCAGATGCACCGTGCCCGGGTCGGTGGTGTACCGGTCGGTGCGGTCACCGGTGAGGGTCACGTGCGTCCGCAGCACCTCGTGCCGGTTGATCCAGGCCAGGATCGCGCCGCGCACCGCCGGCACCGAGATCTGCTCGTCGAACTCCACGGCGACGCCCAGCCAGGCCTCCCGGCCGCCCTCGCGCTGAGTGCGGACCCGGTAGTCGTGCGCCACCCGCAGGTGGTGCTCGTGGTTGTGCGACGTGCCGCGCGGATCCCGATGCCAGGCGCCGAGCCCGCCGGGGACCGCCGGAACCCACTCGACGAGGCCGCCCGGCCGGATCCTGGAGTCGAGGATCTGGATGAATTCCATTGTGCTGGAAAGGTTTCCGGACGGAAGACTAGGTCCGGCCGGCGGTCTGCTCGGCCACCTGGCGCTTGATGCGGGTGAGCATGCCGGTCATCCCGCGCAGCCGCAGCGGCGAGATGACCGAGGCCAGCTGCAGGTCGGAGACGAAGTCGACCGGGACCGCGGCGATCGCGTCCGCGGTCGCGCCGTCGAGTCCCTGGTGCAGGATCGACGCGAAACCGCGGGTGGTCGGCGCCTCCCGGGGAGCGCTGAAGTACAGGCGCACGGCCGACGGGTCGGCGGCGTCCACCGACAGGAAGATCGGCGACTGGCATTCGGGCACCGGCTCCATGGCGTCGGCGTGCAGTTCCTCCGGCAGATCCGGCAGTTCGTCGGCGAACTCCAGCAGCAGGGTGGCCCGGTCCGGATCGCCGAGCGCCGCGAAGTCGTCGACGATCTCGGTGAGGGCGGGGGTCAGAGTCATCGCGGCCAGACTAGCCCTCGACGGTGCCGGGGTCGTCACCGACGGCGATCGGGGCGCGGACCGCGTTGCCCCACTCGGTCCAGGACCCGTCGTAGTTGCGGACGGCCTCGAAGCCGAGCAGGTGCGTCAGGACGAACCACGTGTGGCTCGAGCGCTCACCGATGCGGCAGTAGGCGATGGTGGGGGTCGCCGGATCCAGGTCGCCGTAGATCTCGTCCAGTTCGGCGCGCGTGCGGAACCGGGCGTCCGGAGCGGCGGCGCGCGCCCACGGGATGGACACGGCGGTGGGGATGTGGCCGCCGCGCAGCGCGCCCTCCTCCGGGTAGTCCGGCATGTGCGTCCGGGCGCCGGTGTACTCCTCGGGGGACCGCACGTCGATCAGCGGCTCGGTGCCCAGCGCGGTGCGGACCTGGTCGGCGAAGGCCCGGATCGACTCGTCGTCGCGCTCGACCACCGGGTAGTCGCTGCGCGGGTACTCGGGCACCTCGAACGAGGTCTCGCGCTGTTCGTCCATCCAGGCGGTGCGCCCGCCGTCGAGCAGCCGCACATCGGCGTGACCGAAGAGGGTGAAGACCCACATCGCGTAAGCGGCCCACCAGTTGTTCTTGTCGCCGTAGACGACGATGGTGTCGTCGCGCTCGATGCCCTTGCTGCGCATCAGCTCGGCGAAGGCCTCACCGTCGATGTAGTCGCGGGTGACCGGGTCGTTGAGGTGCAGGTGCCAGTCCACCTTCTGCGCGGTCGGGATGTGCCCGATGTCGTACAGCAGGACGTCCTCGTCGGACTCGACGATCTTGAGCCCGGGGGCTCCCAGGTGAGCCGACAGCCATTCGGTGCTCACCAGTCGTTCGGGATGAGCGAACGAGGCGAACGCCGGATTGGGGTCGAATTCCACTGCCACGGAGTACTCCTGCTCATCTGCGCCCGCCGGATGCGGCCGCCTGCGATGCCAGCATATTACTGCCGGGGCGACGCTGCCGGACGGCCTGCCGTGCCCCGTCGGATCAGGGCTGGATCAGGGCCGGATCAGGGCCGGATCACTGACGACCAGAGCGATGTCACGTCCACGCCCACCGCCGCGAGCAGGTCCCGGGTGAGCGGGAGGCTGATGCCGATCACCGACGACGGATCGCCGTCGATGCCGTCGAGGAGCCATCCGCCGAGCCCGTCCAGCGTGAACGCGCCGGCCACCGCCAGCGGCTCCCCGGTGGCCACGTAGCGGTCGATCACCTCGTCGGAGACGTCGGAGAACGCGATGGTGGTCGACCGCGCGCCGGAGGCCGTCTGCACCACTGCGCCGCCGGACATCCGGGTGACGCAGTGCCCGGTGAGCAGGTCCCCGGTCCGGCCGCGCATCCGCCGCCAGCGCTGCACGGCCACCTCGGGGGTGCGCGGCTTGCCGGACAGCTCGCCGTCGAGCAGCAACATGGAGTCGCACGTCAGCACCACCCCGTCGGCGGCCACCGCGGCGATCTCGCGGTCGCGGGAGGCGGTGACGGCGCCGATGATCGCGTCGGCCTTGGCCTCGGCGAGTGCGGTGACGATCCGCTCGGGCGACTCGCCGGCCAGCTGTTCGGCCAGCGCGTCCTCGTCGATGTCGGAGATCAGCACCAGCGGCGCCAGGCCGGCCGCGGTGAGGACTCGCCGCCGGGCCGGCGAGGCCGAGCCGAGCAGGACGCGGGTCACGTCAGCCGCGGTGCAGGTAACTGGTGGGCATGCCCCACGACTGCCGGTGCAGATCGGTGGGCCGGCCCCACAGGTCGGCCGGTCCGCGCTCCGGTGCGCTGCCGCCGCCCGAGGCCGCCGCGGAGAGCACCACCGTCAGGGCGGCCACCTCCTCGTCGGTGGGGGCGCCGGTGACGACGGTGAGGAACGGCGGTGCGGCCGCAGCGTCCGTGGTGCCTGCGCCTTCGGGGGTCGTGTCGCCGGCGGTCACAGCGGAATGTTCCCGTGCTTCTTGGGCGGCAGCTGGACGTACTTGCGTTCCAGCAGACGCAGCGCGTTGGCGATCTGGCCGCGGGTGTGACTCGGCGGGATCACCGCGTCGACGTAGCCCCGCTCGGCGGCGACGTACGGATTCACCAGCGTGTCCTCGTACTCCTGCTGCAGTTCCAGGCGCAGCGCGTCGACGTCCTCACCGTTGGCCTCGGCCTCCTTGAGGCGGCTGCGGTACACGAAGCCCACCGCGCCGGAGGCGCCCATCACGGCGATCTGCGCGGTCGGCCAGGCCAGGTTCACGTCGGCGCCCATGTGCTTGGAGCCCATCACGTCGTACGCGCCGCCGTAGGCCTTGCGGGTGATGACGGTGATCTTGCCGACCGTCGCCTCGCCGTAGGCGTACAGCAGCTTGGCGCCGCGGCGGATGATGCCGTTGTACTCCTGTTCCGTGCCGGGCAGGAAGCCTGGCACGTCCACCAGCGTGATGATCGGGACGTTGAAGGCGTCGCAGGTCCGCACGAAGCGGGCGGCCTTCTCCGAGGCGTCGATGTCCAGGCAGCCGGCGAACTGGGTCGGCTGATTGGCGACGATGCCGACGCTGCGGCCGTCGACCCGGCCGAAGCCGACGACGATGTTCATCGCGCGCTCGGCCTGCACCTCGAGGAACTCGTCGTCGTCGAGGAGGCGGCGGATCACCTCGTGCATGTCGTACGGCTGGTTCGGCGAATCCGGGATCAGCGCATCCAGTTCGAGGTCTTCCTCGGTGAGGTTGTCCTCGATGGACCCGGCCGGCTGCGGCGCGGGCAGACGCGGCGGCTCGGCGCGGTTGTTGCTCGGGAGGTAGCCGAGTAGCTCCTTGACGTACTCGAGCGCGTCCATCTCGTCTTCGGCGACGTAGTGCGCGACGCCGGAGCGGGTCATGTGCGTGGTGGCACCGCCCAGATCCTCCATCGTCACGTCCTCGCCGGTGACCGTCTTGATCACGTCGGGGCCGGTGACGAACATCTGGCTGGTCTGGTCCACCATCACCACGAAGTCGGTGAGGGCGGGGGAGTAGACGTGCCCGCCCGCGGCGGCACCCATGATCAGCGAGATCTGCGGGATCACGCCGGAGGCCTGCACGTTGCGGTGGAAGATCTCGCCGTACAGGCCGAGCGAGACCACGCCCTCCTGGATGCGGGCGCCGGCGCCCTCGTTGATGCCGATCAGGGGCCGGCCGGTCTTGATCGCCAGGTCCATCACCTTCACGATCTTCTCGCCGTAGACCTCGCCGAGGCTGCCGCCGAAGACGGTGACGTCCTGGCTAAAGACGCAGACCTCGCGGCCGTCGACGGTGCCGTAGCCGACCACCACGCCGTCGCCGACCGGGCGGCGGTCGGCGAGGCCGAAGTTGGTGCTGCGGTGGCGGGCCAGCGCATCCAGTTCGACGAAGGAGCCTTCGTCGAGCAGGTTGGTGATGCGCTCGCGTGCGGTCAGCTTGCCCTTGTCGTGCAGCTTCTCGACCACGGCCTCACCGGCGGGGTACTCGGCATCGGCCAGCCGGAGGCGCAGGTCGGCAAGCTTGCCGGCCGTCGTGTGGATATCGGGGGCGGCGTCATCGTCGCGGCGAGCAGTCGTCATGAGACCTCATGCTAACGAGCCCGGGTCACCTCGGGTCAACCGCCACGAGTACTGGCGAGTAGGTGTCGGGTACCCGGCTGGGACCGGATCGGGGCATTAGGCTGCACAGCGTGACTGTCACACCGCTGCCCGACCTCGCCGCCCTGGTCCGGGACCTGGCCGAAACCCGTTGGCGAGAGATCGAGGTGGTCGACGCCACCGGATCGACCAACGCCGACCTGGTGGCCCGTGCGAGCGCCGGTGAAGCGGTGAACGGCACGGTGCTGATCGCCGGCCATCAGCGCAGCGGCCGGGGACGGCACACCCGCGTCTGGCAGACCCCGCCCGGACAGCTGGCGGTGTCGGCGGCGGTCGCGGTGGAGGCCGGCCAGACCGCGGCGGTCGGCTGGCTGTCGCTGCTGACCGGTCTGGCCGTGCGTACGGCCGTCAGCGAGGTGACCGGCGTCGCCGTCGATCTGAAATGGCCCAATGACGTGCTCGCCCCCGAGGACGGGAGCGGCGGCGGACGGAAGGTGTCCGGGATCCTCTGCGAGTTCGTGCCCACTCCGGGCGGCGGCGGGGTGGCGGTGATCGGCACGGGCCTGAACCTCGACCTCACCGCGGCCCAGCCGCCGATCGAGACCGCGACCTGCCTGCGCAGCCTCACCGGTGCGCCGGTGGATCCGACGGCGCTGGCCGCCGCCTACCTGCGGTCGTTGTCGGCGCTGCTGCGGCGCTGGCCGGACGCGCTGGACGGATTGGCCGCCGACTACCGGGCGGCCTCGGCCACCCTGGGCCGCCGGGTGCGGCTGGTGCTGCCCGGCGACCGGGAGGTGATCGGCCGCGCCGTGGACGTCGACGACCAGGGCCGGATCGTGGTGGACGGCCCGGACGGGCCGGTGACCGCCGCCGCCGGCGACGTCACCCACCTGCGCCCGGTGTGAATCCGGCGCGCACCGGACACCGCGGCGTACCGATCGCCGGAACCAGGGAGGACGACATGGCCGAGATCTACAGCGCTGTCGCGCTGCCCGACGACTCAGTGGCGTTGCTGCGGGACGCGGGCGCCGACTACCGCCTCTTCGAGGGGGCGGGCGACATCACCGAAGACCAGTTGGCTGCCGCGATCGGCGACGCCGAGGTCCTGATCAGCGCCGTGAACATCGGTGTGACGGAGACGGTGATCGGCGCCGCGCCGAAGCTCGCACTGATCGCCAACGTCGGTGACGGCTACAGCAACATCGACCTGGACGCGGCCCGTGCCCGCGGTATCGCCGTCACCAATGCGCCGACCATCGATTCGGTGGCCTCCACCGCCGAACAGGCGGTCGCGCTGCTGCTCGCGGTGTCCCGGCGCGTGCTGGGCGGCGATCGCCTGATGCGCTCGGGCGACTTCACGGGCTGGGAGGTGACCGGCTACGTGGGTGGTCACCAGGTGTACGGCAAGGCGCTGCTGATCATCGGGCTGGGCCGGATCGGCCGGCTGGTGGCACAGATGCTCAGCGGCTTCTCCATGACGATGTACTACGTCGACCCGGTGGCGGCCGACGCGGACTTCGTCGCCGAATACGGCCTCACCCGCGTCGAACTGGACGAGGGGCTGGGCCTGGCCGACTACGTCACCCTGCACTGCGATCTGACCGACGACAACGCCGGGATGATCGACGCGCGACGGCTGGCGCAGATGAAGACGTCCGCCTACCTGGTGAACGCCGCGCGCGGCCCGCTGGTGGTGGAGGCCGATCTGGTGGCGGCACTGCAGGCCGGCACCATCGCCGGTGCCGCACTGGACACCTACCAGCACGAGCCGTCGATCAGCGCGGCACTGGCCTCCCTGGACAACGTGGTCCTGACCCCGCACGCGGGCAACGCGACCGTGGAGGCGCGCCATGAGATGGCGCGCGATGCCGTCGGCAATGCCCTCGCCCACCTGCGCGGGGATCAGCTCGAGTACGTGGTGACCTGACCCGCGCTCGCCGTCAGCTGTTGCTGCGGTGGCTGCGGTTGCCCATCGTCGGGATCAGCGACAGCACGGGCAGACCGATGCAGACGTGCAGCACGCCGGTGGCCAGACCGCGCCAGATGTCGCCGTCGGCGGCCAGCGGCACCACGAACGCGGCGATGATCAGCAGGCCGACGATCCAGCGGTAGAAGCTGTCCGGCGTCGGCGTGACCAGTTGCAGGATGTACCAGAGCGCGCCGCCGACCAGCGCGGTGATGAACCCGGCCACCGCGAACCAGTACTCGCCGCCCGGGTCGAGCGGATTCCACACGCCGAACTGGCCGGTGGCGGTCACCGCGCGGGCGATGAGGCCGATGATCCAGGCGACCAGCCACGCTGCCAGACCGGTCACCACGCCGGTCATAAAGACGCCGCCGGAGAACAGCAGCGGATCCACGTTCGGCCCGCGACGCGGGGGACGGGCGGCGGGCTGGGCCTGACCGTACGAGGTGCCCCCGGTCGGCTCGTAGCCGTACTGCGTGTGGGGGTAGTCCGCGGCGCCGGGATCCTGGCTGTACGCGCGCGTCTGCGGCGGCTGCCGGCGTGGATCCTGCGGATCGGAGTAGGTCATCTCGCCCCTGCCTGTGTCGCACGTGTCGTCTGGCACGCTCGGAGTTGCTTCTCAGCAGTCCAGTGTACTGGCGCCGCTCCCTGCCGGGCGATACCGCGGACTACGCTGGCGACATGGCATATCCGCGGGAGAACCTGGCGCCGGGCGAAGTGGTGGTGGTCCACCGGCACCCGCACTGGAAGAGCCTGGCCGGTCCGGTCCTGCTGTTCTGGCTCGCCACGGCCGTGGCCGGACTGCTGCTGGGGTTGCTGTGGGGCGCCGACAGCCTCTTTCAGATGCGTCCCTGGGGCACCGTGGTGATCGCCGTGCTGTGGGCGGCGGCGGTGATCTGGTGGCTGGCGAGGCCGGTGACGACGTGGATCTCCACCCATTTCGTGGTGACCGATCGCCGGGTGATCTACCGCCGGGGGCTGCTGACCCGCTCGGGGATCGACATCCCGATCAGCCGGATCAACACCGTCGAGTTCGAGCACGGCCTGACCGACCGGATCCTGCGGACCGGATCGCTGCAGATCCAATCGGCGTCCGAGGAGCCGCTGACCTTCGTCGACATCCCGCGGGTGGAAGCGGTGCACGCCCTTCTCTACGAGCAACTGCTCGATGAGGCCGAGGACGACGTTCGGAGCCGGTGGTGAGCGGCGGCCGCGCCATCCTGCTGGCCGAGGACGATCCGGCGATCGCCCAGCCGCTGGCGCGCGCACTGATCCGCGAGGGCAACGACTGCACGGTCGCCGAGACCGGGCCGCAAGCGCTGGCCGAGGCGCTGTCGGGGACGTACGCGGTGGTGATTCTGGATCTGGGGCTGCCCGGCATGGACGGGCTGGAGGTGTGCCGACGGATCCGGCGGGAGCGTCCGCAGTTGGCGGTGCTGATGCTGACCGCGCGCACCGAGGAGGTGGACTTCGTGGTCGGTCTGGACGCCGGTGCCGACGACTACGTCGGCAAACCGTTCCGGCTGGCCGAGCTGCTCGCCCGCGTTCGCGCCCTCCTGCGGCGCAGTTCGGGCGCCGACGACGTGGTCCTCGACAGCGGCGACATCCAGCTGGACGCCCGGGCCCGGCGCGTCGTCGTCGACGGTGCCGAGCTGACGCTGGCCAACCGCGAGTTCGACCTGCTGCGCTACCTGATGGAGAGCCCGGGACAGGTGCTCACCCGCGACGAGATCATGACCGAGGTCTGGGGGTCGACGGATCTGCGCTCGTCCAAGACCCTGGACATGCACATCTCGTGGGTGCGCCGGAAGATCGGTGACGATCAGCCCGGCCGCCGCAAGCACATCGCCACCGTGCGCGGCGTCGGCTTCAGGTTCGATCCGTAAGCCATGCGCCAGCGCATCCTCCGCACCATGATCGCCGTGCTGCTGGCGATGGCGATCCTGCTCGGCGTCCCACTGGGCGTGGTCACCTGGTCGTGGATCTCCCGCAACGCCCACGAGGACCTCTCCGGCCGGCTCAAGTCGATGTCGGAGTTCGTCCTGGCCGAGGAGGCCGCCGGGCGGTTGGCCGGCCCCGAGTCGCTGGACCTGGACGAGTTCCGGCTGCTGCTGCCGCCGAACGGTTCGCTGGCACTGACCGGCCCGGCCGGCGATCAGGAGCTGGGGCCGGAGCCCATGGGGGCGCAGCTCACCGACTCGGTGACCCTCGGTCAGGGCTACACCCTCACGCTCTCGGTGCCGCGCAGCGAGGTGCGATCGAGTCAGTTGCTGGCGTTGCTGGTGCTCGGCCTGGTGATCGGCGGCTCGGTGGCCGGCGGCGGCCTGGTCGCCCTCATCACGGCGCGCCGGCTCACCGAGCCGCTGACGCAGGTGGCGGGCCGGGCCGCGGCGATGGCGCGCGGCGACTTGCGGTCGGCGTGGCCGTACTACGGGATCGACGAGCTCGATCGCGTCACCACGGCGCTGTCGGAGGCCAACGCCGAGATCGCGCGCCGGCTGGAGCGGGAGAGCCAGATCATCGGCAACGTCTCCCACCAGCTGCGCAGTCGGCTCACCGCGATTCAGCTTCGGCTCGACGAGCTCACGCTGCACTCCGATCCCGAGGTGGTGGCCGAGGCCCAGGAGGGAGTCGCGCAGGTGGAACGGCTGGCCGCCGAGCTCGACGAACTGGTCTCGGCCTCGCGCGCGGAGGGTGGAGCGCGGGCCGCGGTGGACGTGGTGGAGGTGGTACAGACGCTCGCCGAGGACTTCCGCGGCCCCTTCGAGGCGGCCGGGCGCCGCATCCGCGTCGAACTGCCCGACCGGCCGCGGCCGGTCTACGGGCGGCCGGGCCGGTTGCGGGAGGCGCTCAGCGCGCTGCTCGACAACGCGCTGAGCCACGGCGGCGGCTCGGTGACGGTGCGGGTGGACGATCTGGTCTCGGCCGACATCGTGCGCGTCACGGTCAGCGACACCGGCGGCGGGGTGCCCGATCACCTGGCACCGGACATCTTCCGGCGGGGCTTCTCCGGCGGTGCCAGCACAGGGGTGGGGCTGTCGCTCGCGCGGGCTCTGGTGGAGGCCGACGGCGGACGCCTGGATCTGGTGTCCCGCAGGCCGGCGGTCTTCGCGGTGGTGATCCCGGTGCGCTCGGGTGGCGACGACGGATCAGATCCGCCGCTGGTCAGGCGTGACCCAGTTCCTCATCGGTGAGCTCTTCGGGCGTCGGATCCAGGTCGGTGGACCCGCCGTGCCCGCCCGGTCGCTGCTCCTCGGGGAACGCGAACCGCCGCAGGGCCCAGAAGCGGAAGGCCATCTGCAGCAGGTTGCCCAGGACGAACGCCAGAATGAAGTCGACGACGGCCAGTTCCAGGTTGCCCAGGTTCTCACGCATGTTGAAGACGTTGTTGCCCAGCCACAGCGGGGCGGCGGCCAGCAGCACACCGACACCGCTGATGGCGAAGAACAGCAGGGCCTCGTGGTGGCGCTCGCGGCCGCCGCGGTTCTTGAACGCCCACTCCCGGTTGAGGATGTAGCTCAAGATGGTGGCGATCACGCCGGAGATGATGCGCGCGATCACCGGCTTCTCGTGCAGCACCGAGAACACGAGTCCGTAGTAGACGGCGGTGTCGACCAGGAAGGTGGTGCCGCCGACGATGGCGAACTTGATGAACTCGCTGTGCTTCAGAGCCAGCCGATGCAGAGGCTCGGGCAGCAGCGAGAGAAGCCCGTCGATGGATGGCACAAGGTGTGAGTGTACGTAAGGGGACGCTGCGACCAGAACTCCCCGGCGCGGTGTGTGGCGAATCGGCCTGCGCGGCCGATGAACCTCGCGGCACGAGGGGCGAGTCGCGCGTGTCAAGATTGATCGCGTGAGCCAGCCATCTCCTTCACTCCGCACCGGCATGCCGACCGTCACCATGATCGGCGGTGGTCAGCTCGCCCGGATGACCCATCAGGCCGCGATCGCCCTGGGACAGTGCCTGCGCGTGCTGGCCGGCTCGGCGGATGAGCCGGCCGCGTCGGTGAGCGCCGACGTGGTTCTGGGCTCCCACGACGACCTGGACGATCTGCTGCGCGCGGCCGACGGCGCCGTCGCGGTGACCTTCGATCACGAGGGGGTGCCGCTGGAGCTGCTGCGGGGCCTGCAGGACCGCGGGGTCACGGTGCGCCCGCCCGCAGAGGCGCTGCAGTACGCCCAGGACAAGCTGCTGATGCGGACCCGGCTGACCGAGCTGGGGCTGCCGGTGCCCGCCTTCGCGGACCTGTCCGGCGAGGTCTCCGCCGCCCGGGCGGCGCTGATCGCCTTCGGTGAGGTGCACGACTGGCAGATCGTCCTCAAAGCCGTGCGCGGAGGCTACGACGGCCGCGGTGTGTGGCTGATCGACGGCGACGCCGACGCCGCGCTGGCCGTCTTCGACGACCGCAGCGGCGGCGACACCGTGCTGATGGCCGAGCAGAAGGTGGCCATGGCGCGCGAACTGTCGGCAATGGTCGCGCGGTCCCCGCAGGGCCAGGGGGCGGCCTGGCCGGTGGTGGAGACGGTCCAGCGGCACGGCCAGTGCGCGGTGGTGCTGGCACCGGCGCCCGGGCTCGACGAAGAACTGGCTCAGCGCGCACAGCAGATGGCGCTGGGGCTGGCCGCCGAGCTCGGCGTCGTCGGGAACATGGCGATGGAGCTGTTCGAGACCATCGACGGCGACCTGGTGGTCAACGAGCTGGCGATGCGGCCCCACAACAGCGGGCACTGGACCATGGACGGCTGCGTCACCTCGCAGTTCGAGCAGCATCTGCGCGCGGTGCTGGACTATCCGCTCGGTGACACCGCCGCCCGAGCCGGCACCGTGGTGATGGCCAACGTCCTCGGGGCCGAGCACGAGCCCGCGATGTCCATGGACGAGCGTTTGCACCACCTGATGGCCCGCCTGCCGGAGGCCAAAGTCCACCTGTACGGCAAGTCCGAACGCCCGGACCGCAAGGTCGGGCACATCAACATCGTCGGCGCACCGGGGCAGGACGTCGAAGACGTCCGGGAACGCGCCGAACGCGCGGCACACTGGATGAGCCACGGCATCTGGACCGACGGCTGGGATCCGCACGCCGCCACCGAAGAGGAGAACTGACATGACCGATTCATCTGCTGCTGGGGCGCCCGCGCCGCGCGTCGGCCTGATCATGGGCAGCGACTCCGACTGGCCGGTGATGAAGCCGGCCGCCGAGGCGCTCGCCGAGTTCGGCGTCCCGTTCGAGGTCGGTGTGGTGTCGGCCCACCGCACCCCGCAGCGCATGCTCGACTACGCGCGCGGCGCCGCCGAACGCGGCGTGCAGACGATCATCGCCGGCGCCGGCGGGGCAGCGCACCTGCCCGGCATGGTGGCCGCGGCGACCCCGCTCCCGGTGATCGGCGTGCCGGTGCCGCTGAAATACCTCGACGGCATGGATTCGCTGCTGTCGATCGTCCAGATGCCGTCCGGGGTTCCGGTCGCGACGGTCTCCATCGGCGGGGGGCGCAACGCTGGCCTGCTGGCGATCCGGATCCTCGGTGCCTCCGATCCGCATCTGCGCGGGGAGATGTCCGAGTTCCAGGCAGACCTGGAGGCCATCGTCCTGGAGAAGGACGAGAAGCTGCGCAAGTCGATCTTCGAGGACTGACGACGGTGCCGGGCGGAGCCGATCGCGATCGGGCGCTGCAGGCCGCGTACGCGGTGGTCTCCGGCGAGATCTTCGACGCCGTCTCGTCGGTGCTGGGCCGGTGCGACGATCAGACCGTCAACGCCGTCCCCGGCGCGCCCGGCATCAACTCGGTGTTCGCCCTGGTGACGCACATGGACGGGGTGATCGCCGACTGGGGTGGCAATCTGGTTGCGGGCGAGGCGATTCCGCGAGATCGGACGGCGGAGTTCAGCGCCCTCGGCTCCGTCGCGCAGGCGCGCGCACTGCTGGAACGTATGCGGGAACGGCTGCCGCGCTACGTGCATCTGGCGCTGACCGAGGGCATCGCGAACCGCTCCGGGATCTCTTCGACCCGCGCCGACGCCGCCGCGGCGACCTCGGAGTTCGTCGTGCTGCACCTGCTCCGCGAACTCGCGCAGCACACCGGGCATCTCGAAGTCTGCGGTGACCTCGTGGCCCGGCGCACCGATCACCACATGTAGGTGCCGGTGGCTCGATCCGGGTCCACGCACACGATCACGTGATCGCCCGCCTCCCAGGTCGCCTCGTCCGGAAAGGCGTGGTTCAGCGTCTTCTGCGGGTTCGCGATTCCCTGGAGCTTGGTGCATTCGTCGACGGCGACGAAGTACATGCTCGGGAATCCCATGTAAGGGATGTCCGCGTCAGTCGCACCGTCGCCCCGGCGGATGTTGGACTTGAACGGACCGGCCACCACCACCGGCGCGCTGTCGGGAGTGTCGCAATCGACCACTGTGAGCGTCGAGACGCCGTACAACTTCCCGGCGCCGAGGTCGGCGTTGAGGACGCAGTCGCCGACCTGCACCGCGCCGAGCGGCGTCGGCTTCGGTGCGGTCGTCGTGGCCGTCGACGACGGTGCGGCCGCGGGCTTCTCCGATGGCCCGCAGCCGGTGACGGCGAGCGCGACGGCGCCGAGCAGCACGACCGCGGCACGTGAGTGCGTTTTCATGGCACGAAACTAGCAGTGCGGCAATCGGATCGGGCAGGTCAGGTGCCCGGGGTGAGCTGCGCGACCACCTCGGCGGCCGAGACCTCCCGGGCTCCGCGCCAGCCGGTGCCCGCCCAGAGATTGATCATCTGCGGATCCTCGGCCGCGGCGCGCCGCAGGGGGCCGGTCAGTGTGTTGACCTGCGGATAGACCGGGGGAGCGGTCGCGCTGAAGTCGCGAATGAAGTCGTTGACCAGCCCCCGGGCCAATCGCCCGGAGTACGCACGGGTGGTGGCGGTCTCGGTGAATCGCGGATCGGACAGGGCGTCGCGATGGGCGGGTTTGGTGCCGGCCTCGCCGGTGCGCAGGAACAGGGTGCCGACCTGGGCGGCGACCGCCCCGGCGTCGAGAATCGCGCGGACGTCGTCGACGTCACCGACACCTCCGGAACCGATCACCGGTACGCCGAGCGCGCTGACGTCGGCGACGAGTTCCCGCACGCCGATCTCGGTGTCGCTATCGAGGATTCCGAAGGTGGACCGGTGCCCGCCCGCCTCGATGCCCTGCGCGCACAGGGCGGCGGTGCCGGCGGCGACCGCGCGCTCGGCGTCGGCGCGGCTGGTCACCGTGGTGACGGTGCCGATGCCGTGGTCGGCGAAGGCGGTGTAGATCTCCGGAGCTGGAGCGCCGAAGGTGAACGACACCGCGGCGACTCCTGATTCGAGCAGCACGGCCACCTTCGCGTCGAAGGCGTCGTCGGAATACTCGACGTGCTCCGGGAGTGTGGCGCCGAACCGTTCGGCCAGGCGCAGCAGTCGTGTGCGGTAGCCGGCGAAGGCCTCGGCGTCGAACGGGATCTCTTCGGGGACGAACAGATTCACCCCGAACGGGGCGTCGGTGAGGGCGCGCACGGCGGCGATCTCCGCGCGCAACCCGTCGGCGGTGAGGTAGGCGCCGGCCAACATGCCGAAGCCGCCCGCGGCGCTGATCGCCGCCGTCAGCTCCGGGGTGGACGGGCCACCGGCCATCGGGGCGCCGACGATCGGGGCGGCGAGGGTGGACGGGTCGAACACGTCAGTGCGTCCTTTCCGGAACCCGCACGATCTCCAGAGGCACGGTGCTGCGGTGGATGAAGCCCATGTCCTCGTAGAGAGCGCACGCGGGATTGTCGGCGGTGGTGTGCAGGAACGGCAGGTCGCCGCGGCCGACGATGCCGGCGGCCACGGCGGCGATCAGGCGGCGCGCCAGGCCCCGCCCGCGGGCCGCGGGCCGGGTGCAGACGGCGCTGATCTCCGTCCAGCCGTCGGGTTTCGCCCGCTCACCGGCCATGGCCAGCAGCGTTCCGGTGGCCGGGTCGCGAAAGCCGAGGTAGTCGCCCAGCTCGATGGTGCGGGGCAGGAAGGGGCCGGGTTTGGTCTCCTCGATCAGCGCGGCCATCTCCGGCACGTCGTCCTCTCCCAGGCGGGTCAGCGCGGGGTCGGCCACCGCGGCGACGTGCTCGCCGGTGAACTGCACCAGATCGAAGACCTCCAGCACGCTCCAGCCGGCGGGCAACTCGCCGCGGCGATCGCGCAGACCCACCAGGCCGTCGGGCCCGGCGAGCGTTGCCAGATCGGTGAAGTCGGCGGCGGTCAGTTCGCGCGGATGGGCGTAGAACACCGAGACGTCGGGCTGGTAGGCCAGTGCGCTGCCGTGGGTCCGCGCGAACGCGCGATGCCGTCCGCGCAGGGCCGACCCGAACGGATCGTCGAGGGGAGACAGATCGGCGACCGTCATCCGGTGACCCCCAGCTTGCTGCGGAAGAAGTCGATCACCTGATCCAGGGTGTCGCGGGTGGGTTCGCCGGGCTCGTCGATCAGGTGCTCGGTGAGCACCGAATGCGGCGGGATCAGCGCCTCCGGGTTGGCCGCGGAGTCGGGCAGTTCGACGCCGATGAACGCATCGCCGAGTTGTTCGCGCAGAAAGTCGAAGCGGGTGCCGGGCACCAGGCGGTCGCCCTCGAAGCGGGCGCCGAGGACCTGAAGTCCGTTGGCGCAGCGCACCTTCACCGTGGCCAGGTCGTCGGGTGCGATGTCGATGTTGCGCCGCCGACCGGGGGTGAAACCGAAAGGCAGCGAGGGTTGGGAGAGGACCGGGGCCAGCATGCGGTCGTCGACGGCCATCGCCAGCGCGAACCCGCCGGTGACGCACATGCCGACCGCCCCCACGCCGGGACCGCCGCACTCCTCGTGGGCCCGGGCGGCCAGGGCCCGCAGCCAGACCACCACCGGAGAGCTCTTGCCGGTCGCGAAGATGGTGAACTCGCGGGATACACAGACCTTGGTGAGCGCTTTGGCCATGGTCGCGCCCACGCGCGGCAGATCCGTTGCGCCACTGGGCTCGGGGGAGACGCCGTCGGTGCCGAACAGCGACGGCACGTACACGGTGAGACCGGCAGCGGAGACGCGGCGGGCGAAGTCGATCACCTTCGGGGTGATTCCGGGGATCTCGGCGATCACGATCACCGCGGGCCCGGTGCCGCGGCGGTAGTAGCGGTGGGTCACGCCGTCGTGGGTGAACTCCTCGGCGGCGAAGTCCGCCAGCGGCGCCGTCATTCCGGCGTCCCGGTGATCCGCCCGAACAGGACGCCCTCGAACGGACGGCCTGCGAAGCGGGCCAGTCCGACGATGTCCGGCGAGTCCGGCGGCAGAATCCGCGCCCCGGCCACGTGCAGACGCTTGCCCTTGCGGACCAGGGTGAACTCGCCGGCAGCCAGGACATTGCGCACCCAGTCGCTGTCGGTGCCGTACACCAGCGGAATCGACACGCGGCCGTGCTCGGTCCAGCCCAGCACGGGCGTGGAGTACGCGGAGCCGGAGACGCGGCCGACGTGCTCGACGACGGCCCACGGGGCGACCTTCGCCGCCCACATCCCTTGGATCGGGTTGGTGACGTACTTGTTGAAGCGGGCGACGCTGCGGGGAACTCTCACACCTACATAGTGGCCCATCGGTGGTCGGTGCGGGAGAGTCCGTGACCGGGCCGGGGTCGGCGTGACAGCATCGAAGGGTGCTCATCAGCAAGCCGATCGCCGAACAGATCCGGGCCGGGACCGTCACCGCGCAGTACCGGCGATGGGATGCGCCGCGGGTGAAGGTCGGCGGGACACAGCTGACTCCGGCCGGGCTGGTGCGATTCACCCGCGTCGCGCGGGTGAACGACCTGTCGCGGTTGACCGACCGCGCCGCCCGCGCCGCCGGCATGAAGAACGCCGATGCTCTGCGGAAAGCGCTGACGCCCAAGCCGAACCGCAAACCCGGCGCCCGCGGCTCGGCGGGCGGCGCCCATGTCTATCGGATCAACCTGGAGTGGGCGGGAGAGGATCCGCGGCTCGCATTGCGGGAGGAGCTGCCCGACGAGGCGGCGTGCCGGCAGATCGCCGAGCGGACCGCGGTGCTCGACCGCCGGCTCGGCGGCGGGTGGACCCGCGACACGCTGGAATGGATCGGCGAGAACCCGCAGGTGGTGTCGAAGGTGCTCGCGCGCCGGCGCGGTGTGGACTTGCAGCCGATGAAGACCGACATCCGCAGGCTCAAGGCCCTCGGGCTCACCATCAGCCACGACGTCGGCTACGAGCTGTCCCCGCGCGGGGCCGTATTCCTGGACTGGCTCCGCCGCGCAGCGACGTAGTTCGCGTATCCGGCCGGCTGCCGGATCCGAGTGGATCGGGGCTCGACCAGCGTGAACGTGCCTGGATCTGCCCATAGTGGTGCGACCGACTGAATCCTCGTGCTGGGCGCGGCGTCTGGTGCGGTGCGTTGTTTGAGAATTTCGTAGTGGGCCCCGGCTCGTGTCCCGTCGGAACGGGTAGAAGCTCGCCGCCGGGACCGGTCTCCCGAGCTTTGGCGCTCGAAGCGACCTCCACGGTCGGTTGAAGCGCCGAAGTTCGCCGGGGGTGGGTGCGTAATACTGGGAACATGGCCACGACCGAGCAGACGCACGTCGATCCGGCGGAGTTCCGGCTGCACGTGGTGGCCGAATCGATCAGGTTGTTCGCCGAGCAGGGGTACGAGGCCACCACGGTCGACGACATCGCCGCCGCCGCCGGCACCTCCCGCCGCACCCTCTTCCGTCAGTTCGGATCCAAGGAGGGGCTGATCTTCGCCGACCACGAGTCGCTGCTGGATCAGGTCGCCGGGCTGCTCGAGAACGCGGCAGACGCCGACGACCCGTGGTGGGTGGTCTGCGAGGGCGCCGAACTGGTCTTCGCGCACTTCGCCGCCAACCGCGAACTGGCCGCCCGCCGATACGCCGTGGTCTCACAGGTGGCCACCCTGCGTGACCGCGAACTGGTGATGGTGCTGCGCTACCAGCGCCTCTTCGAGGACTATCTGCGCCGGGTGCAGCCGGCGGCGCCACGCACCCGCATCGTCGCCTACGCCGCAGCGGTCACGGCCGTGCACAACTATCTGCTGCGCCGGATGAGCCGCGGCGACCGCGAGGCCACCGAGGCCGCCCTCGATGCGGAACTGCGGCGCCTGCGCGCGACCCTCGCCGTCGACACCGGTTGACCCGATCCCGGCGGCCCGTGTTCAATGGGCCCCAGACCCGATGGTGGCACGCAGTGCCAAGAGGAGTAGACAATGGCTTTCGGAAACCCTGATTTCGACCTGTTCCAGCTGCCCGAGGAGCATCAGGCGCTGCGCGACGCGATCCGGGCGCTCGCCGACAAGGAGATCGCGCCGTACGCCAAGGAGGTCGACGAGAACGCCCGCTTCCCCGAGGAGGCCCGCAAGGCCCTGGTGGCCAGTGGCTTCAACGCCATCCACGTCCCCGAGCAGTTCGACGGCCAGGGTGCCGACTCCGTCGCCGCCTGCATCGTGATCGAAGAGGTCGCCCGCGTCGACGTCTCCGCCTCCCTGATCCCGGCCGTGAACAAGCTCGGCACCATGGGCCTGATCCTGTCCGGCTCCGACGAGCTCAAGGCTCAGGTCCTGCCGTCGATCGCCTCCGGCGAGGCCATGGCCTCGTACGCGCTCTCCGAGCGCGAGGCCGGCTCGGACGCGGCCGCGATGAAGACGCGCGCCCGCCGCGACGGTGACAACTGGGTGATCAACGGCTCCAAGTGCTGGATCACCAACGGCGGGCAGTCCGCCTGGTACACGGTCATGGCCGTCACCGATCCGGAGAAGGGCGCCAACGGCATCTCGGCGTTCATGGTCCACAAGGACGATCCGGGCTTCGTCGTGGGCCCGCTGGAGCACAAGCTGGGCATCAAGGGATCGCCGACCGCCGAGCTCTACTTCGAGAACTGCACCATCCCCGCCGACCGGATCATCGGCGACGAGGGCACCGGCTTCAAGACGGCGCTGGCCACCCTCGACCACACCCGCCCGACCATCGGCGCGCAGGCCGTCGGTGTGGCGCAGGGCGCCCTCGATCAGGCCATCGCCTACGTCAAGGAGCGCAAGCAGTTCGGCAAGACCATCAGCCAGTTCCAGGGCGTCGAGTTCATGATCGCCGACATGGCGATGAAGGTCGAGGCCGCCCGCCTGATGGTCTACACCGCCGCTGCCCGCGCCGAGCGCGGCGAGTCGAACCTGGGCTTCATCAGCTCGGCGTCCAAGTGCATGGCCTCCGACGTCGCGATGGAGGTGACCACCGACGCCGTCCAGCTGTTCGGCGGCGCCGGCTACACCACCGACTTCCCGGTGGAGCGCATGATGCGCGACGCCAAGATCACCCAGATCTACGAGGGCACCAACCAGATCCAGCGCATGGTGATGGCGCGCGCCCTGCTGCGCTGAGCCGACGCCGACGCCGACGCCGGCCGCCCACTCAGTCGAGTGTGCGGTCGGCGTTCTCTGTCGCGGCGATGCCGGAAAGGTCTTGGTCCGCAGCCGGATCCACCCAGATCAGGGCGGCACCGGCAGTCAACGGGCCGAGAAGGTTCGCGACCATCTCGTCGGCGGTGCGCCACGGCCGGCACGACAGCACGCGGGCACCCGGCGCCAGGTGGTCGCGGTCGGCCGCCTCCCGGGCGGCCGACAGCACCTGCGCCACGCTGCGCTCGCCCAGCGCCTGCGGACCGGCGCCGGCGGGGGAGAAGTGGTCGCCGTGCGGGCGGACGGTGTCCCCGAAGTCGGTGGCGAACGGCGGCAGATCCGGGACGCGACCGCCGAACGGATCCAGCGGCACCACCACCAGCTCGTCGGCGTCGGGTTGGCGCTCGATCCCCGATCGATCGGCGAAGACCACACGCGCCTGGGTGGCATCGTCGCCGGGCAGCTCCACGCGCAATCCCGCCCACCAGACGCCGAGCAGCACGGCCGCCGTCTGCCAGTGTTCGGGCAGATCCACCAGCACCGAGTCGCCGGGCACCAGCCCGGCCTCGTCGCGCAGGTAGTTGGCGATCTTGGCCGCCCAGTTCTCCAGCGTGGTGCCCGACAGCCCGACGCGCTGGTCGGGGCCGTAGTAGGTCAGGAGCGGTCGTGCGCGATCGCCGGTGGCGGCGAGTACGGCGTCGGTGACGGTGCGATGTGTCATGTCAGCTCACGGGATCCGGATCAGTTCACGCAGACGGGGCCGTCGGTGTCGGCCTTGATGGGCGCCCCGGCCTTACCGGCGTCGCGCTTCACGGCCGCCGGCGAGGTGCCGTCGTTGGTGTTGTCGCCCTGCGGTCCGGTGTTCCAGATGGCGCCGAGGCCGGTGTAGGTGTTGGTCAGGACCGCGCGCAGCTTGTCCTCGGGCAGGTCGGAGTCCTCACGGATCTCGATGCCGCCGCCGAGGTCTTTCACCAGCTGCTTGGCGGCCTCGTTGTCGGTGGAGTGCGCGAAGACCAGCGAGTTGAACTCGTTCATCGGCTTGCTGGTGGTCTCGCCCTCGCGGTAGCCCTTGGCCGTCAGGAGGCCGGCGACGTTGGCGGCCAGGCCGTCGACGGTGCCGGCGTTGACCACGTCCACGGAGTAATCCGAGCGTCCGCCGGACTCGCTGGTCGCGGCCTCGCCGAGCTGACGGTCGACGAAGGTCTTCACCTGCTGCGGATCCACTTCGACCACGCTCTGGGTGCCGTCGTCGCTCCAGCCGTGCTCGGTGATCACCGGGATGGTGGTGAACTTGACGTTGCCGCCGCTGAGGTCCTTGAGGTTCGACGCCAGGTTCACCACGTCCCAGCCGTCGTCCATCACCACCGAGCGCGAGACCGCGTTCTCCAGTTCCTGCAGTTTGGACGGGTTGGTCAGGGTCTGGGTGGACAGGATCTTCTGGGCGAGCGAGGCCATGTAGACCTGCTGGCGGGTGATCCGGTCCAGGTCGCCGCGCGGGAGGTCGTGCCGCTGCCGGACGAAGCTCAGCGCCTTGGGGCCGGTGAGGGTCTGCTGGCCGGCCCGGAAGTTGGCGCCGGAGAGCGGCTCGCGCACGCGGCTCTTGAGGCACACGTCCACCCCGCCGACGGCGTCGGTGAGGAGCGCGAAGCCCAGCAGCCCCACTTCGGCGTAGTGGTCGACGGTGACGCCGGTCAGGTTCGAGACCGATTCGATGAGCGCCTTGCGGCCGGCCTTGATGCCGTCCGCTTCGGCGGTCGCCTCGTCGGTGCCGGCCTCCACCGCCTGGCGCCGAACGCCTTCGCGGGTGGTGCCGTAGGCGGCGTTGATCTTGCTCTTGCCCAGGCCCGGCACCTCGACGTAGGTGTCGCGCGGGATGGAGACGGCGGTGGCCGCCGAGCCGTCGTTCGGGATACGGATCAGCAGGATGGTGTCGGTGGAGGTGGTCACCTCGTCGCCCACGCGCAACCACTTCAGTTCGTCATCGGTGAGCGGATCGCCCTTGGCGTCCAGTCGCGAGTCGGTGCCCACCAGCAGGATGTCCATCGCGCCGTCGGCACCGCCGCCCAGGCCGAGGCCGCCGAGCAGGGTGACGCTGGAGTTCAGGCTGGAGACCTTGTTCCAGCCGTATCCGGTGGCCAGCACCACCACGACCGCCAGCAGTGCGACCAGGCCGCGACCCACGGGAAGCAGGTCTTTGGGGCTGCCGCCGCCGGTTCGGGCCGCCTTGGGGCGCGGGCCCTTGGGAGGTCCGCCGGGACCGGCGGTGCGCCGGGGGCGGGTGTGGATCTCGGCCGAGGTCTGCCGCTGACGCGGCGTGTTGGAGACGGGAGTGCTCCGGCGGGTACCCCTCGTGGACCGGCCGGACTGCGCAGCAGCCCGCGATCCGGTCGGCCGGCCACGGCCTTCGCGACGAGGTTCCACCGTCGTGCGTCCCCTTTGATGTTGCAGATGTGACGAATGTGGCTCCCAGCGTACTGGTTGCCGACGCGGAATCCGGCGTGCGCAACGCCGGTCGTGTCCCTCGCCACGCCGGCGCCGTGCGGTGCTCGGCGTGCGGCACCATGGGAGTCATGCCGCTTCGTACCGTCCACCTCGTCGGCGCCGGGGGACAGCTCGGTACCGCGCTGATCGCCCGAGCCCCCGCCGGGACCGAGCTGATCGCCTACTCCTCGAGCCTGCTGGACGTCACCGACGCCGGGTCGGTGCGCACGGCGCTTGCCGGACTGGTCCCGGGGGACGTGGTGCTCAACGCCGCCGCGTACACCGACGTGGACGGGGCGCAGACCGATCGTGAGGTGGCGTTCGCGGTCAACGCCGACGGGCCGGGGCACCTGGCCGCGGCCACCGCGGCAGCCGGGGCGCGCCTGATCCACGTCTCCACCGACTACGTCTTCGCACCCGAGCCCGGACGCACCGCGGCCCTGGAACCCGGCGACCTGGACCCCGATGCCGCTCCGGCGACCGTCTACGGGGCGAGCAAGCTCGCCGGGGAGCGTTCGGCGCTGGCCGCCGACCCCTCCAGCACCGTGGTCCGGACGGCCTGGGTGTACACCGGGGGCCCGGAGTCCGCCGATTTCGTCGGCACCATGCGGCGGCTGGAGGCGTCCCGCCCGGAGATCTCGGTGGTCGACGATCAGCGCGGCTGTCCGACCTACGTCGCCGACCTGGCCGACGGGCTGTGGGAGCTCACTGCCCAGACCGCCACCGAACCGGAGCGCACCGCGGGGGCGGTACTGCACGCCGCCGGCGGTGGTGAGGCCACCTGGTACCGGCTCGCCCGCGCCGTCTTCGCCGGTGTCGGCGCCGATCCCGACCGGGTCCGCCCGTGCACCACCGCGGACTTCCCCCGCCCCGCCCCGCGCCCCACCTTCTCCGTGCTCTCCGGGCGCTCGTGGGCCGAGGCAGGCCTCACGCCGCTGCGCGACTGGCCCGCCGCCCTGCGTGACGCACTCGACCCACCTGCCTGAACGGCCCCGGCGGGCCGATGGCCTACTCTATGGCGGTGACTTCAGAGCCTGAGTCCCGCGCGACCGCGGACGATGCGGCGGCTTCGGTGGCCGTGGTGACCGTGACGTACTCGTCCGGGGACTACCTGCGCCGCTTCCTTCAGACCCTGAAGACCGCCACCGATCGGCCGGTCCAGGTGGTGATCGCCGACAACGGCTCCACCGACGGCGCCCCCGAGCGGGCCGCGGCCGAGCACGACTCGGTGACGCTGGTGCACACCGGCGGCAACCTCGGCTACGGCGGCGGGATGAACCGGGGCATCGCCGAAGTGGATCCCGATGTGGAATTCGTGGTGCTGTCCAACCCCGACATCGAGTGGTCGCCGGGGGCGCTGGACGAACTCCTCGCCGCCGCCCGCCGCTGGCCGCGTGCCGGAGCGCTCGGCCCGCTCATCACCGAGCCGGACGGCACCGTCTATCCGTCGGCCCGCCGCGTCCCCGATCTGGTCTCGGGAACCGGGCACGCACTCCTGGGCGCGGTCTGGAAGTCCAATCCGTGGACCGCCGCCTACCGCGATCACGACGCCGAACTCACCGAGCGCCCGGTGGGCTGGCTGTCCGGGTCGTGCCTGCTGGTGCGCCGGGCCGCCTTCGATGCCGTCGACGGCTTCGACGCGCGTTACTTCATGTTCATGGAGGACGTCGACCTCGGAGACCGGCTGGCCAAGGCCGGCTGGCTGAACGTCTTCGTCCCCGCGGCCTCGGCGATGCACGCCAAGAGTCACTCGGTCTCCCGGCATCCGGAACGGATGATCGCCGCCCACCACGACAGCGCCTACCGCTTTCAGGCCGACCGCCATCCGGGCGCCCGCTGGGCGCCGGTGCGCTGGGGCCTGAAGTCCGGTCTGGCGGTGCGGAAGAAGCTCGCCGTCTCCGCGGCACTGCGCCGGCAGCGCGCCGACGCGTCGCACACCGAACAAGAAGGGTGACCAATCGTGGCTCCTGATCAGCAGCACGACCCCGGCAGCGTACAGGCGCTGATCCTGGTGGGCGGCAAGGGAACTCGTCTGCGACCGCTGACGCTGTCGGCGCCCAAGCCGATGCTGCCCACCGCGGGCGTGCCGTTCCTGACGCACCTGATCTCGCGGATCCGCGAGGCCGGCATCACCGACATCGTGCTGGGTACCTCATACCGGGCGGAGGTCTTCGCCGAGTACTACGGCGACGGCGCCGACCTCGGCGTCAACCTGACCTACGTGACCGAGGAAGAGGCGCTGGGCACCGGCGGCGGCATCCGCAACGTCTACGACGCTCTCACCGCCGACACCGTGCTGGTGTTCAACGGCGACGTCCTCGGCGGCACCGACATCCGCGAGGTCCTCGACACGCACCGGACCTCCGGGGCCGAGGTGACCCTGCACCTGGTCCGCGTGGGCGATCCCCGGGCCTTCGGCTGCGTGCCCACCGACGCCGACGGGCGCGTCAGCGCCTTCCTGGAGAAGACCCAGGACCCGCCGACCAACCAGATCAACGCCGGCACCTATGTCTTCAACCGCGACGTGATCGGCGAGATCCCGGCCGGCCGGCCGGTCTCGGTGGAGCGCGAGGTGTTCCCGAAGCTGCTCGCCGAGGGGCGGCACATCCAGGGCCACGTCGACGCGGCCTACTGGCGGGACATGGGCACCCCGGAGGACTTCGTGCGCGGCTCGGCCGACCTGGTGCGCGGCATCGCCCCGTCGCCCTCGCTGAACGGGACCTGCGGCGAGTCGCTGGTGAAGGCCGGCGCACACGTCGCCTCCGACGCCGTACTGGTGGGCGGCACCGTGGTGGGTTCCGAGGCGCAGATCGGGCCGCGCGCGCGGCTCGACGGCGCGGTGATCTTCGACGGCGCCATCATCGAGGCCGGTGCGGTGGTCGAACGCAGCATCGTGGGCTTCGGGGCGCGGGTCGGCAGGGGGGCGCTGATCCGGGACACCGTGATCGGCGACCAGGCGCACATCGGCGCCCGCTGCGAACTGCTGCGCGGCGCCCGGGTGTGGCCCGGGGTGCAGATTCCGGAGAACGGGATCCGCTTCTCCACCGACGTCTGAGCGCCGGTCAGCGCGCCTTGGCGGCGGCGAGCAGGCCGGAACCGACCGGAACCACGGCCGGGATCAGCCGGTCGTCGTCGGCGATCAGGGTGGCGGCCTCGCGGGTGGCCAGCGTGCGCGGATCGGTCGCCTGCGGGTCGGCGATGGTGCCGCCGGCCGAGGCGTTGTTGAGCACCACCACGCCGCCGGGCCGCAGCATGCGGACGGCCTCGGCGACGAACGTCGGGTAGCTCAGCAGCGGACCGTCGATGAAGACCACGTCGTAGGACTCGTCGGCCAGCCGGGTCAGCACGTCGGTCGGCGCACCGGTGATCAGACGGGTGCGGCCCGGCGCGACACCGGCGTCGGCGAAGGCCTGCCGGGCGGCCCGGTGATGTTCGGGTTCGGGGTCGATGGTGGTCAGCACGCCGCCGGGGGGCATGCCCGCCAGCAGCCACAGGCCGCTCACCCCGACCCCGGTGCCGATCTCCACCACGTGCTGGGCGTCGGCGATCCGGGTCAGCAGCGACAGCAGGGCGCCGGCGGCGGGGGAGACGGTGGTGGCCCCGAGTTCCTCGGCGCGCGCCCGGGCCGAGCGGAGCGCGTCGTCCTCGACGATGGCCGCATCCGCGTAGGCGGCCAGCTGGTCGGCGCGCGACGGCGCGGGTTCGGTGGTGGACGTGTCACTCATGCCTACGAGCGTGCCACGCCCGTACTGACCTGCGGCGGTGGCACGCCGGGAGGTGGCCCAGATAGCCCGCGGCCGGGCCGGATCCGCATCCTCAGTAAACACACAGGTCGATAACAGGACCAGCACACGGGCGTAGGAGAGGCTCGATGTCAGATACCGGGGGAATAGCAGCGCCAGTGGCGATGTTGCACCCCACAGGCCACCGAAGGGACAGAGTAAACCGGTGCAGGCAGCTCAGAGGGACGACGCTCATTCGCCGTTCGCGGGGACCGCGGGTTTCGACGCGACCGGTGATCGGACGCTGCTCCCGTCATGGGAACAGCTCGTGTCCGAGCACGCCGACCGCGTCTACCGCCTGGCCTACCGGCTCAGCGGCAACCAGCACGACGCCGAAGACCTGACGCAGGACACGTTCATCCGCGTCTTCCGCTCGCTGAACAACTACCAGCCGGGCACCTTCGAGGGCTGGCTCCACCGCATCACCACCAACCTGTTCCTGGACATGGTGCGCCGCCGCAACAAGATCCGCATGGAAGCCCTGGAGACCGGGTACGAGCGCATCAGCTCCGACACCCCCGACCCGCAGCAGGCCTTCGCCGACGCCAGCCTGGATCCGGACCTGCAGCAGGCGCTCGACTCGCTGTCGCCGGAGTTCCGTGCCGCCGTGGTCCTGTGCGACATCGAGGGCCTCTCTTACGAGGAGGTCGCGACCACCCTGGGCGTCAAGATGGGCACGGTGCGCAGCCGGATTCACCGTGGCCGCCAGGGGATCCGCGAGTTCCTGGCCGCGCGCGGGCACACCGACAGCCGCTCGGTGGCCGTCGGCAGTGGTGGCTGAACCCGCATCCAGCCCCGTTCAGATAAGCTGGGGCCATCTCCGTCGCGAGCGCGGCGGAAGCTTTTCTGTTGGGAAAGGGGTGACACGCGTGGCTGACGACCGAACCTCCCGGATGCGGCGCTGGGCGCCTGCGGGTGCGACTTTCGCACCGAATCCGGACTATCGGACCGGCCGCGCCTTCGCCTCGACCGATCACCTGGCCGCCGATGCGGTGGTCGCCTACGTCGACGGCGTCCTGCGGGGAGCCGCCCGCGGGCGCGCCGAACAGCACCTGCAGCTGTGTCCCCAGTGCGCCGCCGACGTGGCCGCGCAGGCCGACGCCCGCTCGCTGCTGCGCGGCTGCCACGACGTGAGTGCACCGTCGAGCCTGATCGGTGAGCTCAGCCAGATCCCGACCCGCGAGTTCGACGTGCGCGGACTGCACCGGCGGAGCCGCTGACACGTGAGTGACACCCCCGACTGGGCGGCCCGCGACGGCGCCGACCCCACCCGCGACCCGTCCACCGGCGATCGGTCCGGCGAACCGCGGGAGCCGCATCGCGGCGCCCCGGTGTCCCCGCAGACCGCTGCTGTCTTCGGCCGCCCCGACGGCGTGCAGGGATCGTTCTCGCAGACCCCGTCAGCGCAGCCGCAGCCGCAGATCGCCGCGCCAGACCCGGTACTGGCCGAGGCCTTCGGCCGTCCGGCGGGCACCGCCGACACCTTGCAGCGCGACCCGTACGCCACGTTCGGGCGCGACGACGACGAGGCCGAACCGGCCGATCCGTGGCGCGATCCGGGCAGCCCCGCGCAGCTCGACGCTCCCGCGCTGAGCGAACCCGAAGCGGACGGCCCGCGCGCCACCGGACCGCGCATGGGCATCCGGGAACTGCTCTTCGGCGATCGCGTGCACTGGTGGGCGCTGGCCACCCTGGCGATCGTGGCGGTGCTGGTCGGCGTGGCCGGCGGCCTGATCGGCCGCTGGACCGCAGAGGTGATCCCACCGCTCAACTCCAACACCGTCGAACTCGATGTGGACGACTCGGACGCGGCCTCCGGCGACGTGGCGAAGGTGGCCACCGCCGTCGCCCCGTCGGTGGTGATGATCGAGGTCCGCACCGCGAGCGAGGGCAGCAGCGGCTCCGGCTTCGTGGTGGACAAGATGGGCTACATCGTCACCAACAACCACGTGATCTCGGCCGCGGCCAACGACAAGGAAGCCAAACTCGAAGTGGTCTTCTCCGACCACAACCGGGTGCCGGCCCGCATCGCCGGGCGCGACGTGAGGACCGACGTGGCGGTGCTGAAGGTCGACGACGTGGAGAACCTGACCGTCGCCAAGCTCGGTGACTCGAGCAAGCTCGAGATCGGGCAGCCGGTGATCGCCTTCGGCGCGCCTCTGGGCCTGGACCGGACCGTCACCACCGGCATCGTCAGCGCCGTGGACCGTCCGGTGCCGCTGCGCCCGGACGCCTCCTCCGACACCGACGCGGTGATCAACGCCATCCAGACCGACGCGGCCATCAACCCGGGCAACTCCGGTGGTCCGCTGGTCGATGCGCAAGGCCGGGTGATCGGTGTGAACACCGCCATCGCGGCCGCCGGCGGAGGCTCCATCGGCCTGGGCTTCGCGATCCCGATCAACGAGGCGGTGCCGATCAGCGAGAAGCTGATCGCCGACGGCTCGGTGACCCACCCGCAGATCGGCGTGACCGCCGCGACCGTCCGCAACGACCAGGTCTTCGGCGCCCGCGTCAAGGACGTCGCCGCCGGGAGCCCGGCCGCGCGCGCCGGACTCAAGGAGAACGACGTGATCACCGAGTTCGACGGCCGTCCCATCGAGGGTGCCGACGAGTTGACGGTGGCCGTGCGGATGGCGAAGATCGGGCAAGAGGTGAAGTACACCTACTGGCGCGACGGCCGCACGTTCAGCGGTACGGTCACGCCCGGCGACGACTAGAAGGCGACGCGATGTTCAGCAGTGTCGGGTGGGGCGAGATCCTCATCCTCCTCGCCGCCGCCCTGATCATCCTGGGACCCGAACGGCTGCCCGGCGCCATCACCTGGACGATGCAGTCGCTGCGCAAGGTGCGCGACTACGCCACCGGCGCCTCGCAGGATCTGCAGGAGCAGATGGGCACCGACTTCGACTCCATCCGCGAGCCGCTCGCACAGCTCAACGAGCTCCGCCAGATGACGCCGAAGGCGCTGGTCACCAAGCATCTGTTCGACGGCGACTCGTCGTCGCTGGACTCGATGGAGTCCTCGGTCCGGGACTCGCTGAGCATCTCCGGTCCGGCCCCGGCCAACCCGCATCCGGTGGCACCGGCCGCGGAGACGCCTGCCGCGCCGACCGCGGGCACCACGCAGGTGGACCCGGCCCGGCTGAACGGCGACACCGCGCCGCCGCCGGAGACGCCGCCGCGCCGGCACGACGTCGCGGACTGGGACGCCACCTGAGGGCTGGTCGGCCCAGGCCCGCTGAGCCGGTGCCCGCGCGGCACGCGGGGTCAGTGCCGGACGGTGTCGATCCCCAGGCTCATGCCGGCCAGACCGCGGCGGCGGACCGCCAGCTTGTCGGCCACCGAGCGCAGCGCCGCACCGGACGCCGACTCGGGCGCCGACAGCACCACCGGCGTGCCGGCGTCGCCGCCTTCGCGCAGCTGCTGCTCCAGCGGCACCTGGCCGAGGAGTTCGACGGGTGCCCCGACCGCCCGGGTGAGGCGCTCGGCCACCTGCGCGCCGCCGCCGGAGCCGAACGGCTCCATGCGCGTGCCGTCGGGCAGTTCCATCCACGACATGTTCTCCACCACGCCCAGGATCTTCTGCCGGGTCTGCAGTGCGATCGCACCGGCGCGCTCGGCCACCTCGGCGGCCGCCTGCTGCGGGGTGGTGACCACCAGGATCTCCGCGCCCGGGATCAGCTGCGCGATGGAGATGGCCACGTCGCCGGTGCCCGGCGGCAGATCCAGCAGCAGCACGTCCAGGTCGCCCCAGTAGACGTCGGCCAGGAACTGCTGGAGGGCGCGGTGCAGCATCGGCCCGCGCCAGGTGACCGGGGTGTTGCCGTCGGTGAACTGGCCGATCGAGATGAACTTCACGTCGTGGCTCATCGGCGGCATGATCATCGACTCGACCTGGGTGGGCTTGGCGTCGCTGCCGAGCATGCGCGGCACGCTGTGGCCGTAGATGTCGGCGTCGAGCACACCCACCGACAGGCCGCGGGAGGCCAGGGCCGCCGCCAGATTGACGGTGACGCTCGACTTGCCGACGCCGCCCTTGCCCGAGGCGATCGCGTACACGCGGGTCAGGTTGCCGGGCTTGGAGAACGGGATCTCCGGCTCGCTCCGGTCGCCGCGCAACTGCTTGCGCAACGCCGTGCGCTGCTCGTCGTCCATCACGTCCAGTTCCACGCGGACCTCACCGACACCGGGCACGTCGGAGACGGCGGACTTCACGCTGCCGCTGATCTCACCCCGCATCGGACAACCCGCGGTGGTGAGGAAGATGGCGACGTCGACGCTGCCGTCCGGGGACACGGCCACCGACTTGACCATGTTCAAATCGGTGATCGGCTTACCGATCTCGGGATCGGCGACCTTGCTCAGCGCCGAACGGACGGCGGACTCGGTGGGGGTTGCTGCGGTGCTCACGCCCCCACCATAGTCCGCGCCGTCACGGGCGGCCGTGCGCGGGCTTACCGGCTGGCGGCGGGCTTCTTCGAGGTACTGGCTCCGGGCCTG
This sequence comes from Gordonia caeni, assembly GCF_039537105.1. Lineage (NCBI taxonomy): Bacteria > Bacillati > Actinomycetota > Actinomycetes > Mycobacteriales > Gordoniaceae > Gordonia > Gordonia caeni. Next base: position 107,836 of record NZ_BAAAZW010000006.1, read on the forward strand.
GGCGCCGGTGACTTCGGGGTCGCCTTCGGGGCCGGCGCCTGCGGTCCGAGCCCCGGCGGCAGGCAGATGGCTCCCAGGCAGGTCGGCGGCGGGGCCGGACTGGACTTGGACGACGGCGGAGTGGACGTGGACGTGTCGTCGTCCTTCTCGCCGCGGGCGGCCCGATCCCTGGCGGCCTTCTCCTTCGCCGCCTTGTCCTTGGCGGCCTTGTCCTTGTCGTCGTCCGGGGCCGAGTGGCTCATCTCCGGGATACCGCCGGTGGGGACCACCCCGGTGGCGTAGGCCGCAGCCCAGCCCAGCACGTTGTTGGCGTAGGCCATCGACCGGTTGTAGCGCAGCACCGCCCCCACCTTGTTGGCGTCGGCCATGATGTCGGTGACACCGGCGCACAGGTAGCGGCCCGCCGAGTAGGTGGCGTCGAAGATGTTGTCCGGGTCGGACTTGCCGTCCCCGTTGGCGTCCGAGCCCCAGGTGGCCCAGGTGCTGGGAATGAACTGCATCGGGCCCATCGCGCGATCGTGCTTGGCGTCGCCGTCCAGGCGGCCGCCGTCGGTGTCGGTGATCACCGCGTTGCCGGCCAGCGACCCGTCGAGCACCGGGCCGCGGATCTTGGTGCGGGTGTTGCCGTAGGCGTCGACGTTGCCGCTGCCCGCGTGACCGGACTCGATGCGGCCGATGCCGGCGAGCAGATACCAGGGCAGCTTGCACTGGGGGCTCTCGGCGGCCACCCGCGTCGAGGCCAGCTTGTAGGCCTGCAGCACTACACCGGGAATACCGAGGGGGCCGCTGGGCAGGTTGGCCGCGATCCGGAACTGCGGATCAGCGCCGGCTTCGGCCGACTCGGGAGGCGGGGCGAAGCCGTACAGGGCCGCCGGATCGGAGGGCACCGACTGCGCGACGGCGACGGCCTGCTGGTGCTCCTCGGCGGTCAGCGTGACGCTGGCGACGGCGGGGGCCTGCGCCCCGGCGGAGGTGCTGGCGGTGGCGCCGCCCAGGACGACGGCGCCGACAGCGGCGATACCGGTGGTGACTGCTACTCCGCGCCACGGCATACCCGTGGTCCGGCCCTTCGGGCCCCAGAAACTCATCCCCATCAGTTCTGATAACTCCAGTCGATGCCGTCGTCGTTGTCGGTGCGCACCGGGTGATCAGGCGTTCCCCCGGTGGTGACTGTGAGCCAGCATACCCTGCGGTAGCCGGGGCGGTTCACACTACCGGGGATCCGGCATCCGGGGCCCGGAGGCGGCATCGGACGGCCCGTCGCCGGTGCGTTCGGCGGTGAGCCGCTCCATCAGATCGTCGAGCAGACCGTCCAGTTCGCGGCGCAGATAGTCGCGGCTCACCGTCTCGCCGACGGCCAGCCGGACGGCGGCGAGCTCGCGGGCCAGGAATTCGGTGTCGGCCTTGGTCTGGGCGGCGCGGCGCCGGTCCTCGTCCAGCGAGACCTTGTCCCGGTTCTCCTGACGGTTCTGCGCGAGCAGGATCAGCGGGGCGGCGTAGGCGGCCTGGGTGGAGAAGGCCAGGTTCAGCAGAATGAACGGATACGGGTCCCAGCCGAAGGTGAAGACGCCGATGTTCAGCAGAATCCAGACGATCACCACGACCGTCTGGATGGCCAGGTAGGCGCCGGTGCCGAGGAAGCGGGCGACGCGCTCGGCGTAGACGCCCACCACGTCCGCATCGATGTCGGCGGAGAAGCGGCGCCGGCCGGCGCTGGGGGTGTCCAGGCGACGTGGGCTCATCACAGTTCGCCCTCCGGTTCCTGTTCGCGCCAGTCGCGGGGCAGCACCGCATCCAGGAGATCGTCCACCGCCACCGCGCCGAGCAGATGTGCGTCGTCGTCGACCACGGGCGCGAGGACCAGGTTATAGGTGGCGAAGAAGCGTGTCATCACCTCCAGGGAGTCGTCCGGGCCCAGCCGGGGCACGTCGGCGTCCAGGATCCCGGCCACCAGATTGGCGGGCGGCTCGCGCAGCAGCGCCTGCATGTGCACGGCGCCGAGGAACTTGCCGGTCGGGGTGCTGGTGGGCGGGCGCACCACGAAGACCATGGTGGCGGTGGCCGACGGGATGTCCGGGTTGGCCACCCGGGCCAGCGCCTCGGAGACCGTCGCCCCGGCCGAGACGATGATCGGCTCGGGCGTCATCACGCCACCGGCGGTGTCGGGGGAGTGCAGCAGCAGCCGGCGGACCGGTTCGGACTCCTCGGGGTCCATCCGGGCCAGCAGGGCCTCGGCTTCGGCCGCCGGCAGCTCGCCGAGCAGGTCGGCGACGTCGTCGGGGTCCATGGCCTCCAGGACGTCGGCGGCGCGTGAGGGTTTCAGCGCGGCCAGCGCGGCCGTCTGCTCGTCGGTGGACATCTCCTGCAGGACGTCGGCCAGCCGCTCGTTGTCGAGCGCGGCGGCCAGTTCGTCCCGGCGGTGGTCGGGTAGCTCGCGCAGGACACCGGCCACATCGGCCGGGCGCATGCCCTCGAACTGGGTCAGGGCCAGTTCGACGCCGTGACCCGGGCGGTTGAGGTTCAGTCTGGTCAGCCCGCGCACGTGATGCCACGGCACCACCACGGTCTCCCCGCGCCGGCGCAGCGGCCCCTTGCGGGTGGTGCGCAGTGCGACGCGGCTGATCACCCAGTCCAGGCGCTGGGACCGTTCGATCTCCATGTCGACCACCACCAGCGCGCTGTCGTGCAGCCCGGGATGGTCCGGGTCGTCGGTGTGCACCTGGCTCTCCAGGATCTGGCCGACCGCGAGCGCCTCATTGGGCCGCAGGTGCAGCCTCCGCAGATTCACCCGGCCGGTGGTCAGGGTCACGGCGTCGGCGTCGATGTTGGTCACCCGGCTCATCGGTACGAAGATCCGGCGGCGGGTGGTCAACTCCACGGCCAGGCCGAGAGCGCGCGGCCGCTGCCCGGGCAGGTACATGGAGACGACGACGTCGCGGACGCGGCCCATCGACTCGCCGTCGGGACCCAGCACCACCAGACCGACTAATCTGGCCACGAAGACCTTGAGCGTTGACGTCATGTTGTCAAGACTAGAAGTACCGTCCGCACGGACGTGGCGCCGACCGGTACAGCCGCTGTTTCACCCAGAGGGGGACACCATGACCCAGCCGATCCGCCCGACCCCGGGCCTGCCGACCAAACCGACGGGCTGGCCCGTCGGCTCCTACGACACCTACGAGCAGGCGCAGCGCGCCGTGGACCATTTGTCCGACAATCACTTCCAGGTGGAGAAGCTGACCATCGTGGGGGTGGACCTGATGCAGGTCGAGCGGGTCCTCGGCCGTCTCACCTGGGGTCGGGTACTCGGCGGCGGCCTGGCCTCGGGCGCCTGGTTCGGCCTGTTCGTGGGTCTGATCATCAGCATCTTCATCGCCGGCCAGGACTTCTGGGTCCCGATCGTCTTCTGCGTCGTGGCCGGCATGGTCTTCGGCCTGATCAGCACCTCGATCCCGTACGCCGCGACCAAGGGGCAGCGGGACTTCTCGTCGACCATGCAGCTGGTGGCCGGGCGCTACGACGTCCTGTGCGATCCGGGCGCCGCAGAGCAGGCCCGCGACATGCTCGCCAAACTGGCGATCTGACCGCAGGGCCGCAGGACACTCCGGAGACGTCCGGTTTGTGCGATGAGTCACTAGGGTTGCGTTAACCTAAGCCGCACAGCTGGATTCACAGGCGTTCCTCAGGCTCGCCGTGTTCCCGAGAGAATGTCGAGGAGGCGGTCCGAGAGATGGTCCCAGAGGAGTTCTCCGGCAGGCGCCGACGTGGTCGCCGTCTCCGGACCCGCGTCGCGGCGGCGGCCGTCGCCGCGACCGCGCTGGCCCCCGCATTGGTGGCCTGCGGTGCCGGTTACACGTCCGGCGTGATCAACATCTACGCCCCGGTAGACGGCGCGGGGGAGATCACCACCCGCGCGGAGATCTGCACCAAGGAGTCCGGCGGCGCCTACGAGGCCAAGGTCACCGTCCTGCCCAAGGATGCCGACGGACAGCGCCTGCAGTTGGCGCGGCGGCTGGCCGGCAACGACAAGGGCCTGGACGTGATGGCCATGGACGTGGTCTGGACCGCCGAGTTCGCCAATGCGGGCTGGCTGGTGCCGGTCCCGGACGATCGTGCCGCGCAAGTGGAGGCCGCCAACCTCACCGGTCCGGTGGAGACGGCGATGTGGAAGCGGCCCGACGACGACGACCGCCGCCTGTACGCGCTGCCGATCTGGACCAATACCCAGCTGCTGTGGTTCCGGCCGGATGTGCTCCGCCAGTACCTGGGCAGCCGGGCGACGGCGCCGACGACGTGGGATCAGATGATCTCCGATGCGACCGCGATCCACGCCGAGAACCCGAACGGCCCCACCCAGATCCTGGTGCAGGGCAGCCAGTACGAGGGTCTGCTGGTGTGGTTCAACTCGGTGCTGCAGAGCGCCGGCGGCAACATCCTGGATCCCGACGATCCCAGCAAGCAGACGCTGAACGACACCCCCGAGCATCGCGCCGCCACCCTGAAGGCCCTGCAGATCCTGAAGGCGGTCGCCACCTATCCGGGCGCCGACCGCTCCATCACCAACTCCGACGAGGGCACCGCCCGCGACGGCATGGAGAAGGGTCAGGGCGCCTTCGAGATCAACTGGCCGTTCGTCTTCCAGTCGGCGCGCGAGAACGGCGCCTCCGGGACGATCGACTTCCTCGCCGAGCCGCTGGCGCCGTTCGCGAGCAAGATCCTCGACGAGAACAATCCGCCCACCGCCGAGGAACTGGTCCCGATCAACCGGGTCCTGCGCCGCAGCTTCGACTTCGCCCCGTACCCGGGCGTCTCGGAGGATCTGCCCGCCAAGTCGACGCTCGGCGGCCTGAACATCGCGGTGGCCTCCACCTCGCAGCAGCCGGAGCTGGCCTCCGATGTGGCCGCCTGCCTCACCAGTAAGGACGCTCAACGGGTGTACGCGCTCGAGGGTGCCCTCCCGCCGACGGTCGCCGCGCTGTACGACGAGGAGGACTTCAAGGTGGCCTACCCGATGGGTGACGACATCCGGATGCAGCTGGAGGAGGAGAACGTGGCCCCGCGGCCGGCGACTCCCCAGTACCAGGCGATGTCCACGCTGGTCACCGCCACGTTGAGCCCGGTCGGCAGCTGGGATCCCGAGCCCATGGTCGACAAGCTCGCCGAGCAGGTCCAGAAGGCGATCGACGGGGAGGGGATCATCCCATGACCACCGGTGACGACGATCTGAACCCCGAACGCCCGGACGAGGGCTCCGGCCGGCACGCACTGCCCGGCGAGGACTCCGGCCCGGCGGGCACACCGCCGTCGGCGCCGCCATCGGATACCCCGGTGCCGCCCGTGCACTCCGACGTCTGGGTGCCTCCGGAAGCGGTCGGCCGCAGCGGGCCACCGCCCGGGCCGCCCACCGAAGCCCCGGCGCCCCGGCCGTCTGCTCCGCCGGCAGCGCCCCGGCCCTCGGCCGCACCCGTGGCCGCGGCGTCCACCGGCTCCATCACGGACCTGCTCGACGATCCGGCGCCGGCGACGGCGTCCCGCGGCCGCGCGCCGAAGGCCCGCATCACCGCGCGCAAGTCCAGCGAACGCAAACTGGCCTACGGGCTGGTGGCGCCGGCGGCGATCGTCATGCTGCTGGTGACCGGCTATCCGATCCTCTACGCCTTCTGGCTGTCGCTGAACAAGGCGACGCTGACCGCGCCCGACGAGAACGAGTTCATCTGGTTCTCCAACTACGCGACGGTGCTGTCGGACAGCTACTGGTGGAACTCGCTGTGGGTGACCGTCTTCATCACGGTGATCTCGGTGATCATCGAACTGGTGCTGGGCATGGCGATCGCGATGGTCATGCACCGCACCATCTTCGGCCGTGGCACCATCCGCACCGTCGTGCTGATCCCGTACGGGATCGTCACGGTCGCGGCGGCCTTCTCCTGGTACTACGCCTGGACGCCCGGGACGGGCTATCTGGCGAATCTGCTGCCCGACGGCAGCGCGCCGCTCACCGATCACTGGCAGTCGCTGTTCATCATCATCCTGGCCGAGGTCTGGAAGACCACGCCGTTCATGGCGCTGCTGCTGCTGGCCGGTCTGGCGCTGGTGCCCGACGACCTGCTCAAGGCCGCGCAGGTGGACGGCGCGGGCGCGTGGACGCGGCTGTGGAAGATCACCATTCCACTGATGAAGCCGGCGATCCTGGTCGCGCTGCTGTTCCGCACGCTCGACGCCTTCCGGATCTTCGACAACATCTACATCCTGACCAAGGGAAACCATGACACCGGGTCGGTCTCGATGCTCGGCTACAACAACCTGTTCAAAGCCTTCAACCTGGGCGTCGGCTCGGCGATCAGCATTCTGATCTTCCTGTGCGTGGCGATCATCGCCTTCGTCTTCATCAAGATCTTCGGCGCCTCCGCGCCCGGTTCCGACAACGAGGGGCGGTAGCCGGACATGCATCAGACCAATCGACGCATCGGCTGGACCATCGTCAATGTGCTGGTGGTGCTCTACGCGGTGATTCCGCTGTGGTGGATCATCAGCCTGTCGTTCAAGCCCGCGGGCAGCGTCCTGGACGGGAACTTCATTCCGCGCGAGTGGACGCTGGAGAACTACAAGGGCATCTTCTCCACCAACGCGTTCACTTCGGCGCTGATCAACTCGATCGGCGTCGGCCTGCTCACCACGCTGGTGGCGGTGGTGCTGGGCACCATGGCCGCCTATGCGGTGGCGCGCCTGGAGTTCCGCGGCAAGAAGGTCCTCATCGGGGTGGCGCTGCTGATCGCGATGTTCCCGCAGATCTCGCTGGTGACGCCGCTGTTCAACATCGAGCGCCGGCTGGGCCTGTTCGACACCTGGTTGGGCCTGATCATCCCGTACACCGCCTTCGCGCTGCCGCTGGCGATCTACACCCTGTCGGCCTTCTTCCGGGAGATCCCGTGGGACCTGGAGAAGGCGGCCATGATGGACGGCGCCACCCAGGCGCAGGCCTTCCGGCGGGTGATCGTGCCGCTGGCCGCGCCGGGCGTGGTGACGGCGGCGATCCTGGTGTTCATCTTCGCCTGGAACGACCTGCTGCTCGCGCTGTCGCTGACCTCGACCGAACGCGCGATCACGGCGCCGGTGGCCATCTCGCAGTTCACCGGCAGCAGTCAGTTCGAGGAGCCCACGGGCTCGATCGCCGCGGCCGCCGTGGTGATCACCATTCCGATCATCATCTTCGTCCTCTTCTTCCAACGTCGTATCGTGGCCGGTCTGACCTCCGGCGCGGTGAAGGGATAACCCATGGCCGACATCGTTCTGGAGAACGTCTCCAAGCAGTACCCTGACGGCTCGACGGCGGTGCAGGACGTGAACCTGCAGATCGCCGACGGCGAGTTCGTCATCTTGGTCGGCCCGTCGGGCTGCGGCAAGTCGACCACGCTCAACATGATCGCGGGCCTGGAGGACATCTCCTCGGGCGACCTGTCGATCGCCGGCCGGCGCATGAACGACGTGGCGCCCAAGGACCGCGACATCGCCATGGTCTTCCAGAGCTACGCGCTCTACCCGCACATGACGGTGCGCGAGAACATCGCTTTCCCGCTCACCCTGCAGAAGCTGCCCAAGGCCGAGGTGGCCGAGAAGGTGGCCGAGGCCGCCCGCATCCTGGACCTGGAGGAGTTCCTGGACCGCAAGCCGGCCAACCTGTCGGGCGGTCAGCGACAGCGCGTGGCGATGGGACGAGCGATCGTGCGCCATCCCAAGGCCTTCCTGATGGACGAGCCGCTGTCGAACCTCGACGCCAAGCTGCGCGTGCAGATGCGGACCGAGATCGCCGAGCTGCAGGCCCGGCTCGGCGTCACCACCGTCTACGTGACCCACGATCAGACCGAGGCCATGACCCTGGGCGACCGCGTCGTGGTGATGCGCGGCGGAGTGGTGCAGCAGGTGGGTGCCCCGCAGGACCTGTACGACAATCCGGTGAATCTGTTCGTCGCCGGGTTCATCGGCTCCCCGGCGATGAACTTCATCCCGGGGCACCTGACCCAGACCGGCATCGACACGGTGATCGGGCCGATCGAACTGCCCGACTACCAGCAGGTGGTGGCCAATGCCCAGCGCCTGGGCAGTGCGGGCGAGGTCCTGGTGGGCGTGCGGCCCGAGCACCTGGCCGACGCCGAGCAGATGGAACCGGGCGAGCTGGCGCAGATGAAGACCTTCGAGGCGACCGTCGACATCGTCGAATCCATGGGGTCGGACAAGTACTACTACTTCACCCTCGACCACGCCGGGCAGAGCGCCGACCTGCTCAACCAGCTGGCCGAGGACCTGGGCGCCACCACCTCCGGCGGCCAGAAGGTGGCGCGGCTGCTGCCCGCCACCACGGTGCCGCGTCGCGGGACGCTGCACCTGGCGATGGCGCCGCGGCTGCTGCACGTCTTCGACACCGAATCGGGGCTGTCGCTGCGCTGAACCGCGACGGGGCATACTCGACGGCGTGAGTTCCGTGCCCGAGTCGATCACCCGCCACCTCACCGCCGCGATCGGCGCCGAACCCGAGCGCGCCTCGGTGACCTTCCTCGGCGTGGAACCGATCGACGTCCTGCGTTTCGCCGACGTGTCGCGCCGGCAGGTGGTCTTCGCGACGGTGGGCTGCGCGCGCCACCCGATGCACGATCCGGCGGACCTGGCGCCCGATCCCGAGCGCGGGCCCCGCGCCGAACTGCTGGTCCGGATGCGCCCGGAGGCCCCGCTGCCCGGCCTGCACCGCGCCCTCGCGACGGTGGCCGCGGCCCCGGCGGTGGAGGGACTGATCCTCGGCGACGACTCGCTGATCGACCTGCAGGAGCCGCTGTGGGGCGGGGCGGTGTGTTCGGCCTTCCTGCTCTCACCCGACTCCGGGGTGGCCGATCTGCCGCTGGCCGACCCCGCCGATCCGGTGCGGTTCCTGGCCGCGGTCCCGATCACCGCGAACGAGGCGGCGTGGGTGCGGCTCAAGGGGGCGCAAGCCCTGCGGGAGGCGTGGGACGAGGCCGGGGTGGACGTCACCGACCCCGCCCGCGGCGGTGTGAGCCCGGCTTAGCGCCGCGGCGTCCCGATCGCGGTACTCACAGCCAGCGGTTCTTGTGCAGCAGGCGCCACAGGTTGAGGCAGGCGGCCGCCAGCAGGATCAGCAGCACCGGATACGACCAGCGCCATTCCAGTTCGGGGATGAACTCGAAGTTCATGCCGTAGAGCCCGGCGACCATCGTCGGCACCGCGGCGATCGCGGCCCACGACGAGATCTTCCGCATGTCGGTGTTCTGCTGAATGCCCACCTTGGTGGCGGCGGCGTGCAGCAGTGACGTCAGCCGCTCGTCGTACTCGACCACCATGTCGTTGACGGTGCTCAGATGGTCGGCGACGTCGCGGAAGTGCCGGCGGATCTCCTTCTCCTGGAAGGAGACGCTGCGCTCGCCGCGCGGATTGGCACCGGGCTGGCCGTCGTGCCCGGACAGCCACGCCAGGGGACCGGCGAGCGGGGCGACCGCCCGCCGCAGTTCCAGGACCTCGCGCTTGAACAGATAGACCACGTCGATGTCCAGGTCGCGGGTGGCGGCGGTGAAGACCCGTTCCTCCACCTCGTCCACATCGGACTGCATGTCGGTGACCACCGTCAGGTAGCTGTCGACCACGAAGTCGGCGATGGCGTGGACCACGGCGCCCGGCCCCAGCGCCATGCTGTCCGGCCGCGCCTCCAGACGGGCGCGCACCCCGGCGAGCTGGGTGTGGTCCCCGTGCCGCACGGTGATGACGAAGTCGCGGCCGGCCAGAATCATGATCTCGCCGCCGTCGACCACGTCGTTGGCCCGGTCCTGCCGGTCGTGCTCGATGTACTGCATCGACCGCAGCACCAGGAAGACGGTGCCGTCGTACAGTTCCAGTTTGGGCCGCTGATGGGCGTGCACCACGTCTTCCACCGCCAGCGGATGCAGCCCGAAAACCTCGGCGACGGAGGCCATCTGGGCGTCGGTGGGCGCGTGCAGACCGAGCCACACGAAACCTTCACCGGCCTCGCGGACGTGTTCGTAGGCCTGATGGAAATCGCTGAATCCGCGCTGCCGGCGGCCGTGGAGGTAGGCGGCGCAGTCGACGACGGCACGGGCGGCCGGGACCGGGGGCAGCGGGGGACCGGCGGGACCGTCGCCGTCCCCGGCAGGCGATCCCCGGTGCAGCGAGGACATGGCTGCGATGGTACCGAGCGGCAGCGCGATTCCCGGCCGGTCGGTCGACTACCGTGGTCGGCGATGACGAAAACCATGCGCGCCCTGGCCGCGCTCCTGGCCCTGCTGGTCGCGGCGACCGCGGTGACGGCCTGCGGCACCGACGACGAGCCGCCGCTGCTGATCGGTTCGGGCGCCTCGCCCGCCATGCGCGCGGCGGCCGCCGTGTACGCGGCCTCGCTCACCCGGTCGGGTACCCCGGCGACCACGGACGGGGCGCCGGTGGGCGACGACGCCGCACTGATGGAGGCGATCAGCACCGGCGGGCTCGACCTGTTCCCGGCGTTCACCGGTGACCTGCTCACACAACTGTCCACCGCGCCGGCGGCGCTCGGCGGCGAAGAACTGCTCGCCGAGGTGGCCCGGGCGCTGCCGCAGGGCGTGTCGGTCGGTGATCCCACCGGGGTGAGCGACCGCCCGCAGCTGCTGCTGGCCGCGGACCTGCGGGACCGCTACGGCGTCGACACCCTGGCCGACTGCGGGGCCCTGCCTCCCGGGCTGCCGCTGGTGGTGGTCGAAGGCCAGATCGCCCCGGCGACGCTGGCCGCCTTCGCGGTCTGCCGGCCCGGTCCGGTGCGCAGCGTCGACGATCCGCGCGCGGTGATCGACGCGGTGATCGGCGGCCAGGCGCTCGGCGTGCTGCCGGCCCTGCAGACCGCCGCGGCCGGCGACCTCGAGCAGGTGCGGGCACTCCCGTCGCCCGAGGCGCCGCGCGCCCAGGACCTGGTGCCGGTGTATCGCAGTGCGGCACTGGGGAAGTCGGGGCTGCGGCAGCTGAGCCGTATCGCCGGCGAGCTGAACACCGCCGACCTCGCCGAGCTCGCGGCTCGGGTGGACGCCGGCGAGGATCCCCGGACCGTGGCCACCGAATGGCTCGGTGAGCACAGCGCCTGACCTGGCGGTGTGACTGCAGCACGGTGCGACGAAAGCGCCGGAACCCCGAAATCACCGGTGCGGACGTGCCAACATCTTTCACATGTCTGCGCCTGCTGCGGCGCCGCCGGCGGGGGGCGGCCTGACGATGACCAGTATCCCGGCCCGTCTCGACAGGCTGCCGTGGAGCCGATTCCACTGGATGGTGGTGGTCGGACTCGGCTTCGTCTGGATCCTCGACGGCCTGTCGGTCCAGATCGTCGCCTCGGCCGGCTATCAGAAGGAACTGGGCCTGTCGTCGGCTCAGGTGGGTGCGCTGGGCACCGCGTATCTGGTGGGTCAGGTGATCGGCGCATTGGTCTTCGGCTGGATGTCGGACCGGTACGGCCGCAAGAAGCTGTTCGTGCTGACCCTGGCCGTCTACCTGATCGGCACCGCGGTCTCCGGCCTGTCCATGGACTTCTGGTTCTTCGTCGTCTGGCGCGTGGTGGCCGGCATGGGTATCGGCGGCGAGTACGCGGCCATCAACTCGGCCATCGACGAGTTCATTCCCGCGCGCTACCGCGGCCGGGTCGACATCTCGATCAACGGAACCTATTGGGGCGGTGCCGCGCTCGGCGCGGTGGCCAACATGTTCCTGCTGAACACCGCGTACTTCCCGGAGGACTGGGGCTGGCGGATCGGCTTCTTCCTGGGCCCGGTGATCGGTATCGCGATCATCTTCGTGCGGCGCAACATCCCGGAGAGCCCGCGATGGCAGATGACGCACGGCAAACTCGGCGAGGCCGAGGCTCAGGTGACCGAGATCGAGAACGCGGTGATCGGGCACACGCGGGAACAGAGACTCGATCACACCTACGAACTCCCGCCGGTGGACGCGTCCACGGAGATAGAAGTCGGGAGGATCCCGCAGGCGAGCGCCCGCCAGATCGCGCACGTGCTGTTCCGCGTCTATCCGCGGCGCACGCTGGTCGGCGCGACCATGATGATCACGCAGTCGTTCCTGTACAACGCGATCTTCTTCACCTACGCGCTGGTGCTGCAGAACTTCTACTCCACCACCCCGGCGTCGACGCAGTACTACTTCTTCCCGTTCGCGCTGGGCAATCTGTGCGGACCGCTGATTCTGGGCAGGCTCTTCGACACGTGGGGCCGCCGGCAGATGATCCTGCTGACCTACGCGGTGTCCGGCGGCACGCTGGCGCTCTCGGCGGCGCTGTTCCACGCGGGGGTGCTGAGTGCGCTCACCCAGACCATCCTGTGGTGTGTGGCCTTCTTCTTCGCCTCGGCGGGCGCGTCGAGCGCCTATCTGACGGTCTCGGAGGTCTTCCCGCTGGAGATCCGGTCGCAGGTGATCAGCTACTTCTTCGCGATCGCGCAGATCTTCGGCGCCATCGCCCCGCTGATCTTCGGCGTGTTGATCGGCACCGGCGAGTCCCGCGGTCCGCTGACCGTCGGGTACTACCTGGGGGCCGGGATCATGATCGCGGGCGGGGTGATCGCCTTCGTCTTCGGCGTCGACGCGGCCGGGAAGTCGTTGGAGGACATCACCAAACCGATGTCGGTCACCCCGGCCGGGCCGACGCCTGCGGGTCCGGTCCAGCGCGGCGCGTCCTCCAGTGCGACCCCGGTGGGATCGGGACCGGCGGCCCCGACCCCGGCGGGATCAGCCCCGGCGGAATCGGGGTCAGCCGATCCGCCCGGCGACTAGGTGCGCGACAGCGCCCACTTGGTGAGCCGCGCGGTGATGCCCTGGTAGTACGAACCGACCAGGCGCACCCCGACATCGATCAGCTTCGCATCGGCGCCCACCAGGACCCGTGCGCGTTCCTTCTCCACGGCGCCCAGGATGATGTCGGCGGCCTTCGACGCCGACGTGCGCGCCAGATACTTGTCGAAGAACTCGGCGGCGGACTTGGCGTCGTTGTCACCCGAGGCGGTCGCGTTGCGGGCGATGGCGGTCTTGATGCCGCCGGGGTGCACGCAGGTCACCGCGACGTTGTGGTCGGAGATCAGCATCTCCTGACGCAGGGCCTCGGTGAAGCCGCGCACGGCGAACTTGGCCGAGTTGTAGGCCGCCTGACCGGGCTCGGACAGCAACCCGAACAGTGAGGAGATGTTGACGATCGCGCCGTCGCCGGAGGCGATGATGTGCGGCAGGAAGGCCTTGGTGCCGTTCACCACGCCCCAGTAGTCCACATCCATGATGCGCTCGATGTCCTTGAACTCCATCGTCTCGATCTCGCCGTTGTGGGCGATCCCGGCGTTGTTGATGACGGCGTTCACCGAGCCGAAGTGGGTGGCGACGGTCTCGGCGTAGTCGAGGAAGGCTTCGCGCTCGGCCACGTTGAGCAGCTGGGCGTGGACGTCGCCGCCGGCCTCGAGGACCAGTCGCTCGGTGGTGCCGAGGCCTTCGGGGTCGACGTCGGAGATGGCGACCTTGGCGCCTCGCCGGGCGAGCTTGACGGCCAGTTCGCGGCCCATGCCGGAGCCGGCGCCGGTGATGACGACTACTTTGTCGCGGAAATCCTTCATGAGGGTCTTCTGTCCTTCGCTGTGCGGGTGGGGGTTCGGGGAGATCGGGAGTCAGGCACCGGCCGGGACGGCCTCGGCCGCACCGGCGACCGTCGCCACTCCGGCGGCCGAGACGTCGTAGGCCTCGACGTCGAAGCGACGGGTCGCGTTGCGGAAGCTGAACGTGAATCCGGGCCACAGCACGGTGATGTTGCCGTTGCGGTCTTTGTACCAGGACGAGCAGCCGCCGTTGACCCAGACGCTGTTGCGCAGCTTGTGCTGCAGGCCCGCGGTGAAGCGTTCCTGCGCGGTCGCGGTCACCTCGGTGCGGGTGATCCCGGCCGACGCGGTGGTCTTCAGGTAGTCGACCAGGTAGTTCAGCTGCGACTCGATCATGTACACCATCGAGGTGTGGCCCAAGCCTGTGGACGGGCCGATCATCAGCGCCATGTTCGGGAAGCCGTGGACGAAGGTGCCCTTGTATCCCTGCATGCCGATCTCGTCCCAGACCTGGGCCAGGCTGGCGCCGCCGACACCGTGGATGGTGTCGAAGACGGGGGAGTCGGTGACGTGGAAGCCGGTGGCGATCACGATGGCGTCGACCGGGTGCTCGGTGCCGTCGGCGGTGACGACGGCATCGGCGGTCACGCGCTCGATCCCCGAGGTGATCAGGTCGACGTTCGGCTGGTTCAGAGTGGGGTACCAGTCGTTGGACTTGAGGATGCGCTTGCAGCCCACGGCGAAGGTGGGGGTGACCCGTGCGCGCAACTCGCGGTCCCGGATGCCCTTGAAGATGTTGGCGCGGCAGAGCGCCTCGACCGGCTTGAGGGCCTTGGGGGCGAAGGTCATGCCGGCCGCCACCGACTCGTTCGCGGTGTAGATGCCGCCGCGGATCAGGTTCTGCAGGCCGGGGACGTTCTTGAACGCCCAGTTCTCCACCGGCAGGTAGGGGCGCTCGCTGCGCGGAATGATCCACGGGGCGGTGCGCTGGTAGACGTCCAGATGGCCGACGACCTTGCCCAGCTGCGGGACGATCTGGATGGCGGAGGCGCCGGTGCCGATCACCGCGACCCGCTTGCCGGTGAAGTCGTAGTCGTCGTCCCAGCGGGCCGAGTGGAGCATCGTGCCGGCGAACGAGTCCAGGCCCTCGATGTCGGGGAGATTGGGCTCGCACAGCGGGCCCACGGCGCCGACCAGGTGGCGGGCGCGCACCTGGCTCTGCTCGCCCTCGCGTTCGATGTCGAGCACCCAGGTGTGCGTCTCCTCATCCCAGCTCGCCTGGTGCACCTGCGTGCCGAACCAGGTCTTCGCGCCGATGCCGTGTTCGGCGGCGACGTCGTTGATGTAGCGGTGGATCTCCGGCTGGTGGGAGTACGAGCGACTCCACCCCGGGTTCTGCGCGAACGAGAACGAGTACAGATGCGAGGGGACGTCGCAGGCGGCGCCGGGGTAGGTGTTGTCGCGCCAGGTACCGCCGAAGTCGGCGCCGCGGTCCATGACCAGGTAGTCGTCGAACCCGTTCTGGGCGAGCTTGATGGCTGCACCGAGTCCGGAGAAGCCGGCACCGACGATTGCGATCTCTACATCGTGTGTTGTCATGGTCACCACGATAAAGAGTTACTGACGAGCAGTCAACAACTTATTGAATCAGTGTCAATAGTGGCTTAGGGTGGATGTCATGACGGTGACCGACAGGAACGCCGACGCAGCCCCGCAGGCGCGCCGGAAGCGGATGAGTCCGCAGCAGCGGCGCCGTCAGCTGCTGGATCTGGGCGAGGAGCTGGCCACCGAGCAGCCGCTGGAGAGCGTGAGCATCGAGGCCGTCGCCGAACGCGCCGGCGTCTCACGGGCGCTGATCTTCCACTACTTCGAATCCAAACAGGACTTCCACCTGGCGCTGGTGCAGGAGTGGGCGCAGGAGATGCAGGCGCGCACGGAACCGCCCGAGGACGTCGACGATCCCCTGCAGAGGCTCACCGCCTCACTGACCGCCTACATCGACTACGTGGTCGGCAACAGCGACCAGTTCGTCGCGGTGCTGCGCGGCTCGCTGAGCATCGATCCGGCGATGCGCAACGTCGCCGAATCCACGCGCGCGGAGATGACCCGCCGCATCCTGCATCACGCCCCGGCGCTGGGGATCGAGGTGACGCCGGCCGTCGAGATGGCGGTGCGGGGGTGGACCGCCTTCGTGGAGGACGTGATGATCCGCTGGATCGGCGATCGGAAGCTGACCCGGGACGAACTGCTGGCGCTCCTGGTCGGTTCTCTCCCGGCGTTGGCCGGTGCGGCCGCCCTCGTCGGTTAGCGCGCACGCCCGACATCCGGAAACCGCCCCGACACAGACCACCGCCCGCCGACTGCGGCGCGACACCACGTGGGTGCCGGTCGCAGCGACGGGCGGTGGGCGTCGCTCGAGGCGGAGTCAGCTGCGGTCGAACGCCCCGTCGATGATCTCGGCCTGCTCGACGGCGTGCACCTTCGACGATCCCGACGACGGCGCGGCCATCGCGCGGCGCGAGATGCGGCGCAGTCCGGACAGCTTCTCGGGCAGCAGATCCGGCAGCCACAGGCCCAGGAACGGCCACGGGCCCTGGTTGGCCGGCTCCTCCTGCACCCAGATGAACTCGGTGGCGTTGGGGTACTGCTCCAGCGTCCGTGCCAGGCGGCGGTGCGGCACCGGGTACAGCTGCTCGATCCGGATCACCGCCACGTCGTCGCGGTCCTCCTTGGCCTGCTTGGCCGCCAGCTCGTAGTAGAGCTTGCCCGAGGTCAGCAGGACGCGGGTCACCTTGTTCCGGTCGGCCTCACCGCCGTTGCCGTTGATGTCGGGCGCGAACCGCGGGTCGTCGAGCACCGACAGGAACTTGCCCTTGGTGAACTCCTCGACCGGCGATACTGCGGCCTTGTTGCGCAGCATGGACTTCGGCGTGAAGACCACCAGCGGGCGGCTGATGCCGTCGTGCACGTGGCGGCGCAGCAGATGGAAGTAGCTGGCCGGGGTTGACGGCAGGGCGACGGTCATCGAGCCCTCGGCGCACAGCTGCAGGAACCGCTCGATGCGGCCCGAGGTGTGGTCGGGGCCCTGGCCCTCGTGGCCGTGCGGCAGCATCAGCACCACGTCCGAGCGCTGGCCCCACTTGGCCTCGCCGGAGCTGATGAACTCGTCGATGATCGACTGCGCGCCGTTGACGAAGTCGCCGAACTGCGCCTCCCACAGCACCAGGGCGTCGGGGTTGCCGATCGCGTAGCCGTACTCGAAGCCCAGCACCGCGAACTCGCTGAGCGGGGAGTCGTAGACCATGAACCGGCCCGGGCCCTGCGGGGCGAGGGTGTTCAGCGGGGTGTACTCCGAACCGTTCTCCCGGTCGATGAGGACCGAGTGGCGCTGGGTGAAGGTGCCGCGGCGCGAGTCCTGACCGGACAGGCGCACCGTCATGCCCTCTTCGACCAGGGTGCCGAAGGCCAGCAGCTCGGCGAAGGCCCAGTCGACGTCGCCGTGCTGGGTCATCTCGTGGCGGCGCTGCAGCACCGGGCGCACGCGCGGGTGCGGGGTGAAGCCCTCCGGGAGATTGACGAAGGCCTCGCCGATCTTGGTCAACGCGGCCTGCGGGACCGAGGTCACCAGCTTCACCGGCAGCTGCTGATCCTCCACGATCGACGGCGACGGCTCGGGCCGGAACCGGTCCAGTTCCTTGACCTCGACGAAGACGCGCTCGAGCTGTCCCTGGTAGTCGCGCAGGGCATCCTCGGCCTCCTTGGTGGAGATGTCACCACGGCCGATCAGCGATTCGGTGTAGCTCTTGCGGACGCTGCGGAGGCTGTCGATCACGTCGTACATGGCCGGCTGCGTCATCGAGGGATCGTCGCCCTCGTTGTGGCCGCGGCGGCGGTAGCAGACCAGATCGATCACCACGTCGCGGTGGAACCGCTCGCGGTAGTCCACCGCCAGCTCGGCGGCCCAGACGCAGGCCTCGGGGTCGTCGCCGTTGACGTGGAAGACCGGCGCGCCGATCATCTTGGCCACGTCGGTGCAGTACTGCGTCGACCGCGAGTGCTCCGGGGCGGTGGTGAAGCCGACCTGGTTGTTGACGACGATGTGCACGGTGCCGCCGGTGCGGTAGCCGGGCAGCATCGACAGGTTGAGGGTCTCGGGGACCACGCCCTGGCCGGCGAAGGCGGCATCGCCGTGCAGCATCAGCGGCATGATGTCGAACTGATGCTCCTCGTCGAGCATGTCCTGCTTGGCGCGGACGATGCCCTCCAGCACCGGGTCGACGGCTTCGAGGTGGCTGGGATTGGCGGTCAGCGAGACGTTGATCTCGTTGTCGCCGAACATCTGGTAGTACTTGCCCTCGGCGCCCAGGTGGTACTTCACGTCGCCCGAACCGTGCATCTGCGCGGTGCCCAGGTTGCCCTCGAACTCGGTGAAGATCTTCGAGTAGGGCTTGCCGACGATGTTCGCCAGGACGTTCAGGCGGCCGCGGTGCGGCATGCCGATGACGACCTCTTCGAGCGCGTGCTCGGCGCTGCGGTCGATCACCGAATCCATCATCGGGATCACCGACTCGGCGCCCTCCAGCGAGAAACGCTTCTGGCCGACGTACTTGGTCTGCAGGAAGGTCTCGAAGGCCTCGGCGGCGTTCAGCTTGGACAGGATGTACTTCTGCTCGGCCACCGGCGGCTTCACGTGGCGCACCTCGACCCGCTCCTGCAGCCAGCGCTGCTGTTCGGGATCGAGGATGTGGGTGTACTCCACGCCGACGTGGCGGCAGTAGGCGTCGCGCAGGATCGACAGCACGTCCCGCAGCTTCATCTTCTCCTGGCCGTGGAAGCCGCCGACGTTGAAGGTGCGGTCCAGATCCCACAGCGTCAGGCCGTAGGTGAGGACGTCCAGATCCGGATGCGCGACGCGTGCGTCGCTGTCCATCATCAGGGGATCGGTGTCGGCCATCAGGTGCCCGCGGCTGCGGTAGGCGGCGATCAGCTCCAGGACGCGGGTGTTCTTGTCGACCAGGCCCTCGGGGATGTCCCGGCGCCAGCGGACCGGCTCGTACGGGATGTGCAGGGCGATGAACAGCTCGTCCCAGAAGTCGTCGTCGAGCAGCAGGTTGTGGATCGCCCGCAGGAACTCGCCCGACTCGGCGCCCTGGATGATCCGGTGGTCGTAGGTGGAGGTGAGGGTCATCAGCTTGCCGACGCCCATCTCGGCCAGCTGCTCGTCGCTGGCACCCTGGAACTCGGCCGGGTACTCCATCGCGCCGGCGCCGATGATGGTGCCCTGTCCCGGCATCAGGCGCGGGACCGAGTGGACGGTGCCGATGGTGCCCGGGTTGGTCAGCGAGATGGTGACGCCGGAGAAGTCGTCGGCGCCCAGCTTGCCGTCGCGGGCGCGGCGCACGATGTCCTCGTAGGCGGCCCAGAACTCGCCGAAGCCCATCGTCTCGCATTCCTTGATGGCGGCGACGACCAGCGTGCGGGCCCCGCCCTTGCCCGGCAGGTCGATGGCCAGGCCCAGGTTGGAGTGCGCGGGGGTGATGATGTTGGGCTTGCCGTCGATCTCGGCGAAGTGCCGGTTCATGCCCGGGTACGCCTTGAGCGCCTGGACGATCGCGTAGCCGAGGATGTGCGTGAAGCTGACCTTGCCGCCGCGGGTGCGGGCGAGGTGGTTGTTGATGACGACGCGGTTGTCGATCATCAGTTTGACCGGGATGGCCCGGACGCTGGTGGCGGTGGGCACCGCGAGGGAGGCCGACATGTTGCGGGCGATCGCGGCGGCGGGACCGCGGATCACCTTCGCCTCGTCGGCGGCCGGCTCGCTGGACGGCTTGCTGGCCGCGGCGGTGCGGCTGACACCGGAGGCGGCCTTGGTGGCGGCCGACTCGCGGGCGGGCGCGGTGTTGCGCGACGGCGTCCGCTCGGGCTCGGCGTCCAGGGTCAGCACGGGCTTGGCCGAGGCCGGGGCGGTGGTCGGCGCGGGCTTGTCGGCCGGGGCCTTGGCGGCGGGCTTGACCGCAGCGGGCTCGGCGGCTGGGGGCTTGGCCGCAGCGGGCTTGTCGGCCGGGGCCGCCGGGGCCGTGCCGTTGGATGTGGCCGGCTTGTAGTTCTTGAGCATCTCGTGCCAACTCGGGTCGACCGAGCCGGGGTCGGTCTGGAACCGCTGGTACATCTCCTCGACCAGCCACTCGTTCTGTCCGTAGTCGGTCTCGGATGTGGAACTGCTCACAGCGTCGTCTCGCCTCTTAATTTTCCGAAAGTGTGTTCTCGTCGCTGGACGGGCACGGCGCTGGGGAGCGGCGGCCCGGCCAAACATCGATGGTACGCCCCGCAGACCCCGGTCCGCCGAGTTCTGCCGGCCGGCCTCCCCCGACTCGCGGGTAAGTGGCTGAAATCACGTCCCGGTGGCGGCTGCGGCTTCCACGTCGTCGGGCTCCACGCCCGCCGACCAGAGCCGCGCATAGGTGCCGCCGGCGGCGAGCAACTCGGCGTGCGAGCCGAACTCGACGATCGCCCCGTCCACCACCACGGCGATGCGGTCGGCGCGGGCGGCCGTCGCCAGCCGGTGGGCGACGATGACGCTGGTGCGGCGCCGCTGCAGCGCGGACCCGGCGGCCAGCACCTGGGCCTCGGTGGCCTGATCGAGGGTGGCGGTGGCCTCGTCGAGCAGGATCAGTTCGGGTTCCACCAGCTCGGCGCGGGCCAGGGCGATCAGCTGGCGCTGCCCGGAGGAGAGACTGCGGCCCCGCTCGGAGATGGCGAAGTTCATGCCGCCGGGCAGCCCGGCGATCATCGCCGCGGCCCCCACCCGTTGCGCGGCGGCGGCGATGTCGGCGAGGGAGGCGCCGGGGCGACCGTAGGCGATGTTCTCGGCGACGGTGCCGGCGAACAGATGCGCCTCCTGCGGCACCACCCCCAGATGGCCCCGGTAGTCGTGCAGGTCCAGGTGGCGCAGGTCGGCGTCGTTGTAGCGGACGCTGCCGCGGACGGGATCGTAGAAGCGCGCCAGCAGTTTGACGATCGTGGACTTGCCGGCGCCCGTCGGACCGACCAGGGCCAGCGACGAGCCCGGCGGCAGCACCAGTTCGATGCGGCCGAGCGCGTCGGCCTCGGCGCCGGCGTAGCGGAAGCCCACCTCGTCGAGCACCACCTCGGCGGGACCGGCCGGCACGGGCACCCGTGCCTGCCCGGCCTCCACCAGGGAGCTCGGCGTCCGCAGCAGGTCGCCGATCCGGCGCAGACCGACCGCGGCCTGCTGGTAGGCGTCGAAGACGGTGGTGAGCTGCTGGACCGGACCGAAGAGCATGGCCAGGTACAGCAGGAAGGCCACCAGGGTGCCGGCCGAGAGCCGTCCGGCGGCGATCTCGTGCGCGCCGAAGCCGATCGCCGCCGCCGCGGCCACATCGGCGCAGAAGATGATGAACGGGAAGTAGGCGGCAACCGCGCGCTGCGAGGTCATCCGGGCGTGCACCCAGGCGTCGCAGAGCCGGCCGAACCGGGCCCGGGCCACCGCGGTGTGCCGGTAGGCGCGGGTGGTGGCCAGCCCGGCGATGTTCTCCTGGAAGTCGGCGTTCACGGCCGAGACCAGTTCGCGGGTGCGCGTGTACGAGCGGCCGGCGATGCGCCGGAACCACACGGTGGCCACCGCCAGGATCGGGAAGACCGGCAGCACCGTCAGCCCCAGCTGCCAGTCGGTCACCAGCAGGGCGCCGAAGACGCCGAAGACGGTCAGCACCGCCACCGCCGCCGAGGTGAGACCGTTCTGGATGAACCCGGACAGGGCGTCCACGTCGGTGGTCATCCGCGTCATGATCCGTCCCGACAGCTCCCGCTCGTAGTAGTCCAGGCCCAGCCGCTGCAGGTGCGCGTAGCTGCGGACGCGAAGGCCGTAGAGCACTCGCTCGCCGGCGCGCGCGGAGATCAGGGTGTTGATCGCGCCGACCACCCAGCCGGCCAGCACCAGGCCGACGCCGACCGCGGCGACCGTCCACAGGATGTCGGCGCGGTGGTTGGTGCCGGCGTCGAGGACCTGCCGGGCCAGGGACGGGAAGGCCAGGCCGATCAGGGTATCGGCGGCCACGGCGATCAGCACCAGTGCCAGCAGCCCCCGGACCGGATGCAGGATCTGGCGGAGGGAGAAGGTGGCGCGTTCGCGGCGCACCTGCGCCACATCCACCTTCGGGTCCTCGTCGGCCGGCGGGAGCGCGGCCACGGCCGCCTCGATCTCCGGGCCGGCCGGCATCGCGCCGAGCGCACTGGACAGGTTGCCGCCACCGGCGCCTCGGGCGCCGCCCCCGGGACCCGGACGGACCGCCGGGGCCGCCGCGGCGCGGGCCGGTTCGGCGGCCAGCGGGGCGTCGTCGCGCCAGAGGTCGTCGACGCCGATGGCCTGCTGCCGCCGCACCCCGGCGGCCGCGGCGGTCTCCTGCGCGTCGGTGTCGTGCGAGGACATCAGCTCGGCGAAGCGGGGGCAGCGCGCGTCGAGTTCGGCCACCGTGCCGGTGTCGAGGATGCGGCCGCCGTCGAGCACGGCGACGCGGTCGGCGATCGCCAGGGTGGACCGGCGGTGGGCCAGAACCAGCAGCGTGGTGCCGCGCTCGCGCAGATGGCCCAGGATCTGCTGCTCGGTGACGGCGTCGACGGCCGAGGTGGCGTCGTCGAGCACCAGCACCCGCGGCTGCGCGTAGAAGGCCCGGGCCAGGGCCAGCCGCTGGCGCTGGCCGCCGGACAGGGTCAGGCCGCGTTCGCCGACCTCGGTGGCGAAGCCCTGCGGCAGCTCGTCGACGAAGCCGGTGGCGGCGGCCTCATCGGTGGCCGTGCGCAGCGCCGGCGACGACGGGCCCGGTGGCGGCTGCGGGCCGAGGGCGACGTTGGCCGCGACGGTGTCGGAGTACAGGAACGGCTCGTCGAAGGCGACGGTCAGGGCGCCGTGCAGGACGTCGGGGGCCAGGGTGTCCACCGGGTACTGTCGCCCGGCGCCGTCGGCCAGGGCAACGATGCCGCCGTCGGGCCGGTAGGTGCCCTCCAGCAGCGCGGCCAGTGTCGACTTGCCCGAGCCCGGACCGCCCACCACGGCGACGCATTCGCCGGGCCGCACGGTCAGGTCGACCCCGCGCAGCAGCGGTCGCCCGTCGTGCGCCAGTTCCACCCCGCGCAGATCGATCCCCAGCGGGCCCGCCGGCAGCGCGCCGGTGTTGGTCAGCACGGGGTCGCGCGGATGGTCGATGACGTCGAAGACGCGGGTCGCCGACGCCCCGGCGAGCTGGGAGCTGATCACCAGGTTCGTCAGTGTGCGGGCCAGGCCGGTCATGGTGGCCAGGTAGGTGGAGAAGGCCAGGAACGTACCGGCGGTGATCGAGCCCTGGTAGGTGAGCCAGCCGCCGACCACGATCACCAGCACCATGCCCAGCTGCGGGATCGCCGCCATGGTCGGGGTGAAGCGCGAGGCCAGCCGGGCCGCGCGCAGCCGCAGGCGGTACAGGGTGCCGCCGAGTTCGGCGAGTTCGTCGGTGGCGCGTCGCTCCTGCCCGAAACCCTTGACCACCCGCACCCCGGTGACGGTCTCCTCGACGTGTCCGGCGAGTTCGGCCGCGGCCTGCTGGGAGGCCCAGGTGGCGGCGAACAGCCGTCGCCGTCCCCGGTAGGCGACCAGCGCGACCGCGGGGATGATCGCGAGGGTGACCACGGTCAGCAGCGGGGAGAGCCACGCCATGATGCCGAGCGCGAGCAGCACCTGCACACCGCCGCCGAGGGCCATCGGCGCCATGGCCAGCAGACTCTGCACCACCTGCAGGTCCGAGATCGACCGCGAGACCACCTGACCGGTGCGGATGGAGTCCTGCGAGCGGCCGTCGACGTGCAGCAGGGTGTCGAGCATGGCGCGGCGCAGGCCGTCCTGCACCACGATCGACAGCTTCCCGGCGGTCAGCCGCCGCCCGAACTGACAGCCGTACCGGATCACCGCGGCGATCAGTAGGGCGGCCACCAGCACCGGCAGGCCGTAGCCGCCGACCGCCGCGCCCGTCGCGTGGTCGATGGCGGCGCGGGCGAACAGCGGGGTCACCAGGTCCGCGCCCACCGCGCCGAGGGTCACCGCCGCGGTGATCAGGGTGAGACGGCGGTACTGCCAGCACCGCGCGCCGAGGCGGGACAGCCAGCCCGTCAATGAAGCTCGCTGTCGTGCGTGCGCACCGCGACGCCGTCGACGTCCCAGAATCGGGGCGGCGGACCGAAGGCCTCGTGTGCGTTGCGCAGCACCAGGGTGCCCAGGGCGCGGTTGCCGGCGCCGCCGACGGCGGCGCCGATCCCGCCCGGGATCAGCTTGCCGGCCAGGATCGGGGCGCGCCGGACCGCGAACTTCTTGACCAGACGGTTGGTGAGCATCTTGTTCATGCTCGCCAGGCGCCTGGTGGACAGCGCGGGTCCGGCCAGGCGGGTGAGGGCATCGGTGCCGCGGGTGCCGGCCACCTTGCCCAGGGCCGCGATGCCCTCTTCGCCCAGCGCCACCGACAGCACCAGGGCCCGGCGGCGCTCGGTCTCGTGCGGGGAGATGCCGTAGACCTCCGCGGTGGCCAGCGCCAGCAGGGCCGAGGCCTCGATGAAGACCGCGGTGTCGGCGGACAGCGCCGACAGGGCCGCGATGGTGCCGACGCCCGGGATCGAGGCGGTGGCGCCGACCGCTCCGCCGGAGACGGTGACCGCGTTGAGGTAGCGCCGCTCCAGGCGGCGGATGATCTGCTCGGGGCTGTCGTCGGGGTGGGCGGCGCGCAGCTTGGCCACGTACCGGGCGACCGCGGGCTCTTGTAGTCGGTGCGCCTTCTCCACGATGCGGGCCACCACGGCGGCGGAGCGCGAGTGCTTCTCGTCGGTCCCGGCGGCGGGCAGGGCCGTGTCGCGGCGGACGTCGAGCTGGGCGTGCGGGTCCGGGGAGGCCTCGGCGGCGTCCTTCTTGCTGCGGATCATGGCGTGCTCCGTTCTGTCGGACAACGTCGTTCCAACGCTCGGGCCGGGCGGCTGATTCCCGGGCGGCGGCGTGTCGTGGGCCACGTGCGGCCCGGCGCCGCCTTCCAGGCTATGCCGGTCCGGCGGGTGAGTGCGCCCGTCGGGCGGTGCTAGTGTCTGCTCGCTTCGCCGAGATGCGCGGTCGCCGGCCGCCGTCCGCGGACCCGCCGAGACGAGGGTGACCGTTATGACCGTTCCTGCTCCACCGCGATTCACACCGGTGACCGATCGGCCCTGGGCGGGGCTGCTGGCGCTGTGCGTGGGCTTCTTCATGATCCTGGTCGACATGTCGATCGTGGCCGTGGCGCAGCCGGAGATCATGGACGCGCTCGGCGCCGACGTGAACGGGATCGTCTGGGTGTCGAGCGCCTATCTGCTCACGTACGCGGTGCCGCTGCTGATCTCCGGGCGCCTCGGCGACAAGTTCGGGCCCAAGACGATCTATCAGATCGGCCTGGTGGTGTTCACCGCCGCCAGCGTGTGGTGCGGTCTGTCCGGGTCCATCGGCGAACTGATCGCCGCGCGCGCGGTGCAGGGCATCGGTGCGGCGCTGATCACGCCGCAGACCATGGCGCTGGTGACGCGGATGTTCCCGCCGGAGCGGCGCGGGGCCGCGATGGGCGTGTGGGGCACCGTCGCCGGGGTCGCGACGCTGATCGGGCCGCTGCTGGGCGGCATCCTGACCGACGCCCTCGGCTGGGAGTGGATCTTCTTCATCAACGTGCCGGTCGGGGCGGTCGGCCTGGTGCTGGCCGCGTTGCTGGTGCCGCGGGTGGAGCGGCACGACCACCGCTTCGACTGGGTGGGTGTCGCACTGTCCGCGGTCGGCCTCACCGCGCTGGTCTTCGGGATCCAGGAGGGACAGACCTACCGGTGGGCCGCGTGGATCTGGTGGTTGATCGCCGCCGGCGTCGCGGTGATGGGCGTCTTCGTGCTGTGGCAGGCGCGCACGCGCACCGAGCCGCTGGTGCCGCTCTCGCTGTTCCGCGACCGGAACTTCACCCTCTCCAACGCCGGTATCGCGTCGATGGGGTTCGCGGTCGCCGGGACCATGATTCCGCTGATGTTCTTCCTGCAGTTCGTCGGTGGCATGTCGCCGACCCGCTCGGCGCTGATGATGGTGCCGATGGCGGTGCTGACCGGAACGTGCGCGCCCATCGTCGGCCGGATCCTGGACCGGGTGCACCCGCGCAACGTGGTGTCGACGGGACTGTTCGGCTACGCGGTGGCCACCGCCGCCCTGGGGCTCCTGTTCGCGCCGGCCACCCCGGTGTGGCAGTTGCTGCTGCCGACGATCGTGATGGGCCTGTCCAGCGCCTGCATCTGGGCTCCGCTGGCGGCCACCGCCACCCGTCGACTGCCGTGGTTCGTCGCCGGCGCCGGCTCGGGCGTCTACAACACCACGCGGGTGATCGGTTCGGTGATCGGCACCGCAGGCATCGGCGCGCTGATGATGACGCGGCTGGCCGCCGAACTGCCCGGGATGACGCTGGAGCGGTCCGAGGGCTCCCGGGTGCAGCAACTTCCCGAGGCGGTGCGCGAGGGCTTCGCCTCGGCCATGGGCCAGTCGCTGTACCTCGGTGCGGCGGTCCTGCTGATCGGTGCGGCGGCCACCCTGTTCCTGGTCCGTCCCGACCACCAGACCCCCGTCGTCGTCCGACCGCCCGCGCCCGACACGGCGGCCTGAGCGGCGCGGCCTGAGCGGCTTTGTCGGTGGGCCCTCCTACCATCGAGACGACGGACCAGACAGGTCGCGACGTTTCGCCGGAGGGGGAGTGATGACCGCAGCACTGTTCGAGTTGCCCGAACCGGAACCCGCCGATGCCGGGCGCGCCGATCCCGGCGCCGACCGCGAGGTGACCTTCCTGCACACCGCCGACTGGCAGCTCGGCATGACGCGCCACTTCCTGGCCGGCGACGCCCAGCACACCTACGACGCCGCGCGCGCCGACGCGGTGGTCGCCGTCGGCCGGCTGGCCAGGTCCACCGGCGCCGAGTTCGTGGTGGTGTGCGGCGACGTCTTCGACGATGCCCGCGTCTCCTCGAGGATCATCCGCCGCACACTGGACGCCCTCGGCGACTACGGTGTCCCCGTCTATCTGCTGCCGGGCAACCACGACCCGCTCGACGCGACCAGCGTCTACCGCGGCGACACCTTCGTCCGGGCCCGCCCGGACAATGTGCACGTGCTCGACCGGGCCGGCGTGGTGCGGGTCCGCGACGGCGTCACCCTGGTGGCCGCCCCCTGGACCAGCAAGCGGCCCGAGCACGACCTGATCACCGAACAGCTCGGCCGGCTGGCCCCGGGGGACGACCTGCGCATCGTGGTCGGGCACGGCGGCGTCGACACCTTCAGCCCGGGAACCGATCCGGCGATCGTCGCCTCGGCGGATCTGCAGACCGCCGTCGACACCGCGCTGGTCGACTACGTCGCCCTCGGCGACCGCCACTCGGTCACCCCGATCGGCGACTCGCAGCGCATCTGGTACTCGGGAGCTCCCGAAGTGACCGACTTCGATCACGTCGAAGCCGATTCGGGTCAGGTCCTGGAGGTGACCCTGCGGCGCGGTGCGTCGTCCGCGGTCGAGGTGACCCCGCATCGCGTGGGGCAGTGGACGTTCACGACCATCCGGCAGGACGTCAACGGCGCCGCCGACCTCGACGTTCTGCGGGAGCGGCTGACGGCGCTGCCGGACAGATCTCGCACCGTGGTCAAGCTGGCCCTGGTCGGCACCGTGGGGCTGGGCGACGAGGCAGTCCTGTCCGAACTGCTCGACGAGTTCTCCGAACGACTTGCGGCCCTGCAGATCTGGGAACGTCACCACGACCTGACCGTCGTCGCCGATCCGTCGGACGTGGCCGGGTTGGGGCTGCAGGGGTATGCCGCGGAGGCGGCCGGGGAGCTCGCCGAACTCACCGCGTCCACCGACGACGCCGAGGCCGCGGCCGCGCGCAGTGCGCTGTCCCTGCTGTTCCGGCTGACCGGGGCGCACGGATGAGACTTCATCGGCTGGCGCTCAAAGACTTCCGCGGCATCCGCGAGCGCGAGATCGAGTTCGCCGATTCGGGAATCACCGTCGTGGAGGGTGCCAACGAGGCAGGCAAATCGTCGATGATCGAGGCGCTGGACCTGCTGCTGCGGACGCAGGCGAGCAGCAGGAGTGCCGCCGTCAAGGCGGTGCAGCCGGCCGGGCGGGACGTCGGATCCGAGGTGCGCGCCGAGATCAGTTGCGGGCCATGGCGATTCGAGTACTTCAAGCGTTTCAACTCCCGGCCCGAGACCACTCTGACCATTCTCGAGCCGCGTCGCGAGCAGCTGACCGGCCGTGAGGCGCACGAGCGGGTGCAGCAGATCCTGGACCAGTCGCTCGACAACGCGCTGTATCTGGCGCTGCGCCTGCTGCAGTCGCAGGCCCCGGATCTGGACCGGCTCGCCGACTCCTCGGCGCTGGCCCGCGCCCTGGACCGGGTCGCCGCACCGGCTGAGACCGACACCGGCGACGGCGACGCCGACGCCACGGCGCTGATCGAGGCGGCGGCCGCGGAATACCGGCGTTACTACACTCCCGCCGCCGGACGCCCGGCGAAGGAACTGGCCGAGGCGATCAGCGCCGCCAAGGCCGCCCGCGCGGTGGTCGACGAGCGCACCGCTCTGCTCCGGAGCGCCGAACAGGCCGCCGCGGAGCTGCCCGCCGTGGAGACCGAGTACGCCGAGACCGTCCGGGCGGAGGCGCACGCCGTCGAAGAGGCCGCCGACCTGGCCCGGCGCGCCGCCGAGGCCGAGACCGTCGACGCCACCGTGCGGCAGGCACGCGCGGAGGCCGAGCAGCGGGCGCTGGCCGTGCAGATCGCCGAGCGCGCCGGCGCCGAGCGGGCGCAGACACACGACCGCCTCGCCGACCTGGACCGCCGGGTCGAGGCCGACGGCACCGCCGTCCGCGAACTGCGGGAGGCGGCCGAGGCCGCCGACACCTCGGCCCGGGAGCTGGAGGAGGCGCTGGCACGGTCGCGCAGCGAACTAGGCCGGGTGCGCAGCGAGCTGGCCGCGTCGACGGCCGCCGAGAAGGCCCGGGCCGACCGGGCCCGCATCGCGTGGATCGACGCCGCCGTGTCCGAGGCGGCGGCCCTGACCGACGCGCGAACCGAGGCGGTGGCGGCGATCGCCGCGAACCCGGTGACCGACCGGGAGGTGGCGGCCGCGGCCACCCTCGATCGAGAGATCGCCGCCGCGCAGGCACGCGTGGACGCCGGTGCCGCCGCGGTGGAGGTCACGCGGCTGGGCGACGGTGCGGTGACGATCGACGGCGCCGAGATCGACGACTCGGAGTCCTTCGCCGCCGTGGGCGAGACGGTGGTGCAGTCGTCGGGCGTGCGCGTGGTGGTGCGGGGTGCCGCCGACACCGTGGCTTTGGCCGACCGGCTCTCCGACCTGCAGGCGCAAGCGAGCGCGTTGCTCGCCCGCTGCGAGACCGACCATCTGGGCGGGGTCGCCGGCCGGGCTGCAGCGCGCGCGGCCGCCGAACGGGCGCTTCAGGCCGCCGATGCCGCCCGGCAGCGGGCGCTCGCCGGTGCGACGGTGGAGGAGCTGCAGACCGAACGCGCAGCGCTCGTCGCCGGGCTGCCCGCGGCCAGCGACGATCCGGCGCCGCGCCCGGTCGCCGAACTGCGGCCGCGGGAAGCCGAACTGACCGATCTGATCACTCGCGCCGAACGCAAGGCCACCCAGCAGCGCACGGTGGCGACCACGCAGCGCGCCCGGGCCGAGGCGCAGGCCGAGGCCGCCGAGCGCGCCCGCGCCACCGCGAAGGCCGAGCGCGCCGCCCTGCTGGAACAGCGGGCGCAGCTCAGCGACGAGCGCCTGGCCGCCGATCTGACCGCGGCCCGCGACGCCCACGACCGCACGCGGGCCGTCCTCGCCGAGCGGGAGGCCGCCGCGGCGAAAGCCGATTCGGCGGGACTGCGCGCCGCCTGCGCCGAAGCCGAACAGAAGCTGGAACGCGTGCGGCACCGGCTCACCGGCCTGCGGGATCAACGTACGCAGCTGCGCACCCTGCTGGAGCAGTGCCGCACCGAGAACCGCCTCGACGATCTCGCCGACGCGCAGACGACCGCCGCCGTGACCGAGGCCGAGCACGCCCGGGTCGCCGAGCGCGCGGCCGGTGCCCGCCTGCTTTACGAGACGCTGGTGCGCAAGCGCACCGAGAGCCGCTCGCGTTACGTCGCGCCGTTCACCCGGCGCCTGGAGGAACTCGCCGCCCCGGTGTTCGGCGAGACCGTCCGTTTCGAGGTGGACGACGACTTCGCGATCGCCCGCCGCACCCTCGACGGCGTCACGGTTGACGTCGAGGCGCTGTCCGGGGGAGCGCGCGAGCAGCTGGGGCTCATCGCCCGGCTGGCGTGCGCCATGATCGTCGACGAGAACGACGGCGTCCCGGTGATCCTCGACGATGCGCTCGGCTACTCCGACCCGGACCGCCTGGCCTCTATGGCGCAGGTGCTCGGCAGCGCCGCCGACGACGCGCAGATCATCGTCCTCACCTGCAGCCCCGACCGGTACGCCGCGGTCCCCGATGCGACCGTCGTCGCCGTGTGACCGTCGCCGTGCGGGTGGGCCGGACCAGGGCGCATGGCGCGCCGCCGCCCCGGTGTTGGGGGAGGAGCCGCGCGTGCGCTAATGTTGCTCTCGCCCAATGAGCCCCCCTAGCTCAGGGGATAGAGCGTCTGCCTCCGGAGCAGAAGGTCGCAGGTTCGAATCCTGCGGGGGGCACAGAGAAATCACTGGTCAGGACCATTTCGGTCCTGGCCGGTGGTGTTTGTGTCGGACACGTGCTCATTGGCGCGAGCGCACTGACCTCGGATATCCACACACTGCCGAGTGCGCGTATCCGAGGTCGCGACGCCAGGTGCGGCAACCAGTCCCAGACGCGGCCTCGAATGTCCGGTTTGCGGATATGGTGAGGCCACTATGGTGCCCGAGGAAGCGATCATGTCGCGCGCGACGACGCAGGACCCGCTGACACGGGCGCACTCCCTGCTCGCCTGGAGCCGGTCCCGGCCGATGCCCGAGTACGCGGCCGCCCGGGTGGGTGCGGCGCGGGAGATCCTGACGGTCGCCGAGCAGTGCGGGGTGGACGAGCTCACGGCGCCGGCGCAGGTGCTGCTGTTGGGGGGACTGCTGGAACTCGGCGAGATCCGGTCCCTGGACCGCGAACTGCTCGGCCGCAGTGCCGCACACCAGAGCGACCGCGGACCGGATCCGGCGGCGTGGTTCGGCTGCCTGCGGTCCATCCTCGACGGTGATGCGGCTGCCGCCGAGCGGCAGGCGGATCGGATCTACGCGCGGTCCCAGCAGGCCGGGGACGACGGTGCGCTGGCCCTGTATACGGCGCATCTCGGCATGATCCGGTGGATGCAGGGCCGGATCGACGGTGCCGAAGACCGGTTTCTGGCGGCCCGGCGCGCCTATCCCGAGCAACTGCTGTGGCCCGCCTCCCTCGCCTGGCTCTGGCTGGGACAGGGCCGGTCGGCGGCCGCCGAGTCGCTGTTGCGGTCCTTGCCGCCGCTCGAGGCGCTGCCGCGGGACCGGTTCTGGCTGTCGACGGTGACGGTGCTCGCCGAGATCGCCGTCGTGCACGGCTCGACGGCGAACGCCGCACGGCTGCAACAGATTCTGGAACCTTATGCCGCGCACGTGGTTCCGGTGGGGGTGGGCGTGGCCTTCTGGGGCACCGCCGCCCGGACGCTCGGGCTCCTCGAGGAGCGTCTGGGCATGCTCGATGCGGCGCGCACCCATCTGGAGTCGGCGGTGGAGATCAGCGGCCGCCTGGGGGCGCTCGCGTGGCAGACGGAGGCGCAGATCGACGTCGCCGAGTTCGCCATCCGCCACGACCTGGTCGACGTCCGGGCCTACGAGCTCCTGGCCGAAGCCCGGGCGACCTGCGCGGCGCGCGGCTTCGCCGGGCTGGCCCGCCGGGCGATGTCCCGGCCGCGCATCCGGGTGCTCGGCGGTTTCGAGGTGATCGCACTGACCGGGGTGCGCGCCGAATGGAGTTCACGCAAGGCGCGCGAGTTGCTCAAGATGCTGGTCGCCGCCCGGGGAGTGGCCACCTCGCGGGAGGTCTTCATGGACACGCTGTGGCCGGGGGAGGCGCCGCGGGTGCTCGGCAACCGGTTCTCGGTGGCGGTGAACGTGATCCGGCGGGCCCTCGACCCCGATCGGCTGCTGCCCACGCAGCACCACCTGGTGACCGAGGGCGACGCGCTCCGGCTCGATCTCGACCACCTCGACATCGACGTCGAACGGTTCCTGCGGCTGGCGGCCGGTCGTGACCCGGCGGTCCGGCGCGCCGCGCGCGAGCTGTACACCGGCGACGCCTTCTCCGACGAGCCGTACGCCGACTGGGCGGTCACCCTCCGCGATCACGCCAGGCTCCTGCACGCGGGGCTCGCCGACGGCTGAGCCCACAGCGAGGTCAGTGGTCGGCGAGCTCGGTTTCGCAGTCGAACCGGCGGTCGGGATAGACCACCGCGGTGCGGTCGCCGTCGACCACGAGATGCTCGAGCACCCGGCATTCGGTGATGCCCGCGGTAGGCAGCGAGGAATCTCCGTCAACGGTGAGCACCAGGGTGTCGCCGTCCCAGTGGGCCTTCCCGTCCTTCGAGGCGAAGGCCTTCTCCACGGCGGTCGCCAGATTCTTCCGGCTGCTGTCGAAGGCATAACCGGTGGGGTCGGCCGAGCCGGCTTCGGCCGCGGCTGGCGATCCGTCCGTGCCACCGGATCCGGCGTCGTCCGAGGAACAGGCGGTCGCGCCCACGGCGAAGGTGACGGCTGCCGCGGCGAGCACGGTGCGGCGCAGCAGGCGGGAGTCGAGGAATGCGGTCATGCGGTGGGCTCCTTGGCGCAAGTCGGCGGCCGGTGTGGTCGCCTGCTCACCGTACGAAGGCCTCTGTCAGTTTCCTTAGGGCCCGCGCCGCGTCAAGACGACTGCAAGGAGGACGACTGTAAGAAAACCGACATCGCCGCACTTAACGTCGTCGGCACAAGGAAGGTGGGCGACACGTGATGTCATCGAACACGACCCCCGGGGGCGCGACGCCGAGGGGTACGGCGGTTCATGCGGGCACGGTGAACCACTGGTCGCGGCACGCCGGGGTCTCGCTGCGTCCGTGGTCGGGGCGGGCGCCGCTGGGCCTGCTGGTGCGCGGGCTGCTGCAGGTGGCGATCTCCGCGGCCGTCGCGTGGTTCGCGGTGGCGATGGCGCGCGCGGACGAGATCACGACGACGGCGGGCGAGCTGAAGGCACTGCGCAACCTCGCGATCGTCATCGTCGTCGCCGCGGTGATCTCCGGGCTCCTCGGTGCGGTCAAAGCGGTGGTGGGGGTGATCGACCTGGTGCCACGCAAGACGGTGACCGGACGGGTGGTGAGCGTCCGGCGACGGCGGCTCGGAGATGTGCTGCCGGGGCCGGCGCAGCGCGCGATCTTCGACCGACGCGACATCGGGACGGATCGGCGGCGGTCACGCCACGAGGTGGTGCTGAACACGCCGGAGGGACTGCGCCAGTGGACTGTGCGCAGCGCTCGCCTGCGGCGGGGTCTGCGCGTCGACGAGCACGTGCGCCTGACCGTGAGCCCGGTCGTCGGCTATGTGGCGCAGGTGGAGTCGCTGCAGCCCTGATTCCGCCGGAGACCGGGGGCGGATCTGTTCGTCGAGGGTTGAATCGGCCTGCTTCCGGGTAACACTGGATCGACAGAACGCCCGGTTGAAGGAGGAAGCCATGCCATACGACTCGACCACGGACCTTCCCGACTCGGTTCGCCACGTATTGCCCGGACACGCCCAGGACATCTACAAGGAGGCGTTCAACAACGCCTACGACGAGTACGACAGCCCCAAGGACCGGCGCGGGGACTCCGGTCGCGAGGAGACTGCCCACCGGGTGGCGTGGTCGGCGGTGAAGAAGGCCGGCTACCACAAGGGCGACGACGACAAGTGGCACAAGAAGAGCTGATGTCCCGCTGCGGGCACCCGGCACCGCCGCCTCGTTGTTCGGTCGGCCGCCCCGTTGTTTGGCCGGCCGCCGTGCCGGGCACTCCCACACATGAACGATGAAGCGACACACTCCGAAGAGACGATCGACTATCCGGGCGCGACCGGCGACATGGCCGAGCGTCCGCGAGACGAGATGCGCGACTACCGCGGCCGCGATCTGCTGGCGGGCCGCCGCGCCCTGATCACCGGCGGCGACTCCGGGATCGGGCGCGCCGTTGCGGTGGCCTTCGCGAAAGAGGGCGCCGACGTCGCCATCGCCTATCTGTCGACCGGCGAGGACGACGACGCGCAGCACACCCTCGACCTGATCCGGGCCGAGGGACGCGACGCGGTGGCGATCCGCGGCGACCTCGCGGAACCCGATCGCTGCCGGTCGGCCGTCGACCGCACGGTCGCGAAGTTCGGCGGTCTGGATCTGCTGGTCAACAATGTGGCCTTCCAGAGCCCGGTCGACGACTTCGCCGACCTGAAACCGGCCCAATGGGCCCGGACGTTCGCAGTGAACGTCGACAGCTACTTCCACACCACGAGTGCGGCCCTGCCTTACCTGACCCCGGGCGGCACGGTGATCAACACCGGCTCGATCAACGGACTGCGCGGCAACCAGCAGCTGATCGACTACGCCGCCACGAAGGGCGCCGTCCACGTGCTCACCTACTCGCTGGCGCAAGCGCTGATGGACAGACGCATCCGCGTCAACTGCGTCGCCCCCGGACCCGTGTGGACGCCGCTGATCCCGGCGACGCTGCCGGCTGAGCAGGTGGCCGACTTCGGCGGTCAGGCACCGTACGGCCGCGCGGCCCAACCCGACGAGATCGCTCCCTCGTATGTGTTCCTGGCCGCCGACAGTCTGTCGTCCTACTACACCGGGCAGGTCCTCGCTCCCATCGGTGGTGAGACGCTGCCTGGGTGACGGGTTCGGCCGAAACGGTTGTCCTGTGCGACGATCCGCCGTAGGTTTGGAGTCACCCGGTTCAGCCTGCAGCCGGGATTCCCGGCGAAAGAGACCCTCCCCGGCGCCGTCGGCGCCACCGTCTCGTCTTCGGCCATCCCAGTTCCCGCGAGCATTTCGCCACCGGGACTGATCCGTGGCACTTCCGGTCCGGTTCACTCGGCCA
Organism: Gordonia caeni; assembly: GCF_039537105.1. Classification (NCBI taxonomy): domain Bacteria; kingdom Bacillati; phylum Actinomycetota; class Actinomycetes; order Mycobacteriales; family Gordoniaceae; genus Gordonia; species Gordonia caeni. Next base: position 142,626 of record NZ_BAAAZW010000006.1, read on the forward strand.
CTCTCCCTGAGACAAGGGGCCGTCCGCGATGCGCGACGTGCCATGGGAGAGGAGTTCTGCAGCGATGACCACTGACCGATACACCGAAGCCACCGAGCTGCTGCGTGCCCGGGCCGAGCACCGGCCCGGTGAGCCCGAATACGACCGGCTGCGCGGCGAGATCATCGTCCTGTGCCTGCCGCTCACCGAGCACATCGCGCGCCGATTCAGCGGACGCGGCGAACCGTACGACGATCTGCTGCAGGTGGCCAGGGTGGGACTGATCCAGGCCATCGACCGGTTCGATCCCCACGCGGGCAGCGAACTGCTGTCGTTCGCGGTACCGACCGTGATGGGCGAGGTCCGCCGCCACTTCCGCGATCGCGCAGCGTCGATCCGGGTGCCACGCCGGTCCCGCGAGCTGCACAGCCAGATCCTGGACGCCCGCGAGGAATTGAGTCAGGAGCAGGGCCGCACTCCGGGCGCCGCCGCAATCGCCGCCCGGCTGGACGTGCCCGTCGAGCAGGTGCGCAAGGCGATCGACGACTGCGCCGCGGGCGCGGCGATCTCGCTGGACGAGGGCCGCCCCGACGACGAGGGAATGACGCGCGCCGATCGGCTCGGCTCGCCGGACCCCGGTTACGGGCACGTCGACGACACTCTCGCACTGGCGCCGGCGCTGGAGACGTTGCCGGACCGCGAACGCCGCATTCTCGGGCTCCGGTTCTTCGGACAGAAGTCGCAGAGCGAGATCGCCGAGGAGATCGGGATGTCGCAGATGCACGTGTCCCGCCTGCTGCGCCGATCCCTCGGTGACCTGCGCAAGCAGTTGACTCCGATGCGCGCGGCCTGAGGTTTCGGTCTGCACGGGTGAGGGAACCCTCCCGATACCCGACAGTCGGGTGAATCAGGGACCCTCGACGAAAGAGGTGACAGTGATGACCACCGCAGAACACGGCCGAGTGACCGGAACGCGGGACAAGGCCTACAACCTCGTCTGGTACGTGGAGCAGTGTCTGGCCAATGCCCTGCGCATGGAGACCTACATCGCCGACGCGGAGCGAGACGGGGACGCCGAAGTCGCCGACCTGTTCCGGCGTGCCCAGGCCGACAGCCGCAAGGGAGCGGAGATGGGCAAGGAACTGCTGGCGTCGCGGATCGCCACGTCCGCGGCCTGAAAGCACTGACGGCGACGGTGACGGCGTCGGCGCGGCAGCCCCGGTGGCTCCGCACCGGCGTCGCTGTGGTGTGCGGGCCAGGTGAATCACCTCTGCCCGACCGTTGCCCGAAGCACGTCTGCGACACCCTGAATTCCGGTGCGGCCCGGGTACGATGAGCCGACGTGGAGGCATTCGACCCCGCAGAGGCTGTGCGGCAGCCCCGGGGCGGAGCGTCACTCCAGCGCTTCGATCGAAGGGGGCGGTAGGTGTCCGAGACGGTGCACGAGAATCCCGGGGCCGGGGACCGCACCGCGGAAGCCGCAGATCCCCCAGGGGGATCTGCCGAGCACGTCGGCAGCTTCCGTTACTGGTTCGACAGCGGTCGCTGGGAATGGTCGGACGAGGTCGCCGCCATGCACGGCTATCGCGCCGGTGAGATCGAGCCGACCACCGAACTCCTGCGCAGCCACAAGCATCCCGACGACCGGGCCGGATTCGATGAGCTGGTGGAGAAGATGCTGTCGGCCCGAGTCCACTTCTCCAGCCGGCACCGCATCGTCGACACCCGCGGCCGCATCCACTCGGTCGTGGTGATCAGCAGGAACTTCCAGGGACTCGACGGCCGCGCCGCCGGGTCCGAAGGCTTCTACCTGGACCTCGGCGTGATCTGCGAGGACGTCGACGCCCCGTCCGACGACGAGGTACAGGAACGGGTCTCCGAACAGGTCCAGGAGTTCCGCGAGAACAACGCGACGATCGAACAGGCGAAGGGGATGCTGATGCTGATGTACGGCATCGAAGCCGATCGCGCCTTCGACGTCCTGCGCTGGCGCTCCCAACAGGAGAACCGGAAGTTGCGCGACATCTGCGCCGGGCTCGTTCGTTCGGTGGCGGCGCGCACCCAGATGCCCGAAGAGGTGCGCCGCGAGTTCGATCTGGTCCTTCTCCACCCGTTCGACGAATAGCCGCCCTGCTCGGCGGTGTTTCAGAACGTCGCCTGCCGGGTACGCACGGGTATGAGTGATCTCGTGCAATCCGTGCCGCACGCCGGGACCGCCGCCGGCGGTCCTCTCCTGCCGTCCCCGCGCGGGCCCCTGTCCGCGGCGATCGTGCGTGCCCTGCGCGAGGACCGCCCCCTCGACGGCGTCGACGTCGCCGGCGTCGATCCCTGGGGCGACGACCTCCAAGTAGCTCTGACGGTGTGCCAGGAACTGCACTACCGGGGCTGGCGGGACGTCGACGCCGCTCGGGAGTGGGATCCCGGCATGGTCGCGGCGCGCGTCGCGCTGGAGGACCGCTTCCTCGCCGCCGTCGACGAGGCCTGTTTCGAGCCCGGCGCTTCGGTGGCCGAGGAACTGACGATGCTGCTGCGGGCCGGAGGCGGGGACGGGGTGGCCGGCCACCTGGAGTCGGCGGGATCGCATCGCGAGTTCGCCGACTACTTCGCGGCGCGCTCGATCTATCACCTGAAAGAGGGCGACCCGCACGCGTGGGTGATCCCACGACTGCCGGCGGCGGCGAAGGCGCCGTTCGTGGCGGTCGAGTTCGACGAGTTCGGCGGTGGCCACCCGGCACGGGTCCATCAGGAGCTGTACGCGCGGCTGCTGACCGACTTCGGCTTGGCTCCCGGGTATCTGGCCTACCTCGATGCCGCTCCCGCCGTGGTCCTGGCGCCGGTGACCCTGATGACGGCGCTGGGGCTGCGGCGTGCCCGGCGCGGCGCGGTGGTGGGGCATTTCGCCGCCACCGAGATCACCTCGTCGCCGGGGTCGGCCCGAATGCTGGCGGGCTTGCGGCGGCTGGGCGCACCGGAATCGGTGTGCTTCTTCTATCGCGAACACGTCGAGGCCGACGCCGTTCACGAGATCGTCGTCCGGGACGACGTGATCGGCGGGCTGCTGGCCGCCGAACCGGGACTGGAAGTCGACGTGGTCGCCGGAATCCGGGCGTTCCTCCTGGTGGAGGATCGGCTCGAGGCCGCGTTCCTCGCCGCGTGGAAGGCGGGGGAGACGCTGATGGGGCCGTCAGTTCCGCCGGCGTGACCGGCGATGGCTGGTGTCGCAGAATGGCAGGATCTTGCTGCGCCCGCACTGGCAGAGCGCTACTTGAAAACGATCGCAGACGATCACCTCGCCGTCGTGCACCACCTCCACCGGCCCCTCGACCAGCACCGGCCCGCCGCGGATCACGCGGATCCTGCGACGGGCCGGGCCCTCGAGGCCGGTCATCGGTGCTCTTTGCGCGCGAGGAGGACCACGAGTGTCTCGCTGTCCTCGTGCGGGGCGAGCAGCTCCCGGTCGACGAGCCACTCGCGACGGGACCGCAGGACCGGCCCGAAGCCGATTCGGCGTCGCCGTACTTCGGTGACGTGAAAGCCGCTGTCGGACAGCATTTCCGTAGTTCGTACGGGATCGGCGAGCGCCGACTGCACGAGGAGCAGGGCGCCGGGTCCCCGGAGCAGATCAGCGGCCCGTGTGCACAGCACGTCGAGCACCTCGCGTCCGTCCGGCCCGGCGTTCCAGGCGTGTGCGGGCCCGGGGACGCGCGGGAGGTGATCGTCGGCCGGTGCCGGCACATACGGCGGGTTGCAGGTGATCAGATCGAAGCCGTCCGGATCGGTGAACGAGGCGACCGTGGACTGGACGGCGGACCATCGCGATGACGGCGGCCGCAAGGTCCCCGCGGCGGCCGTCGCGTGCGGGCAGGTATCGACGGCCACCAGCCGGTGCGCGCCGCGGGCGGCCGCGGCCGCGGCGACGGCCCCGCTCCCGGTGCACAGGTCCAGGACGCGTCGCCCGGCGAGTTCCACCTCGTCGAGCGCATCGATCAGCAGTGCGGTGTCGTCCTGGGGCCGGTACACGATCTGGGGCGGGAGTGCGGTGCCTGCGGCGTTCGCGGCCGCCACGACGGGAACGGCTGTCACCGGTCGCGCCGGGGGTGGGGGTGCGGATGGGCCCGCTGGTATTCGCGGGCCTCTTCCTGCGTGGTCTCGGGAATCAGCGGGTCGTGCTGGGGGCGGTCGTGGGCCGGTTGAGAGGTCAGGGCCAGCCGGCTGCCGACCAGGCAGGCGACGGCCAGAACGGTGGCGACCACGGCGGCGGCGATCCAGCCGGTCAGTGGCCAGTCGAGGGCCAAGGCCGCCAGCACGACCGCGATCAGGGCGATCGCGACCAGCAGCAGCACATAGCCGAGCAGACCGATCGCCTTGAGTGGCCGCGCCACCTCTCCGGGCAGGAGGGCATCGGGAGCGTCCGGGTGCTCGTGCCGGTGCGCGGGCGCCGGGCGTGGCGGCCCGGTCCCGGGGGTGGGCTCGTTCGGTGCGGTCATGGCTGTTCTCCTCCCGGTCGTGTCGGGGACGCGGAGGATCTCCGCTCCAGGGGGGTACCCGCCGGCGGGGACCTCAAACACGACCGTGCGAGGAGGGGGAGGACCCGGGATCAGATGGTGCGCCGGACCTTCCACACACCGATCCCGAGGCCGACAGCGCACGTGACGACGGCCGCGATCAGACCGTTCAGTACCGCCTGATCCCAGAACACACCGCGGAACAGCGCACGTTCGGCGTCGACGATGTAGGTGAGCGGGTTGGCTTTGGACACGATCTGCATCCACCGCGGGCCGGTGTCGAGCGGCAGCATCATCCCGCCGAGCAGCAGCAGCGGGAAGATCACCGACTGCTGCACGCCCCAGAACACCCACTCCCGGTTCTTCGACAGCAGACCGAGCGCGTACGACAGCGACCCGAGGCCGATACCGAAGATCCCCAGGATCAGCAGGCCCGCCAGCACCTGGGCGGGGTAGAAGGCCAGGCCGAACGGGATGGCGACGATGGTGATCAGGAACGCCTGGACCACCAGCGGCGCGAACTCCTTCACCGCGCGCCCAACCAGAATCGAGGCGCGGCTGATCGGTGCGGCCAGCACCCGCTCGTAGGCGCCGGTCATCAACTCGTACAGCAGGTTTCCCCCGACCATGCCGGTGCCGAAGATGGCGATCATCACCAGCACCCCCGGCAGGAACCACTGCAGGACCGACTCGCCGCCGATGTCGGCGCCGCCGATCATCCCCTCGAGCAGCGGACCGAACAGCGCCAGGAAGACCAGCGGCTGAAGCAGCGAGAAGATCAGTGAGAACGGGTCGCGCAGGACCAGCATCATCTCGCGGATGAACACCGCGTAGGTGTCGTGGACGAACTTGCCGACCCGGGAGCGCTTGGGCAGCCCGGTGGTGATCGGTGCGGCGGTCATGCTGCTTCCTCCCGAAGGCTGCGGCCGGTGAGATTGAGGAAGACGTCGTCGAGGCTGGCCTGCCGGACGTCGGTGGACTGGACGGTGAGTCCCGAGCCGGCCAGCGCGCCCAACAGCGGCGGGACCAGTTCGGGCCCGTTCGCGGTGCGCAGGACCAGTTCGACGGCCCCGGCCGGGGTGACCGACTCGGTGACGTCGGTGACGCTGTCGGGCAGGAGAGCGCGGGCGCGCCCGGCGACCTCGCCGGCCCCGGTCGGGGAAGTCGCCAGGCTCAGGGTGACGGCGTCGTCGGCGTACTGGCGTTTGAGGGCCTCGGGGGTGGCGTCGGCGATCACCTCGCCGTGGTCGATGAGGACGATGCGTTCGGCCATCGAGTCGGCCTCGTCCAGGTAGTGGGTGGTCAGGAGCATGGTCATGCCCGTCTGTTCGCGCAGTGCCAGGATGTGCTGCCACAGATTGGCCCGGGCGTGCGGGTCGAGGCCGGTGGTCGGCTCGTCCAGGAACAACAGTGCCGGCTGGTTCATCAGACCCATCGCGACGTCGAGTCGGCGACGTTGCCCACCGGAGAGCGAGGCGACGGTGCGCTTCTCGAGGCCGCTGAGCTCGAACGCCTCGATCACCTCGGCGGCGCGCTGTTGCGCCGTCGGTTTCGGCACCGAGTAGAAACGACCCTGGTTGAGGAGTTCGTCGAGCACCCGGTACGAGTGGCCGGCGGCGTTGCCCTGACCGATGTACCCGATCCGGGCGCGCACCTCGTCGGGCTGGGTGAGGACGTCGAACCCGGCGACCGTCGCCGTGCCCGCGGTGGGGCGCAGGAGCGAGGTCAGCATGCGCAGGGTGGTGGACTTGCCGGCGCCGTTGGGGCCGAGGAAGGCGACGAGTTCGCCGGCGTCGACGTGCAGATCGATCCCCCGGACGGCTTCGACGAGCTCCTTCTTGCGGGTGAAGGTCTTGGTCAGACCCCGGGCCTCCACCATCTTTGTAGTCGTACGGTGTACCGAATCAGCCATGAAAGCGACAGTACGCCGTACGATAATGGCGTGCAAGTGATGATCCCGGCGGCGGTGAGGGAAGAAATGTGCCCTGTACGGTCACGGGTGGGTTCGGTCGAGCAGGAGGTGGGGGATGAGTGATCGAACGGATGCGCTCGATGCGGCCAAGCGTCGCATCGATGCCCTGTGGGATCCGGCGGGCCCGGGTACCAGGGGCCGCCCGGCGAAGGTCACCCGCGCCGAGGTGGTCGACGCGGCGATTGCACTGGCCCGGTCCGGGGGGTTGACGGCGGTGTCCATGAGGTCGGTGGCCCGCGCTCTCGGCGTCGGCGCGATGACTCTGTACACGCATGTCGGGAGTCAGGCCGAGCTGGTCGACGCGATGGTCGATCGCGCCTACGCCGACTTCGAGCCCGCTCCCGCAGGCACCGGGTGGCGGGAAGCCCTCGAGCAGCATGCGCGCGGATTGTGGCGGCTCTACCGCCGGCACGCCTGGCTCGCCGACGTGAACGCATGGCGGCTGCCGTTGGGGCCGCACGTCTTCGACGTCGAGGAGGCGGGCTATCGCTCCCTGGTCGATTCGGGCCTCGCCGCGAGCGAAGTGGTGGAAGTGCTCAGCGTCGTCCAGAACTTCGTCGTCGGCTATGCGCGGTCGGTGGCCGCCGAAGAAGCCGAAGCCCGCGACCAGGGGGTCGACTACGACGCGCACTGGCGATCCACGTCGTACTTCTGGGAGAACCACTTCGATCCGGCGCGCTATCCCACGATGACCCGATTGTGGTCGGTGGGCGCCTTCGAGACGGCCCCCGGTCCGCTGGACGTTCCCCTCGGCACACTCCTCGACACCGTGGGGTTGCTGATCGACCGGGCGCGCACGGCGGCGCCGCCGCCGATCCCGGCGTTCACCGAATGCATGGACCGCTACGACGAGAATCTGGCCCAGCAGAAGGAAGATCTGGCCGACCCGAACCCGTGAGGACCGCGTCAGGCGGCGAACGGCATCATCAGCGCGAACAGCATCAGCACCAGCAGGAACCAGGCGGCCCCCTGCCATGCCACCCACTGGCGGCCGCGCGAATAGGCGACGACCCCGGCCACCAGGGCGATCAGGCCCCCGAGCAGGAAGACGCCGGGGACGGCCGCGCCGACCCAGACGTCGTCCCCGCCAAGGCCGGCGAACACGCCCAGGAGCGCCAACGCGATCACGATGACGACGCCGCAGTACATCGCGGGGTTGCGGAAGGCGGCGGGGTCTGACCACCGCTTCTCCACGTCTCGCTGCCCGGGACTTCGCCGGTCCTCGGGGCGCACGGGCTCGTCTTGCTTCATGACTCGGGTATACCCCAGAACCGCGCCGAGCGAACCGAGTGCGACAACTCGGGATCATCCGCGCTGGTAACAGGTGTAGACAGTTGTCTAGACGAATGTCTAGCGGGCGGGTAACGTCACGAGCATGAGCCGATACGGACTGCCGGGGCAGGTCGCCGTGATCGCGGGTGCCACCCGGGGGATCGGGCTGGCGGTGGCCCACGCGCTCGCCGGGGCCGGTGTCTCGGTGGTCGTCAACGGCCGGGACCCCGGCGCAGTCGACGACCTGGTCGCGGAGATCTCCGGCGGCGGTGGGAACGCGGTCGGGGTGTGCGGTGCCGCCGGAACACCGGGGGTGGCCGCCGAGATGGTCGCCACGGCACTGCGGACGTACGGGGCCCTCGACATCGCCGTCAACTGTGCGGGTATCGCCGAGCCGGCGGGGTCGACGATCCTGACCATCGGCCACGCCGAGTTCGCCGGCCAGATCGAGGCGCACCTGATGAGCGCGTTCGCACTCACTCAGGCCGCGGCCCGGGTGATGGTGGACCAGGGGGCCGGGTCGATCGTGCTGACCGGATCGGCGGCCTCGCACGGGATGTTCGGCGGAAGCGGGTACCCCGCAGCCAAAGGCGGGGTGAACTCGCTGACCATGGCGGCCGCCGCCGACCTGTGGTCCACCGGGGTGCGGGTGAACGCGGTCCTGCCGGGTGCGCGGTCCCGTCTCTCGACCGGCGACGACTACATCCGGCACATCGAAGGGCTGTACGAGCGGGGGATCCTGGACGAAGGTCTGCGCGATGCGGCGCTCGATCCGGCGCCGCCGGAGTACGTCGCACCGCTGTACGTCTTTCTCGCCAGTGCGGGGTCGCGCGGAATCACCGGCCAGATCTTCAGTGCTGCAGGCGGTTTCATCGGACGCTATGACGAGGCACAGCCGGCCTTCGTCGCCTATCGCGATCACCACGAGGCGGCGCCGTACAGTCTCGACGAACTCGCCGAACTGCTCGGCTGACGCTGTCAGTCGGCCAGAATCTCGGCCACCTCGGCCGAGGCGTAGAACGGGGCGAGCCGAGAGCGCACCGCCCGTTCCAGTTCGCCGCAGGCGGCCGCCGCCGCGAGGACGCGCGGTGCCACCGCCAATGCGCGGTCCACCAGGTCGTCGCGGCCCAGATCGAGGTCGTCCAGCAGCAGCGCGGCGGGATGGTCGGCGTAGGTGCGGAAGAAGCCGTCGATCAGGGCTTCGGCCAGGGCCAGGACGGGTTCGCTCGCGGCGGCGGCGATGCCGATGTCCTGGGCCAGGCCGGCGATCCGCAGCGCGTCGTCGGACGACAGCACGGTCTCGGGCCGGCCCGCCGGCCGGTCGGCGTAGATGTCGAAGACCTCGAGCACCGCCGTGCGCGTCTGCGGATCGTTCAGGGTGGCGATGATGATCTTGTTCAACCGGGTCATCGCGAACTCGGCGCCCTTGGCGGCGGTGTCGCCGAAGAGCTGCTCGAACTGCTCCCCGGTCCGTCCGATCGCCTTGCCGGCCACACTGGTGCCGATCGACATCAGCGAGCCGACGCCGGGGATCTTCTCGGCGACGGCGCGGTTGCCGGCCAGTACGTCGTTGACCAGGCGTGCGACGAACCGGGAGGCGAGCGAAGCCACCAGCGGGCTGCGCGTCAGGTCGTCCAGGATGCGTTCCAGCGACGGGGTCAGCGCCAGTGCCTCATCGGTGAGACGTGCCACGTGCTCGCGGTCGATGAGCTCGCCGAGCGTGTAGTCGTCGGCCGGTCCGGCCCGCAGTACGTCCGCGGCGGTCTCGGCGAACGTGGTCGCGGCGGTACTCGGCGGCACCCGCGTGAGCAGCAGCCGGGCCCCGGACTTCAGTTCTTCGGGATCGATGAGCTCGGCGACGGTGCAGGCGCGGCCGGTGGCGAGCACATCGTCGACCAGGGCGGTGACCAGCTCGCTCTGCTCGTCGCCGGTGAGACGGCCGACCGTCCAACGGACCTGCGCGTCGAGTAGACGGCCGGCAGCCGAATCGGGGGCCGGGGAATCAGGATCAGGCTGCATGGGCTGTCAGTTCAACCCGTCGCGCTTCTTCTGCTCCTCGTACTGTTCGGCCGGATCGACCGAGTACGGGTCCAGGGTGACGATGGGCTGCCCGCCGAACTCGCGGTAGAGGGCGAACGCGGACAGCACGACACCCAGGACGCCGCACGCATAGGTGCTGCCCGGGACCTCGCTCCAGCCGAGATCGACGATGTCGACCATCATCCACACGATCCCGGCGAACCCGAGGGCCACCAGCACGACCAGAAACCCGCTCACACGCATGCGGTGATCATGCCACGGCCCTCGACGCCGCCGTAGGCTCAGATCATGACCGCGCTGCCGGACCCGCCACACGCCCGCGCCCTCGACCGCGACACGGTGCTGTGCGTCTCGCTCGCGGCGCGGCCCTCGAACATCGGCACCCGGTTCCACAACTACCTGTACAACGCGCTTGGGCTGAACTACGTCTACAAGGCCTTCGCGCCCGCGGACATCGCGGCCGCCGTCGCCGGGATCCGCGGCCTGCCGATCCGCGGGGCCGCGGTGTCGATGCCGTACAAGGAGACCGTGATCGACCTGGTCGACGTGCTGGAGCCGTCCGCGGCGGCCATCGATTCGGTCAACACCATCGTCAACGACGACGGCGTCCTGCACGCCTACAACACCGACTACCAGGCGGTCGCCGATCTGCTGGCCGGCTCCGGGTTCGACAGAGCCGGGCCCGTCGCCGTCGCCGGCAGCGGCGGCATGGCCAAGGCCGTGGTCGCCGCCCTGCGCGACACCGGCTTCACCGACGTCACCGTCGTCGCCCGGAATCTGCCGGCCGGGCGGGCGCTGGCGGACCGGTACGGCTTCGCGCACGTCGCGGAACTGCCCGGCGGGGCCCGCCCGCACCTGCTGGTGAACGCCACCCCGATCGGCATGGCCGGCGCCGACGCCGACCGCCTGCCGTTCCCCGAGGCGGTCGTGGCGGCGGCGTCCGCCGGATTCGACGTGGTGGCCCAGCCCGCGCAGACGCCCCTGATCAGCCTCCTGGAGGCCGCCGGCAAGCCGGTGATCAGCGGCGACGCCGTGATCGCCGGGCAGGCTGCCGCCCAGTTCGCGCTATACACCGGTGTGACGCCGTCGCCGGAGCTGGTGCGCCGGGCCGCGGAGTACTCGCGCCGCTGACGGTGGCGCCCCGCCGGGGCAGGCGGCCCGATTGTCCTCCCGGCGGCCGGAAACAATAGGATGGGGAGCCGTGACTCCCACCGATCTCGCCGCCTTGATTCGTGCCACGACGCTGGCCGTATTCGACGCGCACCAGCTGGACGGTTCGCTGGTGCCCGAGACCGTGGTGGTGGAGCGTCCGCGCAACCCCGAGCACGGCGATTACGCCACGAACATCGCCCTGCAGCTGGGCAAACGGGCCGGGATCAACCCCCGCGAGCTGGCCGGCTGGCTGGTGGCCGAACTCCGCGCCGCCGACGGCATCGCCGATGCGGACCTGGCCGGCCCCGGGTTCGTGAATCTGCGGCTGGCCGCCGCCGCTCAGAACGCCACCGTCGGGGTGATCCTCGACGCCGCCGGCGACTACGGCCGCGGCGACGAACTCGACGGCTCGGTGGTGAACCTGGAGTTCGTCTCGGCCAACCCGACCGGCCCCATCCACCTGGGCGGCACCCGATGGGCCGCCGTCGGCGACGCCCTCGGCCGGGTGCTGGCCGCCCGCGGGGCCGCAGTGACCCGCGAGTACTACTTCAACGACCACGGCGAGCAGATCAACCGGTTCGCCCGCTCCCTGGACGCGGCCGCCCGGCACCTGCCCACCCCCGAGAACGGCTACGCGGGGGAGTACATCGACGAGATCGCCGCCGCCGTGGTGGCGGCCGTCCCGGGCGTGCTGGAACTGCCGGACGGCGAGTGCCTGGAGACCTTCCGGTCCCGCGGCGTGGCGTTGATGTTCGACCACATCAAGACCACGCTGCACCAGTTCGGCACCGACTTCGACGTCTACACGCACGAGAACGCGATGTTCGAGCCGGTCGACGGGGGCGGCAGCCTGGTCGACCACGTGATCGGCGAGCTCAAGGCCAGCGACAACCTGTACCAGGCCGAGGGTGCGTGGTGGCTGCGGTCGACAGCCTACGGCGACGACAAAGACCGCGTGGTGATCAAGAGTGACGGCGAGGCGGCCTACATCGCCGGGGACATCGCCTACCTCAAGGACAAGCACGACCGCGGGCACAACCACCTCATCTACATGCTGGGCGCCGACCACCACGGCTATGTGATCCGGCTGAAGGCGGCCGCGGCCGCTCTCGGCTACGACGCCGACAGCGTCGAGGTGCTGATCGGCCAGATGGTGAACTTGGTGCGCGACGGTAAGCCGGTCCGGATGAGCAAGCGCGCCGGCACCGTCATCACCCTGGACGACCTGGTCGAGGCGGTGGGCGTGGATGCGGCCCGCTACGCCCTGATCCGCTCGTCGATCGACGTCAACATCGACATCGACATCGATCTGCTGCGCAAGCAGTCTTCGGACAACCCGGTCTACTACGTGCAGTATGCGCACGCGCGGCTGTGCGCGCTGGCCCGCAACGCCGCCGAGCTGGGCCTGGAGCCGAGCCGCGATCATCTGGACCTGCTGACCGACCCGGCCGAAGGGGAGCTGATCCGCACCCTGGGCGATTTCGGCGACGTGGTCGCCACCGCCGCGGAACTGCGTGAGCCCCATCGGATCCCGCGCTACCTGGAGTCGCTGGCCGGCTCGTACCACCGCTTCTACGCGCACTGCCGGGTGCTCCCGCAGGGCGACGAGGAGGCCGCCGACGTGCACGCCGCGCGGCTGGCCCTGTGCGCCGCCACCCGGCAGGTGCTCGCCAACGGACTGGACCTGGTGGGCGTGAGCGCCCCCGAACGGATGTAGGGAGCAGATCGATGGCACACCCCGCAGGCCCCCGGCACGCCGAGCTCCTGGCCGCACCGCACCTGGCGGAACGGCCGAGCTCACCGGAGGCGATGGCCGAGATTCCGGCGAACGTCTTCCCGTACAACGCTTCCCGCAACGCCGACGGTGTGCTGGAGATCGCCGGCGTCTCGGTCGCCGATCTCGCCGAGCAGTACGACACGCCGCTGTTCGTGTACGACGAAGCCGACTTCCGTTCCCGGTGCGCGCAGATCCGGGAGGCCTTCGCGCCGTACGGCCGCGTGCACTACGCCTCGAAGGCCTTCCTCTCGATGCAGGTGGCCCGCTGGGTGGAGTCCGAGGGACTGTCCCTGGACGTCTGCACGGGCGGCGAACTGGCCATCGCGCTGCGCGCCGGGTTCCCGGCCGAGCGGATCGCACTGCACGGCAACAACAAGAGCGAAGCCGAACTCGATGCGGCGCTGGCCGCCGGGGTGGGGCACGTGGTGCTGGACTCGATGATCGAGATCGAGCGCCTCAACCGCCTCGCCGGCGAGCGCGGGGTGGTCACCGATGTCCTGGTACGGGTGACCCCGGGAGTAGAGGCCCACACCCACGAGTTCATCGCCACCGCGCACGAGGACCAGAAGTTCGGTTTCGCTCTCGCCGGCGCCGCGATGGACGCGGTCCGCGCGGTCTTCGGAGCCGCGAACCTGCGCCTGGTGGGTCTGCACAGCCACATCGGCTCGCAGATCTTCGAGATCGACGGCTTCGAACTGGCCGCGCACCGCGTGCTCACGCTGCTGGCCGACGTGGTCGCCGAGTTCGGCGTGGAGAAGACCAAGCAGATCCAGATCCTGGATCTCGGTGGGGGACTGGGCATCTCGTATCTGCCCAGCGACGACCCGCCGCCGGTGAAAACGCTGGCCGATGCGCTGGGAGCTGTGGTCGAGCGTGAATCGGCGCAACTGGGTCTGCCGATGCCGATGATCGCCGTGGAGCCCGGCCGGGCCATCGCCGGACCGGCCGGCATCACGCTCTACCGGGTCGGCACCGTCAAGGACGTGACCCTGGACGGCAAGGCCACACGCCGCTACGTCTCGGTGGACGGTGGGATGAGCGACAACATCCGTACCGTCCTCTACGACGCCGAGTACGACGTCCGGCTGGTCTCGCGGGAGTCTTCGGCCCGGGCCGTGGTCTGCCGGGTGGTCGGCAAGCACTGCGAGAGCGGCGACATCGTGGTCCGCGACTGCTGGCTGCCCGAGGATCTGGCCCCCGGCGATCTGCTGGCGGTGGGCGCCACCGGCGCGTACTGCTATTCCATGTCGAGCCGTTACAACATGGCGCCGCGGCCCGCCGTGGTGGCCGTGGCCGACGGCCGGGCACGACCGATTCTGCGGCGCGAGACCGTGGAAGACTTTCTGAGCCTGGAGGTAGGCAATGAGTGACACCGTCGCACGCCCCATCGGCGTCGCGGTCCTGGGAATGGGCAACGTGGGCGCCGAAGTGGTGCGCATCCTCACCGACAGCGACGGAGACATTCGCGAGCGCGTGGGTGCCCCGGTGGTGCTGCGCGGCGTCGCGGTGCGCGATGCCTCCGTGCCCCGCGAGGGCGTGGACCCGGCGCTGCTCACCTCAGATCCGTCGGCGCTGGTCGCCCGCGAGGACGTGGACATCGTCGTCGAGCTGATCGGCGGCGTGGAGCTCCCGCGCACCCTGATCCTGGCCGCACTGGAGGCCGGCAAGTCGGTGATCACCGCCAACAAGGCGTTGATGGCGGTGCACGCCGGAGAACTGTCGGAGGCCGCCGCCCGCAACCGGGTAGACCTGTACTTCGAAGCCGCCGTGGCAGGCGCCATCCCGGTGATCCGCCCGCTGACGCAGTCCCTGGCCGGCGACTCGGTGAACCGGGTGGCCGGAATCGTCAACGGCACCACCAACTACATCCTCTCGGAGATGGCCGAGACCGGCGCGGTGTACTCGGAGGTGCTGGCCGAGGCCGGCCGTCTGGGCTACGCCGAGGCCGATCCGACCGCCGACGTCGAGGGCTATGACGCCGCGGCCAAAGCGGCGATCCTGGCCTCGATCGCCTTCCATTCGCGAGTGACCGCCGACGACGTCTACCGGGAGGGGATCACCTCGATCACCCCGGCCGACCTGGAGGCCGCCGCCAAGTTCGACTGCACCATCAAGCTGCTCGCCATCTGCGAGCGCCTCACCGAGGACGACGGCCGGGAGCGGATCTCCGCTCGCGTGTACCCGGCGTTGATCCCGCTGGAGCATCCGCTGGCCACCGTGAACGGTGCGTTCAACGCCGTGGTCGTGGAGTCCGAGAACGCCGGCCGCCTGATGTTCTACGGCCAGGGCGCCGGGGGAGCGCCGACCGCGGCCGCGGTGATGGGTGACCTGGTGATGGCCGCCCGCAACCGCGTGTACGGCGGGCGCGGACCGCTCGAATCCACCTACGCCTCGCTGCCGGTCGCCCCGATCGACGACGTCCAGACCCGCTACTACGTGTCGATGCGGGTCGCCGACCGCCCGGGCGTGCTCGAGCAGGTCGCCGGCGAGTTCGCCAGTCAAGGGGTCAGTATCGCCGCCGTGCGCCAGGAAGGCGCCGGCGAGGATGCCCGGCTGATCGTCGTCACCCACCGCGCCTCCGACCGCGCACAGTCGGAAACCGTTGCCGCACTGGAAGAAATGGACTCCGTCATCAAGGTGTCCAGCGTGCTCCGCCTGGAGGGAACCAATGAGTAAAGCCCGCAGTGATGTCTCCTCCCACGAGCCGGTCCACCGCGGCTGGCCCGGCCTGATCGAGGCCTACCGGGACCGGCTGCCGGTCGGCGACGACTGGAAGGTGGTCACCCTGCTGGAGGGCGGCACCCCGCTGATCGCGGCGCCGTACCTGTCCGAGGTGACCGGTTGCGACGTCTACTTGAAGGTGGAGGGCCTGAATCCGACGGGCTCGTTCAAGGACCGCGGCATGACCATGGCCGTCACCACCGCCGTGAACAACGGCAAGCGTGCGGTGCTGTGCGCCTCGACCGGCAACACCTCCGCCTCGGCTGCCGCCTACGCCACGCGCGCCGGCATCACCAGCGCCGTGCTGATTCCCGAGGGCAAGATCGCCATGGGCAAGCTGGCCCAGGCCGTGGTGCACGGCGCCAAGGTGATCCAGGTCCAGGGCAACTTCGACGACTGCCTGGAGCTGGCCCGCAAGGTGACCTCGGAGTTCAGTGAGATCGAGCTGGTCAACTCGGTGAACCCGGCCCGCATCGAGGGGCAGAAGACCGCCTCCTTCGAGATCGTGGACGTCCTCGGCCGCGCCCCCGACGTGCACGCGCTGCCGGTCGGCAACGCGGGCAACATCACCGCCTACTGGAAGGGCTACCGCGAGTACCACGCCGACGGCGTGATCGACGCGCTGCCGCGCATGCTGGGCGTCCAGGCCGCCGGCGCCGCGCCGCTGGTGCTCGGTGAGCCGGTCACCAACCCGGAGACCATCGCCACCGCCATCCGCATCGGCGCCCCGGCCAGCTGGAACCAGGCCGTGGCCGCCAAGGAGGAGTCCGAGGGACAGTTCCGCGCCGCCACCGACGAGAAGCTGCTGGAGGCCTACCGCCTGCTCGCGGGCAAGGTCGGCGTCTTCGTGGAGCCGGCGTCGGCGGCGAGCGTCGCCGGTCTGCTCGCCGCCCGCGAGGACGGCTGGGTGAAGCCCGGATCGCTGGTGGTGTGCACGGTGACCGGCAACGGACTGAAGGATCCGGACACCGCACTGAAGGACATGCCCCGCGTGGAGGCGATCCCGGTGGACCCGGTGGCCGTCGCCGGCGCCCTCGGCGTGGGATAGTCGGTCTTCATGAGTGCTATCCCCGTCGGCGCGCCCGAAGCGGACCTGCAGCTGGCACCCGGCCTGCGGGCCACGGTGCGGGTGCCCGCCTCGACGGCCAATCTGGGCCCCGGGTTCGACTGTCTCGGCCTCGCGCTGGGTATCTACGACGAGGTCGCCGTCGCGGTGACCGACGGCGGCGTCTGCGTGGATGTGGCCGGTGAGGCCGCGGGCGCCGTCCCGCGCGACGACAGCCACCTGGTGGCGCGCGCGGTGATCCGCGGTCTGGAGTACGCCGGCATCTCGGCGGCGGGGCTGCACCTGGAGTGCACCAACGTGATCCCTCATTCGCGCGGTCTGGGTTCGTCGGCCGCGGCCGTGGTGGGCGGGCTGGCGGCCGCGTCGGCGCTGATGGCGGCCGACGGGCGGCGCCCCGCGCTGACCGAGGCCGAACTGGTGCAGCTTTCCGGCGAGTTCGAGGGACACCCCGACAACGCCGCCGCCAGCGTCCTCGGCGGCGCGGTGGTGACCTGGATGAATCCGGCCGGCGGCTACTACGCGCGCCGGCTGCGTCTGCACCCGTCGATCGTGGCGACCGCTTTCGTGCCGCAGCGCGAGTCGTCCACGGCGGTGACCCGCGGACTGCTGCCGCACGAGGTACCGCGCGCCGACGCCGTCTTCAACGTCAGTCGCGCCGCGCTGGCTGTGGTCGCCATGACCACCGATCCGGAATGCCTGTTCGACGCCACCGAGGACCGGCTGCACCAGGACTACCGGGCCCCGGCCATGCCGGAGACGCATGCGCTGGTGGCCGATCTGCGCCGACGCGGACACGCGGCCACCGTCTCCGGTGCGGGTCCGTCGGTCGTGGTGCTGGGGACGGTGGAGCTGGACGACACCGCCGCCGCGCTGGGGGCCGAGTACGGCTTCGTGATGACGCCGCTGCCGGTCGGCGAGGGTGTCTCCGCGCAGAGTTGACACCGGCGGTGTTACACTGGCACCGTTCCGCCGCGAAGAATTCTGCTCTCGCTTCTTCTCGAGTCTCCGACGCGGCCGTCATTTCATTCAAGAACGGCAGCAGCCCGGGGACCGGTCGCGATCCTCTCGCCGCGGCAGAGCACTGAGAACCTCCACACCACTGCATCCAGTGGGCCCGGCGGCATCTGCCGCGGGAACGAAAGGACATCCGTGACCGATACGGACCTGAGCACTCCTGACACCGCAAAGCGTGGCCTGTCGGCCATGCTGCTGCCGCAGTTGCGCGGCCTCGCCGGTGAGATGGGCATCAAGGGCATCTCGGGTATGCGCAAGGGGGAGCTGATCGACGCCATCCGTGCGCGCCAGCAGAATGCCCCGGACGCCCCGACGGCTCGCACCCGGCCCGCCGAGAAGCCGGCAGCCGAGAAGCCCGCAGCCGAGAAGCCGGCAGCCGAGAAGCCGGCAGCTGAGAAGCCGGCAGCCGAGAAGTCGGCAGCCGAGCAGCAGCGCCCCGACACGCAGGACTCTGCCAAGCAGGACTCCGGCAAGCAGGAGTCGGCCAAGCTGCAGGACTCCGGCAAGCAGGACTCGGGTTCGCAGAGCGGGGACCAGCGGTCGGACGACGACCGCGGCGACCAGTCCGACGGCGGCCGCAACCGGCGCAATCGCGAGAACCGCGGCGGCGAGAACCGGGGCGGCGAGAACCGTGGCGGCGACAACCGTGGCAACGACAACCGCAACGCCGACAAGCAGGGCGGCAACAAGCGCAACCAGAACCAGGGTGGCCAGAACCAGGGTGGCCAGAACCAGAACCAGGGCGGACAGAACCGCCAGGATGACGACGGCGAAGGCGGCGGCCGCCGCCGCGGGCGCCGCGTCCGCGAGCGCAACCGCCGGGGCCGCGACCGCGGCGACGGCGGCCCCGAGCCGCAGCTGAACGAGGGCGATGTCGTCGCCCCGGTCGCCGGCATCCTCGACGTGCTCGACAACTACGCTTTCGTCCGCACCTCCGGCTACCTGCCCGGCCCCAACGACGTGTACGTGTCGATGAACATGGTCCGCCGCTACGGTCTGCGCCGCGGTGATGCGATCACCGGTGCGGTGAAAGTGCCCCGCGAGAGCGGCAACGAGCAGCAGCAGCAGAACCAGGGCAACCAGCGCCAGAAGTTCAATCCGATGGTCCGTCTGGACACCGTCAACGGCGGCGAGCCGGACACCGCGCGCAACCGCCCGGACTTCAACAAGCTGACCCCGCTGTACCCGAATCAGCGGCTTCGCCTGGAGACCACGCCCGACCGCCTGTCCACCCGCGTGATCGATCTGATCATGCCGATCGGCAAGGGCCAGCGCGCCCTGATCGTCTCCCCGCCCAAGGCGGGTAAGACCACGATCCTGCAGGACATCGCCAACGCGATCACCACCAACAACCCGGAATGCCATCTGATGGTGGTGCTGGTGGACGAGCGGCCCGAAGAGGTCACCGACATGCAGCGCAGCGTGAAGGGCGAGGTGATCGCCTCCACCTTCGACCGTCCGCCGTCAGATCACACCACCGTCGCCGAACTGGCCATCGAGCGCGCCAAGCGCCTCGTGGAGCAGGGCAAGGACGTGGTGGTACTGCTCGATTCGATCACCCGCCTGGGCCGCGCCTACAACAACGCCTCCCCGGCGTCCGGCCGGATCCTGTCCGGCGGCGTGGACTCCACCGCCCTCTACCCGCCCAAGCGTTTCCTGGGCGCCGCCCGCAACATCGAGAACGGCGGCTCGCTGACCATCATCGCCACTGCGATGGTGGAGACCGGCTCCACCGGTGACACGGTGATCTTCGAGGAGTTCAAGGGCACCGGCAACGCCGAGCTCAAGCTCGACCGCAAGATCTCCGAACGCCGTGTCTTCCCGGCCGTCGACGTGAACCCGTCGGGTACCCGCAAGGACGAGCTGCTGCTCTCGCCGGACGAGTTCGCGATCATGCACAAGCTGCGCCGGCTGCTGAGCGGCCTGGACAGCCAGCAGGCCATCGACCTGCTGATGTCGCAGCTGAAGAAGTCGCGCAACAACATCGAGTTCCTGATGCAGGTCCAGAAGACCGCGCCGGGTTCGCTCGACAAGGACTGACCCGGCGGGTGAGTCAGTAGACGTCGCGCAGGTAGCGGCCGGCCGAGCGGAGCTCGTCGAGCCGCGCCCGGGCGGCCTCGGCGTCGAGGTCCTCGTAATCGGCGATGATCTGGGCGAGGGCCTCGTCGACGCTCTGTGCCATCGCCTCGGCGTCGCCGCAGACGTAGAGGACGGCGCCGTCGCGCAGCCAGTGATAGATGTCCTCGCGGTGCCCGTCCATCAGGTGCTGGACGTAGACCTTCTCCTCCTGCTCGCGGGAGAACGCCACGTCCAGGCGGTTGAGGACGCCGTCGGCGTGCAGGTCGCTGATCTCCTCGCGGTACAGGAAGTCCTGGTCGCGATGGCGGGCGCCGTGGAAGAGCCAGTTGCGGCCGCTGCCGCCGTCGAGCGCGCGCTGATGCAGGAAGCCGCGGAACGGCGCGATGCCGGTGCCCGGGCCGATCATGATGATGTCGGTGTCCGGTTCCGGCAGCCGGAACGACTTGTTGGGCGTCAGGTAGATGCCCACCGCATCGCCGGGTGCTACCCGGTCGGCCAGAAAGGTCGATGCCGCGCCGCCGCGGTCCCGGCCCTCGCCCCACTCCGCCGTGGCGCGGTGACGGACCGTCGCCGGCGTCAGGTGCAGCGTGTCGCCGTGCACGGCGGGCGCCGAGGAGATCGAGTAGGTGCGCGCCACCAGCGGCCGCAGTTCGCCGAGCAGAGCCTCCGGGGTCGGTGCCCAATCCGGTTCCAGATTCAGCAGGTCCAGGACGTCGCGGCCGCGCGCCCAGGCGTCGAGCACCGGGCGTTCGGCGGCCAGCAGGTCTGCGGCGGTCCGGTTGCCCAGAGCGGTCGCCAGATGGTCGAGCAGATACTGCGAGACCGAGGTGATCTCGAAACCGTGCGTCAGCGCGTTCTCGAGAGTCTGCGATCCCTTCCGATCGGTGATCTCGGTCTCGGGCGGTACGCCGAGGCGCTCGATGATGGCCCCCACCAGTGACGGATCGTTGGCGGGCAGCACCGAGACCGCATCGCCGGGCTGGTAGTCGAATCCGGCGCCGCTGATGTCGAGAATCAGGTGCCGCACCTCCTTCTCGCTCTCCGGTGCGGTCAGCAGGTTGTTCTCGATCACCTGCGCCGGGAACGGATTGCGCCGCGACCACCGCGGCTTGCGGGCGGGGCGGGACGGGGCGGCGTTCTCGGAGGTCATGGGTGACAGGCTCCCTGGGGTCGACGGCGGTGCTGCACTGCACAGGTTAGTCCGCCGCCGGCCGGACAGGATTTAGCGGCCACCGGTGGACTGTGGAATAATCGATCGGTCAGTCCGGTTCCGGTTCACATCGGGGTTCTTCGAGCACGATGACCCGGCGGCCACACGATATTAAGGACACACCATGAAGCAAGGCATCCATCCCGAGTACCGGGAGACCACCGTCGTCTGCGGTTGCGGCAACACCTTCGAGACCCGCAGCACCGCCGAGGAAGGCCGGATCACGGTCGAGGTCTGCTCGCAGTGCCACCCGTTCTACACGGGCAAGCAGAAGATCCTCGACACCGGCGGTCGCGTCGCCCGCTTCGAGAAGCGGTACGGCAAGCGCACCAAGTAGCTCTCTGGCGGCGCCCGGCTCGGCGATCATCCGATCGCAGGCCGGGCGTCGTCTTTTTCCCGTACTGAGCACAGTCCAGAACGAGCAGCCACTTCAGGAGTGAACCACAGGTGAGCAGGCAGGCAACCGCGATCGACGACGTCCTCGCCGAGCACGCGGGGCTGGAGCAGCAGCTGTCCGACCCGGCGCTGCACGACGATCCCGCCAATGCGCGCCGCGTGGGCAAACGCTTCGCCGAGCTGGCGCCGGTGATGTCGACCTATGCCAAACTGGTCGCCGCCCGCGACGACCTGGAGGCCGCCCGCGAACTCGGCGAAGCCGACGCCGCCTTCGCCGAGGAGGTGCCCGCCCTCGAGGCCGCCGTCGCCGAGCTGGACGCGACCCTCACCGATCTGCTGGCACCGCGCGATCCGCACGACGGCGACGACGTGGTGCTGGAGGTCAAGTCCGGCGCCGGGGGCGAGGAATCGGCGCTGTTCGCCGCCGACCTGGTCCGCATGTACCTCAAGTACTGCGAGCGGCACGGCTGGAAGGCCACTGTGCTGGGGACCACCGAATCCGATCTCGGCGGCTTCAAAGAGGCGACGCTGTCGATCAAGGCGCGCGAGGCCTCCCGCGACGGCGTCTGGTCGCGTCTGAAGTTCGAGGGCGGTGTGCACCGCGTGCAGCGCGTGCCGGTCACCGAGTCGCAGGGCCGCATCCACACCTCGGCCGCCGGAGTGCTGATCTACCCCGAGCCGGACGAGACCGACGAGGTCGCCATCGACGAATCCGATCTGCGGGTGGACGTCTACCGCAGCTCCGGCAAGGGCGGACAGGGCGTGAACACCACCGACTCGGCGGTCCGGCTGACGCACCTGCCCACCGGCATCGTGGTGACCTGCCAGAACGAGCGGTCCCAGCTGCAGAACAAGGCGCGGGCCATGCAGGTGCTCGCCGCCCGGCTGCAGGCCGCGGCGGAGGAGGAGAAGGCCGCCGAGGCGGCCGCCGGCCGCGCCGCGCAGATCCGCACCGTCGACCGGTCCGAGCGCATCCGCACCTACAACTTCCCGGAGAACCGGATCACCGATCACCGGATCGGCTACAAGGCCAACAACCTGGACTCGGTGCTCGCCGGCGACCTGCAGGCCCTCCTCGACGCGCTGGTGGAGGCCGACCGGCAGGCGCGCCTGGCGGTCGAGTGACGCCGGCCGAACGCACCGGCGCCACCGGCCTGCGCACCGCGGCGGCCCGGCGGCTGGCGGCGGCCGGCATCGATTCGGCCGCCGGTGAGGCCGCCGCGCTGCTGGCGCACGTGCTCGGCATCGCCCCGGGCCGGCTGGTGCTGGTCGATCAGGTGGACCTGGGCGACGCCGAGGCCTTCGAGGCGCTGATCGCCCGGCGCGCCCAGCGGATCCCGCTGCAGCATCTGACCGGACAGGCGTACTTCGCGGGACTGGAACTGGCCGTGGGGCCCGGGGTCTTCGTGCCGCGGCCGGAGACCGAACTGCTGGCCGATTGGGCGGTGCGGACCGCCGCGACGATGCCCGACGGCCCGCTGCGGGTAGCCGATCTGTGCGCGGGCAGCGGCGCCCTGGCGCTGGCGGTGGCCGCCGCGGTGCCGCGCGCGCAGGTGGTGGCCGTCGAACGCGCACCCGCGGCACTGGAGTATCTGCGCCGCAACGTCGCCGCACAGCCCGCGGCGGTGGCCGGGCGGGTGCACGTGGTGGCAGGCGATGCGCTCGACCGCAGCGGCTGGCCGCAGCCGTGCGACCTGATCGTCAGCAATCCGCCGTACGTTCCGGCCGCGGCGCCCGTCTCCGACGAGGTGGCGCACGACCCGGCCGAGGCGGTCTTCTCCGGTGACCACGGCATGGATCTGATCACGGCGATGGTGCCGGTGATCGCGGCGGCACTGATCCCGGGAGGCGCGGTGGCGGTGGAACACGACGACACCGCCGCGGTCCGGACCGCAGCCGTCTTCGCCGCCGACGGCCGGTTCACCGACGTGGTGAGTCACGACGATCTCGCGGGACGCCCGCGTTATGTCACCGCGCGACGGAACGGTGCCGGCGCCGTGCAAGGATGGAACGCGTGAGCGCCGTCTTCGACTGCAGTGACCCGCAGGAACGAGCGGCCGGACTGCACGCGGCGGTAGGCGCCGCGCGCGGCGGCCGCCTGGTGGTCCTGCCCACCGACACCCTCTACGGCCTGGGCTGCGATGCCTTCGATGCCGAGGCCGTCGCCGCCCTGCTGGCCGCCAAACATCGCGGCCGCGACATGCCGGTGCCGGTCCTGGTGGGTTCCTGGCACACCTTCGACGGACTGGTGCAGCGGGTCAGCCCGCAGGCGCGCGAACTGGTGCAGTCGTTCTGGCCGGGCGGACTGAGCCTGGTGGTGGAGCAGGCCCCGTCCCTGGCCTGGGATCTGGGGGACACCGACGGCACCGTGATGCTGCGCATGCCCTTGCACCCGGTGGCCGTGGAGGTGCTGCGCGAGGTGGGGCCGATGGCCGTCTCCTCCGCGAACGTCTCCGGCGGCCTGCCCGCGGCCACCGTCGCGCAGGCGCGTGAGCAGCTCGGCGATTCGGTCGCGGTCTACCTGGACGGGGGACCGGCCGATCACGCCGTAGCCTCCACCATCGTCGATCTGACCGGGGAGCACCCGGTGGTGCTGCGCGAGGGCGCGGTCTCGGTCGACGAGATCGCCGAGGTCCTCGACCTCGACCCCGACGACCTGAGGGGGACGCGGTGACCGACGCCGACGAAGCGCTGGCCGCCGCCGACCCGACCTTGTCCGGCCTGATCGGGCGCGAGAGCGCGCGCCGCCGCGCCGGCCTGCAACTGCTGGCCGCCGAATCCTGCGCCACCCCGGCCGTCCGGGCGGCGATGGGGTCGGTGCTGTCGGACAAGTACGCCGAGGGCTACCCCGGGCGCCGTTTCCACGGCGGCTGCGAGGTGGTCGACGAGGTGGAGGAGCTGGCCCTCGGGCGGGCTCGGGAACTGTTCGGCGCCGAGTACGCCAACGTGCAGCCCCTGTCGTGGGTGCTGGCCAACCTGGCGGTGCTGGCCGCCTTCGCCAAGCCGGGCGATCCGCTGCTGTCGCTGAGTCTGCAGCACGGCGGACATCAGAGCCACGGCTCGCGCGCCAACTCCTCCGGCCGCTGGTTCACCGTGACCAACTACGGCGTGCGCCGCGACACCGAGCAGGTGGACTACGACAAGCTCGCCGAGCTCGCGATGATCCATCGGCCGCGCATCATCGTCGCCGGCGGCACCGCCTACACCCGCACCTGGGACCTCGCGCGGCTGCGCGTCATCGCCGACGAGGCGGGCTGCATCCTGTGGGTCGACGCCGCGCACCTGGCCGGACTGTCCGCCGGGGGAGTGCTCACCTCACCGGTCCCGTACGCCGATGTGGTCACCGTGGCCACCAACAAGGTGATCCGCGGTCCGCGCGGCGGCCTGCTGCTGGCGCGCGCCGAGCACGGCGCCGCCCTCGATCGCGCGGTCTACCCGTTCCTCCAGGGGGCACCCGCGATGCACGCGATCGGCGCCAAGGCCGTCGCCTTCGCCGAGACCGCGACCCCGGCCTACCGCGACTACGCGAGTCAGGTCGCGGCCACCGCCTCCGGTCTGGTGGGTGCGCTGGCCGAGCGCGGCCTGCGGCCGGTGAGCGGCGGCACCGACACCCACCTGGGCATCGTGGAAGTCGGTTCGCTGGGGGTCAGCGGACGCGAGGCCACCGACCGCCTGGCGGCCAGCGGCATCATCGTCGACAAAGCGGTGACCCCGTTCGACACCGCGCCGGTCGCGGCGGGCTCGGCCATCCGTTTCGGGACCGCGGCCGCGGTGTCCGGCGGATTGCGCGCCGAGCAGACGACGGCGGTCGCCGACCTGATGATCGCGGCGATGACCACGCCGCGCAGCGACCAGGCCCGACACGACGCCCTCGCGCGCGACGTCGCAGCGCTGGGTGCGCAGTAACTTGGGTGGTGTGAACGGATCCGGGAACGGCGCGGCGCTGCTGGCGCTGGAGTCCGTCGGCGGCACCGGTGTGCCGCTGCGCGAGCTGGCCCTGGTGGGTCTGACGGCGGCCGGCATCACCTACCTGATCACCTCGCTCGTGCGAGTCTTCGCCGTGCGGGCCGGCGCCGTCGCAGTCCCGCGCGAACGCGACGTCCACCTGATCCCGACGCCCCGCCTCGGCGGGGTCGGCATGTACGCGGGCGTGGTGTGCGCCATCGCGCTGGCCGCGCAGCTGCCCGCCCTCAATCGGGGGTTCGCCTACACCGACGAGATGATCGCGGTGGTCACCGCGGGCCTGGTGATCGTCCTGGTCGGCGTGATCGACGACCGCTGGGGCTTGGACGCGCTCACCAAGTTCGCCGGTCAGGTGACCGCCGCCGGGGTCCTGGTGGTGATGGGTGTCAGCTGGTATCTGCTGTACGTGCCGTTCGCCGACATCGGCACGGTGGTTCTCGATCCGCTCCAGTCGGGGTTGCTGACCGTCCTCATCACCGTCACCACCATCAACGCGATCAACTTCGTCGACGGCCTGGACGGACTGGCCGCCGGCCTGGGCCTGATCGCCTCGATCGCGATCCTGATCTTCTCCCTCGGGCTGCTGCACGACCAGGGCGGCGACGTCAACTACTATCCGCCGGCCCTCATCACCACGGCGCTGGCCGGCGCCTGCCTGGGGTTCCTGCCGCACAACTTCTCCCCGGCGCGCATCTTCATGGGCGACTCCGGCGCCATGCTGATCGGGCTGATGCTGGCGGCGGCGTCCACCAGCGCCTCGGGGCGGCCGGCGCGCAGCGCCTACGGCACCGCCGACCTTTTCACGCTGCTGTCCCCGCTGATCCTGGTCGCGGCGGTGGTCTTCATCCCGATCCTGGACATGGTCCTGGCGGTGATCCGCCGGACCCGGGCCGGTGTCGGCTTCGCCACCCCGGACAAGATGCACCTGCACCATCGGCTGCTCGAGCTGGGGCACTCGCAGCGCCGCGTCGCGCTGCTCATCTACCTGTGGGTGGGGGTCCTGGCGCTGTCGGTGGCCGCCTGCACGCTGTTCTCGCCGCTGACCGTCGCCCCGTTCTTCGCCGGCGGTCTGCTGATCGCCCTCGCCGCCACGTTCGCGCCCCGGCTGAGCCGGCGGCGGAACCGGGCCGAACGTGACCGCAGCCTCGCCACTCGATAGCCTTGCCACGTGTCCACCAACGGCGATACCTCAGACCAGGCTCCCGACGCCGACGCCGGAGCGGAGACGGCGGAGACCGTCTACGACTCCCTCGCACCCCTGAAGAACGGCCTGCGGTACGGCCTGCTGGGGCTCCTGGTGCTGACGCTGATCGGGCTGCTGGTCTGGTGGCCCCTCTCCGGCCTGCCCGGAGTGTGGGGCGTCCTCATCGGCGCCGGCGTCGGCGGCACCTTCATCCTGCTGACCGTGGTCACCATCATGGCCACCGGCAACCTCTCGCCATCGGTCACCATGGCCGCGGTGATGGGCTCGTGGTTCCTCAAGATGGTGGTGGTCCTGGTGGTCATGGCCGTCCTGTCGAACATGGACTTCTATTCCAAGGGTGCACTGGTCAGCATGCTGATCGGCGCCATCATCGCAGTCCTGGGTTCGGAGGTGTGGGGCGTGCTGACCACCCGCACGCCGTACGTGGACCCCGAATCGTCCTCGGCCGCCACCGATCGCGACACGGCGACCGGTGAGAAGTGATCAGCGCCATACCGATCCCGCTGACCTGCTACTACAGCCGATAGTAGTGCCGCTCGGAAGGGTTCGTCCCGGGTCTGACCGGGACCTGATTCGTTGCCGAGGGTAACCACTTGATAAAGTTCACCTCGCACGACGATCCTGGAAAGCAACGCTCAACGGCGCTGCCGAGGGTTCGTGCCCGCACAGATTGCCGATCGAACCGAGAGTCCGAACGACTCCCTGGTCCCGAACACGGGAGAGAACGCTGAGCGTCATCCTTGCCGCCGACGAGTTCCATGCGCCGACTCTGGCCGATTTCTTCCCGGAGGCCGTGGCCTTCGCAGGAACGCCTTTCGCGCTCGACCGCCTGATGATCATGCGGCTGGTGATCGCCGCGCTGGTCGCCCTTGTGTTCGCCCTCGCGATGCGCAGCCCCAAGCTGATCCCGCGCGGTCTGCAGAACGTCGGTGAGAACGCCCTGGACTTCGTCCGGATCAACATCGCCGAAGAGATCCTCGGCAAGGAGAACGGCCGCAAGTTCTTCGCCATCATCGCCTCGATCTTCTTCGCCACCTTCTTCCTGAACCTCTCGTCGATCATCCCGTTCCTGAACATCTCCTCGAACGCGCGAATCGGCATGCCACTGGTGATGGCTGCGGTCGCCTACATCACGTACCTCTGGGTGGGCATCGCCAAGTACGGCTTCTTCGGCTTCGTCAAGTCGTCGATCGTGTTGCCCGGCGTCCCGATGGCCATCCAGCCGCTGCTGATTCCGATCGAGTTCATCTCGACCTTCATCCTGCGCCCGTTCACGCTGACGGTCCGACTCATGGCCAACATGCTGGCCGGCCACATCATGCTGGTGCTGTTCTTCGCAGCCACCCAGTTCTTCCTGTTCAGCGGTACCTGGCACGTGATCTTCGCGCCGTTCTCGCTGATCGCAGGTATCGGCTTCACGCTGTTCGAGCTGATGATCATCGTCCTGCAGGCTTACATCTTCGCCCTGCTGACGGCGGTCTACATCGACCTGTCGCTGCACGCCGACCAGCACTAGACCACCACCGACACCACACAGACTGACTCACTCGTCCGCCCGGGCGGGGAGCCACCAAGAAAGAAAAGGGAATCGAAAGATGAGCTACATCGCCCAGACTCTCGCCGACACCACCACCACCTTCGAGGGTTCCGGCTTCGGTGCCATCGGTTACGGCTTGGCCGCCATCGGCCCGGGCATCGGCGTGGGCATCGTGGCCGGCAAGGCCATCGAAGGTATCGCGCGTCAGCCCGAGCTGGCCGGCCAGATCCGCACCACCATGTTCCTCGGTATCGCACTGTCCGAGGCGCTGGCGCTGATCGGTATCGTCGTCGGCTTCATCTTCTGATCTGAGCCATCGACATGATCAACACCACTGAACTGTTCCTCGCCGCCGAAGGCGAGTCGCAGAACCCGCTGCTCCCGCAGTGGTACGACATCATCTGGTCGTTGGTCGCCTTCGCCGTCGTCCTCTTCGTCTTCTGGAAGTACGTGGTCCCGCGTTACCAGAAGGTGCTGGACGAGCGTCGAGAGACCATCGAAGGCGGCATCGAGCGCGCCGAGGCCGCACAGGCCGAGGCCAACGCTTCGCTGCAGGCCTACCGCGAACAGCTGGCCGGCGCCCGTGAAGAGGCCGCCCAGATCCGCGAGGAAGCTCGTACCCAGGGAACGCAGATCATCTCCGACATGAAGGCCCAGGCCACCACGGAGAGCGATCGGATCATCGCCAACGGCGCAGCCCAGCTCGCAGCCCAGCGTCAGCAGGTCGTCTCCGAACTGCGCGGCGACGTCGGCCGTCTGTCGGTCGATCTGGCTGAGAAGCTGGTCGCCGCCGAACTGTCGGACGAGGCCAAGCAGGCCGGCACCGTCGATCGATTCCTCGCCGAACTCGACGACGTCGCCGACGAGACCGCGAAGTAAAGGACTGTCAAGTAGATGTACGCAGCGTCAAGCCGTGAGGCCCTCGCCGGTGCCCGCGTCGAACTGGAAGCCGCACTGCGCGGCGTGACGAGTGACGAAGCGGTCACCGTCGGTGACGAATTGCTGTCGGTCGCCGAGACCGTCTCCGGCGATCGTTCGCTGCGTACCGCTCTGGCCGACTCGGCCACGTCGCCCGATGCCCGCGCGGCGATCGCCCGCGGGCTGCTGGACGGCAAGGTCGGCGACCTCACCCGGCAGACGGTGGCCTCGGCCGCCGCCCGCCAGTGGTCCAGCGACGCCGATCTGGCGTCGGCGCTGACCGCTCTCGGGCGGGAGGCCATGCTCCTGGCGGCGAAGGAGGCCGGGCGCCTGGACACCGTCGAGGACGAGCTGTTCCGGCTCGGCCGGACCGTCAAGGACAACACCGAGCTCGAGCAGGCGCTCTCCGACCGTGCGCGGTCGGAGGCCGACCGCGGCGGGTTGCTGGTCACCCTGATCGGCGGCAAGGTGGACGATGTGACCCGGCGGCTGGCCGTCCAGGCGGTGGTGACCAGCTCGGAGGCTCCCGGTGACGCCATCGACGAGCTGTCCGCACTCGCCGCGGCCGCCAACGGCCGCAAGGTCGCGTACGTGACGTCCGCCGGGGAGTTGTCGGCCGCTCAGCGCACCGCGCTGGCCGACAAGCTGTCCGGCATCTTCGACGCGCCGGTCACCCTGCACGTCGATGTCGATCCCGAGCTTCTCGGTGGTGTCGTGGTCCGCGTGGGCGACGAACGCATCGACGGAAGCACCGCCGGCAAGCTGGCGGCACTTCGCCGCAGCCTGCGGTGACCACCCAAGCAACAACGATTCCCAGACCCTTTAAGAAAGCCCAGGAAGAGCAGGCAGGAATATGGCCGAGTTGACCATCTCCTCCGATGAGATTCGGAGCGCGATCGCAAATTACACCGAGGAGGTGCGCGGGGAGGCCACTCGTGAAGAGATCGGCCTCGTCACCGACACCGGCGACGGTATCGCTCACGTGAGCGGGCTGCCCGGCGCCATGGCGAACGAGCTGCTGGAGTTCCCGGGTGGAATTCGCGGCGTCGCGCTGAACCTCGACCTGGACCAGGTCGGTGCCGTCATCCTCGGTGACTACGAGAACATCGAAGAGGGCCAGGAGGTCAAGCGGACCGGCAACGTGCTGTCCGTGCCGGTCGGCGACGCCTTCCTGGGCCGCGTCATCAACCCGCTCGGTCAGCCGATCGACGGCCTCGGCACCATCGACGCCGAGTCCGAGCGCGTGCTGGAACTGCAGGCCGCTTCGGTGCTCGAGCGCCAGCCGGTCGAGGAGTCCCTCGCCACCGGTATCAAGGCCATCGACGCGATGACCGCCATCGGCCGCGGCCAGCGCCAGCTGGTGATCGGCGACCGCAAGACCGGCAAGACCGCGGTCTGCATCGACGCCATCCTGAACCAGAAGGACAACTGGGCGACCGGCGATCCGGACAAGCAGGTCCGCTGCATCTACGTCGCGATCGGCCAGAAGGGCTCGACCATCGCCGGCGTCAAGACCGCGCTGGAAGAGGCCGGTGCGATGGAGTACACCACCATCGTCGCCGCCCCCGCCTCCGACTCGGCCGGCTTCAAGTGGCTCGCCCCGTACACCGGCTCGGCCCTCGGCCAGCACTGGATGTACCAGGGCAAGCACGTTCTGATCGTGTTCGACGATCTGTCGAAGCAGGCCGAGGCCTACCGCGCGATCTCGCTGCTGCTGCGCCGCCCGCCGGGCCGCGAGGCCTACCCGGGTGACGTCTTCTACCTGCACTCGCGGCTGCTGGAGCGTTGTGCCAAGCTGTCCGACGAGCTGGGCGGCGGCTCGATGACCGGTCTGCCGATCATCGAGACCAAGGCCAACGACGTCTCAGCGTTCATCCCGACCAACGTCATCTCGATCACCGACGGCCAGGTGTTCCTGGAGTCGGACCTGTTCAACAAGGGCGTCCGCCCCGCGATCAACGTCGGTATCTCGGTCTCCCGAGTCGGCGGTGCCGCGCAGACCAAGGGCCTCAAGGACGTCTCCGGGTCGCTGCGTCTGGAACTGGCGCAGTTCCGTGAGCTGGAGGCCTTCTCGGCGTTCGCTTCGGACCTGGACGCCGCGTCGAAGGCGCAGCTCGAGCGCGGCGCCCGCTGGGTGGAGCTGCTCAAGCAGGATCAGTACAGCCCGGTCGCCGTCGAAGACCAGATCGTCTCGCTGTACCTGTGCGGTGAAGGCTTCATGGACACCGTGCCGGTGGCCGACATCCGCCGCTTCGAGTCCGAGCTCCTGTCGGACCTGCACCACAGCGCCAAGGACGTCTACGCCAACATCGCCGGCGGCAAGAAGCTCTCGGACGAGGACAAGAAGGCCCTGGCGACCGCCACGGACAACTTCAAGGCCGGCTTCATCGCCGCCGACGGCAGTCGCGTGGTCGAAGTGGCCGCCGACCCGCTGGCCGCTGAGGACGTCGAGTCCGAGACGATCCGAGTGACGAAGAAGACGAAGTAGCATGGCGACCATTCGGGAGCTGCGTTCGCGGATCCGGTCGATCCAGTCGACCAAGAAGATCACCAAGGCGCAGGAATTGATCGCGACCTCGCGGATCACCAAGGCGCAGGCCCGGGTAGCTGCTGCCCGGCCCTACTCCGAGGAGATCACCGAGGTGGTCGCCACGCTGGCCAGCCGTGCGAACCTGGCCGATGTGGCACTGCTGAACGAGCGGCCCTCGCCCAAGCGCGCGGCGGTCCTGGTGGTCACCAGTGACAGCGGTCAGTGCGGCGGCTACAACGCCAACGTGCTCAAGGAGACCGAGGAGTTGCTCTCGCTGCTCCGCTCGGAGGGCAAGGAACCGGTGCTTTACGTCTTCGGGCGCAAGGGGATCGGCTACTACACCTTCCGGGACCGTCCGATCGCCGGCAGCTGGTCGGGCTTCTCGCAGCAGCCGGTCTTCGCCGACGGTGCACCCGCGGTGCACCATCTGGTGGACCTGTTCCTGGCCGGCTCGGGCACCGAAGTGGAGCTGCCCGACGGCAGCGGCCAGATCGATGGCGTCGACGAACTGCACATCGTCTACACGCGCTTCGTGTCCATGCTGACTCAGCAGCCGGTGGTGCGCCGGATGGCGCCGATCGACGTCGATTTCGAGCTGGAGCAGCTCGACCTCGGCAGCGACATGCTCGACGAGTCGCCGGCGGCGGCCGGGGTGCAGGCCGACATCGAGTTCGAGGGTGACAGCCCCAATGAGCTGCTCGACGCCCTGCTGCCCAAGTACGTCGCAGCGCGGATCTTCGCCGCGCTGCTGGAGGCCGCGGCCTCGGAGAGTGCGGCGCGACGGACCGCCATGAAGGCGGCCACCGACAACGCCACGGAGCTGGAGCGGACGCTGAGCCGTCAGGCCAACGCGGCCCGCCAGGCGCAGATCACCCAGGAAATCAGCGAGATCGTCGGCGGCGTCGAAGCGCTCGCGCACTGACCAGACATATCGAGGAAAGAGAAGAAACCATGACTGCAGCAGTCACCGACACGACCTCGGCCGCTTCGGCGACCGCCGGTCGCGTCGCCCGGGTCATCGGCCCGGTCGTCGACGTCGAGTTCCCGCGCGGAGCCGTACCCGAACTGTTCAACGCGCTCCACGCCGAGATCTCCCTCCCGGCCGTGGCCAAGGTGCTGACCCTCGAGGTCGCCCAGCACCTCGGCGACAACGTGGTGCGCACCGTGTCCATGCAGCCGACCGACGGCCTGGTCCGCGGCGCGTCGGTGACCGACACCGGCAAGCCGATCTCGGTGCCGGTGGGCGACGTGGTCAAGGGCCACGTCTTCAACGCGCTGGGCGACTGCCTGGACGCGCCGGGCACCGGTCGCGACGGCGAGCAGTGGGGCATCCACCGCAAGCCCCCGGCCTTCGATCAGCTCGAGGGCAAGACCGAGATCCTGGAGACGGGCATCAAGGTCATCGACCTGCTGACCCCGTACGTCAAGGGCGGCAAGATCGGCCTGTTCGGCGGCGCCGGCGTCGGCAAGACCGTGCTGATCCAGGAGATGATCACCCGTATCGCTCGCGAGTTCTCGGGCACCTCGGTGTTCGCGGGCGTCGGCGAGCGTACCCGTGAGGGCACCGACCTCCACCTCGAGATGGAGGAAATGGGCGTCCTCCAGGACACCGCCCTTGTGTTCGGCCAGATGGATGAGCCGCCGGGGACGCGTATGCGCGTCGCCCTCTCGGCCCTCACCATGGCCGAGTACTTCCGCGACGTGCAGCACCAGGACGTGCTGCTGTTCATCGACAACATCTTCCGGTTCACTCAGGCCGGTTCCGAGGTCTCGACCCTGCTGGGTCGCATGCCGTCGGCTGTGGGCTACCAGCCGACGCTGGCCGACGAGATGGGTGAGCTCCAGGAGCGGATCACCTCGACCAAGGGCCGTTCGATCACCTCGCTGCAGGCGATCTACGTCCCCGCGGACGACTACACCGACCCGGCACCGGCGACCACCTTCGCCCACCTGGACGCGACCACCGAGCTCTCGCGGCCGATCTCGCAGCTGGGTATCTACCCGGCCGTGGACCCGCTGACCTCCACCTCGCGCATCCTGGAGGCCTCGATCGTCGGTGACGAGCACTTCCGCGTCGCCAACGAGGTGAAGCGGATCCTGCAGAAGTACAAGGAACTGCAGGACATCATCGCCATCCTGGGTATGGACGAGCTCTCCGAAGAGGACAAGGTCACGGTCGCCCGCGCGCGCCGTATCCAGAAGTTCCTCGGCCAGAACTTCCTGGTCGCCGAGAAGTTCACCGGACAGAAGGGTTCCGTGGTGCCGCTCGCCGACACCATCGAGGCCTTCGACCGCGTGTGCAAGGGCGAGTTCGATCACCTGCCCGAGCAGGCCTTCAACAGCTGTGGTGGGCTCGACGACGTCGAGGCCGCTGCTGCCAAGATCGCCGGAAAGTAGTCTCCGATCATGGCTGACAAGACCTTCCGAGTGGACGTCGTCTCACCCGATCACATGCTGTACTCCGGGGACGCGACGTTCCTGCGTGCACAGACGACCGACGGTGAGGTCGGAATCCTGGCCAGCCACGCGCCGATCTTCGCGGAGCTCGCGGCCGGCGGCTGTGTGGTCGTCACCGAGGCCGACGGCTCCAAGCTCGCGATCGCAGCCCAGGGCGGATTCCTGTCCGTCAACGGCGACGACGTCAAGGTGCTTGCCGAGTCGGCTCAGCTGGCACACGAGATCGACATCGCCGTCGAGCGCGAGGCGCTCGAGGCCTCCGAGGAGGGGACCGTCGAGTACCTGACGGCCCGCTCCCGGATCCGCGCGGTGGAAGCCGTGAACTGACGAGACGAAGTCCGGAAATGATTCCCGTCACCAGCCGTCCCGACCTGTCGGGGCGGCTGGTGCCGTTTTCTTCCGACCGGCGGAGGTGAGGCGGGCGTGCACTGGTGGAGTTGGCTGATCCTGATCGTGCTCCTGGTGGGCGCCTTCCTGCTCGGCGGCCTGGTCTACCGGGTCCGCGAGGTGCGCAGCGCCGGCACCCCGGTGATCTTCCGGGCGCTGCCCGCCGGCACCGACCGCGGCTGGCGGCACGGTTCGGTGCACTACACCGAACGCGCGCTGGTCTACTACCGGCTGTCCTCGCTGCGGCCCGGCCCCACCGCGATGCTGTCCCGCCGGCACGTCGAGCTCCTCGGCCGCCGGGCCCCGGAGGGCACCGAGCGCGAGATCATGGATCCGGACATGGTGGTGCTCGCTCTGCGCGAGTCCGGTCCGGGCCTGCGTTCGGGTGAGTACGAGATGGCGATGGACCCGATCCTGGTGACGGCGTTCCTGTCGTGGCTGGAGGCCCGTTCGCCGCGCCGGTCACGCCGGCCGGGATCAGCCGCCTGACTCAGCGGGTGCGGTTGGCGCCGGGCACCCACTTCACATCGCCGTCCCCGGCGCGCACGTTCGCCACGCGCGCCAGGATGAACAGCAGATCCGACAG
This sequence comes from Gordonia caeni, assembly GCF_039537105.1. Classification (NCBI taxonomy): domain Bacteria; kingdom Bacillati; phylum Actinomycetota; class Actinomycetes; order Mycobacteriales; family Gordoniaceae; genus Gordonia; species Gordonia caeni. Next base: position 177,391 of record NZ_BAAAZW010000006.1, read on the forward strand.
CCGGTTGAGGTACTTGGCGGGCAGCACGTGGGTGTCCTCCGGGTGGGCCTCGACCGCACTCCACGCCGCCCGCTCGGCGCGGCGGGTAATCACCCGCGCCTGATGGAGCAGTGCGGCCAGGGGAGTGCCGCCCGGCAGAATGAACGAATCCAGCGGCGTCAGTTCGGCGCCGAACCGGTCGCACCACGCTTCCAGGCCGTCGATGTAGGCGGCTTCGATCCGCAGCGGCGGGTACTTCGGGTCGGCGACGACCGGGGTGGACAGATCCGCGCCCGCATCGAACAGATCGTTCTGCACGGTCTGCAGCACCTCGGCGATGTCCTGCGGGACGTCCCCGCCCAGGGCGAGGGCCAGACCGATGGCCGTGTTGGCCTCGTCGCAGTCGGCGTAGGCGACCACTCGGGGATCGGTCTTGGTCACCCGGGAGAAGTCCGAGAGGCCCGTGGTGCCGTCGTCGCCGGTGCGCGTGTAGATCTTGGTCAGATGCACAGCCATGCCTAGAAGGTACGCCAGTCGGGGGACGCGATGCCCCGCGCCGCCGATGCCCTAAGCTGACGCCGTGAGTGATCGCTATTTGGTGACCGGAGGAGCCCGCCTGTCCGGTGAGGTCGTGGTCGGCGGCGCCAAGAACAGCGTGCTGAAGCTGATGGCGGCGGCACTGCTGGCCGAGGGGCCGACGGTCCTGACCAACGTGCCCGAGATCGCCGACGTCCCGCTGATGGCGGACGTACTGCGCGGTCTGGGCGCGAAGGTGCAGATCGACGGCGACACCGTGGTGGTCGATGCGCCCGCGATGCCCGACTATCACGCCGACTTCGATGCGGTGAAGCAGTTCCGCGCGTCGGTCTGCGTGCTGGGTCCGCTGATGGCGCGCTGTCGGCGCGCCGTGGTGGCGCTGCCCGGCGGCGATGCCATCGGCTCGCGGCCGCTGGACATGCACCAGTCCGGTCTTCGGGCGCTGGGTGCGCGCAGCGAGATCGAACACGGCTGTGTGGTGGCCGAGGCCGACGAGCTCCGCGGGGCCGCGGTCAGCCTCGAGTTCCCCTCGGTCGGCGCCACCGAGAACATCCTGATGGCGGCTGTGCTGTCGGAAGGCGTCACCACCATCGACAACGCGGCCCGCGAGCCGGAGATCGTCGACCTGTGCGGAATGCTCAATCAGATGGGCGCCAGGATCGAGGGGATCGGCAGCGAGACCCTGACCGTGACCGGCGTGGACCATCTGGAACCCACCACCCATCACGTGGTCGGCGACCGCATCGTGGCCGGCACCTGGGGGATCGCCGCCGCGATGACGCGTGGTGACGTGACCGTCCGCGGTATCGATCCGCAGTATCTGAGTCTGGTGCTCAAGAAGCTGGTCGATGCCGGTGCGCAGGTGGACCGGATGGCCGACGGCTTCCGGGTGCGCCAGGACGAGCGTCCCCGCGCCGTGGACACCGCGACCCTGCCGTTCCCCGGCTATCCGACCGACCTGCAGCCGATGGCGATCGGCCTGGCGACCATCTCCGAGGGGATGTCGTTGATCACCGAGAACGTCTTCGAGGCCCGGTTCCGCTTCGTGGAGGAGATGGTGCGTCTGGGCGCCGATGCCCGGACCGACGGTCACCACGCGGTGATCCGCGGAATCGATCAGTTGTCCAGCGCACCGGTCTGGGCCAGCGACATCAGGGCCGGCGCAGGTCTGGTGCTGGCCGGGTTGGTGGCCGACGGTGTCACCGAAGTGCACGACATCGAGCACATCGACCGCGGCTACCCGCATTTCGAGGAGCAGCTGCGCCGGCTCGGCGGCACCATCGAGCGCGTCCGCGGCTGACGTACCCGTTCCGGCGGCGCGGCACCGCCGCCGCCCGCCGCAGAGCGGCCGATGGGCGGGCACCGAGGGAGAATCTCCCTCCGTGGCGCCGAGAGGGCCGCTGTCGGTTCGCTCTTGCTTCGCCGGAGACGGCTGCGGGTCCGTTCGGGTCCCGGCGCGGGTAGACCTGTCCGATCGGACAGGGGGTCACCTGACCGGTGGGGCCGACCCCGCGCGCAGGGGGTCAGGGGCCCTTGTCGGGGGTGTGACCTGGCGAACAGTCTGAGGAGGTCCGACAGATTCCACAGACCGTTCGACAAGGAGACTTCCGCGATGGCAATCGAGCTAAATCAGATCTGGGATTTCCCGATCAAGGAGTTCCATCCCTTCCCCAAGGCCAAGCTCGGGGTCGGCGCCCACGACATGATCGGCGTCGAGGCCAAGGATCTCGGCATGACCCGCGTGCTGCTGATGACCACCGGTCTGCGCGGCTCGGGCATCATCGACGAGCTCAAGGGCAAGATCGAGTACCAGGGCGTGGACGTCGTCGTCTTCGACGAGGTCGAGTCCAACCCCAAGGACTACAACTGCATGGACGCCGCCGCGCGGTACCAGATGGAGAAGTGCGACGGCATCATCAGTGTCGGCGGCGGCTCCAGCCACGACGCCGCCAAGGGTGCGCGCATGGTGATCGCGCACGACGGCCGCAACATCAACGAGTTCGAGGGCTTCTCCAAGGCCACCAACAAGGAGAACCCGAAGCACATCGCGGTCTCCACGACGGCCGGCACCGGCTCGGAGACCTCCTGGGCGTACGTCATCACCGACACCTCCGACATGGACAACCCGCACAAGTGGGTGGCCTTCGACGACACCTGTCTGGTGGACCTGGCGATCGACGACCCGCTGCTGTACTACTCGTGCCCCGAGCACTTCACCGCGTTCTGCGGCTTCGACGTGCTGGCCCACTGCAGCGAGCCGTACGTCTCGCGGCTGGACTTCGCGCCGTCGCTGGGCAACGCCAAGTACGCCATCGAGCTGATCCGCGACCACCTGCGCACCGCGGTCTTCGAGCCGCACAACCTCGAGGCCCGCACCGGCATGATGCACGCGCAGTACATCGCCGCGCAGGCCTTCAACTCCGGCGGCCTGGGTCTGGTGCACTCGCTCTCGCACGCCTTCAGCGCCTTCTACGACAGCCACCACGGCCTGAACAACGCGATCGCGCTGCCGCGTGTCTGGGAGTACAACCTGCCTTCGCGCTATGAGCGGTTCGCCGACATCGCCCAGCTGCTCGGCGTCAACACGCGGGGCATGAGCACCGTGCAGGCCGCCGACGCCGCCGTCGAGGAGGCCATCCGGATCTCCAAGGACGTCGGCATCCCGGACAACTTCGGTCAGCTGAACGTCAACAGCTACGACAAGAACCGGATGAACACCGGCAAGTACGCCGGCAAGGGTGAAGGGGTCGACACCTCCGAGGAGCAGATCCGCGCCATCTCCGAGCACATGATGGGCGACTGGTGCACTCCGGGCAATCCGCGCACCTGCACCGTCGAGTCGATGATCCCGATGGTGCGCCACGCCATGGTCGACAGCTACTGACGCCGTCCGACCACGCCGCGCGTGCCGCCGGACCCACCCCCCCGCTCCGGGGTCCGGCGGCACGGGCACCCCACTCGACCCTTCGCCGACTCGAGGACACGATGACTGCCACTCCCGTTGCACGCCCCGACGCGCCGACCCCCGACGCCGCCCCGGCCGAGTTCGACACCGTCGAGGCGCTGACCGCGGCCCTGGCCGACCAGGGCTATCTGATTCAGGACGATCTCGGGGTGGTGCTGCACCTGGCCACCCTGCTCGACCGCCCGCTGCTGCTGGAGGGCCCGGCCGGGGTCGGCAAGACCGAACTGGCCAAGGCGCTGGCCGCGGCCTCGGGACGCGAACTGATCCGGCTGCAGTGCTACGAGGGGCTCGACGACTCGCGGGCCCTCTACGAGTGGGACTACGCCCGGCAACTGCTGCACGTGCAGATGCTCCGAGACCGGATCAGTGCCGAACTGGCCGCCTACGACTCGCTGGCCGAAGCGTCTTCGGCGCTGGCGCGCACCGAGGTTGGCGTCTACAGCGAGGACTTCCTGGTGCCCCGCCCGCTGCTGGCCGCCATCGTCTCCGAGCAGCCCACGGTGCTGCTGGTGGACGAGATCGACCGCACCGACGAGGCGATGGAGGCGGTGATGCTCGAGGTGCTCGCCGAACGCCAGGTGACCGTGCCCGAGCTGGGGACCTTCGCCGCGCGGTCGGCGCCGTGGGTGATCCTCACCTCCAACGACACCCGGGAACTGTCGCCGGCGCTCAAACGCCGCTGCCTGCACTTCCAGGTGGCCTACCCCGATGCCGAGCGTGAGCGCGCCATCGTCGCGGTGCGCGCCCCGGAGGTCGAGGAGTCGGTGATCGCCGAGGTCGTGGACCTGGCGCGCCGGCTGCGCGAGTTGCCGCTGCGCAAGAGTCCGTCGATCGCAGAGGTGATCGACGCCGCCCGCGCCGCCGCACGACTGTCCGGCGCGGGCGGCACCCCCACCGACGCCGAGACCATCGGCGGCCAGAACCGCGCGCTGATGTCCCTGCTGGTGAAGTTCGGCAGCGACCTGGACCATGTGCGACGCAGCCTGGGCGACGATGCGCCCGGCGGAGAGACGATCCCGGTCGGCGTGGACGGATCGAGCCCGGGCGGGAGCGTCACCGAACGGGCCTTCGGCGCCGGCCGCGCCCGCAGTGCCGCCCGGAGCTGACGTGGACACCGCGCTCGTCACCGGTACGGCGGGCCGCGAGCGGCTCCTGGTCCGCGTCGCGGTCGAGTTCGGCCGGGTGCTGCGGGCCTTCTCGGTGGCCGCCTCACCGGCCGAGGTGATCGAGATCTGCCGGGTCCTCGACATTGTCGGGGCCGGTGACCTGGACGTGCTGCGAACCGCGCTGCGGTCGGTCAGCGTGAAGTACGGCTACGAACGCGAGCCCTTCGAGGAGGCCTTCTCGCTGTTCTTCCTCGGGCATCCCGCCGGCGCCGGGCCCGCCGACCTGCCGCGGGTGCGGGGACTGCTGTCCGGGCTGCCCGACGAGATCGAGTGGGACGAGGACTTCGACGGTGCCGGCCGGCTGATCGGCGCCGACGAGCACACGGTGGAGATCGGCGACCTGATGGTCGACGACCCGGACGCCCGGGAACGGCACGGCGAGAGCGCGCACCGCGAGGAGAACGACTTCTCGGTGTCCGCGGGCGCCGAGGAACTGCAGGTCGACACGGACTCGTCGAACGTCTCCGGCGGCGTCACCTACACGGTGGAAGTCGATCACGCCGACGCCTCCCAGGTCGGCGAGCTCACCGCCGCGGCCACGCGCGTGGAGGGCACCACGCTCAGCCTGGCCGACGCGGCGGGGCTGTTGCGGGCGCTCGACGCCGCCGACGGACGGCACGCCTACGGCGTGGACGGGGCGGCCGGGCTCGACGACGCCGCGATCGCCGAACTCGAGGAGGCCCTGACCCGATTCGTGGAGGCGCTGACCGAACGGCTGGCCTCGGCCGCGGTGGTCGGCACCGACGACGATCCGCCGACCCGCATCCACCGCGATCAGGCCGACATCGACCGCGCCTGCCACCGGCTGATCCAGCGCATGCGCGGCGCACCCCGCCGGGTCAGCCGCATCTCGGCGGCCGGCCGCCTGGACTTCCGGCGCACCATGCGCGCGGCCCTCGCCACCGACGGGGTCCCCCTGGAACTGTGGCGCCGCCGCCGGACCCCGGGGCCGGTGCGCCTGGTGGTGCTCGTGGACGTGTCCATCTCGGTGCGCCCGGTCACCGGCTTCATCCTGCGGCTCGCGCAGACGCTGCACGCCTTCGGCGACCGCTGCGAGGTGGTGGCATTCGTGGATCGGCCGGTCCGCGTCACCCAGGCGCTGCGCACCGCCTCCCCGGACGGCGCCCTCGCGGCGGTGCTGGCCGCCGACGGCCTGGATCTGTCGGCGACCAGCGACTACGGCCGGATGTGGCACGAACTGCTGGACGAGCACGGCGACCTGATCGGCTCGCGCACCAGCCTCCTGGTGGTCGGTGACGCCCGGCACAACGCTTTCGATCCGCGCACCGACCTGTTCGCCGACATCGCCCGCCGCGCCCACCGGGTGGCCTGGCTGACGCCGGAACCGGAGCGCTATTGGAGCCAGACCGGGTGTGCGCTCGCCGCGTACGCGGAAGAATGTGCGGGAGTGGTGAGTGCACGCGACGGGGCCGAGGTCCTCGAGCGCTGCGACGAACTGGGGAATGCGCTCCGGTGACCGCCGCGCGCACACTGGACGGGTGAACGTAGGAGGAGACTCGGCGATGCGCCGCGTGACCAAGTTCCACACCCCGGAGATCCTGTTCGGTCCCGGGGCCCTGGCCGAGGCGGCCAACGCGGTCGCGGCGCTGGGCGTGAGCCGCCCGCTGGTGGTGTCCGACCGGCGACTGGCCGAGACCGAATGGTTCTCCCGGCTGCTGGCCGATCTGCGCGGGCGGGGACTGACCCCGGCCGCCTACCTCGACGTGACACCGAATCCGCGCGCGGAGGAGGTGATCGCCGGTCGCTCCGCCTACGGCGAGCACCGCGCCGACGGGCTGGTGGCGCTGGGCGGGGGATCGGTGATCGACACGGCCAAGGGGGTGGCGGTGCTGGCCGCCAACGGCGGCCACATCCTGGAGTACGAGGGCATCGACAAGGCGGTGCAGTCGCTGCCACCGCTGGTGGCGGTGCCGTCCACCGCAGGCAGCGGCGCCGACGTCTCGCAGTTCTGCATCATCAACGACACCGAACGCCGCACCAAGGTCACCATCGTGGGGCGCACCCTGGTGCCCAACGTGGCGGTGATCGATCCGGTGCTGGTCACCACGGCCCCGTCCGCGGTGATCGCGCAGGCGGGCATGGACGCGTTGACGCACTGCGTGGAGGCCTTCGTCTCGCTGGCGCGCGGCCGGCTGACCGATGCGCTCGCCGTGGAATCGCTCACCGGCGTCTGGACCAACCTGGAGCGACTGGTCCACGATCCCGCCGACGAGCAGGCCGGCACCGAGATGTCGCTGGCGGCGCTGCGCGCCGGGATGGCCTTCACCAATGCGATCCTCGGGGCCACCCACGCCATGAGTCATCCGGTGGGCGGCTACTGCGACGCCCCGCACGGCACCGTCAACTCGGTGCTGCTCCCACACGTGATCCGGTACAACGCCCAGGTCTGCGCGGAAGACTTCGCCGAACTCGCCGCCGCCGTCGGGCTGCCGGCGTCGGGCAGCGCCCGCTCGGTGGCCGATGGGCTGGCCGAGGCCGTGGCCGGTCTGGCCGAGCGGGTGGGCATGCCGGCGACGCTGTCCCCGCTGGGTGTGCGGGCCGCCGACCTGGACCTGCTCACCGAGCGGGCCCTGAGCGATTCGTGCATGCTGACCAATCCGCGGCGCCCCGAGGCCGCCGGGATCCTGGACGTCTACCGGGAGGCGCTGTAGCCATGAGCGGCCCGGACGTCGATCTCGCCAGCCTGGTGGGACTGAGCAGTGTCAAGGGCGGCCACTACGCGCAGTACCGCGGCACCGCGGCACGCCTGAACCGGGTGATGACGGCACTGGAGGGCATCTCCAAAGCGCTGGTGCAGACCGATCAGGGGCCGGAACAGCTGGTGGTGGCGGTGCTGGAGGCCATCCGCGAGCACCTGGACGCGGACTGGGTGCTGTTCGCCCTGGCCGACGGGCAGCTGGAGCAGGCGGCGCCGCGCCACCTGATCGCCACCCGCGACCAGGGGATCGTGGCCTTCGAGGGCGCCGGGGTGGCGCACGCCCCGACCGAGCTGCCTGTGGCGGTCCTCAACCGCCTCATCGACGTGCTGCGCGGGGAGAAGACGGTGCTCGCGGCGCCGATCGTGGAAGACCATCACCTGCACGCCCCGATCGAGTACGGCGGACGCGTGGTGGGCGGCTTCTCGGTGTGGACGCCCCCGGACCGGCAGGTGGATCAGTCCGATCCGATGGTGTTGCAGATCCTCGCCGGACAGGCGGCGGTGGCGCTGGTGAACTCCGAGCTCTTCCTGGAGACGCGGCGGCGGGCGCAGGAACTGGCCGACCGCAACGCCGAACTCGAACGCACCCAGCGGGAACTCTCCGCGGTGCAGCGCACTGCGCTCCTGAACGTCGAGCGTTCCCGGATCGCGCGGGAACTGCACGACTCGGTGGGGCAGTCGGTGCTGTCGGCGGGGCTGCAGATCGAGCTGTGTCGCGGCGGGGTGCCCGAACCGGTGGCCGAACATCTGGACAAGGCGATGCTGCTGTCGCGGGAGGCGGTCGCCCAGCTGCGCAACGCGATCTACACGCTCAACGACGCCGGCGGGCCGTCGGACAGCATCGCCGACACTCTCGACCGGCTCTGCGAACTGCACATGCCCGAGGAGACCACGGCCACCGTGGTGGTCCGCGGCCGCCCGCGGGAGCTGCCCGGCGAGGTGCAGCACGCGCTGCTGCGCATCGCGGGCGAGTCGCTGTTCAATGCGGCGGTGCACGCCGGGGCCGCCCAGGTGACGGTGACCCTCGGTTACGGGGACGAGCACATCACGCTGGCCGTCGACGACGACGGGACCGGTCAGCCCGAGCACCTGCGGGCGCTGCTGCGGGCGGCGGCCACGGGCGACGTGGCCGGCGGGCGCCGCCGCGGCCTGGCGAACATGGCCTCGCGTGCGGCCGAACTCGGCGGCACGCTGCGGATCCGGCGGTCCCGCGCGGGCGGGGTGCGGATCGCCGTGGACATTCCATTCGACGGTAGGGGCCCGGCATGACCATTCGAGACGGCGGAGCGGCCCCGATCAGGACCGTGCTGGTGGACGATCACGCACTGCTGCGGGAGGGGCTGCGTGCGGTCCTCGAGCGGCACGACGGGATCGCGGTGGTCGGGGAGGCCGGCTCGTTCGACGCGGCGCTGGCGGAGGTGGCGCACACCAGGCCCGACGTGGTGGTGGTGGACCTGAAGCTCACCGCGGGCACCGACTACGAGGGTATGCGCCTGATCTCCGAGCTGACCCGGTGGGATCCGCAGCCGGCGATCCTGGTGCTCACCACTTTCCTCGACGACGACCTGGTGGTGCGGGCCGTCCGGGCCGGGGCACGCGGCTACGTGGTCAAGGACGTCGACACCACCGAGCTGGTGCGGGCGATCCGGGCCCTCGCCGGCGGCGGCAGCGCCTTCGACCCGCGCAGTTCGACGATCGTGATGCGCACCATGTCCGGCGAGCGGAACGTCTCGGCGGAACTGACCGACCGCGAGCGCGAGGTGCTGCGGCTGCTGGCCGACGGGCTGTCGAACGCGGCGATCGGCCGGCGCCTGTACATCTCCGAGTCGACGGTCAAGTTCCACATCCGCAATCTGATCCGCAAGCTGGGCGTCACCAAGCGCACCGACGCGGTCTACGTCGCCAGCAAACGCGGCTACATCTGATCCGCCGGGCCTGCGCGGAGGCGGCCGGGGCTCAGCAGGGTCCGGGGTGATCGAGCACCAGCCAGCCGCCGTGATCGGCGAAGATCTCCGCCGTGCAGCCCGGCCAGCGGCTCGCCCAGTGCGACAGATCGGCGGCGGACAGGCGCTGGCGGTGCCCGAAGTGCCCGGACGGCTCGGACTCGTAGGGGACGGCGATCACCACGCGCCGGCGGGCCACGCGCAGCGCCTCGCCGATGGCTGCCTGCACGTCCGGACCGTCCAGGTGCTCGAGCAGATGGATCAGCGTCACCGTGTCCACCGCGTCGTCCGGTTGGGGCAGGGCGCGGGCGTCGCCGGCCACGGTCGTGACGGCCGCACCCAGGTCGGCCGCCGCCGCATCCAGCAGGTCGAGCGCGCCCGGGCAGATGTCGCAGGCGGTCACCTGGTAGCCGTCCTGCGCGCACTGCAGGGCCAGGAAGCCGAAGCAGGATCCCACCTCCAGTACCGAATCGCCCACCAGCAGGGAGCGGGCCCGGCGGTGGACCGGACTGAACGAGGAGTGGCCGGACCGCAGCTCGCGCACCGAGTTGCGGTAGAAGGCACGCCACCCGGCGGCCGGGTCGGGCCCGCAGTCCTCGACCACCCGGGTGAAGGCGGTTTCGAACTCCTCCTGACCCGCCAGGGCGCCCGAGGAGACCAGGGCGCACAGCCCGGCGACCACCCGGTGGTCGCTGACGGTGGTCTCGTCGAGGGAATGGGTCAGGTGCACGCCGTCGCGGTCGGCGACGGCGGTGAAGCCGGTCGCCCCCGCGCAGCGGCGCACCCGCAGCTCCCTCGCGGGACCGGTGAGCTCGGCGACGACTGTCATGATTCGACGCTAGGGCCGCGGCGCCGGCGCGGGAACTGGCCGAACGGGGCACCCGGCCTGTCCGAACGGACAGGTCGGCGGGGGGCAGGCCGACGGGGTCAGGCCGGCGGCGTCAGGTCAGGGCGATGTACTTGGTGTTGAGGTACTCCTCGATGCCCTCGCTGCCGCCTTCCACACCGAGGCCGGAGGCCTTGATACCGCCGAACGGCGCCGCCGCATCGGAGATCACCCCGCGGTTGACACCGACCATCCCGTACTCGAGGGCGGCGGAGACCCGCGCGACCCGGTCGAGGTCACGCGTGTAGAAGTAGGCGGCCAGGCCGTACTCGGTGGCGTTCGCGCGGGCCACGGCCTCGTCCTCGGTGTCGAAGCCCGAGATCACCGCGACCGGCCCGAAGATCTCCTGACGGGTGATCGCGCACTGTTCGGGGACGTCGGAGAGCACGGTGGGGGCGTAGAAGTGGCCGGGGCGATCGAGCGTGGTGCCGCCGGTGTGCACGATGGCGCCCGCGGCGACGGCCTCGTCCACCAGACCGGCCACCGAGTCGAGCTGTTTGGCGTTGATGATCGGTCCCAGGGCACTGGCGTCGTCGTACCCGGGCCCCACCGCCATGTCGGCGATGCGCGCCGCGAGCGCCTCGGTGAACGCCGGCCGGATGCCGTTCTGCACCAGGATCCGGTTGGCCGCGGTGCACGCCTCGCCGCCGTTGCGCATCTTCGCCGCCATCGCCCCGTCCACGGCGGTATCCAGGTCGGCGTCGTCGAAGACGATGAACGGCGCGTTGCCGCCGAGCTCCATCGACGTGCGCAGGATCTGATCGGCGCTCTGGCGGATCAACTGGCGGCCCACGCCGGTGGAGCCGGTGAACGAGACCTTCCGCAGCCGCGGGTCGGACATCAGAGCTTCCGAGACCTCGGCGGCGCGGGTGGTCGGCAGCACCGACAGCACGCCGGGCGGCAGCCCGGCGTCGGCGAAGACCTGCGCCAGCAGCAGCATCGTGAGGGGGGTGTCCTCGGCGGGCTTGACCAGGATGGGACAGCCGGCGGCCAGGGCGGGGCCGATCTTCCGGGTGCCCATCGCGAGCGGGAAGTTCCACGGGGTGATCGCCAGGGCCGGTCCCACCGGCTGCTTGACCACCAGGATCTGCCCGTTGCCGGCCGGGGCGGTGGCGGTGCGGCCGTGGATCCGAACGGCTTCCTCGCTGAACCAGCGCAGGAACTCGGCGCCGTAGGTCACCTCGCCGCGGCTCTCCGGCAGGATCTTGCCCATCTCCAGTGTCATCAGCAGGGCGAAGTCGTCGGCGCGCGCGGTCACCTCCTCGAAGGCGGCGCGGAGGATCTCGCCGCGGGTGCGCGGGGCGGTGGCGGCCCACTCCGGGCCGGCCTCGACGGCGGTGTCCAGGGCGGCGAGGGCGTCGTCGGCGTCGCCGTCGGCGACGCTGGTCAGCAGGTCACCGGTCGCCGGGTCGGCGACCTCGAAGGTCTGTCCGGAGCGTGCGGCTACGGACTGATTGGAGATCCACAGGCCGGTCGGAACGGAATCGAGAAGGGTGCGCGCACGGGTCATCGTCCCACTGTAGGACGATCCGGCCGCGTCGCGGACGAGGTCGCCGCGGGTGCGGACCCGGTCGTGGACGCCGGCGGTGTGCTCGGGCGCGCCGAACTGCTGTCCGGCGCCGGCCGCGTGCCGGTCCGGGGGCTCGTGCCGGTCGTGCGCTGCCGGGTCTTCTTCGCGGTCTTCTTCTCGTTCTTCGCCTTCTCGGCGACCGCCTCGGCGTGTGCCTGAGGGTTCTGCTTGTTGGCCTCGGCGCCCAGACCGGTCCCGGTCAGGTCGTCCTCGCGCAGGCACATCGACCGGACCACGTTGTGGAAGGTGATCAGGCCGTAGGTGAGGGGCAGACCCAGCACGGCGCCGACCATCTTGGTCGGGGAGACGCCCACGGTGAGTGCGCCGCCGGCGAGCGGCACGCTGGTCGGCGGAACCAGGAGCCCGCCGAGGGTGGTGAACAGGTACAGCGAGAAGTAGTAGGCGTAGTAGGCGGCCGTCAGCGACTTGGTGACGGTGAGGTCGTGCACGCTCACCATCTCGGTCAGGTCGTCGCCCTGGCCGATGTTGTGGCCGAGGCCGATCGCCATGTCCAGCGGTGCGCCGCCGAGGTACCCCAGGAAGTCCAGGAAGCTCAGGTCGACCCCCGCCGCGCCGCCGACCAGACCGCCGAGTTGCGGAATGACGGACAGGATCACCGGACCGACCATCGACAGGGTCGATTCGGTGGAGGTGAAGTCGGAGGGGTCGGCCGGGATCAGGTTGTGCGGGACCGGCGTCGCCTTCATCTGCCGGAGGATCTGGGTGGTCTCGGCGTCGATCCGCCGCTTGGCGGCAGTGCTCGGCGCAGAGGCCTTGGCGTAGTCGGCGGTGCGCGTGAAGATCCGGCCGAGAGAGAGGTCGCCGATCGGCGTGCAGGTGTCGTTGTCGGCCAGCGCCAGCTGGTCGGCGGCGCCCTGGAGCAGCGGGTGGATGGGGACGTCGTAGGTGACGGTCTCGCTGGGCTTGCCGGCCAGGGCCTTCTGCTCATCGGTCACCCGGGCGACACACTGGTTGAGCACGGCGCTGCTGGTGCCCTGGTACAGATACTGCAGGCCGAGGCGCGAGCCGGTGAAGCCGATCTGCAGCAGCTGGGAGACCGGAATTCCGGAGACGCCGACGCTCGGCATCATCATCGCGATGCCGAAACCGAGCGGGGCCAGGATCCCGGCGAAGACGTAGAGCCACACCGACTCGACCGCCTGGCTCAGCGTGATGTTGGCGACCGGAACGGCCTCGTTCTGCTTGCCGTCGCGGATCTTGAGGAGATTGGACACCACCAGCTGCGAGATCGCGGTGCGGTACTGCGGGTCGTCCTGGTCGGCTCCGAGGCTGGACGGATGATTAACAGATCAACTTTGGCTACCCTTACTTCGACGCGGTGATCTCGGACTCGCGGGTATCGATCCCGCGCACGGCGCGCAGGGCACCGAGTGCGGCGGCCGCGACGACGCCGAAGACCACCAGCACCAAGCCGTAGATCACGACCGCTGTCGGTGCCGCCCAGAAGGCGCCGATCGCACCGGCGGCGAGAGCGCCCACCGTGACGCCGCTGATCTCCTGGGCCATCCAGATGCCGTTCACCCGTCCCAGCAGCGGCCCCGGGGTGTGCTGCTGAATCAGCATGTAGCGCACCACCTCCTGGATCGCGTCGAGGAATCCGATCACCAGTACAAGCAGCAGGGCCACCCAGAGCGTGGGGACGGTGCCGAGCACGGCGATCAGGGCGAAGCCGATGATCGCGGCGGTCAGCAGGACCACTCCGGGACGGCGCGTACCGCTGATCCAGCCACTGGTCAGGGTGGCGATCAGGGCGCCGGCGGCGGTGGCCGCCATCAGGAAGCCGACGGCACCGGCCCGGTCGTCGAAGCGTTCGGCGACCAGCGCGGGCAGCAACGCCACCAGGCCGGCGCCCAGCATGGTGACCATGCCGATCAGCATCACCGACAGCACCAGGGGCGACTCGCGGAAGAAGGCGCCGAGCGCCGGCCGGACCGGTGGTGCCCCGGCGACGGTGTCGCCGTCATCGCCGCCGCCGTCGGGTGACCCGGTCGGGGCCGCATCGGCCAGCGTGGCGTGCGGGGGCATCGAGGGCAGGCCCAGCAGGATCAGGACGGTGATGGTGGCCAGCACCGCGGACACGGTGTAGGTCCACGAGACCCCGCCGAAGTTGATGATGAGCCCGGCCACGCCGGGGGCGGCGGCGGTGCCCACGCGGACGGTCAGTGAGCCGAGGGCTCCCACCGCGGCGAGATGGCGGCGCGGGATCATGGTGGGGACCGCGGCCATCAGTGCGGCCCCCGACAACGCGCCGATCAGGCCGTCGATCCCGGCCAGGACGTAGAGCACCCAGACCAGCGGCGTGCCGCCGAAGACGCCGACGGCGTTGAGCGCCAGACCGGCGAACGCGGCGGCGGCGGTCGATCGTCCGGCGAGGATCAGGATGCGCCGATCGAAGCGGTCGGCCAGGATCCCGCCGAGCAGCATCCCGGCGAAGCTGGTGATTCCGGCCACCGCGGTCGCCGCGCCCACCTGCACCGACGAATGCGTCAGCTCCCACATCTGGACCGGCACCGACACCACCAGCATGCCGATGCCGAGCAGGGAGATCGCCCGGGCGATGAAGACGCGGCGAAAGGCCGGGCTGATCCGCAGCGGGGTGATGTCGATGAGCAGTCCGCGAAGCAGTCCTCGGGATCCGGTGGTCGACATCAACGTCCTCTCGTCTGGGTGGGAACCGACTCGATGGGAGATCGGGGTACGCGCGGTGGTGAGTATGCTGACCGCTCGCCGCACCCGATCACCGCCGAAGGAGCCATCATGCCGAATCCGAAACTCGATCGCGACCGGATCATCGCCGACGTCGCCGAGGTGCTCGACGTCCCTCCGGCGCAGCTCACGGATGAGACGAATGTGATGGACCAGGGGCTGGACTCGGTGCGGCTGATGTCGTTGATCGAGCGGTGGCGCGCGGCCGGGGCGGTGCGTGCGGACATCGTGGTCCTGGCCGCGGACCCGCTGATCGGTTCCTGGGTGCGCGAACTCACGTCGGACTGAGATCGGTCGTCGGGTCGGCGGCGGGATCGACGCCCAGCGCCCGCAGCACCGTCGCCAGCTTCGCCTGCGTCTCCACCAGTTCGGCATCCGGATCGGAGTCGGCGACGATGCCGCCCCCGGCCCAGGCTCGGGCGGTGAGGCCGTCGTCGGACACCTCGGCGCAGCGGATGGCGACCATCCACTCGCCGTCGCCGCCGTCGCGTCCGCTGCGGGCCCAGCCCACCGCGCCGGAATAGAAACCACGGTCGCCCTCGGTGGCGAGGATGTGGTCGCGTGCCCGCACGGTGGGCGTGCCGCAGATCGCCGGCGTCGGGTGCACCGCGAGGGCCACATCGAGGGCGCTGAGATCGTGACTGCGCAGTTCCCCGCTGATCGGCGTGCCCAGGTGCCACATCGCCGGTGTCGTCATCAGCTCGGGCCGGTCCGGGACGTCGAGTCGGTGGCACAGCGGCGCGAGCGCATCGGCGATCGCGGCGACCACGTAGCGGTGCTCGGCGAGGTCCTTGGCCGAGGCGGCCAGGGCTCGGCCCCGTGCCCGGTCGACGGCGGCGTCGGTGCTGCGCGGCGCCGAGCCGGCGAGCGGCTGGGCGCTCACCCGCGTGCCCACTTTGCGCACCAGGACTTCCGGGCTGGCTCCGACCAGGGCGGCCGCGCGGCCGGCGGGGGAGAGATCGGTCACGAACAACGAGCCGCGCGGGTCCGCCGACCGCAGCGCCGAGGCCAGATCCCACGCCGCCAGCGGCTCCTCGGCGCGGAGCAGAACGCTGCGCGCCAGCACCACCTTCTGCAGGCCGCCGGCGGAAGCGGCCAGGGTCGCGACGGCATCGGCCACGCGGCGGCGATGCGCCTCGAGCGAGGGCTCCATCGCGTCGATCCGGATGCGGGGCGCACCGGTGACCGGCGCCGGACGCCACGGGCCGTCGTGCACCTCGAGGGTTTCGGGGGCGGTCAGTGCGGCGCGCTCGCGCACATCGAACGGGATGGCGCCTACGACGGCGCGGACGGAGCCGTCGGCCATCGCCTGCGCGGCCTCGGCTGCGGTACCGAGCGATCGGATCCGTCCGTTACCGACGACGTGATAGTTGTTGCGGCACAACATGAATTCCGGATTCCGGTGCGGGGTCGCGCGAGCTGATCGAGCTCCCGTGTGGCCAGTCTCCGGAGCTGTCGTCGACAATCTCCTCGTACTCCTTCGTCGCTGCGGTTCTCGGGCCCGGAAGCGGGGAGGTGCCCCGGAACGGCCCCGGATCGTCCGTCTCAGCTTAGGTTAGACTCACCTATCAAGACGGAGCGAGGGTGTCCGCGACGACGCGAGGTCCGCGAGGCTGCGGACTACCGAGGAGTGAGCAAGTGCGCAGAGAGACTTACCCGATTCTCGACGTGATCGGCATCGGATTCGGTCCGTCGAATCTGGCGCTGGCCATCGCGATCGAAGAACACAACGAGGCCGCACCGGGTGCAGCGCTGACCGCCCAGTTCGTCGAGCGCCGCACCCGGTTCCAGTGGCACCCGGGCATGCTTCTTCCCGGGGCGACCGTGCAGGTCTCGTTCTTCAAGGATCTGGCCACCCAGCGGAACACCCGCAGTGCGTACACCTTCCTGAATTACCTGGCCGAACACGGCCGGCTCGCCGACTTCATCAACCTGCAGGACTTCTTCCCGCTGCGCTCGGAGTTCTGCGACTACCTGCGCTGGGCCGCCGACCGGGTGTCGATCCCGGTGGAGTACTCCACCGAGGTCACTACGGTCGGCTGGGACGGCGAGGTCTTCGAGGTGGAGACTTCCGACGGCGTCTACCGGGCGCGCAACCTGGTGCTGGGCAGCGGGATCCGCGCCAAGCTGCCCGCCGGCGTCACGTCCGGCCGACGCGTCTTCCACAACCACGATCTGCTCACCCGTCTGGCCGAGCTGCCCGCGGCCCGTCACGGCCGGTACGCGGTGGTCGGCGCCGGCCAGAGCGCCGCCGAGGTGACCGGCTACCTGCATTCGACCACCGGGGGCGAAGTGCACGCGGTGTTCGCCAAGTACGGATACACCCCGGCCGACGACAGTCCGTACGCCAACCGGATCTTCGACGCCGCCACAGTCGACGAGTACTTCGGCGCCGACCCGGCGTGGCAGGCGCGCCTGATGAACTACCACCGCAGCACCAACTACTCGGCGGTGGACACCGCATTGATCTCCGACCTGTACGGCCGGGAGTACTCCGAGCGGGTCTCGGGGCAGCGCCGGCTCTTCGTGCACGGCGCCTCGGAGATCACCGACCTCGCCGAGACCGATGACTCGGCGACGGTGCGCGTGGTGAACCGACTCACCGGGGAGGCCGTCGACCTCGAGTGCGATGCGGTGATCTTCGCGACCGGATTCGAGCCGGTCCCGGTGGGCAGCCTGCTCGGTGAGCTGGAGTCGTCGTGTCACGCCGACGCGCACGGTCACCCGGTGCTCGACCGCAGCTACCGCCTGAAGACCGATCCGGAGATCACCGGTTCGATCTTCGTCCAGGGCAATTCCGAGCACTCGCACGGCTTGACCTCGACGCTGCTGTCGAACGTCGCCGTGCGGTCGGGTGAGATCGTCGGGGCGCTCGTCGGCGCCGAGGCGGCGGCGGACCGCGCCGGGGTGCCCGCGTCGGCATTGGGCTGACCCCCGGTTCAGCGCGCGGCGACCGTCGCGATGGCCTCGGCCAGCACGTTCAACCCGTCGGCGAGCAGGTCGTCGCCGATCACCAGCGGAGGCAGCAGCCGGATCACGTTGCCGTAGGTGCCGCAGGTCAGGACCACGACGCCGTGCCGCTGCGCCTCGGCGGCGACCGCCCGGGTGAGTTCGTGCCAGGGCTCGTCGGTTCCCGGATGCACCAGTTCGGCGGCGATCATGGCGCCGCGGCCGCGGATGTCGCCGATCACGCCGGTGTCGGCGGCCACCTGCTCCAGCCGGGCCACGATCGACGCGCCGATCTCGCGGGCGCGGTCGGCGAGCCGGTGACGCTCCATCGAGTCCAGGGCCGCCAGGGCCGCCGCGCACGAGACGGGGTTGCCGCCGTAGGTGCCGCCCAGACCGCCCGGGTGCACGGCGTCGAGCAGGTCCGCGCGGCCGGTGACCGCCGACAGCGGCATGCCGCCGGCGATGCCCTTGGCCATGGTGATCATGTCGGGCACCACGCCCTCGTGGTCGCAGGCGAACCAGTCGCCGGTGCGGGCGAAGCCGGTCTGCACCTCGTCGGCGATGAACACGACGCCGTGCTCGCGGGCCCACTCCGCCAGGGTGGGCAGGAAGCCGGGGGCGGGCACGATGAAACCGCCCTCACCCTGAATGGGCTCGATGATCATCGCGGCCAGTGACGCGGCGCCGATCTGGGTGTTGATCCGGGCGATCACCGCGCGGGCGGCCTCTTCGCCGGTCTGCCCGGCCGGGTCGCGATACGGGTACGACATCGGCATGCGGTAGATCCCGGTGGCGAACGGCCCGAATCCGGTCTTGTAGGGCATCGCCTTGGCGGTCAGTCCCATGGTGAGGTTGGTGCGGCCGTGGTAGGCATGCTCGAAGGCGACCACGGCTTCGCGGCCGGTCGCCAGGCGGGCCGCCTTCACCGCGTTCTCCACCGCCTCGGCGCCGGAGTTGAACAGCACGGTGCGCTTGTCGTGGACCCCAGGAGTGAGCCGGTTGAGGCGTTCGGCGACGGCCACGTAGCCCTCGTAGGGCGTCACCATGAAGCAGGTGTGCGTGAAGTGCCCGGCCTGCTCGGCGACGGCGGACGCGACGGCCGGATCGGCGGCGCCCACGCTGGTGACCGCGATGCCCGAGCCGAGGTCGATGAGGGAGTTGCCGTCGACGTCGACGATCACTCCGCCGTCGGCATCGGCGGCGTAGACCGGGACCGAGGAACCCACGCCGCCGGCGACGGCCCGTCGGCGCCGGTCGGCGAGCTCGGCCGAGCGGGGGCCGGGGAGTTCGGTCACCAGACGCCGCTGCTGGGGAAGTCGGTAGGTGATGTCGTCGCGCATTGCTCGCTCCAGCTGCCGGTCTGAATGTGACGGCGGGCCCCGCCCCCCGGCGTTGAGCTTAGCCAGTTCGCGGTTACGCTGTGGCCGTGCGTCTCGTGATTGCCGAATGCCAGGTCGACTATGTGGGGCGGCTGACGGCTCACCTGCCGATGGCCCGCCGGCTGCTGCTGATCAAGTCCGACGGCTCAGTCAGCGTGCACGCCGACGACCGGGCCTACAAGCCGCTCAACTGGATGAGCCCGCCGTGCTGGCTCACCGAGGAGGAGGCGGTCGAGGGCAGCGATGCCCGGGCGGTCTGGGTGGTGGAGAACAAGGCCGGTGAACAGCTGCGCATCACCGTCAAGGACATCGAGCACGACTCGGTGCACGAACTCGGCGTGGATCCCGGGCTGGTGAAGGACGGCGTCGAGGCGCACCTGCAGGAGTTGCTGGCCGAGCACGTGCAGACCCTCGGCGACGGCTACACCCTGATCCGCCGCGAGTACATGACGGCCATCGGTCCGGTGGACCTGCTGTGCCGTGACGCCGACGGGCAGACCGTCGCGGTGGAGATCAAGCGGCGCGGTGAGATAGACGGCGTCGAGCAGCTCACCCGCTACCTGGATCTGCTCAACCGCGACGCGACGCTGGCCCCGGTCGCCGGCATCTTCGCCGCCCAGCAGATCAAGCCGCAGGCCAAGACCTTGGCCACCGACCGCGGAATCCGCTGCGTCACACTCGATTACGACCGGCTGCGGGGTACCGAAAGCACCGAGTTCCGGCTCTTCTGAGAAGAGCCGGAACTCGTGAGCGGCCGCGGGGAATCGGCCGAAGGGGTCAGGCGCTGGCGCGCGCCGGGCCGTCGGAGTCGTCGGCGTCGCTGTACTCGCCGTCGACGGCGTCGAGCACGTCGGTGGTCTCCATCACCCGGGAGGCGTCGTCCTCGAAGCGGTCCCGCCCGACCAGGGTGCGGTTGAGCAGTTCCAGATCGTCGGTCTCGGTGGTGCCGACCAGATCCAGCTCGTCCTCGGAGAGCTCCAGTGCGCCCGGCAGCGCCGTGATGTGCTCGCGGAGCGCGCCGAGGTGGTCGACGATCTGCTTGTGCGCATCGTGTGCGGCTTGCGCCAGTTCCCGCGACCGGGCCAGGCGGGCGGCGGCGACGTGGTGCGCGGCCCCGCGCAGTCCGGAGGCATCGTTCTCGGCGGCGGCCACGATCGCACGGGCGCGTTCGCGTTCCTCGGCGGCAGCCGCCTCGATGGCGGCGGCCCGCTCTTCGGCTTCGGTGATCAGCTTGTCGGCCTGCTGCTGGGCGAGCTCGAGGGTCCGGGCGGCGTCGGTCTGCGCTTCGCTCCGGGCGGCGTCTGCGTCTTGCCGGGCCACCGAGATCATCTCGGCGGCCTCGTCGCGCGCGGTCGACCGGATCTCGCCGGCCTCCTCGGTGGCCAGTGTCAGCATGCGGGAGAGGCGATCACTCATACCGGTGACCGTGGTCGGCGGCACCGAGAGCGTGTCGACGTCCTCCTGGAGACTGCGTACGCGGGCGCGCGTCTGGTCCAGATGGTTGAGGAGCTCGTCGGAGTGGGCGTGCGCGGAGTCGCGATCCGCGGCCATCATCGCCAGATCGGCTTCGAGCTGACGGATGTGGTCGGTGACCTGATCGCGGTCGTAGCCGCGCATGACGATGGAGAAGGGGCTGTGACGCTGGCCGGGAGCTGACATGTGGGCAACATTAGGCCCGCCGATAGGCGATCTCATGTATCACACGCGGCGTGTTGTGCAGCGTTTTGGTAACGGTGTGGCTGGTGTGACTGGTGTTACTCGCCGTCGGCGAGGCGGTCGGAACCTAGTGCGCGGGCGCCGGCTCCACCAGTTCCAGGAGCACGCCGCCGGAGTCCTTCGGGTGCACGAAGTTGATCCGCGAGTCCGCCGTTCCGTGCCGGGGTTCCGGATACAGCAGACGGACGCCGTTGGCGGTCAGGACGGCCGCCACCGCCTCCACGTCGCGGACCGTGACGGCCAGCTGCTGCAGTCCGGGGCCGCTGCGATCGAGGAACTTCGCGATCGTCGACTGATCGTTCAGCGGTGCCAGCAACTGGATCACGGCGCCGTCGCCGCCGGCGGGGCCGACCATCGCCTCGCGCACGCCCTGCTCCTCGTTGACCTCCTCGTGGAGGTTGACGAAGCCCAGGTTGTCGCGGTACCAGCTCAGTGCCTTGTCGAGGTCGGGCACGGCGATGCCGACGTGGTCGATCCCGAGAACGAGATCGGCGACATCGCTGAGTGCGCCAGTGGCCGGGGTCACGCCTTCCGATGCGGAATTGCTCATGGTGCCACGGTAGCGTTGATCTGAAAGTGCCTTGTCACGAGGTCCGTTCGATTTCCGCCGTCTCAGGAGTGCAGTAGATGTCCGACAACACCACCGTCATCGTCGCCGGAGCCCGGACGCCCTTCGGGCGCCTGATGGGTTCGCTCAAGAACTTCTCCGCCGTCGACCTGGGCGCGATCGCCATCAAGGGCGCTCTCGAGCGCTCGCACGTGCCTGCCTCCGAGGTCGACTACGTGATCATGGGTCAGGTGCTGACCGCGGGTTCGGGCCAGATGCCCGCGCGCCAGACCGCCGTCAAGGCGGGAATCGGATGGGACGTACCGGCCCTGTCGATCAACAAGATGTGTCTGTCCGGCGTGGACGCCATCGCCCTGGCCGACCAGCTGATCCGCGCCGGCGAGTTCGAGTGCGTCGTCGCCGGCGGCCAGGAGTCGATGACTCAGGCGCCGCACCTGCTGCCCGGCTCTCGGGGCGGCTTCAAGTACGGCAACACCGAGCTGGTGGACCACATGGCCTTCGACGGCCTGCACGACGCCTTCACCGATCAGCCGATGGGTGCGCTGACCGAGGACTCCAACGACACCGACGGCTTCACCCGTGAGCAGCAGGACGAGGTCGCGGCGCGCAGCCACCGGCTGGCCGCCGAGGCCGCCGCGGCGGGCGTCTTCGACAACGAGATCGTCGCCGTCGAGATCCCGCAGCGCAAGGGCGACCCGGTGCAGTTCACCGTGGACGAGGGCGTGCGCGCCGACACCACCGTCGAGTCGCTGGGCGGTCTGCGTCCGGCGTTCCGGAAGGGCGGCACCATCACCGCGGGCAACGCCTCGCAGATCTCCGACGGCGCGTGCGCGGTCGTGGTGATGAGCAAGGCCAAGGCGCAGGAGCAGGGACTGACCTGGCTGGCCGAGATCGGTGCCCACGGCGTCGTCGCCGGCCCGGACTCGTCGTTGCAGGAGCAGCCCGCCAATGCGATCGCCAAGGCGTGTGAGCGCGAGGGCATCACCCCCGCGGATCTGGATCTGGTGGAGATCAACGAGGCCTTCGCCGCGGTCGGCCTGGCGTCGATCCGCAAGCTGGGCATCGACCCGGAGATCGTCAACGTCAACGGCGGCGCCATCGCCCTCGGGCACCCGATCGGTGTCTCCGGCGCCCGCATCGTGCTCCACGTGGCCAACGAGCTCGCTCGGCGCGGCGGCGGTATCGGTGCTGCGGCACTGTGCGGCGCCGGCGGCCAGGGCGACGCCCTCATCGTGCGCGTCCCGAAGGCCTGATCGCGATGACTGAGACGACACAGACCTCGACGACCAAGACCTCGTGGGTCAAGAACTGGTTCGACGTCGCCGAGCCGGCACCGCGCTTCCGGCTGATCGCCCTCATCGAGGCGATCACCTGGGCGCTGCTGCTGATCGGCATGGGCATCAAGTACGGCGCCGGCATCGAGTCGGCGACGATGGTGCCGGGCATGCTGCACGGCATCGCCTTCGTGGCCTACGTGGCGATCACCGTCTGGACCGCGGTGGAGCTGCGCTGGAACTGGAAGGTCACCGCGCTGGCGCTGTTCTCGGCGATCCCGCCGTTCTTCTCGCTGCTCTTCGAGTGGTGGGCGCAGCGCAACGGCCACCTGGACCAGTCTGCGGCGTCCCCGGTCGCCGACACGCCCGGCGATGATCATGAAAGAATGCAGGTGTGACCAGTCCCAGGAATCGCCAGCAGGCCGCCGCCGGTCTGCAGGCCGCAGCAACCATGTCCGGAGCCGTCGACCTCTCCGCCCTCGCCGCGCAGGCTGAGGCGAGCCGCGCCGGTGTCAGCGCCGGTGGCGGGGCGCCCGCGGCGCCTGCCGGCGACAACGTGGTCGATGTGACCGACGCGAGCTTCGAGACCGAAGTGATCGGGCGTTCGGCCCGGCAGGTGGTGGTGGTGGATCTGTCGGCCGCGTGGTCGCCGGAGAGCCAGCAGCTCTCGCCGGTGCTGGCCGCGATGGCCCAGCAGTCCGGCGGCCGGTGGGCGCTGGCCCGCGTCGACGTCGACGCCAGCCCGGGCATCGCGCAGGCCTTCGGCGTGCAGTCGGTGCCGATGGTGGTCGCGATCGCCGGCGGACAGCCGGTGTCGGCGTTCAACGGCGTGCAGCCACAGGCGCAGATCCAGGCCTGGATCGACGAGATCCTCGCCAAGGTCGGCGGCGCACTGCAGGGCGATCCGGCCGGTGGGGAAGCGCCCGCCGAGGAGGACGATCCGCAGATGGTGGCCGCCGAAGAGCTGATGAACTCCGGTGACGTCGACGGCGCGCTCGCCGCGTACCGCGCCATCGCCGAGGCCGATCCGGGCAACGCCGAGGCCGCGTCCACGGTGCGGAATCTGGAGTTCATCCTGCGGGCCCAGGGACACGATCCGAGCATCGTCGACAACGCCGCCGCCGGCGACATCGACGCGCAGCTGGCGGCCGCCGACGTACTGCTGCTGGCACAGCAGCCGGAGGAGGCGTTCGAGCGCATCCTCGCGGTGGTGCGCACCACCGCCGGTGACGAGAAGGACAAGGCGCGTACGCGCCTGCTGGAGCTGTTCGAGCTCTTCGAGCCGTCGGAACCGTTCGTGGTGGCCGCGCGCCGCAAGCTCGCCGCAGCCCTCTACTGATCTCCGCGTCGAGCGGAGTCATCTGTCGCGATCGATCATCGGAGGATGATCTCGATCTCGATGCCGGGTCAGATGCTCCGCAACAGCGGCGCTCTCGCAGGAGCAAACGGTTAATTTCCCTTTCTTCCCGCGTATGAGCCGCTGTCGCCGAGCATCCCGTTCGCTAGGCGGGCGGAGTCGAGCCCACATGCACGTCGATTGTCGTGTGGGAGGGCTGATCTCGACTCCGCTCACCCAGCGAGAGGCTCTGTCGTCGAGAACTGTCGGTCAGTGCGGGCCAGGGGTGAAGAACACCGCGGATTCGGCGGGCAGGGTCAGGCGGGCGCTGTAGGGGCGGCCGTGGCTGGGGATCGCTTCGGCGCGGACCGCCCCCAGGTTTCCGACCCCGCCGCCGGCGTAGTCGATAGCGCCGGTGTTGAGGATCTCGCGCCACGTGCCGCCGGTGGGCAATCCGATGCGGTAGTCGTACAAGTCGGCGGTGGAGAAGTTGAGGACGCAGGCCACCGCGTGTCCGGGGCAGCCCGGCTCCGGGCCCAGCCGCAGAAAGCCGATCACCGTGTTGGTGGTGTCGTTGCCGTCGAGCCAGGAGAAGCCGTCGGCACGGTAGTCCTGCGCGTGCAGCGCCGGATACTCGCGATAGAGCCGATTCAGGTCGGCCACCAGCCGGGCGATGCCGGCGTGTGCGGGGTCGTCGAGCAACTGCCAGTCGGGGCCGTCGACGTCGGACCATTCGTTCCGCTGCCCGAACTCCTGCCCCATGAACAGCAGCTTCTTGCCCGGGTGCGCCCACTGGTAGGCCAGCAGAAGACGCACGCCGGCGGCCCGGTCGGAGCCGTCGGGGAGCCGGGTCCAGAGCGTCCCCTTGCCGTGTACCACCTCGTCGTGGCTCAGTGGGAGGACGAACTGTTCGGCCGTGGCATAGGTGAGGGAGAAGACCAGCCGTTCCTGCGCACGGCGGCGCTCCTCGTGCGGCCGGGAGACGAAGTCCAGGGCGTCGTTCATCCAGCCGAGGTTCCACTTGAAGTCGAAGCCCAGTCCACCGCGCGAGGTCGGGGCGGTGACCCCGGGCCAGGCGGTGGACTCCTCGGCCACCACGAGCGCTCCCGGGACCGCCTGGTGCACGGCATCGTTCAGCTCACGCAGGAAGGCCACGGCCTCGTCGTTCTCGTGGGTGCCGCGCTCATTGGGACGCCACTGTCCCGGTTCGCGCGAGTAGTCCAGGTAGAGCATGGCGGCGACGGCGTCCACCCGCAGACCGTCCAGGTGGAACTCCTCGCACCAGAACACGGCGCTGGCGATCAGGAACTCGCGGATCTCGGGGCGGCCCAGATTGAAGGCGTACGTGCCCCAGTCCGGCTGCTCGCGGCGCAGGGGATCGGCGTGCTCGTAGAGCGGGGTGCCGTCGAACCGGCCGAGCGCGAAATCGTCCTTGGGAAAGTGCGCCGGCACCCAGTCGAGCAGCACGCCCAGGCCGCGCGAGTGCAGATGGTCGACCAGGAACCGGAAGTCGTCGGCCGGCCCCAGCCGGGCGGTCGGCGCGAAGTACGAGCCGACTTGATAGCCCCACGATCCGCCGTACGGATGCTCGGTGATCGGCAGCAGCTGAATGTGCGTGAAGCCGTGTGCGACGGCGTGTTCGGCCAGCGGACCGGCGAGCTCGCGGTAGCTCGCGCCCGGGTGCCACGACGGCAGGTGCACCTCGTAGACCGAGACCGGTGCGGTGGCCGGATCGGTGGTCGCCCGGCCGGCCAGCCAGTCGTGGTCGTGCCAGACGTACTCCGACGGTGCCGCGATCACCGAGGCGGTCTCCGGCGGGCACTGCGTGGCGAGTGCGAGCGGATCGGCCTTGTCGCGGGCGATGCCGTCGGCGCCGAGCACGCGGTACTTGTAGGCGTGGCCGGGACCGGCCCCGGCCACGGCGGCCGTCCAGTGCCCGTCGCCGTCGCGTCGCATCGGGTGGGCGCCGGGGTCCCAGTCGTCGAAGTCGCCGAAGACGCTCACCGCGCGGGCGTTGGGCGCCCACACGCGAAACTCCGTCTCAGCCGGCCCGGGACGGGCCCCGAGCCGTTCCCAGAGCGGTCGCCGCGGACCGGTCACGACGACGATGCCCGACCGGCGAGCCGGCCCAGCGCGGCCCGCACCGCGGCCGGATCGGTGGTCCGCCAGAACGGCGGCAGGCCGGCGATCAGGTAGCCGCCGTAGCGTGCGGTCGCCAGACGCGAATCCAGGACGGCGACCACGCCCCGATCGGCGTCCGAGCGCAGCAGCCGTCCGGCGCCCTGCGCCAGCAGCAGCGCCGCGTGATTGGCCGAGACGGCGAGGAAGCCGTTGCCGCCGTGCGCATCGATGTCCCGCTGGCGGGCCGACAACAGCGGGTCGTCCGGGCGCGGGAACGGGATCCGGTCGATCAGCACCAGACTCAGCGACGGCCCGGGGACGTCGACGCCCTGCCACAGCGACAGCGTGCCGAACAGGCACGTCGGCTCGTCGGCGGCGAACTTCTCGATCAGCGTGGACGTGGTGTCCTCGCCCTGACACAGGATCGGGAAGTCGATCCGCTCGCGCAAGGCCTCGGCCGCTTGGGCCGCCGCCCGCATGGAGGAGAACAGCCCGAGCGTACGACCGCCGGCCGCTTCGATGAGGCCGGTCATCTCGTCCAGGGTGGCCGCGGCGGGACCGTCGCGGCCGGGCGGCGCGAGCGCCCGGGCCACGTACAGGATCGCCGACCGCGGGTAGTCGAACGGAGAGCCGACGTCCAGGCCCCGCCAGGAGGCGCCGGGATCGTCGTCGGCCGGCGGCAGTCCCCAGGCACGGGCCAGGGCGTTGAAGCTGCCGCCGATGGTGAGCGTCGCCGAGGTCAGGATCACCACGCTGTCGGTGAACAGCGCACTGCGCAGCAGTCCCGCCACCGACAGCGGGGCGATGTGCAGGCTCCGGCGAGTGTCCCCGCCGCGCAGACGCTCCTCGGCCAGCCAGATCACGTCGCGGCGCGCGGTCACATCCGGCTCGCCGAAGACGGTCAGGATCCGCACCACGGTGTCGTGCAGGTTCTCCACCGCGCTGATCGCCATCTGGCGGGCGGCCGCCGCATCCGCATCGGCGGGCGTCTTGGTGCCCGAGGCGGGCGGGGAGATCTCCGAGCGGGCTTCCCAGAGCCGGTCGCGCAGACTGGCCAGCACCTCGCCGGCACCGCCGGGCAGCCGCGTCCATTCGCCGACGCGGGCGTCGTCGAGAAGTTCTTCCAATCCGGCGGTGACCCCGGCCAGGGTCTCGGCGGTCTCGGTGGAGATCAGTTTGCCCGCCCGGCGGCTCACATAGTTCAGGCCGGCGGCCGAGACCTCCTCGGTGGAGACCGACGTGATCCGGTCCACCAACTCGTGCGCCTCGTCGATCACCACCACGCGATGCTCGGGCAGGATCGTCGCCGGACTCATCGCGTCGATGGCGAGCATGGCGTGATTGGTCACCACCACGTCGGCTTCGCCGGCGCGCCGGCGTGCGGCCTCGGCGAAGCAGTCGTCGCTGAACTCGCACGCCGCGGCGCCGATGCATTCGCGCGAGCTGACGCTCACCTGCCGCCAGGAACGGTTGTCCACGCCGGGGCTCAGATCGTCGCGATCGCCGGTCTCGGTGTCCGACGCCCACTCGCGCAGCCGGGTCACGTCGCGCCCCATCCGGGACAGCTCGAAAGCGTCGAACAGCTCGGCCCCGGGATCGTCGGCCTCCCCGGAGTGCAGCTTGTTCAGGCACAGGTAGTTCGCCCGGCCCTTGAGGATCGCGAACGACGGCTCCCGCGACAGCGGCATCGTCAGCGCCTCGGACAGGCGCGGCAGGTCGCGCTCGGTGAGCTGACGCTGCAGGGCGATGGTCGCGGTGGAGACCACGACCGTCTCACCGCTGTCGACGGCGTGCCGGATCGCCGGCACCAGGTACGCCAGGGACTTGCCGGTGCCGGTACCGGCCTGGACGGCCAGATGCCGCCCGTCGTCGATCGCGGTGGCGACGGCGGCGGCCATCTGGACCTGGCCGTCGCGGCGCGTGCCGCCCAGGGCGGTGACGGCGGAGGAGAGCAGGGAGGGGACGTTGGGCAGATCGCTCACTCGGGCGTGGCACCCGTGTACAGCAGGTCGCCCTCGAACTCGACCCCCGCCGCGCGCAATTCCTTCTCCGCACCGGCCCACGTCGCCGGCGAGATCGCCGCCGTGAAATTGAGCAGCACCCGGGTCGCCAGGCCGGCGCGTGCGGCGTCCAGAGCGGTGGCGCGGACGCAGTGGTCGGCGGCCAGGCCGACCACGTCGACCTCGGTGACGTGGTGGTCGCGGAGCCACTGGGCCAGCGGTGTGCCGTCCTCGTGGGCGCCTTCGAAGCCGGAGTAGGCGGCGCTGTAGGCGCCTTTGGAGAAGACCGCGTCCAGGCGCGCGGTATCGAGATCGCGGTGGAAGGCGACACCGTCGGTGTGGACCACGCAGTGCGGGGGCCAGGAGTCGACGTAGTCGGGATTCTCGGAGAAGTGGTCGCCCGGATCGATGTGATAGTCGCGGGTCGCCACGACGGTCTCGTACTCGTCCATCAGCGTGCTGATGGCCGCGGCCACGGCCGCACCGCCCGGGACGGCCAGGGAACCGCCCTCGCAGAAGTCGTTCTGCACGTCGACGACGATCAGTGCGCGTTCGGGCTCGCGACTCATGATGCCTCCGGTTGGTTCACATAGCGCGTTCCGATGGCCGGATCGCCGTGGCTCAGGCCCAGGCCCTCCCAGGGGAGGGTCACCAGGCCGCGCGCGAGGTGACTGCGCGCCTCGGTCAGCGTGGGCACGCCGTCCACCCGGTCGCCGCCGCGGACGAGCGGGATCTGCAGTTCGCGCAGATTCAGGCTACCGGCCGCCGACTCGGGCACCGCGGCGCCGTCGCGGTAGAGGATCTCCTCCACCACCGTGCCGGTGTCGCGGGCCGCCCGCACCGCGCGCTTGGCGCCGCCGTGGCTCTCCTTGTGGCTCGAGCGCTTGGCCACCGGGAGGCCGTCGACTTCGACCAGTTTGTAGACCATGCCCGCGGTCGGCGCGCCGCTGCCGGTCACCAGCGAGGTGCCGACGCCGTACAGGTCCACCGGCTCGGCGCGCAGCGAGGCGATCGCGTACTCGTCCAGGTCGCCGCTGACCACGATCTTGGTGCCGGTGGCGCCGAGGTCGTCGAGCTGCTGGCGGACCTGGCGGGCCAGCACCCCCAGGTCGCCGGAGTCGATCCGCACCGCGTTCAGGCCGGGCCCGGCCACCTCGATCGCGTTGCGGACGCCGGTGGTGATGTCGTAGGTGTCCACCAGCAGGGTGGTCTCCGGTCCGTGCTTGGCGACCTGCGCGGCGAACGCCGCCCGTTCGTCGCTGCCGCCGGGACCGGTGAACGCCAGCGTCCACGCGTGGGCCGCGGTGCCCGCGCTTGGCACCCCGTAGGTGCGGGCGGCCTCCAGATTGCTGGTGGCGGTGAGACCGGACAGGTACGCGGCCCGGGCCGCGGCGACGGCGGCGCGTTCGTGCGTGCGGCGCGAGCCCATCTCGATGATCGGTCGGCCGGCGGCGGCCGAGACCATGCGGGCACCGGCCGAGGCGACGGCGCTGTCGTGGTTGAGGATCGACAGGGCCAGTGTCTCCAGGACCACCGCTTCGGCGAATCCGCCGCGCACGGTCAGGATCGGGGATCCGGGAAAGTACAGCTCGCCCTCGGCGTAGCCGTCGATCTCGCCGCCGAATCGGTACGACCTCAGCCACTCGAGGGTGGGTTCGTCGACCACCCCGCGCAATGCGTCGATCTCGGCCGGCCCGAAGCGGAAGTTCTCCAGCTCGTCGAGGAGCCGGCCGGTACCGGCGACGACGCCGTAGCGGCGTCCGTCGGGCAATCTCCGGGCGAAGACCTCGAAGACGCAGCGCCGGTCCGCGGTCCCGGCCGCCAGCGCGGCCGAGACCATGGTGAGCTCGTACTGATCGGTCAGCAGCGCGGTACTCGTCACATTCGCTACCCTATAGCTCATGGCGCTCGAGGAAGCGGCACCCGGTACCAGCACCGGTACAGCGGTTGCCGAACCGGAGGCGGTAGTCGACCGTCCATGGGTGACGATCGTTTGGGACGATCCGGTCAACCTGATGAACTACGTCTCCTACGTGTTTCAGAAAGTCTTCGGCTATTCCGAGCCGAAGGCGCGCGAACTGATGCTTCAGGTGCACCACGAGGGCAAGGCCGTGGTCTCCGCCGGGGACCGCGCCAAGGTGGAAGGCGACGTCCGCAAACTGCATGCGGCGGGCCTGTGGGCGACGATGCAGCACGACTCCTGATGCGGACCTGGTCCCGGCGCGGCGCCGGTGCGGATCTGCGGATCTGCTCCAACCTGGAGAGCTACGAGTGTCAGCTGATCGCCTCGATGGTGCATTCCACCTCGGAGATACTCTCCGAGCGTGACGGCTCGGCTCCGCAGGATTCGCTCGCCGATCTCACCGGGATCCGGACCGGGCACACCACCGCGCCCCGCGATGCGACTCTGGGGCGCCTGCTCCCGGACTTCCATCGCCCCGACCAGGAGGAGTCGATGGCCGCCGCCCCGGTGGCCGCCGACCTCAACGGCGCGCTGCGCGGCCTCAACGAACCGCTGATCATCGACGCCAAATTGGCCGCGGCCCGGGTGGTGCTCGACACCTTGCCGCCCGACGGCGGCGACGTGGCGCTCACCGCCGACGAAGCCGACGAGTGGCTCACCGCGCTCAACGACGTGCGGCTGGCCCTCGGGGCGATGCTGGGCCTGGCCGACGAACCCGAGCGGCCCGGCCCCGATCATCCGCACGCCGGCCATTACGACGTCTACCAGTGGCTCACGGTGGTGCAGGAACTGCTGGTCGAGGCGCTGATGGGCCCGTGCTGACACCGCAGGCTCTGCCCGGGGACCGGATCACCGACGTCGCGGGCGTGGTCGTGGGCCACCACGGGCGCCTCGACGACGACGTGGTGATCGGCACCGACACCGAGCCGGGCCGCGGCTGGGCCACCGGAACGACGGTGGTGGTGGTGCCCGACGGCGCGGTCACCGCGGTGGACGTGCGCGGCGGCGGTCCCGGTACCCGGGAGACCGACCTGCTCGATCCGGTGAACACCGTGCTCGGCGCGCAGGCGATCGTCCTGTCCGGTGGCAGCGCCTACGGTCTGAGCGCCGCCGACGGGGTGATGCGGAGCTTGGAGGAGGCCGGCCGCGGACTGTCGATGGATCTGCTCGGCCACGTGGTGCCGATCGTTCCGGCCGCGGTGATCTTCGACCTTCCGGTGGGCGGCTGGCACCGGCGCCCGGACGCCGGTTTCGGGGCGGCGGCGCTGTCCGCCGCCGCCGCCGACTTCGCGATCGGCACCATCGGCGCCGGCACCGGCGCGCGCGCCGGCGCCCTCAAGGGCGGGGTGGGCACCGCGTCGCTGACCGTGCACGACGGTCCCGCGAGCGGGCTCACCGTCGGCGTGCTGGTGATCGCGAACCCGGTCGGCGCGGTGATCGACCCGGCGACCGGCCTGCCGTGGGGAGGCGAGGACCTGGACCACCACGGATTGACGGCGCCGGCGGCCACGGAGGTGGCGGCGCACGCCGAACTGACCGCGAAGGGCACCGTGCTGAACACCACCATCGGGGTGGTCGCCACCGACGCGACCCTGTCGGTGGGCGGGGCCCGCCGCCTGGCGATGTCCGGACACGACGGGCTGGCCCGCGCGATCCGGCCGGCGCATTCGCCGATGGACGGCGACACCCTGTTCGCGGTGGCGACGGGGCAGAAGACCGCCGATCCGGAGAAGGCGGTGCCGATGCCACCAGGCATGGACGCCGACGCCCCCGTCGTCGCGGCGTTGTGCGAAGCGGCGGCCACCGTCACCCGGCGGGCGGTGGTGTCGGCGGTGCTGGCGGCCACGGCCGTCGGGACGGTGCCGGCCTACCGCGACGTGCTCGGTTCCGCGTTCGGCGAGCGGCCGGCCGGGTGACCGGCGCGCCGGTACCGGCCACTCGGCCGCAGTGGCCGCGGTGGCAGCGCTGCGGGGTCACCATGGCGGTGATCGTCGCGGCGCTGTTCGTGATCGAAGGGATCGACGCGGCCACCGACTACCGGCTCGATCAAGCGGGAATCGTGCCGCGGACGGCCGACGGCCTCACCGGCATCGTGTGGGCGCCGCTGCTGCACATCGACTTCGCCCACTTGATCGCGAATGTGGTGCCCGGCGCGGTCCTGGGCTTCCTGCTGTTGATGGCGGGGCGTTTCCTGGCGGTGACCGCCGTGGTCTGGGTGGTGTCCGGCTTCGGGGTGTGGCTGACCGCCCCCGCGGGCACGGTCACCGTCGGCGCCTCGGGCATCGTCTTCGGCTGGCTCACCTATCTGCTGGTGCGGGGGATCTTCAACCGCGACTTCTGGCAGGTCCTGGGCGGTCTGGTGCTGCTGGTGGTGTACGGGGGCATCCTCTGGGGGATGGTCCCGGCGGGCGGCGCGGTCAGCTGGCAGGGACACCTCTTTGGCGCACTGGGCGGTGTCCTGGCAGCCTGGGTACTGGCCGGTAGCGACCGACGGGGTCGTGGCGGCGCAGACCGAGGAGGACCGAGATCGCTGGCGACGACGTGAAACTGGCTCCCATCGGCATCTTCGATTCCGGTGTCGGCGGCCTGACCGTGGCGCGCGCGATCATCGATCAGCTGCCCGACGAGGACGTGCTGTACATCGGTGACACCGCCAACGGGCCGTACGGACCGCTGACGATCCCGGAGATCCGGCGGCACGCGCTCGCCATCGGCGACGAACTGGTGCAGCAGGGCGTGAAGGCGATCGTCATCGCCTGCAACACCGCCTCGGCGGCCTGTCTGCGCGATGCCCGCGAACGCTACGCGCCGATCCCGGTGATCGAGGTGGTTCTCCCGGCGGTGCGCCGCGCGGTGGTCGCCACCAAGAACGGCAAGATCGGCGTGCTGGGCACGGAGGCCACGGTGGCCTCGCGCGCCTACCAGGACGCCTTCGCGGCCGCCCCGAACCTGGAGGTGACCGCCGTCGCCTGCCCGCGGTTCGTCGACTTCGTCGAGCGCGGTGTCACCAGCGGCCGACAGATCCTCCAGCTGGCGCAGGGCTACCTCGAGCCCCTGCAGGAGGCGGGCGTGGACACGGTGGTGCTCGGCTGCACCCACTATCCGCTGCTGTCCGGTGTGCTGCAGCTGGTGATGGGGGACGAGGTGACGCTGGTGTCCAGCGCCGAGGAGACGGCCAAGGACACTTTCCGGGTGCTCACCGAAACCGATACTCTGCACCCGCATTCCGGACGGGGCGCCGCCCGCACGTTCTCGGCGACCGGTGACCCCGATTCGTTCCGCCGTCTCTCGACCAGGTTCCTGGGACCGACGGTCGGCGAAGTGACGCATCTGTAGCCGTGCGGACCCCGAGTAACGGGTCGGTCAAGCCGCCCGGTTCGACAATGGACGGCCGCGGGCTCGTGGCAGAGTGGGTCTCATGCGGTTGACGGTCCTCGGGTGCTCGGGAAGTGTGAACGGTCCCGGCGCCCCGTGCTCGGGCTACCTCCTGCAGGCGGACGGGGAGGACCCGGTGCTGGTGGACTGCGGGCACGGCGTTTTCGGGGAGCTGCTGCAGCACGCCAACCCGAGCCGGGTGGCGGTTCTGCTGTCCCACCTGCACGCCGACCACTGCCTGGATCTGCCCGCGATGCTCGTCTGGCGGCGCTGGGCACCGGACAAGGCCGATCACCGTTCGCCGCTCTACGGCCCGGCCGGCACCGCGCTGCGCATCGGTGCGGCCTCTTCGGAGTACCCGGGCGAGATCGATGACATCAGCGACACCTACGACGTCCACGAGTGGGTGGACCGCTCCCCGGTGACGGTGAACGGCCTGCACGTGGAGCCGTTCAAGGTCTCCCATCCGCCGTCGACCTTCGGTCTGCGGATCACCGGACCCGACGGCGAGGTGTTCGTCTACAGCGGCGACACCGGCTACGCCGACGTGGTGGTGGACCTGGCCCGGGACGCCGATCTGTTCCTGTGCGAGGCCTCCTGGACGCACGCCCCCGGCGAGCGGCCCGAGGACCTGCACCTGTCCGGCTCCGAAGCCGGGGACCTCGCCAGCCGCGCCGCCGCCCGCTCCCTGGCGCTGACCCACGTCGTCCCGTGGAGTGACGCCGACGCGATCCTCGACGAGGCCCGCGCGGCCTACAAGGGGCCGCTGCAACTGGTCCACCAGGGCCAGATCATCGAAGTCCGCCCACCCTTCCCCGGCTGAGCCGCCGCCCACCTGTCGGTGGTCGAGCCGGTCGAGCCGCCCCTTGTACCGTTGGTTGAGCCGGTCGCGCCCGCAAGGGCGAGAGCGTGTCGAAACCGAACCCGCGGTGCACCTGCCGGTCGGCACCGGATCGATACGGCTCGACGTGGCCCGCCGAAATCGGGGTGCGCTCCCGGTGCGGTGGGTCGGAAGCCGATAGAGTTGGGGCCGTGAGCACACGAGCAGACGGCCGCGCCGACAACGAGTTGCGGCCCATCACCTTCACCCGCGGTTTCACCTCCAATCCGGCAGGTTCGGTCCTCGTCGGTTTCGGCAACACCCGCGTGCTGTGCACCGCCTCGGTCAGCCCGGGCGTGCCGCCGTGGCGGCGCGGTTCGGGCCTGGGCTGGCTCACCGCGGAGTACGCCATGCTGCCCGGCGCCACGCACGAGCGGTCGAGCCGAGAGTCCGTGCGCGGCAAGGTCGGTGGCCGCACCCACGAGATCAGCCGCCTCATCGGCAGGTCGCTGCGCGCCTGCATCGACCTGGCCGCACTCGGCGAGAACACCATCGCCCTCGACTGCGACGTGCTGCAAGCTGACGGCGGCACCCGCACCGCGGCCATCACCGGCGCCTACGTGGCGCTGGCCGACGCCGTGACCTGGCTCGGTGCGGCCGGGAAGCTGGCCGACCCGCAGCCGCTGAGCTGCATCATCGCGGCGGTCAGCGTGGGCGTGGTGGACGGTCGCGTCCGTCTCGACCTGCCGTACGAGGAGGACTCGCGCGCCGAGGTGGACATGAACGTCGTCGCCACCGACGCGGGCACCTTCGTCGAGATCCAGGGAACCGGCGAGGGCGCCACCTTCCCGCGCGCCACCCTCGACAAGCTGCTGGACGTCGCGATGGTCGGCGTCGACCAGCTGGTGGTCGCGCAGCGCGAGGCGCTGGCCGAGCCGTACCCCGGCGTGCTCCCGGACGGTGAGTGAGCCGGCATGACCGACGCAGCGGCCGGGACGGTCGTGCTCGCCAGCAACAACGCCAAGAAGCTGGCCGAGCTGCGCCGGGTGGTCGACGCCGCGGGCATCACCGGACTGACGGTGCTCGGTCTCGGTGACGTCCCGGAGTACCCCGAGCCCGTGGAGAACGGTGCCTCCTTCGAGGAGAACGCCCTGATCAAGGCCCGCGCCGCCGTGGCGGCGACACGGCTTCCCGCGCTTGCTGACGACTCCGGCCTCACCGTCGATGCGCTCAACGGCATGCCCGGTGTGCTCTCGGCGCGATGGAGCGGCGGGAAGGGAGATCAGGCGAACAACGATCTGCTGCTGGCGCAGCTGGCCGACGTCCCCGGGTCGCGGCGGGGCGCCGCCTTCGTCTCGGTGTGCGCACTGGTCAACGCCGACGGCGAGGAAGCGGTCGCGCGCGGAGAATGGCACGGCCGGATCGTCGCCGAGCGGCGGGGCGCCAACGGCTTCGGCTACGACCCGTTGTTCGTCCCCGACGACGAGGTGGCCGCAGGCCGCACGTCCGCGGAACTGACCGCGGCGGAGAAGGATTCGCTGAGCCACCGGGGCAAGGCGCTGGCCGCGCTGGTTCCGGCGCTTCGGTCCCTGGCCGCGGCGGACTGATGTCCGACGATCCGATCGCCGCCGCGCGCGCCAACTGGGTGCGCGCCGGCTGGGGGGAGGCCGCCGAGGGGATGACGGCGGTCACCTCGGTGATGCGTGCGCACCAGATCCTGCTGGCGCGCGTGGAGGCGGCGCTGCGGCCGTTCGGACTCAGCTTCTCCCGCTTCGAACTGCTTCGGCTGCTGGCCTTCTCACGTTCGGGCGCACTCCCGATCACCAAGGCCAGCGATCGGCTGCAGGTGCACGTCACCAGCGTGACGCACGGCATCCGGCGGCTGGAGGAGGACGGCCTGGTCCGGCGCAACCCGCACCCCAGCGACGGCCGCGTGACGCTTGTGGAGATCACCGACCAGGGGCGCGAGTTGGTCGAACGGGCCACCGTCGCACTGAACGACGAGGTGTTCACCGCAGTCGGCATCGGCGACGACCAGGTGCGCGCGCTCACCGCCGCGATCGACACGCTCCGGCGCGAGGCCGGGGACTACTGAATCCGCACCCCGCCGATCGCGCCGGAGGAGACTCCGCTCAGCGGAGTGTGGTGATGACGGCGCTGAAGTCGAGCCCGGGGGACCGGTCGGCGAAGCCGCGATAGATCTGCGCGGCATGTTCGCCGAGCGGAGCGCGGGCCCCGGTGGAGACCACGGCGTCCATCGCCAGGCCGAGATCCTTGTTCATCAGCGCGGTGGCGAAGCCGGGAGCGAAGTCGTTGTTCGCCGGTGAGGTGGGCACCGGGCCCGGGACCGGGCAGTTGGTCTCGATGGCCCAGCAGTTGCCGGTGGCCCCGGTGATCACGTCGTACAGGGCCTGATCCTTCAGCCCGAGCTTCTGTGCCAGGGTGAAGGCCTCGCCGACGGCGATCTGCTGCACGGCCAGCAGCATGTTGTTGCAGAGCTTGGCGGCCTGACCGGCACCGGAACCGCCGCAGTGAATGATCTTGCCGGCCATCGGATCCAGTACGGCCCTGGCGGCGTTGAAGGCTTCGTCGGTGCCGCCCACCATGAAGGCCAGCGTGCCGGCCGTCGCGCCCTTGACGCCGCCGGAGACCGGGGCATCGAGCTGCTCCAGACCCCGTTCGGCGGCCATGTCGTGGATGGCCCGGGCATCGTCGACCGAGATGGTCGACGAGTCGATCAGCAGTGCGCCGGTCGGGACGAAGGGCAGCAGCTCCTCGTAGCAGTTCTTCACGATGGCCCCGTTGGGGAGCATGGTGATCACGGTGTCGGCGGTCGCGACGGCCTCGGTGAGGCTGTCGGTCACGGGGACGTTCGCGGACTGGGCGGCGGCACGGGCATCGGCGGAGACGTCGAACCCGATGACGTCGTATCCGTCCTTCACCAGATTGGCGGCCATGGGCCCGCCCATGTTGCCGAGGCCGAGGAATGCGATGTTCATGGTCTTCTCCGTCATCGATCGGTGGTCCGGTGGCGATCGGCGATGGCGCGGCCGATCACCACCTTCATGATTTCGTTGGTGCCTTCCAGGATGCGGTGAACCCGCAGATCCCGCACGATCTTCTCCACTCCATACTCGTGGAGGTAGCCGTAGCCGCCGTGCAACTGCAGCGCCTGGTCGGCGATCCGGTGGCAGGTCTGCGTCACGTGCAGCTTGGCCATGGCGCAGCGTTCGACCTTGTCGGGCTCGCCGGCGTCGAGGGCTGTCGCCGCGCGCGCCAGCATCAGCCGTGCGGCCGCCAGGTCGGTCGCCATCTCGGCGAGCGTGAACCGGATCGTGGGCTCGTCGATCAGCGCCTGACCGAACGCCTTGCGGTCGGCGACGTAGTCGGCCGCCTTGTCGTAGGCGGCCTGTGCGCCGCCCAGAGAACAGGCGGCGATGTTCAGCCGTCCGCCGTTGAGACCGTTCATCGCGATTCCGAAGCCGCGGCCCTCCTGCTCGCCCAGCAGGCTGGACGCCGGGACCCGCACGCCCTCGAAGATCACCTGTGCGGTGGGCTGGGCGTGCCAGCCCATCTTGTGCTCGGACGGCCCGAAGCCGAGACCGGGGGTGCCGGCCTCCACCAGGAAGGTGGAGATGCCCTTCGGGCCGGGCTCGCCGGTGCGCGCCATCACCACGTACAGGTCGCTGACGCCGCCGCCGGAGATGAACTGCTTCACGCCGTCGAGCACGTACTCGTCGCCGTCGCGCCGGGCGCGTGTGGTCAGCGCCGCCGCGTCCGAACCCGCACCGGGCTCGGTGAGGCAGTAACTGGCGACGGACTCCATCGAACTGAGCCGTGGAATCCACTGGGCCCGTTGGGATTGCGTGCCGTAGGCGTCGACCATCCACGCGCACATGTTGTGGATGGACAGGAACGCCGCGACCGCCGGATCGGCGTAGGCGAGCTGCTCGAAGATCCGGACGCCGTCCAGGCGGCGCAGCCCGGAGCCGTCGTGTTCGGTGTCGCAGTAGATCGCGCCCATGCCGAGTTGGGCGGCCTGGCGCAGCTCGTCGACGGGGAAGTGTGCCGCCGCATCCCATTCCAGGGCGTACGGTGCCAGCTTCCGGTCCGCGAAATCGGCTGCGGCGGAGACGATCTCGCGATCGTCGGGGTCGAGGTCGGCGTCGGTGTACCCGTGCATCGCCGTCACTTCATCGTCGGGATGACGAACTCGGCCCCACCGGAGGTGCCGGCCTGACCGGTGCGCACCGCCGAGGACGGGAAGCGCGAGGTGATGGTCTTGGTCTTGGTGTAGAACTGGATCGACGTCGGACCGTGCTGGTTGAGGTCGCCGAATCCGGAACGCTTCCAGCCGCCGAAGGTGTGGTAGGCCACCGGAACCGGGATCGGCACGTTGACCCCGACCATGCCCACCTCGACGCGCGAGGCGAAGTCGCGGGCGGCGTCGCCGTCGTTGGTGAAGATCGCGACGCCGTTGCCGTACTGGTGGTCGTTCGCCAGGGCCAGGGCCTCTTCGTAGTCGGCGGCGCGCACCATCACCAGCACCGGACCGAAGATCTCGTCGGTGTAGATCGACATGTCGCGGGTGACGTTGTCGAACAGGCTCGGGCCGATGAAGAAGCCCTCGCGCAGATCGGTGTCGGAGAAGCTGTCGTCGGCGGCGCCCTGGCCGCGGCCGTCGATCACCAGCTCGGCGCCCTCGGTCACGCCGGCGTCGAGGTAGTGGTGCACGCGGTCGAGCGCCGACTGCGCCACCAGGGGGCCGTAGTCCGACCGCGGGTCCAGGCTGTGTCCCACGTGCAGTCCGGCGATCCGCTCGACCAGCTTCTCGCGCAGGCGGTCCGCGGTCTCCTGGCCGACCGGCACGGCCACCGACAGGGCCATGCAACGCTCGCCGGCACTGCCGTACGCGGCGCCGAGCAGCGCATCGGCCACCATGTCCAGATCGGCGTCGGGGAGGATGATCGCGTGGTTCTTGGCTCCGCCGAAGCACTGCGAACGCTTGCCGCGGTCGGCGGCGCCGGAGTAGATGTACTGCGCGATGTCCGAGCTGCCGACGAAGCCGAGGGCCTTGACGTCGGGGTGCTCGATGAGCGCGTCGACCGCCTCCTTGTCGCCGTGCACCACCTGGAAGACGCCGTCGGGAAGTCCCGCCTCGGTGAACAGTTCGGCCAGCCGCACCGGCACCGAGGGGTCGCGCTCGGAGGGCTTGAGGATGAAGGCGTTTCCACAGGCCAGCGCGGGACCGGCCTTCCACAGCGGGATCATCGCCGGGAAGTTGAACGGGGTGATGCCGGCGACCACACCGAGCGGCTGGCGGACCGAGTGGACGTCGATACCGGCACCGGCGCCCTCGGTGTACTCACCCTTGAGCAGGTGGGGGATGCCGACGGCGAACTCGATCACCTCGAGGCCGCGCTGGATGTCGCCGCGTGCGTCGGCGAGCGTCTTGCCGTGCTCCAGGGAGAGGGTGGTGGCCAGCTCGTCCATCTCGTCGTTGACCAGGGCGATGAAGCGCATCAGGACACGGGCGCGGCGCTGCGGGTTCCAGCTCGCCCACTCCGCCTGTGCAGTCCGGGCCGAGGCGACGGCCGCATCGACCGCGGAGGCGTCGGCCAGGGGCACCGTGGCCACGACCTTCCCGGAGTTGGGATCGTAGACGTCGGCCTGGCGGGCGTCCGGGGCGTCGACGCGGGCGCCGTCGAGGTAATGGGGGATGGTTCGCAGATCAGCCATGCCCCAAATATACTAGGACATCCAAGTAATTGGAAGGTTTGTCGACAGATCTACTGAAACTGCAGGTCAGAGGCTGAAGCGCTCGCGGACCTCGACGGTGCGGATGTGCTCGACCCAGAAGGAGAGCAGCGGAATGGTGCCCGCGAGCACGGTGATGAACGTCGTCCACAGCGACCAGCGCACCTTCATCGCCAGGTCGAGGGTGAACAGGAAGTACAGGAAGTAGATCGCGCCGTGCACCGGCCCGATCCATTCGAGGCCCTCCACGCCGAAGCCGTACTTGGCGATCATCTCGGCGCACAGCACCAGCAGCCAGACACCGGTGATCCAGGCCATCACCCGGAACTTCTGCAACGCGCTCTTGATCGACGCGGGAGACGCGGTCACCTTCTTGGCGGGAGCCGCCTCGGTGCCGGCCGGAGACTGCTGAGGGGTGTCGGTCACTTCTGGTCCTTCGTCGTGCTGGGTTCGGGGCTGCTGGGCTCGGTCGTGACGGGCTCGGTGTTGACGGAAGCGGGGGTGCCGGGGGTGCGGTCGAGTTCCGCGAGGTAGCGGTTGTACTCGGCGGCGGCCGGGTCGTCGGGGGCGTCGCGCAGAGCGGCGACCGCGGGATCGGCGGCGGTCGGGCGTTCGGGCAGGATCCCCTCGGGGATCTCGGTGGGGCCGCTGCGTGAGCGCTGCTGTTCCACCTCGGGGTCCTCCTCCAGGATCACGAAGCGGCGATAGGCCCACACGAAGGCGATCGCGAAAACGGGCCACTGCAGGGCGTAGCCGAGGTTCTGCGCGGTGCCGGAGGCCGACTCGAAACGGTCCAGCTGCCACCATCCCAGAGCCAGGCAGGCCGCCGCGGCCACGGCGACGAGAACGATCAGCGCCGGCCGGTGCCGCCGCCGAGGCTGCTGAGGGGTCGTCTCCACGGTATCGACGGTACCTGTTCATGCGATGTGACCTGCGCCCCGCCGGAGGGAGCCGGGGCGGACGGCGGCCGGGTGGAACTGTGGTGCACGATAGGTAAGCTGACCCTAATCTTCCGGGGTGAGATTGGAGAGCGCGTGGGCAGGGGATTTCAGGGTGCGGTCTTACGGGCACTCGGCGCCAAAGAACATCTGGCCACGGTCACCCGCATCGAGTGGATCTCGTCGGCCGTCGTGCGCCTGGACTTCACGAGCGAGACACTGCTGTATCCCGACGGGGAGCGGCCGTCGGCCTGGATCCGCGCCTGGTTCCCGGACGTCGACGGCGGCAGCAAGCAGTACCAGCGCGGCTACACCCTCGTCGATCCCGATCCCGCCGCCGGCACCTTCGGCATCTACTTCCTGGTGCACCAGCCCGCCGGTCCGGCGTCGAACTGGGCCGTGCACGCCGCGCCCGGCGACGAACTCGTCATGCAGCGCATGGGCGGCGACGGCTGGGAACTCGACGATCCGCAGCCGGCCGGTTACCTGCTGGTCGGCGACGTGGCCTCGTGGCCGGGGATCTGCTCGATCATCGCGGCCGCGCCGCCCGGCGTCGGGGTCCGGGCCTTCCTGGAGTACACGCACGACGACGACCCGCAGCTGTCGATTCCCGACCATCCCGACCTGGAGGTCACCTGGGTGCCGCGGCGCCCGGACGGCCGGGCCCTGGTGGACGCGCTCGGCGACGACGACTATCGCGGCTGGAAGTCGTGGGTGGCGGCGGAGAGCACCGCGACCCGACTGGTGCGCGCCAAGCTGACCGGCGACCACGGGCACAACAAGGGCACCATGCACGCCCAGGCCTACTGGATCCGGGGCCGGGCGATGGGCAAGCAGGTCGAAGCCGAGGAACTGGCCGGCGTGGCCGAAGCCGAGGTCGCCGCAGCAGCGGAGGGAGCGCCCGCCGCGGCGCCGGCGGTCCCGATCGACGACGGCACGTCCGTCCTGCGCCCGGCGCGCCCGGCCTTCATCCTGTCCGCCCTCATCGCCCTGGTCCTGGCGGCGCTGGCGGTGGTGCCGCTGGTCCTGTTCGCCGAGCTGGCCCGCCGTCTGGTCGACGGCGCCGACCGCGAGCAACTGGTCCAGGTCGGGGTGACCGGTGTGATCGTGTTGCTGGTGGGCACTGGACTGAGCGCCGTGCTGATCACGGTGCTCCACTTCTACGACCAGTTCTTCGCCGCCGCCCTGCGGCGCCGGGTGATGGAGAAGTTCACCCGGCTGCCGCTGGGCTGGTTCCTGGGCCGCCGCTCGGCGGAGGTGCGCAAGCTCGCCCAGGACGACATCAACTCGCTGCACTACCTGGTGACGCACGCGGCCGTGGACCTGGTGACCGCCGTGGTGACGCCGCTGGCGATCCTCGGCTATCTGTTCTCGGTGAACTGGACGCTCGCGCTGATCCTGCTGGTGCCGGTGGTGGTCTACCTGGTCCTGATGATCCGGCTGGCGGCCGGTGACAAACCACGGCTGCAACGGGTGCTGCAGTGGAACGCGACCCTGCCCGGCGACGCCGAGCGGTACATCGCCGGTCAGCCGGTCAGCCGGGTCTTCGGCGACCAGGCCACGGTGGATCTGCCCGGCGAGGTCTCGGCGCTGGTCGGATTCCTGAAGCAGTGGCAGCACGACACGATCGACCGCAAGGCGATCCTGATCCAGCTCAACCGCCCGATGACCTCGATGGTGCTGGTCGCGCTCGCCGGCACCGGCCTGATCGTGATCGGGTGGATGCCCGCCGCGGCCATCCTGCCGTTCCTGATCCTGGGCACCTCGTTCGGCGACCGTCTGCTCGCCGCCTCCTACGCCGCCAACGGCCTGCGCGAAGGGATGGCCGCCAAGGCCGGCCTGGACCTGCTGCTCACCACGCCCGAGCTGGCCCGTCCGGACGCCGCGGTGTCGCCGGCCGTCGGCGCCACCCGCGCCGCGGTGCGCTTCGAGCGCGTCACCTTCGGATACACGGCCGGGCGCGCGGTCCTCTCGGACTTCACCCTCGCCCTCCCGCCGGGCGGCACCACCGCCGTCGTCGGCCCGTCCGGGGCGGGCAAGTCCACCGTGGCCGCGCTGGCGGCGCGGCTGTGGGATCCCGATGCCGGTGCCGTCACGCTCGACGGCACCGACCTGCGACTGCTCGACGAGCAGGTCCTGCGCCGGCAGATCGCCGTCGTCCTGCAGGACGTTCAGCTGGTGCACGGGACGGTGGCCGAGAACATCGCGCTCGGCATGCCCGGAGCCACCCGCGAGCAGATCGTGGACGCCGCCCGCACGGCGTACATCGCCGAGGTGATCGAGGGGTTGGCGGACGGTTACGACACCGTCATCGACCGCGACAGCCTCTCCGGCGGCCAGCGCCAGCGCGTCGCGATCGCGCGCGCGATCCTCGGCGATCCGCGCGTGGTGGTGCTCGACGAGGCGACCGCCGCCGCCGACCCGGACTCCGAATGGGAAGTGCGCCAGGGGCTCACCCGCCTGCTGGAGGGGCGGACCGTGCTGGTGGTGGCCCACCGGCTGCACACCGTCGCCCAGGCCGATCTGATCGTCGTGCTCGACGACGGACGGATCGCCGAACAGGGCACGCAACCCGAACTGCTGGCCGCCGGCGGTCTGTACTCCCGCCTGCACGGTCGCGCGATGGAGGCCCTGTCATGATCTACTCCGACATCGCCGCGATCACCGGTGCCGCCGGCCGCCGCGACCGCCTCCTGTTCGTCGGCCTGACGGTGTTCTCCACCGTGTTGCAGGCCGCCTCGGTGATGACGCTGATCCCGGTGCTGCACGCCCTGTTCGGCGACCAGCCGTCTCAGGCGTGGCCGTGGGTCGGGCTGCTGGTGGCGCAGCTGGTCCTGGCGTGGGTCGCCGACGGCCTGGCCACCCGGGCCGGGCTACGGCTCGGATTCGGGCTCATCGACGCGATCGAGGTCGCGGGCCTGTC
The DNA here is from genome assembly GCF_039537105.1 of Gordonia caeni. Lineage (NCBI taxonomy): Bacteria > Bacillati > Actinomycetota > Actinomycetes > Mycobacteriales > Gordoniaceae > Gordonia > Gordonia caeni. The sequence goes on from NZ_BAAAZW010000006.1 coordinate 221,002, forward strand.
GGCCATCCGGCGGCTGGATCCGGCCGAACTGCACTCGCCGCGCGCCTCCCGGCTCCGGGACCTGATCTCCACCGCGGCACCGGAATCGATCTCGGTGGTGGTGCTGCTGGGCTCGCCGCTGATCCATGCGCTGCTGCTGACGCCGCTGCTGGCGCTGATGCTCCTCGCGGTCGCCTGGCAGCTCGCCCTGGTGGCCCTGGCCGGCGGGATCGCGATGTTCCTGGCGCTCGTCGCCGGGCGCCGCGCGGTGGCGAAATCAGAGGAGGCCTTCGCCGATGCCGGCCGCGAACTGGACGACCGCGTCCTCGAGTTCGCCTGGGCTCAGCCGACGCTGCGCGGCGCGGGTGTCGGCACCGGCACGCTCGACGGGGTGCTACGTGCCTCCCGCAGGCGCGGCCTGCGGCTGCTGGCCTGGCAGATCCCCGGCGACACCCTGTTCTCGGTGGTGCTGCAGCTGGTGCTGCTGGCCTTCGGCGCGACCACCGTCGCGCTGTACCTCTCCGGCGACCTGGAGCCGGTCGCGGCGGCCGCGATGATCGTGGTGCTCCTGCGGATCGTCGAGACCACGGGCTCGTTGTCGTTGCTGTCCACCCCCTCGGCATCGGCGGCCCGCGTGCTGACCTCCGTGCGCGAACTGGTGACCGAGCACCAGGCGGCCGGCGATCCGCGGGCCGGTGTCGTGCGCGGCACCGGTCTGGCCCGCGGGCTTCGCGCCGACGGCCTCGACTTCACCTACCCGGACGGCACGCGGGCACTGCGCGAGGTGGATGCCGACTTCCCGGCCGGTGCCATCACGGTGATCGTCGGCGGCTCGGGGTCGGGCAAGTCGACTCTGCTCGACGTGCTCTCCGGGCTGCGCGAGCCCACCGGCGGCGCAGTCCTGGCCGACGGCGTCCCGGCGGCCGCACCCGATCGGCTCGCCGAAGCCTCGGTGGTCTTCCAGACCACCCAACTGCGCCCGGGGACTCTCCGGGAGAACATCGGCGCCGTCGACGACGCGGCCCTGCCCGCCCTGGCCGAGCGGGCGCAGCTCACCGAACTGGTCGAGACCCTTCCGGCCGGCTGGGACTCGCGGGTGGGGGAGTCCGCCAACGCCCTGTCCGGCGGCGAACGGCAGCGCGTGGGCCTGGCCCGGGCACTGGCGAAACCGGCGGGGGTTCTCCTGGTGGACGAAGCCACTTCGGCGCTGGACGCCATCACCGAGCGCGCGGTGGTCGACGCCCTGGAACAGGTCCGCGGTGAGCGGACGACGGTGATCGTCACCCACCGTCCGGCGCTGGTCGCGCTGGCCGATCAGGTGATCGTGCTCGACGACGGTCGCGTCGTCGACTCAGGCAACGTCGAACAGTTGCTGGCCCGCGGCGGCGTGTTCGCCGACCTGTGGACCCGTTGGCGGCAGACCGAGGGCTGGCAGGTCTGACGCAGGCGGGCGCCGGGTATTCTCGGGTGCGCACGCGTGAGTGGCGGAATTGGCAGACGCGCTGGATTTAGGTTCCAGTGTCCGAAGGACGTGCGGGTTCAAGTCCCGCCTCGCGCACCGTCACGAGTCGCGGCATCGTCGATCGGCGCTGCCGCGACTCGGTGTTCTCAGTCACCGGTCCCGGCACCGTCACAACGTCCGGGAAGGTCACCGGCCGGGGCGACGGGCACTACTGCTCGGCGCCGGTGGCTGCGGGCGACTGGACGTCGCGCTCGACGAAACTGCGGGCCTCGACGAGGCCGAGGTCGACGGCGTTGCGGACCGTCGCGGCTTCACCGAGGACGAGGGCTCGGACGTGCGGACCCCGGCGGCGTAGTCGCGCTGCTTCTTCTCGGCGCCCAGCCCGGTGCCGGAGGTGTCGTCCTCGCGCAGGCACATCGACCGGATGACGTGGTGGTAGGTCACCAGGCCGTAGGTGAGCGGCAGGTTGAGAAACCGGCCGAGGATCTCGAACGGTGACACCGTCAGGCCGCCGTTGACGATCGGCTCGGTGAGTGCGGAGCCGATCGTGGTGAACAGGTGCACCGCCAGGTGATACGAGAAGTACGCGGCCGTCAGGGACTTGGTGACGGTGAGGTCGTGCAGCGACACGGTCTCGTCGAAGCGCGCGCCCTGGCCCAGGTTGTGACCGAGCCCGATGAGGATGTCCAGCGGTGCGCCGCCGACGAAGGGAATCGCGCCGCCGATGTAGGAGCCCATCGTCTCCACGGTGTTCCAGTCGTCCGGGTCTGCCGGGATCAGATGATGCGGAATCCGGACGGTCCGCATCTGCCGCAGGAGACGCGTGGTCTCGGCGCCGATCTGCCGCTTCGCCGCGGCGTTCGGGGCCTGGGCCTGGGCGGCCTCGCCGGTGCGGGTCACGATCCGGGCCAGCGTCAGATCGCCGATCGGGGTGCAGGTGTCTGAGTCGGCCAGGGCGAGCTGGTCGGCGATCGAGGAGATGATCGGATGGATGGGGATGTCGTAGACGACGTCCTCGCTCGGAGCCCCCGCCAGCGCCTTCTCCTCGTCGGTCACCTGAGCGACGCACTGATTCAGGACGGCCTCGCTGATCGCCGAGTAGACCTGGGTCAATCCCAGCCGGATCACGGCGAAGCCGATGGTCAGCAGCATGCTGTACGAGACGAAGCTCAGCGATTCGATGGGGCCGCCGCTGAGATCGATGATGTTCGGGGCCAGCTCCACGCCCAGGCGTGCCGGCGCCAGCACCCCGCTGAAGAAGTACAGCCACGCGGTCTCCACCGCCTGCGAGAGGGTGATGTTGGCGACCGGAATCGCCTCGTTCTGCTTGCCGTCGCGGATCTTCAGCAGCCCGGAGATGATCGCCTGCGAGTGCGGTGACCGGTACTTGGTCGCGGGATCGTCGTCGGAGGCGCCGAGTGTCTTCGGGTGGTCCGAGATCGCCAGGGTCGACACGGTGATCCGCTGCATCTCGCGCTTGATACGCGGCTGATCGGCTAGGACGGCGGCGCGCACCTGCGGGGGAAGACTGGGGGACATGGACGCGACCAGTGAGTCGTACACGACCGCCAGCGTGGTGAACTCGCCGCTGACACAGGTGGTCTCGTCCGGCCTGTCCTTCGCGCTGGGCAGGAGCGGGGCGGCGGACCGGGCGATCCGATCCTGCCGCTGCTGGTACGACTCCGCGGGTGGTTCGGCCGCGGGCTTCTCGGCGGCAGTCTTCTCGGCGGCCGGCACCGCGGTGATCACCGACGTGCCGCGCACCAGTTCGACGGCCCGGGCATCGGGAACCGCGGCGTTGGCGAGCAACGCTGCTGCGACGACGATGGTGACTACTTCGAAGACCGAGCGCCGGAGGCGCACGTGGACAGCAGACGTTTTCACAGTTCTCCAGATACCCGACATACCAGATCGAGGCTGAGCCTAACCCAAGAGAACACTGAGCGTGCGGCCCGGTCGCATCCCCCGTCGGCCGGTAGCCTTGGGCCGGTGAACAGACCTGTGCCCGACGACCCCGTACTGATCGACGTCCTGGGCCGGACGCTGCGCGAGCACGGCTTCACCTCCGACGGTGTCGCGGAGCTCCTGGGGCCCGCGGCCGGCGAGTCGCTGGTCGGCGGCACCTGGTGGCCGGCGCTGCGTGCCACCGAGCGTGCACCCGAGCATCTGGACGTTCGGGCGACTCTCGTCCGGCTGTTCCTGCTCGGCACGGTCGAGCCGGAAGGTGCTGTAACGCAAGCATTCTCGCCGTCGACTCCGGGCGAGCTGGTGGCCCAGGGGGTGCTGGCCGTCGCCGACGGCGGTTACCGGGCCGAGATCGACATCCGTCCGCACAGCTCCGACGATCGCGACTTCCTGGTGGTCTCCGACCAGGACGCGCTGCTGCGGGACGGCCCGCTCGAGCACGACCACGTGCTCGGTATCGGCGGGGCGTCGATGTCCCTGGCACAGGCTGTGGTGCGCACGCCGGTCCGGCGGGTGCTGGACCTGGGGACCGGATGCGGGATCCAGGCGCTGCACCTGGACTCGCACTGCGAGCATCTGGTCGCCACCGACACCAATCCGCGGGCGCTGGCGCTCACCGCGGTGACGGCCCGCCTCAACGGAATGGACTGGGATCTGCGGGAGGGCAGCCTGTTCGAGCCGGTCGCGGGGGAGAGGTTCGACCTGATCGTCGCCAACCCGCCGTTCGTCGTCGGAGCCGGCGCCCAGGACTACATCTACCGTGACTCCGGTGTCGCCGGCGACGGGATCAGCCGGCAGCTCATCGAACAGGTCGGCGAGCACCTGGAACCCGGCGGCATCGCCCAGGTGCTGGCCAACTGGATCGTGCACGACGAGCAGGACTGGCAGCGGCGGATCGGCGAATGGGTACGGACCAGCGGCCTGGATGCCTGGGTGGTGCAGCGAGAACTGGCCGACCCGATCAGCTACATCTCCCTGTGGATCGCCGACGCGGGGGAGCCTCCCGAGGCGGCGGCGCGGCGCGGAGCGGCCTGGCTGGACTGGTTCGAACGCGAGCAGATCGCCGGCATCGGCATGGGCCTGGTGACCCTGCGCAAGCCCGTCGGCGAGCGCGCCCCGGACGTGGTGATCGAAGAGATCACCGCCGCCGGCCAGGAGGTCACCGGTTTCGAGGTGCAGGCCTGGTGGGCGCGCCGCGACCTGCTGCGCGAACTCGGCGACGACGACCTCCTGGCCGCTGCGCTGAGCACCTCTCCGGTCTTCCTGGAATCGCAGTCGCTGCCGGGATCGCAAGGCTGGCAAGAGATCTCCGCCGCGGTGACCCGCCCCGGCGGCCCCGGCGCGGTCCTCGGCGTGGACGAGGTGATGACCGCTCTGCTCGCCGGGTCGCGCGGCGAGGTGCCGCTGGCGATCCTGATCGAATTGCTCGCTGACTCGTACGGCGTCGACGCGGCTGCACTGGCACAGGCCGCGTTGCCCGTGGTGCGCGAGGCGATCGGCCGCGGGATCGTCTACGTCGCCGAGTGAGGCGATAGCGGCGGTCAGTTCCGGCAGGCGTCGTCCAGGGCCGCGGACAGGTCGGCGCGCAGATCGCCGACGTCTTCCAGCCCCACCGAGAACCGCAGATGACCGTGGGTGCGGAAACCCTCCGGGTAGGCGGCCACGCGCGGGCCGCCGGTGCCCACGTGCACGATCAGCGACTCGTCGTGGCCGACCGAGACCGCCGAGGTGATCACCCGGAGGGAGTCGATGAAACGGTTCTGCAGGTCCGGATCGCCGTCGAGGGCGAAGGCCATGATCCCGCCGTAGCCGCGGCCGGCGAACTGGCGTGCGGCCACTGCGTGCTGCCGGTGACCGGGCAGTCCCGGGTAGGCGACGTAGGCGATGCGCTCGTCGGCGTCGAGGAATCGGGCCAGTTCCAGAGCGGAGGCCTGGTGGCGCTCCAGCCGCAGCGGCAGCGTCACCGAGCCGCGCATGATCAGCCAGGCGTTGAACGGCGAGATCACGCCGCCGACGTCGACCATCGCCTCGGCCCGGATCGGTTCCACCAACTCGGCGCGCCCGATCACCGCTCCGCCCATGGCGTCGCCGTGGCCGTTGATGTACTTGGTGAGCGAATGCACCACCAGGTCGGCGCCGTCGTCGAGCGGCCGGTAGAGCGGCGGCGGGGTGAACGTGGAATCGACCATCAGGAAGACCCCGTGGCGGTGGGCGAGTGCCGCCAGAGCGCCGATGTCGGCCACCTTGGTGGTCGGATTGGCGATCACCTCGGTGGCGATCAGCTTGGTGTTCGGCCGGATCGCGGCGGCCACCGCATCCAGGTCGGTGACGTCGACGAAGGTCGCCTCGATCCCGTACTTGCGCGGCAGCAGCGTGGTCCACAGCTTGTACGTCGCCTCGTAGGTGGTGTCGGAGACGACGACGTGGTCGCCCGAGCTGACGTGGGTGAAGAACACCGCGTGCAGCGCGGCGACCCCGGAAGCCAGGACCAGCGCGTCCTCGCCGTGCTCGAGCGCAGCCAGTTTGTTCTGCAGGGCGATCTGGTTGACCCCGGTGTTGCGCGTGTAGGTCAGGTGGTCGGGATTGGACCAGTCCATCGTCGACGGGTCGTAGGGCAGATGGTACGAGTTCGCCATCGTGATCGGTTCACGGATGGCGCTGCCTTCACCGTGCGACCGGTTCCCGCCGTGCACGCTCAGGGAGGATTCGCCGAGACTCGCCGGCTTGCTCCGGTCCGGTCGCACCGAGTCGCTCACGTCGCCCTCCTGGGAATCGACCGCCGGCCAGCACGAGCGGCAGGCGATGCAGCTTGTCGATCCGCCACCGCAGGCGGACCTCGGCCCAGCACCAGCAACCGGCGAAGACGGCGAGCACCATCAGCGCCGACAGTCCCGGGCCCCACGGCCGGAAGACGATCCACGTCGGAATGGCGAGCAGGGCGACCGCCTGGATCACGTAGGAGTCCAGGCTGCGTGCCCCGACCATGACCAATGGGCGGAACCAGTCGTGCGTCATCCACTGTAGGAGTCGCCGGAAGACGGCGTACACGCAGGTGACCGCGAGCCACGCCGCGACGACGCGCACCGGACCGAGACCGACCTTGCCGATCAGGTCGGGACGGGTGGCCAGCCAATCGCCGAACCACATGCCGTGGGCCAGCGTCACCCAGCCGACCGCCGCGGCCGCCAGCAGCGCGGGCAGGGCGGCGTCGAGCCGCTGCGGGATGCGCCAGTCGGTCCACTTCCAGCCGATCACCATGGCGGGCACGAACAGCACCTGCCAGGCCATCCAGTTCTGGATGGGGCCGCCACCGGGATGGGAGGTGATCACCATCCCGGGCAGCGAGACGGTCTGGCTGAGCACGTAGCCGACGCCGGAGGCGGTCAGCACCCGCGGCCACTGCCGGTGCTTCAGGAGGGGGAGTACCAGGAAGGCCAGGGAGAGCAGGATCAGATAGACGACGAGGATGCTGCCTCCGCTGGGCAGGAAACGCAGGGTCACCATCCACCACAGCTGCCGGCCGATCGGGAGGTCGGGGGGCAGGACGGCGATCAGCCGGAACTGCGGGGCCGTCAGGTACAGACCCGCGATCACCGCGGCCAGCGAGATGAAGACCTGCGCCACGTAGAGAGCGGCGAGCCGGCGGGCGAGTCGGCCGTAGGCGTAGCGGAGCGTGAAGCGGTCGATCCACCCCCGGTAGACGATGCCCAGCACTAGTCCGGAGAGCAGCACGAAGGCGCTCATTCCGTCGACGAGCGGATAGGCGTGCGTGGGACGGGCGATCAGCATGCCGTTGGCGAAATGGAGACTCACCATGCTCCAGATCGCCAGACCGCGGGTGGCGTCGATCGCCAGGTCTCGCCTCATAGTGCCTACCGACGGTACGGCGCGCCGCCCCCGAAGTGGGGACGGCGCGCCGTGACGGGTGAGGCCTATGGGGCTAAATCATACTCGTGGTGCTTCAGGAAGCTCCTCGGTGATCAGACCCACATCATCGATTCACGTGTACAGATCGGCGATGGCCTGCTTGTACGTGTCGTGGATGACGTTGCGCTTGAGCTTCATCGTGGGAGTCAGCTCACCGGTGTCGATGGTGAAGTCCGTCGCCAGCACGTCGAACTTCTTGATCTGCTCGGCCGCGGATACCTTGGCGTTGGCCGAGGCCACCGCCTCCTCGAACTCGGCGCGCAGCACCGCATTGGTTGCGAGATCCTCCATCGAGGTGTCCGCCGGCAGGCCGTTGCGCTCCAGCCAGCCCGGAGCGGCCTCGGCGTCGATGGTCAGCAGAGCGCCGATGAACGGCTTCTGATCGCCGACCACCAGGCACTGGCTCACCATCGGATGCGCGCGGATGGTGTCCTCGAGCTGCGCGGGCGAGACGTTCTTGCCGCCGGCGGTGACGATCAGCTCCTTCTTGCGGCCGGTGATGTAGAGGTACCCGTCCTCCAGGCGGCCGATGTCGCCGGTGTGGAACCAGCCGTCACGGATGGCGTCCGCGGTGGCCTGGTCGTTCTTCCAGTAACCGGTGAAGACCACCGGGCCGCGCAGCAGCACCTCACCGTCCTCGGCGATGGCGGCCGTGACCCCCGGAACCGGGCGTCCGACCGAGCCGATGCGGCTGTGCTCGATGTTGTTCGCGGTGACCGCGGCGGTGGTCTCCGAGAGACCGTAGCCCTCGAAGACCGGAATGCCGACGCCGCGGAAGAAGTGGCCGAGGCGCTCGCCCATGGGTGCGCCGCCGGAGACGGCGGCCTCGCACCGGCCGCCCAGTGCGGCACGCAGCTTGCCGTAGACCAGCTTGTCGAAGACGGCGTGCTTGAGACGCAGGACCAGGCCCGGGCCGCCGGTGTCGAGCGCTCGGCTGTACTCGATCGCGGTATCGGCGGCCTTGTCGAAGATCGATCCCTTACCGCCGTCGATGGCCTTCTGGCGAGCCGAGTTGTAGACCTTCTCGAACACCCGCGGCACCGACAGCACGTAGTGCGGCTGGAAGACGCCGAGGTTCTCGACCAGATTCGGCAGATCGTTGGTGTGCCCCAGCACGACGCCGTTCTCCATGCAGCCGACCGCCACCACGCGGGCGAAGACGTGCGCGAGCGGCAGGAAGAGCAGGGTGGACTTGCCCTCGGCCAAACCGGGGCCCACCGAGTCGCGCACGGCGGCGCACTCGGCGATGAAGTTGGCGTGGGTCAGCACCACGCCCTTCGGGCGCCCGGTGGTGCCGGAGGTGTAGATCAGGGTGGCCGCGTCGGAGGAGCGCGAACCGGCCTCCCGCTCGTCGAGTGCCGAGTCGGGCACCTCGGCGCCCCGCTTGCGCAGCTCGGCGATGGCGCCCTCGTCGATCACGAGCGTCTCGCGCAGGTCGCCGGCGGTCGCGATCACCTCGGCGTGCTTGGTCCGCTGGTCGGCGTTCTCGACCACCAGCACCTTGGTGCCCGAGTCGGTGAGGATCCAGTCGACCTGGTCGGGGGCGGAGGTCTCGTAGATGGCGACGGTGGTGGCCCCGGTCCGCCAGATGGCGTAGTCGAGGAGGCTCCATTCGTACCGGGTGGAGCTGAGGATGGCGACGCGGTCGCCGGGCTCGACGCCGGAGGCGATCAGGCCCTTGGCCACGGCGTCGATCTCTTCGGCGAACTGGAGCGCGGTGACGTTGAGCCAGTGGCCCGAGTCGCCGAGGCGCTTGAACACCGGAAGCGTCGGGTTGTTGCGACGCAGATCCTGAATGCGGGTGATGGTGGTGACGTCGTCGCCGACAGTCAACGTGGAGGGAGTGGTGTACTCCTGCATGGCATGCAACCCCTCGGAGAGTGTGAAATATTCGCGAACGGACGGTTCGGACGAACCTCGTGAAACGAAACCCTACCAGCGCGTCAAGTGGTGCATGTCACAGGCCTGTTACGGGGTAGAATACCGTCTCAATGACTACTTATGAGCGCCCATGAGCGACGCCGACACCACTACGACAGCGACCGGCTCGTTCGACGACTTCGGCATCGACGACCGGGTGCGCGATGCGCTGACTGATGTCGGCTACGAAACGCCTTCACCCATCCAGGCCGCGACCATCCCGCCACTCATGGCCGGGCGGGACGTGGTCGGACTGGCCCAGACCGGCACCGGCAAGACGGCGGCCTTCGCCATCCCGATCCTCTCCAAGCTGGACACCAGCGCCCGCAAGCCGCAGGCGCTCGTGCTCGCGCCGACCCGCGAGCTGGCCCTGCAGGTGGCCGAGGCCTTCGGTCGCTATTCGTCGAAGATGCCCGAGGTGAAGGTCCTGCCGATCTACGGCGGCCAGAGCTACGGGATCCAGCTGTCCGGCCTGCGCCGCGGCGCCCAGGTGATCGTCGGCACCCCCGGCCGCGTCATCGACCACCTCGACAAGGGCACGCTGGATCTGTCGGAACTGGCGTTCCTGGTGCTCGACGAGGCCGACGAGATGCTCAGCATGGGGTTCGCCGAGGACATCGAGCGGATTCTGGCCGACACTCCCGACCGCAAGCAGGTCGCACTGTTCTCGGCCACCATGCCGGCGACGATCGGGCGATTGGCACGCAAGTACCTGAACGACCCCGAAGAGGTGAAGGTCAAGTCCCAGACCTCCACCGCGGCCAACATCACGCAGCGCTACCTGCAGGTGTCCCACCAGCGCAAGCTGGACGCCCTGACCCGGGTGCTGGAGGTGGAGCCCTTCGACGGGATGATCGTCTTCGTCCGGACCAAGTCGGCCACCGAGGAACTCGCCGAGAAGCTGCGGGCCCGTGGACTGTCGGCGATGGCCATCAACGGCGACATGGTGCAGGCGCAGCGCGAGCGCACCATCAACCAACTGAAGGACGGCTCGATCGACATCCTGGTGGCCACCGACGTGGCTGCTCGTGGTCTGGACGTCGACCGGATCTCGCACGTGGTCAACTACGACATCCCGCACGACACCGAGTCGTACGTGCATCGCATCGGCCGTACCGGCCGCGCGGGCCGCTCGGGCAACGCGCTGCTGTTCGTCTCGCCGCGGGAGCGGCATCTGTTGCGGGCCATCGAGCGGGCGACGCGCCAGGACCTCACCGAGATCGACCTGCCTTCGGTGGAGGACGTCAACGCCCAGCGGGTGGTGAAGTTCGGCGAGTCCATCACGCGCAACCTCGAGTCGGACAACCTCGATCTGTTCCGCGGCCTGGTCGAGAGTTACGCCCGCGACAACGACGTGGCCCTCGCCGACGTCGCCGCGGCGCTGGCGCTGGAGACCCGTGACGGCGGCTTCCTGCTGGCGCCCGACCCGCCCGCGGGGCAGCGCCGGGAACGTCCGGAGCACCGGGACCGTGGCCCCAAGGGCGGCGGCGGCAAGTTCGCCACCTACCGCATCGCGGTCGGCCGTAAGCACAAGGTCTCGCCGGGTGCCATCGTCGGTGCGATCGCCAATGAGGGCGGGCTGACCCGCGCCGATTTCGGCAACATCAGCATCCGCGACGACTTCTCCCTGGTGGAGCTGCCGGAGGACCTGGATGCCGGGACCCTGGGGATGCTCAAGCACACCCGGATCGGCAAGAATCCGATCGACCTGCGCCGCGACCTGGGTGCGCCGCGTCAGCGCGGCGGCAACAAGGGCAAGGGCGGTTACGGCAAGAAGGACCACTGGGGCAAGCGCCCGCAGCGGGTGGCCGGTCGCGGCCGCAGCTGATTCGGCTCAGTCGGCGTCGATCACGGCCTGCACGCGCGGACCGTAGACGTCGATCATCTCCTGCGTGGAGGCCCTCGTGAAGGCGGGGGCCGCCAGCACGTACCGCATGGTCGCCACTCCGAACAGCATGCTCGACAGCACCCGGGCGGTGTCCTCGCTGATGCCGGCCTCGGCCGCGATCAGGGGCAGCATCGTCCGGGAGGTGAACTCCCCGAACGCCCGGGCGGCGTAGTCGTCGACGACGGCCGACCGGAGGAAGCCCTGGAGGGCGGGGCCGGACTCCGGGCTGTCCCAGGTGGTGAGGAACCCGGTCGCCAGACGCAGCCCGAGCCCCTCGCGCGGCCCGCGGGCGGCAGCGGCGACCAGTTCGGCCGGATCGATGGGCAACTCCATCGCGGCCAGGAACAGCCCGCGCTTGTTGCCGAAGTAGTACGGCACCAGGGCCACGTCCACGCCGGCTCGCGTCGCCACGGCGCGCATCGTCGTCTTGTCGAAGCCGCCGGAGGCGAACAGTTCCCGCGCGGCGCGGCGGATGTCGTCGCGGGTGGTGCTCGGTCCGGCGCGGCGGCCGCTCCGGGCCGGGGTTTCGGGGGTGCTCACGACCACGACTCTAGCCGAATTCATCAGTTGTTGACATCGGCCCAGGCGGGGTTCTACCGTTCCTTCAACATCTGTTGAAGTCGAGAGGGGCCTCGTGGCCGCCGTGCCTGTCCGGAAAGTCGCCGCCCTGATCGTGGGCCTGGCCGTCCTCATTCCGCTGATCCTGCTGATGTTCATCGGCCCGGCCTCACGCGGCGCGCCGCACGACGTGCCCATCGGCCTGGCGGGGCCGGCGCCGGCCGTCGCGCAGGCGACCGGGATGCTCGAGCAGGGGCAGCCCGGTGCCTTCGAGGTGCACCGGTACGACGACGCCGCGGCACTTCAGGCCGCGACGGCCGACCGTGAGGTCTACGGCGGACTCGCACTGGGACCCGACCCGGTCACCGTCGTGGCCACCGGGGCCAGCCCGGTGGTGGCGACGACGCTGACGCAGCTCGGCGCCCGGGCCGGTGGCCCGCAGACGCGCGTGCTCGACGTCGCACCGCCGGCGGAGTCCGATCCGCGGGGCGCGGGCTTCGGGTCGATGATCCTGCCGGTCTTCATGGCCGGCGCCGTGCTGGGTATAGCACTGACTCAGCTGTTGCGCCGGGTGCGGCTGATCGCGATCGCACTGCCGGTCGGTGCGGCCGTCGTCGGTGCCACCAGTATCGGTGTCGCGATGGCGGCCGGGGTGCTCTCCGGCGGCTTCTGGGCGCAGTGGCTGGCGATGTCGGCGGGCATCTTCTCGATCGCCGCAGTGGTGGCCGGTCTGGTCTCGCTGATCGGGCTGGCCGGCATGGGCGTGGCCGCGCTGCTGTTCATGCTGGTGGGCATGCCGCTGTCCGGAATCTCCATGCCGCCGGAGTATCTGCCGTGGATCTGGGGTGAGGTGGGGCAGTGGTTCCCGCTGGGCGCCACCGCGAGCGCGCTGCGCGGCGCGGCGTTCTTCGCCGACGGGACGTTCCCCGGGACGGGGACCGGCATGGCGTATGCGGCATTGGCGATGTGGATCGTCGTCGGCTACCTGTTGCTGGGCCTGGCGGTGCTCAAACGGCGGCGTCTCACCGCCGACGTGCTGGCTTCGCGGAGCGAACCGGCCGCCGCCTGAGGATCGGCGCGCCCTATCCGACCAGCCGGGGCAGGCCCTCGGCGGCCGTGGCCGGCAGTCGCAGGCGCACACCGGTCAGTTCGGACGGCTCGGGGTTCACCTCGAGCACCGGCACCCCGCCTCGGGCGGCGGACTCGGGCAGTCCGGCCGCCGGATGAACGACGCCGCTAGTGCCGACCACCAGCACCAGGTCCGCCGCGGCGAAGGCCTCCTCGGCGCGGGCCCAGGCGTCGGCGGGCAGCAGTTCGCCGAACCAGACGACGCCGGGGCGGATCCGTCCCGGACAGGCGGTGCATGCGGTCAGTGCGGGGTCCAGGGCGGTCTCGACGGACGCGGGCCTCCCGCAGCGGTCGCAGCGCGGCGCGAACAGGCTGCCGTGCAGGTGGCAGACGTCGCCGCCGCCGGCGCGTTCGTGGAGGTCATCGACGTTCTGGGTGATGATGCTGACCGATCCGCCGTCGGCACGTTTGTCGTCGGCCAGCCGGGAGATGGCCCGGTGGCCGTCGTTGGGCGCCACCTCCCGGACCCCGGCCGCGCGCTCGGCGTACCACGACCACACGGTGCTCCGGTCGCGCTCCCAGGCCTCCGGTGTAGCGAGCTCCGCCGGGTCGAAGTGGGCCCACAGGCCGGTGAGCGCGTCCCGGAAGGTCGGCACGCCGCTCTCGGCGGACATTCCCGCGCCGGTGAACACGACTACGTTCGCGGCGGCGCCGACCATCTCGCGCGCCCGATCCAGGTGGTTCATCCGACCTTCCGGTACTTCTTGTGCATCGCCTGTTTTGTCACTCCCAGCAACAGTCCGATCTCGGCCCACGACAGCCCCGCGTTTCGGGCGCGGCGCACCGCGACCTCCTCGTCCCGGGCCAGATCCCGGCGGCGGGCGGCGATCCCGGTCAGCTGCTCGATCGGTGTTTCGCCGGCGTCTCCGGCCTCGTCGAATCCGGTCTTCATGTCATCGAGGATGCCGCACCGGCGGCCGGTCGTCAACCTTGGTTGACGGGGTCTGTGCCGAGTTCGGTGCGCAGCATCTCCGCGATCGCCGCCAGATCGCCGGCGCGGCGCGTGAGGAAGCCCTTGGCCAGCCCCAGCTTGTCGCCGGAGTGGCGGGGCAGCACGTGCAGGTGCGTGTGGAAGACGCTCTGGAAGGCGGCCCGGCCGTCGTTGAGTGCCAGGTTCACCCCGTCGGCGCCCAGTGGGCTCGAGCGCATCGCCGCCGCCACGCGCTGGCCTGCCTGGAACAGGCGGGCGCCGGTCTCCGGCGGCAGGTCGGCCAGGCCGGTGGCGTGTGCGCGGGGGATCAGCAGGGTGTGACCGGGGCGCACCGGGCGGATGTCCAGGAAACCGATGATGGTGTCGTCGGCGTAGACCAGTTCGGCGGGCCCGGTGCCGTCGACGATGGCACAGAAGATGCAATCCGGCATGTGCTCGAGGATATCGGCCCGCGCGGGTGTCAGCGGTCCACCCAGATCTTGAAGCCTCGGGTCCAGTCGTTGTCCTGGCCGGCGATCAATGCGTGCAGCCCTTCGATGGTCTGAGCCTGTGCCTGGCCGCTGGAGGCGGTGAGATCGTCGAAGTCGCTCGACGAGCTCATCCCGGCGAGTACCGGCCTGCCCGCGGAATCGCCGTAGTACCAAGGGCTTCCCGAGTCGCCGCCGAGGACCACCATGCGCGCCTCGATCAGTTGATAGCGGGGCGCCTCGTCGGCGTTGACGATGTCGGTCACGGTGCCGCCGGTCTGGCCGGTCCGTTCCCCGAACTTCCAGACCTGCTGGCCCACCTCCGGGTCGGCGGCGTCGGCGAAGAACGGTTCGATCGTCCACCGGGCGTCGATCTGTATCAGGCTGTAGCCGCGCGGATCGGTGTTGTTGTACCTGCCGTCGCGGTCGGGATCGGCGTCGTCAAGCCAGCTGACCACGGTGCCGATCGGCGCTCCCCCCAGGGTGTACACCTGTTGTCCGGAGTCGGTGGCGCAGTGGCCGGCTGTGACGGCGAGCCGATCGTGGTCGGCGTTGTAGGCGAAGAAGCCCAGTGAGCACATGCCGTCGCCGATCGCGATGCCCATGCCGACGCTGAGTGTCGGGGCGGCACGGGCCGTACCGGCGCCGAAGGTCAGGGCGGCCGCCACGACGAGTGCGGTGAGCAGGGCGAGGGCGCGTGTGGGTCGCATCGAATCCCCTCAGTTCCCGGCCGGCGGCGAGGGGACCGGGCAGACCGGCGATCGTAGATTCGCTGCAGCGACCACCGAGCAGGTGAACTCGGAGGTGATCAGCCAGTGTCCGTCCTCGTAGATCATCGGGACGTCGCGATCCTGAACGCCTGTCGGGCTGGTGACCTGCGCGACGGCGACGGCCCCGGCGGGTGTTCGGCGCACCTCGGTGACGGTGAGCGTGAGGTGGTTGGTTTCGGCTGCCTCGGTGAAGCGGTCGACCAGCAGCGGGTCCTGGGCCCCGTATTCGAAGACCGCGGCCTTCTGTTCGATGGTCATCGACCCGGCGAAGGCCTGTGCGATCGACTGGTTGAGGTCGGCTGCGGTCGGCGGCTCGGCGCCCGGGGGTGGCGGCTCGGCCGTCGTCGAGGTCTCGTCGCCGGCTGTCGGTGGGGGACCGTCCGAGGCTTTGGCGGCCTCGCCGCCTTCGGCACATGCGGTGAGCACCAGGGCCAGTGCGGCGCAGCCGGCGACCACCGCGGAGTGAAAGCGCGGCGCACGGGTCATGAAACTTCTCCTGCGGTCTGGGGTACCGAGAAAGTAGCAGCAATGCACACCCAAATAGGCGAACCGCCGGGGGTGTGGGACCGGTCACGCGAGCCGCGCATGGTGATTATAACGAATCAATAACGGTTTCTGTGGACCTGAAATCGCTGGCCACGCCGGTTACTCGCGGTTCTACCAGCGGGTATACGCCTCAGTCGGGGCCAAACATGAGGAAAGCCTCATATTCGAGTGTCATCATGGACGTCGTTCTGCGAATTCTCGCCGACCGCCTCGACCATGCACTTTTCAGGAGAGCCTGTGACCCTCGACCAGTTTCGTTCCCGCTCGCGTAACGACCGATCTGCCGCACCGGAACCGAGTCTGCTCGACCGTCTCAATCAGGGGGAGGCTTACGCCGTCAGCTTCGGCGGTCAGGGTGGGGCCTGGCTGCCGACGTTCACCGAAGTGGTGATCGACGCCGACCTCGAAGAGTCGATGACGAAGGTGATCGACGACGCCGCGACCCTGCTGGCGCCGATCGCCGACGACTTGGCCCGGGCCGGTGTGCGGCCCTTCGAACCCATCGCGTGGCTGCGGGCACTCGATGAGGACGCCGCCGTCCCCAGCGACGCCGACCTCGCCGAGGTCACCGTGTCGCTGCCCGGCGTGCTGCTGAGCCAGTTGGCGACCATCGCTTCGGTCGCCAAGCAGGGCCTGGACACCGCGGCCGTGCCGCCGATCGCGGTGGTCGGCCATTCGCAAGGCGTGCTCGCCACCGAGGCGCTGGCCGTCGACGGCCGGTTGCGCGACGTCGAGGATGCGCAGCTGCTCGCCCTGGCCCAGCTGATCGGCGCGGCCGCCGCGCTGACCGCGCGCCGGCGTGGACTGGCCGGCACCGCCGATGCCTCGCCCATGCTGTCGATCTCCCAGGTGGTGCCGCAGGACGTCGAGGTGCTGCTGGCGCAGTACCTCGGCGGGCTGCCCACCGATCAGCGGATCGGTTCCCCGGTCGTCGCGGTGAACAACTCCCGTCGCGCGGTGGTGCTCTCCGGTGCCCCGCGCCACCTGGCCGCCTTCCAGGCGCTGTGCGAGGAGCGGGCCGTCGCGTCGGCCGACGAGATCAAGCGCAAGGTGACCGGCGGCTCGCCGTTCGCCCCCGTCTTCGAGAACGTGATGACCACGGTGCCCTTCCACCACCCCGACATGGCACCGGGCATCGCCCTGGTGACCGAGTGGGCGCAGCGCTGCGGCCTGGACCCGGCGCTGGCGCACCGCTACGCCGATGCGGTGCTGGTCCAGCACGTCGACTGGGTGGCCGAGGTGGCCGAGGTGGTCGCCAGCGGTGCCCGCTGGCTGCTGGACTTCGGTCCCGCCGAGATCGCCACCCGCCTGTCCTCGTCGCTGGTGCGCGGCCAGGGACTGGGCGCCGTGCCCGTCGCCACCCGCGGCGGTCAGCGCAACCTGTTCGTCCCCGGCAACGTGCCGGAGATCTCCGCCCCGTGGGCGTTGTATGCGCCGCGGCTGGCCGAACTGCCCGACGGCCGCACCGTGGTCGACACCCCGTTCACCCGGCTCACCGGCCGGTCGCCGATGATGCTGGCCGGCATGACCCCGACCACCGTCGACCCGGCGATCGTCGCGGCCGCGGCCAACGCCGGCCACTGGTCCGAGCTCGCCGGCGGCGGCCAGGTGACCGAGGCGATCTTCGCCGACAACCTGGCCCGGCTCACGCAGCTGCTGGAGCCGGGCCGCGAGGTCCAGTTCAACTCGCTGTTCCTGGACCCGTACCTGTGGAAGCTGCAGCTGGGCGGCAAGCGCCTGGTGCAGAAGGCCCGCGCGGCGGGGGCGCCCATCGACGGCGTCATCATCACCGCGGGCATCCCCGAACTGGAGGAGGCCGTCGACCTGGTCGGCGAGCTGAATGAGGCCCAGCTGCACTACGTGGCCTTCAAGCCCGGCACCATCGAGCAGATCCGCTCGGTGATCCGCATCGCCAACGAGGTCCCGGAGTTCCCGATCATCGTGCAGGTGGAAGGCGGGCGCGCCGGCGGTCACCACTCGTGGGAAGACCTCGACGACCTGCTCCTGGCCACCTACGGCGAACTGCGCGACCGCCCGAACGTGGTGGTCTGCGTCGGCGGCGGGATCGGCACCCCCGAGCGTGCCGCGGACTACCTCACCGGCGAGTGGTCCGCGCGCCACGGCTACCCGCTGATGCCGCTGGACGGCATCCTGATCGGCACCGCCGCCATGGCCACCCTCGAGGCCACCACGGCGCCCGAGGTGAAGAAGCTGCTGGCGCAGACCCGCGGTTGCGAGGACTGGATCGGCGCCGGCCACAGCGAGGCCGGCATGGCGTCCGGGCGCAGCCAACTGGGCGCCGACATCCATGAGATCGACAACACCGCGTCCCGGTGCGGCCGGCTGCTCGACGAGGTGGCCGGCGACGCCGACGCCGTCGCCGAGCGCCGCGACGAGATCATCGCGGCGATGGCCGGCACCGCCAAGCCGTACTTCGGCGACGTGGACGCCATGACCTATCGCCAGTGGCTCACCCGCTACGCCGATCTCGCGGTCGGCGACGACGCGCAGTCGCCGCTGCCGTGGGCCGACGTCACGTGGGCTCAGCGTTTCACCGACATGCTGCAGCGCACCGAGGCCCGCATGCATCCGCTGGACTCGGGCACCTTCGTCTCGCTGTTCGACGGCGACCTCGAGAACCCGCACGCCGCGATCGAGACGCTGGGCGCCGAGCACCCGGAGATCGACACCGACATCCTGCACCCGGCCGACGTGGCCTTCTTCCTGGAGCTGTGCCGCACCCCGGGCAAGCCGGTGAACTTCGTCCCGGTGATCGACAAGGACGTCCGCCGCTGGTGGCGCAGCGACTCGCTCTGGCAGGCGCACGATCCGCGCTACTCCGCCGACGAGGTCTGCGTCATTCCGGGGCCCGTCGCCGTAGCCGGCATCACCGAGGTGGACGAGCCGGTCGGGGACCTGCTGAACCGTTTCGAGAGCCACGTGGTCGACCGTCTGCGCACCAGCGGTGAGCACTCCTGGCCGGCCGATGCGCGCCGCCGCACCGGTGAGGTGCCCTCGGCGGGCCCCATCACCATGCTGCTGGAGTCGGTCGACGTCTCCTGGGCCGGACGGATCGTCACCAATCCGATCGCCCAGTTGGGCGACCTGGACTGCTGGGAGGTCTACGACGGCCAGGTGGCCGACCACGGCCCGACCGGCGCCCGCCTGACCATGCTCTCCGAGGACGGCATCTACCCGGCCTCCTTCGAACTGACCGTGCCCGTCTCGGGCACCACCGTCACCATCCCGCTGACCGTCGACGGCAGCTGCCTGGACGGCGCCGTGCCGAGGGTGGGCGTCACCGAGGCCGCCACCGCGATGCGGGAGTTGCTCACCGTGGCCGCCGGCGGCACCCTCGCCGACGTCGCCGCAGGTGCGGCGACCGCCACCGTGCCCTGGATCGCCGACTCGGTCGCCGATCACAGCGGCGCCACCGCGGGCAGCCTGCCGCGGCAGTTCGCCCCGGTCACCCCGGCCGTGCCGCTGGGCTTCGCCCTGCCCGACACGCTGGTGGTGGCCTGCTGGCCGGCCGTCTTCAGCGTCCTGGGCGCCGCCACCACCGAGGACGGTGTGCCCGTGGTGGAGGGTCTGCTCGACCTGGTCCACCTCGATCACGCCGTCGAACTGACCGGTGAGATCCCCGCGCACGACACCGACCTGAGCGTCACCGCCCGTCTGGGCGAGGTCTTCGACGCCGGTGTGGGTCGCGTGGTGGAGGTGGACGTCGACGTGCGCGCCGGCGACGCCCCGGTCGCCACCCTGCACGAGCGGTTCGCGATCCGGGGCCGCAGCGGCGACGCCGAGCTGACCGATCCGGTGCGCGCCGGCGGTGCCCTCGACGACGAGCGCACCGGCACCCGCAAGCACGTACGGACCGCCACGATCACCGCACCGGACAAGATGACCGGCTTCGCCGTCGTCTCCGGCGACCGCAACCCGATCCACACCGACTCGCTGGCCGCCAAGCTCGCCGGCCTCGGCGACCCGATCGTGCACGGCATGTGGCTCTCGGCCGCCGCGCAGCAGGTCCTCACCGCCGCCGACCGGGATAACCCGGTGCCCTCGCCGCGTGCGCTGCGCGGCTGGACGGCACGCTTCTTGGGCATGGTGCGCCTGGGTGACCAGATCACCGTGCGCGTCGACCGGGTCGGCATCGACGCCGGTCGCGACGTGGTCGAGGTGACCGCGAAGGTGGGCGACGACCTGGTGATGGCGGCGACGGCCCTGCTGGACGCGCCCCGCACCGTCTACGCCTTCCCCGGCCAGGGCATCCAGAGCAAGGGCATGGGCCTGGAGGCCCGCTCGCGTAGCAAGGCCGCCCGCGAGGTCTGGGACCGCGCCGACGCACACACCCGCGAGGCCCTGGGCTTCTCCATCCTGGCCGTGGTGCGCGACAACCCGACGACGCTGGTCGCCGGTGCCCCGGGCGAGGACCCGGTCACCTACCACCATCCCGACGGCGTGCTGTTCCTGACGCAGTTCACCCAGGTCGCGATGGCGACGCTGGGCGTGGCGCAGGTCGCCGAGCTGCGCGAAGCCGGCGGCTTCGTCGACGGGGCGATCACCTGCGGCCACTCGGTCGGCGAGTACAACGCCCTGGCCGCGTGTGCCGGGGTGCTGCCGCTCGAGGCGGTCCTCGAGGTGGTCTTCCAGCGCGGCTCGGCGATGCACCACCTGGTGCCGCGCGATGAGCAGGGGCGCAGCGACTACCGCATGGCGGCGATCCGGCCGAGCCAGTTCGGGCTCGCCGACGACGACGTCACCGCCTTCGTCTCCGGAATCGGTGACGAGGTCGGCGAATACCTCGAGGTGGTCAACCTGAACCTCCTGGGTTCGCAGTACGCGATCGCCGGTACCGTGCGCGGTCTGGAGCACCTGGAGACCGAGATCGAGCGCCGCGTCGCCGAGTTCGGCGGCAAGCGCGCCTTCATCCTGGTGCCCGGCATCGACGTGCCGTTCCACTCCACCGTGCTGCGGGCGGGGGTGCCCGAGTTCCGCGGCAAGCTGGAAGATCTGCTGCCCTCCGACATCGACCCGGAGATCCTGGTCGGCCGCTACATTCCGAACCTGGTGCCGCGCCTGTTCACGCTGGACCGCAGCTTTGTGCAGGAGATCGCCGATCTGGTTCCCTCCGAGCCGCTGAACGCCGTGCTGGCCGACTGGGACTCCTGGTCGCAGCGTCCGGCCGAGCTGACGCGCGTGCTCCTGATCGAGCTTCTGGCCTGGCAGTTCGCCAGCCCGGTGCGCTGGATCGAGACCCAGGATCTGCTGTTCTCGGCCCCCGATCACGGCGGCCTGGGCGCCCAGCGCTTCGTGGAGGTGGGCGTCAAGAGCGCGCCCACGCTGAGCGGCCTGGCCCGCAACACGCTGAAGCTGCCCGGTTACGCGGCCGCGGCCACCGAGGTGGTCAACGCCGAGTCCGACGCCGATCTGCTGACCGGGCAGGACGCGGGCGCCGAGCCCGAGCCCGAGGAGACCGAGGCGCCGGCCCCCGCGGCCGACGCTCCGGCCGCCGCACCCGCGGCAGCGACCGCTCCGGCGCCTGCTCCGACGGCGGCCGCCGCCGGCCCGCGACCGGACGACATCGCCTTCGGCCCGACCGACGCGGTCCGCGCGGTGATCGCCCTGTGGACCAAGATGCGCACCGACCAGATCGGCGCCGTCGACACCATCGAGGCGCTGTGCGACGGCGTCTCCTCGCGCCGCAACCAGCTGCTGCTGGACGTCGGCGCCGAGCTGGGACTCGGTGCGATCGACGGCGCCGCCGAGGCGGACATGACCGCCCTGTCGACCACCGTCGATTCGCTGGCCCGCGGCTACCGGCCGCTCGGCGACGTCCTCTCCGACGCGGTCGGCGACCAGCTGCGCAAGGTGGCCGGCCCGCTGGGCAAGCGCCAGTCCTACGTCACCGACCGGGTGACCGGTGACTGGCAGCTCGGCTCCGGCTGGGCGCTGCACACCGTCGTCGCCCTGGCGCTGGGCACCCGTGACGGGGCCAGCGTGCGCGGCGGCGAGCTGGGCGACCTGCTCGAGGGCCCGGTGACCAACACCGAGGCGCTCGACGCGGTGATCGACCGCGCCGTGCGCGGTATCGGCCGGGCCCGCGGCATCACCGTGGAACTCCCGGTGGCCGCCTCGGCCGGCGGGGCCGCGGTTGACGCGGCCGCGCTCGGCGAGTTCGCCGAGCAGGTGACCGGCCCCGACGGTGTCCTGGCCGCGGCGGCGCAGACCGTGCTGGCCAAGTTGGGGCTGGCCGAGGTCGAGTCCGCTCCCGAAACCGACCCCGACGCGGGGCTGCTCGCCGAGCGGGTCAGCGCCGAACTGGGTTCGGACTGGCAGCGCACCGTCGCACCGGCCTTCGACCCCGAGCGCGCGGTCCTGATCGACGACCGGTGGGCCACCGCCCGCGAGGATCTCGCGAACCTGTGGCTCAGCGATGCCGACGCCCTGGAGACCGACTACGAGACCATCGTCGCCCGGTTCGCCGCCACCGGTGAGACCGTGGCCGAGCACGCGACCTGGTGGCAGGGCAAGGCACTGGCCTCCGGCCAGCCGGTCCATGCGCGCCTGTACGCGGATGTCGCGGCGGCCGCCGAGGACGATCGGCCCGGGGAGTACGCCGGCGACATCGCCGTGGTGACCGGCGCCTCCGCCGGTTCGATCGCCGCCGCCGTGGTGGGCGGCCTGCTGGCCGGCGGCGCCACCGTGGTGGCCACCACCTCGCGCCTGGACGGTGCGCGGCTGGCCTTCTACAAGAAGCTCTACCGCGAGCACGCCCGCACCGGCGCGGCCCTCTGGGTGGTGCCGGCCAACATGGCCTCCTACGCCGACGTCGACGCGCTGGTGGAGTGGCTGGGCAGCGAGCAGACCGAGAACCTCGGTGCCTCCACCGCGGTGATCAAGCCGGTCATGCGGCCCAGCCTGCTGTTCCCGTTCGCCGCACCGCGGATGGCCGGTGACCTCACCGACGCCGGCCCGCGCGCCGAGCTGGAGATGAAGGTGCTGCTGTGGTCGGTGGAGCGCCTGATCGGCGGTCTGTCCGCCATCGGCGCCGACCACGACATCTCGGCCCGGCTGCACGTGGTGCTGCCCGGCTCGCCCAACCGCGGCATGTTCGGCGGTGACGGTGCCTACGGCGAAGCCAAGGCGGCGCTCGACGCGCTGGTCACTCGCTGGAAGGCCGAGGACTCCTGGAAGGGCCGCACCAGCCTGGCGCACGCCCTGATCGGCTGGGTGCGCGGCACCGGGCTGATGGGCGCCAACGACGTCATGGTCGACACGGTGGAAGCCGCCGGGGTCCGCACGTGGAGCACCGAGGAGATGGCCGGCGAACTGCTCGGCCTGTGCTCGCCCGAGCAGCGGACTGCGGCGAAGACCGCACCGGTGGTGGCCGACTTCACGGCCGGCCTCGACGCCGGATCCATCGACCTGAAGGCGCTCGCCGAGCAGGCGCAGGCCGCCTCGGCTGCCGACGACGAGGCACCGGCCGATTCCGAGGACGACGCCGTCCGCGTGGCGGCGCTGTCCGCACCGGCCCGTGCCGAGCTGGGGCACCGCATCGACTGGGCCGAGCTGGACGCGCGACCGGAGGATCTGGTGGTGATCGTCGGCGCCGGAGAAGTGGGGCCGTACGGCTCGTCGCGCACCCGCTTCGAGATGGAGGTGGACGAGAAGCTCTCGGCCGCAGGCGTTCTCGAGCTCGCATGGAGCACCGGACTGGTCACCTGGGACACCGCGCCCAAGCCCGGCTGGTACGACGTGGAGTCCGGCGACCCGGTCGACGAGGCCGACATCGCCGAGCGCTACCACGACGCGGTCCTCGAGCGCTGCGGCATCCGCCGCTACGCCGACGAGGGGGCGATGGTCGACGGGGCGGCGCCGCTGCTCGAGTCGGTCTTCCTCGACGAGGACCTGAGCTTCGCGGTGCCGACGGAGGCACAGGCCCGTGCCTTCGCCGCCGCCGACCCGGAGCGCACCCGCGTGGCACCCAACGCCGACACCGGCGACTGGACGGTCACCCGCCTGGCGGGCACCGAGATCCGGGTGCCGCGGCGCTTCGAGCTCTCGCGCACCGTCGGCGGCCAGATCCCGACCGGCTTCGACCCGGTCCGATGGGGCGTCTCGCCCGACATGGCCGAGTCGGTGGACCGCGTCGCGCTGTGGAACCTGGTGGCCACCGTCGACGCCTTCCTGACGGCCGGCTTCTCGCCGTCGGAGCTGATGCGCTGGGTCCACCCGGGTCTGGTCGCCAACACGCAGGGCACCGGCATGGGCGGCATGACCTCCATGCGGTCGCTGTACGTCGACACCCTGCTGGGTGAGTCCAAGGCGAACGACATCCTGCAGGAAGCCCTGCCGAACGTGGTGGCCGCGCACGTGGTCCAGTCGTACATCGGCAGCTACGGCGCCATGATCCACCCGGTCGCGGCCTGCGCGACGGCGGCGGTCTCGGTGGAAGAGGGCGTCGACAAGATCCGGCTGGGCAAGGCGCTGTTCTCCGTGGCCGGCGGCTTCGACGACCTCGGTATCGAGGGGATCGTCGGCTTCGGCGACATGTCGGCGACCGCCGACTCGGCGGCGATGAGCGCCAAGGGCATCGACGAGCGCCGCTTCTCCCGCGCCAACGACCGGCGCCGCGGCGGCTTCGTCGAATCGGCGGGCGGCGGCACCGTGCTGCTGGCCCGCGGTGACGTGGCCGCGCAGATGGGCCTTCCGGTCCTCGGCGTGGTGGCCTGGGCGCAGAGCTTCGGCGACGGCGTCCACACCTCGATCCCGGCTCCGGGGCTGGGCGCGCTGGGCGCCGCCCGCGGTGCGGCGGACTCGCCGCTGGCGAGCTCGCTGGCCGCGCTGGGCGTCACCCCCGACGAGGTCGCGGTGGTGTCCAAGCACGACACCTCGACGCGGGCCAACGACCCGAACGAGTCGGAGCTGCACGAACGCCTCGCCTCGGCGATCGGCCGCAACAGTGGTGCGCCGCTGTTCGTGGTCTCGCAGAAGTCGCTGACCGGTCACGCCAAGGGCGGTGCGGCCGCCTTCCAGCTGATCGGGCTCTGCCAGGTGTTGCGGGACGGCGTGATTCCGCCCAACCGCAGCCTGGACTGCGTCGACGACAAGATGGCCGAGTACCCGCATCTGGTGTGGGCGCGCGAGCCGCTGGCGATGGGCGAGCGGTTCCCGCTCAAGGCCGGTCTGCTGACCAGCCTCGGCTTCGGGCACGTGTCCGGTCTGATCGCCGTCGTCCATCCGGAGGCGTTCATCGCGTCGCTGCCGGACGAGCAGCGCGAAGAGTATCGGGAGCGCGCCGCGCAGCGTCTGCGCGACGGCCGTCAGCGTCTGCTGGCCGCCATGTGCGGCCAGGAGCCGGCGTACCAGCGCCCGCCGAACCGCCGGTTCGACGAGGCCGTCGATGAGCACGATGCCGAAGCCGCCGTGCTGCTGGATCCGCAGGTCCGCCTCGACACCGAGGGGGCCTACCGGTGAGCGTGATCGGAATCGGGATCGACGTGGTCGACGTCCCGGCCTTCGCCGAGCAGTTGGAGCAGCCCGGGTCCACCATGCTGGTGAGCTTCCGCACCGGTGAGCGCCGCGACGCGGCGGCGCGCACCGGTGACGAGGCGCAGCATCTGGCGGCGCGGTGGGCGGCCCGCGAGGCGGTCATCAAGGCGTGGTCGTCCAGCCGTTTCGCGCAGTCGCCGGTACTTCCGGAGACCGCGATGAACGACGTCGAGATCGTCTCGGACAACTGGGGACGCCCCAAGGCGCGTCTGCACGGCGACCTGGCGAGGTACCTGGCGAACGTCCGGATCCACCTGTCGCTGACCCACGACGGCAACACCGCCGCCGCGGTCGCGATCCTGGAGGACGACGACTAGCCGTCTGACTGCACGGAACCGACCGCCGGTGGCTGATTCAGCCGCCGGCGGTCTCTTCCAGCAGCAGGTATCCGGCCAGCATGCGCTTGAGTTCCTGGACGGTCTGGTCGTGGTCGTGCCCGTCCTGCACGGAGAAGCTGAGCAGTGAGAACGCGGTGTGCACCAGTACCTGTGCCATGACCGCCCGGCGGTCCCGCTGGGTGGGGGTCAGCGGTGCGAGCAGACGGGCGACCTGTTCGGCCAGGATCTTCTCGTTGAGGGAGGCGGTCAGGCGGGTGGCCGGCGTGGACTGCACGGCCAGCCAGACCGCCCGTCGCGACGGATCGGTGCGCCAGAGCGCGGCGAGGTGGTCGAGGAACTTCTCCAGCAGTGCAGGCCATTCCAGCGAGGGGATCTCCTCGGAGAAGGCGGTCAACTCGTCCCGGACGCCCGCGGTGTCGACGCGATCGAGCTCGCAGACGATCACGTACTTGTTGGCGAAGTACTGGTAGAGCGTGCCGATCGGCACGTCGGCGCGGGTGGCCACCTGCTCGCAGGTGAGCGAGTCGAAGCCGTCGTCGATGAGGACCTCGCGGGCCGCGGTGAGGATGTCCTCGAATTTGCGGCGGCTGCGTTCCTGGGCGGGCCGCTTGCGGGGGACCAGCGGCTCGGTGGAGGTGGGACCGGACATCGGTGGGGCGCGGCGATCTATAGGGACAGGTCGCGGCGCAGCTTGGCGACGTGACCGGTGGCGCGCACGTTGTACTGGGCCGCGGCGATGGTGCCGTCGGCGTCGACCAGGAAGGTCGAGCGGATCACGCCGGTGACCACCTTGCCGTACAGCTTCTTCTCCCCGTAGGCGCCGTAGGCCAGCATGACCTCCTTGTCCGGGTCGGACAGGAGCGGGAAGTTCAGCTCGTCGCGGGCCACGAACTTGGCCAGCTTCTCCGGCTTGTCGGGCGAGATGCCGACCACCGCCACACCCGCCTCGTTCAACTCGGCCAGGTTGTCGCGGAAGTCGCAGGCCTCCTTGGTGCACCCGGGCGTCATGGCGGCCGGGTAGAAGTACACGATCACCTGGCGTCCGGCGTAGTCGGAGAGGGAGACCGTTCCGCCGTCTGCGTCGGTCAGAGTGAACGGGGGAGCGGTGTCGCCGACCTCGAGTCGACTGTTGGCAGCCATGACTTCACCCTAGCCCGACCGCGAGGCCGGGGGAGCGCAGTGGTGCCGCCGGAGTTCCGCCGGTGATCCCCGCTGGGTAGTCTCGATGCGGTGCAGGCGTCAGGCCTGCGGAACGACGAACTGTGGAGGTACCGCGTGGCCGACGACACCGAACGCATCGAGAAGGAGATCGCGCAGGCGCGCGAGGAGCTCGCGACGACGCTGGATCAGCTGGCCGAGCGCGCGAACCCGCAGCGGCTCGTCGGCGATGCCAAGACCAAAGCGCTCGCCGTGCTGTCCTCCCCGCCGGTCAAGTTCACGCTGATCGGTGTCGGAGGTCTCGCGGTCGCTCTGGTGGTCACCAAGATCGTGAAGAAGTAGTAGCTGGGGGCCCGCGACCGCAGCCTTCGCTGCGGTCGTGCCCTTGGTTCGGCCCGGCTGACCTGCCGATTTCTCATGTTCGCAGATCGCCTGTTACTGTTTCTTCTCGCAAGGCCAAGCGCCATTAGCTCAATTGGCAGAGCAGCTGACTCTTAATCAGCGGGTTCGGGGTTCGAGTCCCTGATGGCGCACGTAAAACCCCCTCTCACCAGCAATGGCGGGAGGGGGTTCTTTCGTATGCTCGGGTCGACCCACCGGAAACCCACCGGAAACGAATCAGACCACCCGCACCGGTGCCAACGTGTCCAGCGCTGAGGTCACATCCCGTGCCTGCGCCCGCCGCTCCCGGTAGTGCCGCTCCAGCACCTCCCGCGTGTTTCCCAACTGCTCGGCCGCGACCTCCGTGCCGTACTCGTCCGCCACGACCGTGCCGACCGTGCGCCGCAGGGTGTGAGGTGTCACCCAGTCGAACATGTCGGCCGGGCCGTCAGCGTTGCCCTGGGCGTCCAGGACGACGTTCTGACGGGCCTCACGGAGCTGCCTGCGCACGTTCGCCGGGGACCGGGGTGTACCTGCCCGGGACGGGAAGATCAGCCCGCTGGGCAGATCCCGCGCCTTCTGCCGGCGCAGCGCGGCAACAGCGAACGCCGGCAGCACCACCACCAGATCGTTGTCGCCGCCCTTCGTGCGGTGCAGTGTCAATGTCGGCGGCTCCGCCAACGCAAGATCCGACCACTGTGCCGGCAACATCTCCGCGATGCGTCCGCCGACGCCGAGGAATACCTCGAACAGGTCCGGCAGATCGGCCGCGCGGGGCGGGCCATGACCATTGCTGCCCGAGTAGGCCGCGATCCGGCCCCGCAGGATCGCCAGCTCGTCGGCGGTGAGCGCACGGGGCGCCTTCCCCGCCGACTTACGGGGCGTGGTCTCCCGCACGGGGTTGCGTTCGATGGCGCCGTGCTGCACCGCCAGCATCATCATGCCCACCAGCACGATTCGGCAGCGCTTGGCGACACTGCCGGTCTTGGTGTCCAGGAACCGTTCGAGGAGCCCCACGGTGGCCTCCCTGACACGCACCTTCCCCAGGGCCGGGGTGATGTGGGTGGTGACGGTCTGCTCGTACAAGGCCAGTGACGATTCGGCCAGATCGTCCTTGCGCCGGCGCGCAAGCCACGCCTGCGCGAGATCGGCCAGGAGGGTGTCGGCGCTGATGTCGTCGCTACCGTGCACCCGGGAGCGTTCCGTGAGGGCCGTGGTGAGTGCGCGTTCGGCTTTCGCGCCAGAGGTGGCGTAGCGCTCGACGCTGCGGGTCACGCCGTCGTAGTCGCGGTATCGGGCGCGTGCCCGCCACCTGCCGTCCTCGAGTTGGGTGCGGTTGATCTTCCCCCACGAGCCGAGGGGGAGGGGTGGTCGTGCCATCGTTTCCTAGTGGTGTCGCGTGCGTAGGCGGCGTAGCCGGTGCACGAGGATCGGATCGTGGACGAGGGCGTCTTCACGATCGAGAAGATGATTCAGGCGCTGGTAGTAGCGTGTGGGCGTCATCCCGAGGCGCTCGCTGATCGCGGCGGCCTGGTGTCCGGCCTGACGCCATTGTGCCCCAGCAATGTCGAGGATGGCTTGTTCTTCGGTGCTCAGCATGCCGACTCCCCGTGCGGAACGCTCCATGACCAGTCGCCGTCGCAGGCGTGCTCGATCTGCGCGACCTCGAGCGGATCCAGGTTCTCCATGCGGGCGTGCACGAGGGCCTGGTCGACCCAGAGGTGTTCGGCGAGCGCGCCGGCGTCGGGGTGGCGCAGCCACGCGAACGCGTCGCACAGCTGCCGCAGCGGGATCATCCGCCGCGCGGTCTCGGCCTCGACGATCTGTTCCTCGACGGCCGGGTGCGGGTGTTCGCGGCCGCGGCGCTCGAAGTGGATCAGCTCGTGCGTGAGCGTCGTCCGCCGCTCGGCCTGTGTGAGGCGGTCGTGCAGCCAGATTAGGTCACCGTGTGCGGCGCCGCGCCGGCCAGGCGGCAGGGGAGTGTGCTCGACGGAGACATGTGGGTAGTGGTCACGCAACCAGTGCCAGGGGTGCCATCGCTTCATGCCCGTGGACGGTAGGCGGACCCTACGACAGAAAATGCCTCTGACCAGGAACTACATCGGTGTCATTCGGGGCAACTTGTTGATCTGTCGGTATGCGGACCCGACTCGCTTGATGCACATCAGCACGGTGAGCACGAAGTGCGTCACGAATGCGACTAGGACCCCGGTCCACCAGGCATTCACGCCCTGGCTGTTCGATGCCGCTGCCGCGATCATCGCGAGCACGGTCGTCAGAAGACCGCACAGGACGGCGTAGTTGACGTTCGCGAAGAGTTCGTTGACCAGCGTGACGAGCGGACCCTTGCGGTCTACGCGCGGATCTCTGTCTAGCTGCATCCGCAGCTGGAACACCCAGATCACCAAGCCGAATAGGAGGGCGGTGAAGGTTGCCAACCCGCCTATGGATGCCCCGATCTCTTTCATGCGGAGGCCTCGCGATGCCATGAGCGCACCGACGAGCGCGCCTAGCGCGGCTGGCACCCCGATCACAACAACGAAGTCACGGGCGCGCACCTTCTCCGAATTGACATCGACAAGCGTCCGATAGTGGTCGTAGACGGTGGTGCGGACGCTGAACTTGCTGCTCACATGCGTCACCTCCACTCGCGGCGTCGATCGGGGCTACTCGGCCGCTTCGAGTTCTCCGCCCCTCACCTCTAGTCTCACGTCCCGGTCATCATCCGTCCAGGTGCCGACAGAATCCGTTGCGCCCCATGTGAACCCACATCGACGGTACAACTCCTCGATGTGGGTGCCGAAGACGTACTGCCGGATCCTATCGGTGGACCACTGCTCTTCGCCGTGGTTGGACAGGACGTAGCTCAACGTGGGTCGCTTCTCGAGGCCGATGACGAACGTCTTCTTGCGTCCGTTCCGCTCCAGGGTGACTTCGACGTCGGTAGTGTCTTCGAACTCGGTAAACCCGAGAACCTCAGAAGCGGAGATCTCGCCGGCAGTGAGTTGGTCGTAGATGGCTCTCGGGAGTGTTCGATTGCCACTTGCGGGCACGAGTGTGTGGGCGAGTTCGCCCCAGGCCGCCTTAACGTCTCCCTGATCGGCCCGGTCAGATCTCGGCTTGCGGCGGAACGCACTGACTCTCGTGAGGTCGGCGTACTTGAGCCAGGCCTCGGACTCGACGACAGATGTCGCCTCGAGGATGTGGTCAGGGTAGGCGAGACGGAACTTGTGCCTGAAGAGGTCGAGTAGGCGGAGAACGCCGGACCGGTTTGATGAGCGCTCGACGAAGACCAGCGCGGATGTTGAGCCCCGGGGGAGGGTGAACAGTCCGTGCGTGACGACTGAGATCGCGTCGCCACTGTCGTAAGTGTCCTTCTCGGCCATCGTCTCGACGTCGGTGATCTTGCCGTTCTCCCCATACTGGCCGACGTCGACTGCGACTGTCGCCGATCGGCCGTGCGTTTCGAGGCCGTCGACGTTTGCGTAGCTCTCGGTTTCGTCGCGCAGGAGTTGATCCGCGGTGACGTCTGCCGCGAATCCGTAGAACGCGTGCAGGAGGTCGAGTCCGTCTGGTAAGTCGGTGAGGTCGATCCGGGTCTTTCGGTCGCCGACAGGGTGCGCCCAGAGTTCGGTGACGGTCATCGTACGTCGGGGCATCTGCCCTCCTGTTCGTTGTGACGTTGGTTGCTCACGCGCCGTCCTCCGGCCCATCCGGATCCGGCGCCTCAGCCGCCACATCCTGCGCCGCGTCGAAACGCTCCCGCTCCGACAGTCCGCCGACATCACGAGCGGCGAGCGCGTACCCCGACTGCCGGGACCTGCTGTCGAGGAGCTCGTGTAGCGATGCGTCCGTTTCGTCTCTGAGCGCGGTGGTCTTCAACCGCTGAAGCATTGGAGTGTGTGCGTCGAGTGCATGGACAGCTGCCTCCGCGCTGAGAACCAAGGCTTCTAGGTCCTTGATCAGGGCGAGATCAGCTCGCGATGGGTCGGTTCGTCGGGTTGCTCGGGCCGCGAGTGATATCGCCATCGCAGCAATGCCGCCAGCACGGCTGATGATGGAACCTGACGCCTGGACCGCTGCGACAATCTCGGGGGCGGAATTCGGGTCGACTTCGATCTGGATGCGCCGCCAGATAGATTCTGCGGAGAGGATCATCTCGGAGTATGCGGCGATCAACGGCGCAAGCGATTCCGGCAACTCGGGCTGGTCTTCACGTGCGATCCTGGCAAGGATATCGCTGGCAGTGCCGGCTGTCGTCGCGAGACTTTGGACCAGCGCTATCACCTCCCGGCCATCCTCACTGTTGGTGAGCACTGTGACGCTGGTCTGGTCTTCGTATGATTCGCCATCTTGCTCGCCGGTACTCTCACCGACACCTGAGATCCGCCGTCCGGTCTGGGTAAACGGGGTCTTCTGCTCTTCGTGCGCTTTGCGCGGCGCTCCCTGTGCCTCGTCCTTAGCGGCCATTGTGGCGAGGTAACGGTCGCGCAGAGCGAGGTCACGTCGCCGCTGGTACTCGGCAGCGGCCGGGGTATGCCACCAAGACTCCTTCCATGGGGTGTCTTCCGCTTCGAAGTCTTCGCCCGGGTTCCACGGCGGAGTCCAGGGTCTTCCGTCCTTGAGTTGGTGGGACATGACAAGCACTTCTTCGAGTTCGTCGCGGGCTTCGTTGATCTTGATGCCGCGCGCCCTGGCGTAGTCGAACGCGACGCGGAGTAGGTCAGCCTGGATCCGCGAGTAGTCGCGCGCGAGTGATTCAGGCGATGGGCCGGTGTCGCCCGCCGCGGTCGCCATGACGACTTCGAGGGGGACGGCGGCGAGGTGAGCGAGTGCTTCGATGGTCGCCTGGTTGATCTTGCCAACGTCTCCGCGCCGCAGGCGGTTGATCGTGGCGTGTGAGAGTGAGTAGCCGGCTTCCTGGGCGAGTTCTGCAAGACGCCTCCCTGAGGCTCCGTTGTGGCGCTTGGAAGCAGCGTCGATCAGCTCTCCGAGCGTGGATGGTTTGTCCATGTCCTGAGCCTGGCCTGTCGTCGTTTGCTTGTACTACCCACCATCACGGCGTGTCTGACAACTTACCGGTCGAGAGTCGCATGTCACGCGGCACACAAGCCGCTTGTCACCTTGACAACTGCTGGAACATGGAACATGATTCAGTTGTCAGAACGACGATTGGAGTGCATGATGGTCGCCACAAGGGTTCGACGTCCGAAGCCGCCAACTCGACGGAAGGAGGTTTGGATGGAAGTGAAAGACGGCGCAGTGATCCGCCGGTGCCGGAAGGAGAAGCGGTACTCGCAACGCGAACTGGCGTTCCTGGTTCGGCGATCACAGAACACGATCCACTTGATCGAGTCCGGGAAGCTCCGGTCCATCAGCGAAGACCTTGCGGTGGCCCTGGCTGCTCGGCTTGGCCGTAACTGGGACGAGCTCTTCATCGCGCACGAAATCGTGCCCGTTGTGGAACATGCCTCATGAGCCAAGTGTCAATACGAAATGAAAGCGGCCCCCGCCTGCTGCAACAGGACGAGGGCCAGATCGAGATAGGAGTCTCAATGCAAGATCAGCCTAGCAGCGCCCCGGCGCTGTTCCGCTACGACGACGACACCCAGGTCCGCGTCGTGACCATCGACGGCGAACCCTGGTTCGTCCTCGCCGACCTCGCCGGCGCGCTCGGGATCACCGCGACCGGTCGCCTCGCTGCCCGACTGGACGAGGGTGTGCGCCAGACGCACACCCTCCACACTGCGGGCGGAACGCAGAGTATGACCATCGTGTCCGAGCCGGGCATGTACGAGGTCATCCTTCGCAGCGACAAGCCCGAAGCCGTCACCTTCCGGCGCTGGCTCACCGGCACCGTTCTCCCGGAGATCCGCCGCACCGGCAGCTACAACGTCGCGCCGGCACTCGAAGGTCCCGAGTTGATCGCCGCGGCCCTCATCGAGTCGCAGAAGATCATCGAGGCTCGCGAGCAGCAGATCGCGCTCCTCTCTGCACCCGCGAAGTCGTGGCAGCTGCTGGCTGATGCGAGCGGAGACTTCTCTGTGGCCGAAGCGGCGAAGATCCTTTCCCGCGATCCGTCGATCACCACGGGCCGGGACCGGCTGTTCGCGTACATGGCCGAGGCGAAATGGATCTTCCGGTCACGCAATCACCGCGGCGGCTGGGAGGCCTATCAGACCGCGGTCGATACCCGCCGCCTGGTTGAGAAGCCGGCGAAGCCGTTCCTCAACTCCAAGACCGGCGCGTACGAGCTGCCCGCCCCGACGATCCGCGTCACCGCGAAGGGGATCGGGAAGTTGCACGAGCTGATGGGCGGCACCGAACCCATCCGCTTCATCACGGGGGAGGAGTCGGCATGACGATCTTCGATGCTCTCGAAAAGGTCGACCGCCACCTCGGTGAACTCGAGTTCCGGGCGAGTTTCGCACCGCCCGTCGTTGCTGGGGCGCACTGCTCATGTGGTCGGCGGATGGAGGTCCGGGATGGCCGGATAACGCTGACCGACGACGAGCTCGCCGCCGCGGCCGACGTTGCGCCGGCGGATGTCGTCGCCCGGATCGTCGCCACGGTCAATGCCTGCCGTGATCTGGAGGTGTCGGCGGCACTGGCCGAGTTCGATGACGCCCACTGGTGCTGCGGGAGCGGTGACCTGTCATGACGATTCTGTCCCCGCTGATCCCGTCCGAGGATCTCGCCGCTCTGCGATCGGCGCTCCGCGAACACGCGGCTGGCCAACAGGAGGAGTCCGCGTCCGCGCAGTTGCGTCGCCGGATTGTGCGGGCTGCGCAGGAGCGTGCCGCGCACGCCGAGCGCGCGTTCGAGATCGAGTCGGCCGAGTACGTGGCCCGGCACCTGTCGACTGCGATCCGAGCCTGTGACCACGAGAAGCGGCGTCTCCGCGCGCTGCACGCGGACGTCCTCGAAACCCGGGCCGCGGCCCGCGAGCTCGCCAGAGAGGTGACCCTGTGATCCCGCTGCCTGTTGTTCGTGCGAGACCCCGCAACCCTCTGGTCGGTGACCGCATCACATCGGTCCACTCCTACAAGCGTGGCCGGGTCGTCGCCTACACCGCCGATGGTGTGCGCGTGGAAATGTCGCCCGCCGACGTGATTGTCGAGGTCCTGTCGTGACCGCGGTCGCGGCGACGCTGCCGCAGTTCTCCCGTGAGGACCTGGACAAGCTCGGTGTCACCTGCGACGTCGTGATGACGGCCAGGGCGCTCGGGGTGTCCGAGCGGCACGTCCGCACTCTGATCGACCGCGGCGAGTTCCCGATCCGTGTCCTGCGGATCGGCTCCCGGATCGTCATCCCGACCGCCGACCTCAAGGCGTACGTCCTCGGGGACACCGTGCTGCAGCCTGACCTGATCGGCCGCCTCGATGACCTCCTCGAGTCGCACCGTGAAGTCGTGCGGCTCCTCGGGATTCTCGTTGCCGCACAGGTGACCCCGGCCGCCGGGCACGCCTCATGACCCGCCTGTGGCAGTCCCTCCAATCGGTGTGCGGCCTGCAGCCGCTCGACGTACTCCCGACCATCCCTCACCCGCTCGCCGAGCTCGATCGCCTCGAAGCGATCCGCCGGCACCCCGCCTCATATTGAAAGGACAAGTCGTGACCATGCTCATCGGCTTCGCCATGATCATCTCGGTCATCGCCGGCCTTGCTCTGGGCCTGTGCTGGCCGACCCCACCGCCGCCCCCGGTGGACGCCACCCATCCGCTGAACGCGCTGATCGGATCCCGCATCGTCGATGAGGGGGAGTTGCGGTGATCGCGCCGGGCTCACCGGAGTGGCTGCGCCTCATCACCCCGTCGAAAGTGCCCGCGATCCTGGGGGTGTCGCGCTGGCAGTCGCAGTACGCGCTGTGGCACCAGATGGCCGGCCGCCTCGAACGTTCCGAGCCGAAAGCGGCCCAGCAGGACGACTTCGACTACGGGCACGCCGCCGAGCTCGCGGCCGCCGAGTACTGGCGGTACAAGAACCCGGGATGGCGGATATCCCGCGGCGAAGTGCAGTTCACCAACCCGCACCTGCCGTTCGAGCACGTCGCGACGATCGACCGGCGGGCCTCCCGTGGCCGCGGCCGGCGCGTGGTGGAGATCAAGACCGCCCGCGACCTCGCCGAGTACGGCGATGACGGCACCGGTGCGGTCCCGCAGGACTATGCGGCGCAGATCCTGACGCAGATGCTCATCACCGGATGGCACAGGCAGGCGGATGTCGTGTTGTGGCCGCAGTACGGGAAGCCGCGGATCTACCAGGTGGGGTGGGACGCCGACGTTGCCGCAGTGATCGTCGACCGCTGCACCGCCTGGGTGGAGTCCCTCGCGGCCGGCACACCACCGGACCTGGACGACTCAGTGTCCTGCTACGAAGCGGTCCGCGCCCTGCACCCCGACATCGACGGCTCGACGGTCGAGATCGATCCCGATCTGGCGGTCCGCTATCTGGCCTTGGACGCCGAGAAGAAGGACGTCGAACAGCAGGCTCGGGCCGCTAAGACCCGGCTGCTCGACGCGATGGGTACCGCGCGGATCGCAGCTGTCGGCGGGGTGAAGATCGCCGACCGGCGTCCCGCCCGAAATGACCAGGTCGCCCTGTACCCGGCGACGAAGAACCTCGAACTACTTCAGGAGAACGCAGCATGACCAGCAACAACATCACTACCCCGGCCGCGACTGAGCTTGCGGAGATCGATCCGGCCGCGTCGGTTCTGCCGGCGGCGACACCGACGGCGGACGCTACCGCGACGCTGCTGCAGCATGCGCAGACGATGCAGGCTGCGCATCAGCTGGCGACGGCGTTGTGTTCGTCGGAGCTGGTGCCCGCAATGTACCGGGGGAAGCCGGATAACGGTGCGGCGGCGATCTTGTATGGCGCTGAGCTCGGATTGAGCCCGATCCAGGCGATGCAGCAGATCTTCGTCGTCCACGGTGCTCCGGCGATCTACGCGAGAACGATGGTCGCGCTGGTGAAGTCGAAGGGCTATCTGGTTCAGACGGTCGAGTCGTCGGACGCGTCGGTGACGGTTGCGGGCCGGGATCCGCGTACCGGGGTGGAGGAGGTGTCGACGTGGACGTTCGAGCGGGCGCAGAAGGCCGGTTACACGAAGAACAGCAAGTACGGCACGGATCCGCAGGGCATGTTGTACGCGAAGGCGGCGACGGAGGTGTGCCGGAAGCTCGCCCCTGAGGTGTTGCTGGGCATCGCGTATTCGCGTGAAGAGCTCGAGTTGGAGGAGCCGTCGGTGCCGGTTCGGCGCCGTGGTGGTTCGGGTGTGGCGGGGTTGAAGGCGACTCTCGCGGTCGACCCGGAGGCGCAGCCGGAAGCGCCGGCGCAGCCAGCCCAGGAGCCTCAGCCGGTGCCGGAGGCGGCCGCGGAGCCTTCGATCACGGCGGCGCAGTTGAAGAAGCTGCACACCCTGCTGACCAAGTGGGACCTGACGGACCGTCATGCGGCGTTGGCGTGGCTGTCGCAGCAGGTGGATCGGCCGCTCGGCTCGTCGAAGGACCTCACGAAGGTGGAGGCGGCTGAGCTGATCGGGTTCATCGAGGCTGAGCAGGCCAGCGACGCGGAGGCCAGCCGATGACCGAGACACCGACCCCGAAGCCGGGGGAAATCTGGATCACGGACGGGGCGGACGAACCGGTCGAGTACCGCACGGACGGCTGGTACTGGGTGATTACCGGCAACCGCTGCTTTCGCCAGGACCGCACGCCCATCCGCCGCCTGGTCGGCTACACCGTCGAGCACGTGGAGCGGCTGCGGGAAGTGCTGCGCGACCTCCACGCTGACGTGCTCACTGAGGCCCGCGTCGAGCGTGACGAGGCCATCGCCCGCGCCGAAGCCGCCGAAGTCGCACTCGCCGACGCAGCGTGTCCGACGCTGGACGACATCGCCGAGCACGAGCCGTGGTGGGTACTGCGGGCAGCGGCGGACCTGGCGGGCCACGCCTGCGACTTCGACTGCCGTCCCGCCGCTCTGCGAGCACTGGCCGACGAGTTGGAGCGTGAGCACGCCGAGAAGGTCGAGCGGGACCGGCTCGTCGTGCGTGCCACAGAGGTCTACTCCGCCACGATGGGGCACGAGACCGCGCTCGCTGCCGTTGTGGACGCCGTGCTGGCCGAGGCGGTGGACCAGTGAGCGCGCACTCTGTTGTTGCGGAGGGCCTGGCAAGTCACCGCGTCCCGTTCCCCGGCGTTATCGCCAACTTCGCGCTCGCCGCCCTCTCGAAGGCCGGGTACGCGGTCGTGAAGCTGCCCGAGGCGGTGCGGAACCGCCGCGGCGAGCCCGAGTGGCATTCGGGCTTGGCAAAGATCGGCCTCAACCAGAATGGGGTCTTCTGGACTGGCACGTTCCAGCCGGCCCCGAGCGATGTCGAGGAGTTCGCCGCAGCCCTGCTCGCTGCAGAGCGTCACAGGGTCGCCGAGGCGGTGGACCATGACTGACCGCGACGTGCTCACCGAAGCGTGGGAGCGCCTGTCCGTCAATCGCCTGGGCACGTCCGCGTTCCGAGAGGCCGACAAAGACCTGGCCGCGATCCAGCGCCTCGTAGACGAGGTGGAGCGACTGATCGCTGCGAACGCCGAACTGGTCAGGCGTGGCCTTGGTGCCGCAGAGAAGCGTGACGCTGCCCTGGCCGCTATTGAGCGGGTACGGAAGGTGAACCCCGACTGCGATTGCCCGTGCTGCGACGGGTGGTGGCTGGGGATCGAACGCGCCCTAGACGGCGGTGAGCGCGATGAGTGAGCGCGTGCCAGCCGACCGAATAGAGCGGATCGTCGGAGTGAAGCGGCACCCGACCAAGCACATCGGTCGCGTCGTCACAGACGAGCAGGCCGTCTACATCATGCACCCAGAGTCCTGCCTCCGCTTCCACGATGACCTGCGTGAGTGCCGCTACTCGCGCGCCCTGGACAACGGAATCGACGTTGACGAGTGGCGGGGCCATGAGGATCGTCCGGTCGTCCTGAGCGCACTGGCGGCCGTGCGGATCTATCCGAGGTTCGATCAGAGCACCCTGGACGGCGGTGAGCGCGATGAGTGACCGCGACATCATCGCCGCGCATAGCTTCATCGAATACGCGTGGGGCGGCGGATTCTGCGAGTGCGGCCACACCTGGAACGACCAGCAGTGGCGCGAGCACCACGCCCTCCACGCCGACCACGTTGTCGCCGCGATCCGTGAGGCCCGCACCGTGCGAACCGTTGGAGAACTCAACGCCCTGCCGCACCTTTCCGTCGTCCGCGAGGGCGGCAAGTACGGCTCTGTGTGGGAGCGGCACTACGGGAACGCTGGATGGAAGTACTTGTCGGGCACGTTCACCGCGCCGGTCCGCAATGCGCCGCAACTGCCCGCGCTGGTCCTGTACCGCCCCGACGAGGACGGCATCCGATGACCGGCCGAGACACCGCCGTGCCGGACCTGCTGGCCAATCTGCGGGACTCTCTGCGCACCTTAGCGGCCGCCGACTACATGGCTGATGTGCTCCCCGAAGTCATCTCCGACGACCGGCGACACGTCCTCGCTGATGACTGCTGGTGTGAGCCAACCATCCGGCCGTACCGGCGAATCCACGAAGGAGCCAGCGATGAGTGACCGCGACCCGTGCCCCTGCTGGAAGCACGTCACCTTCCACGCCGGTCACTGCTGCATGGCCGACGACGGTCACGGCAACCCGACCAGCGACGACGACTACCGACTCGGACAGCCCGCGCCCTGCGGACACGGACCAGGAGGTGCGCAGTGACCGGCCGCCCGTGGATCGACCTCGCCCTGTACGGCGCCACCTTCGTCGCGATCCTCGCGCTCGCCGTCGCCCTCACGAGGGGCGAACAGCGGTGATGGCCGGGATCGGCATCGAGACACCGGATGCGTCGTGGCGGTACGCATCCACCCTCTGGCCACGAGACATCTCGCCGATCTACTTCACGACCAGAGCGTCCGCCGAGAAGTACGACCGTCAGACGCAGCAGGCGATCGGCTGCCTTCCCGGTATGACGACCATGCGTATCGAGCACCGGGGCGACGACGGGCAGTGGGTTGCCGTGGACGAGGGAGAACAGCGGTGATCCGCCTCGCCGCCGCCTGCCTCGCCGCAGCGGTCGCCGGCACCGCCTACGCCGTCATCCGCCACCTCAACGCGCGGCCTGTCGAGCACAACGCCGTGACCGGGACGGGGGAGCAGTGACCAACCCGTACGAACCGCCACCCCGCCGCGACTGGCTCGCCATCACCATCAGCACCCTCGGTCTCCTCCTCGCCCTCTGGTGCCTCACCTGGCTGGTGATCACCCCATGACCGGCCCCTACACCCTCCACGACCCGACCGGCGTCCTCGCCGACGAACACCACCCCACCCGCCACGCCGCACGCGCACGCACCGAAACGACCCTCTGGCACACCCGCCCCTGGATCATCCGCGACACCGCCGGCACCACCATCGCAAGGAGAAGAAAGACCGTGACCACCCGCGAAGAAGCCGCCCACCGCCGGCAACGCGTCGCCACCCTCAGCCGCGAAGGCCACCAGATCGCGGACATCGCCGCCGCGCTCGGCGTCACCCCGCGCACCGTCCAACGCGACCGCGCCACCCTCGGCCTCGTCAAGCCGACGCCGCCACGCCTCGACGACACCGAGCTCGCCCACGCCGCAACGCTTCTCGATGACGGCTGCTCGTACCAAGAAGTCGCCCGCACCCTCGGGCGGTCGGCCACCCCCCTCCGTAGACGGCTCCCCGGCCGCGGCTGGACGAAGAAGCAAGGCGGCCAGTGGGGCATGTTCATCCGTTACAACGGCGGAGCGGCATGACCGCACAACTCGACCTCCTCGACCTTCTCGCGGAGACCGCCGACGAACCGCCCCGCCCGGAACCCAAGCGGACCCCGCTGCGCCTGACAGACGACGAGAAGCTGGTGATCTGGTGGCAGCAGACCCGCCTCGCTCTGCCGTCCCTCGCGGTCCGTACCGACTGGACCATCCGAACCCTGCGCGACTCGTACAGCGGTGGAGGTGACTACCGGATCGGCCGATCGTGGGACAAGACGCGGATCACCGTCACCTTCCATGACCGGAGCCCCGCGTACGGCGGCGACTGCCCGCCCTCCTGCCGCCAACACGGCCCCGACCTGGGCGCCTACACGCACCTGTGCGCACCCGGCGCCCGCGGACACGGGAACGGCTTCACCGACACCGGACGCACCCACACCGCCGAACTCCGCTGGACCCGCCTCGCCAAGTGGATGACCTCACTCACCGACG
Organism: Gordonia caeni; assembly: GCF_039537105.1. Taxonomy (NCBI): domain Bacteria; kingdom Bacillati; phylum Actinomycetota; class Actinomycetes; order Mycobacteriales; family Gordoniaceae; genus Gordonia; species Gordonia caeni. The sequence goes on from NZ_BAAAZW010000006.1 coordinate 261,237, forward strand.
CCGACCGCTCCGAGATCGCCGCCTGCGGCCAGCACTGGCTCGCCCTCCCGCGCCTGCACTGGCCACTGACCCGACTCCTCGGACCGCGCCCCGCCCTCGACGCCGTATTCCAGGAGACCCAATGACCGCCCGGATCACGCCCGAGCAACTCGCGGCGATCGACCAGCTCCGCGCCGAAGGCGCCTCGTACCCGCAGATCAGCGAACAAGTCGGAGTCAGCGTCACCACCGTCCGCCGCAGATGCGGACACCGACCCGACTGCGCCGTCGAAGGCTGCACCCGACAGGCACACTCCCGCGGCTGGTGCTCCACCCACTGGGGACGATGGAGCAGACACGGAACCCCGGTCTGCAAGAGCTGCCAGGCCGACGAGATGGCGCGCAGCGGCCTGTGCAAGCGCTGCTACGCGCTCGGCGCCGACACCGAACGCCTGATCAGACGCGCCAAAGAGCGGGAAGCGTACGCCCGAAAGGCCGCGGAGAAGAAGGCCGCACTCGCCGCGAAACTCAAGACGCCGGTGGAGCTCTTCGAGTCTCTCGACCCCGACGACGGCGACCCGCCGGCGTGCCCGCGCGGCTGCGGTCGGCCCCGCCACTACCGGCCCGCGATTGCCTGCCCGCCCATCGGGCTGCCTGCCTGCGACGGCGGCCAAGCACAGGACGAGGTCGCGTGAGCACGCACCACCAGTGCCCACAGTGCGCGGCGCCCATGCTCGCCCCCAGCCGAACCCCGTGCGCCGCCTGCACCATCCCCGCCAGCGACACGGGCTGCCGTCACTGCCGGGCACCCATGAGCGACCCAGATGACCACACAGCCGGCGCGCACCTGATGTGCGCCGAGAAGGACGGTGCGAATTGAGGATCAGATCGATCAAACCGGAGTTCTGGAGAGACGAGACGGTAGTCGACCTGTCGATCAGTGCGAGGCTGACCTTCATCGGCCTCTGGTCCTACGTCGACGACAACGGGGTGGGGGATGCGCGGGTGTCCGCAATCGTCGCCGACCTGTATGCCGACGACATGTCGCGAGACCCTCGCGAGTGTCTCGCGAGGGTCTCGGACGACCTGGAACAACTGTCTGCAACCGGGCTCATCCTCATCTACGACGACCCAACCCACCCCCGACGCTCCCTCTTGTTCATTCGGCAGTGGGCGAGGCACCAGAAGATCGACCGACCGTCGAAGGGCCACGGCTACACCCTCCCAACTGGGCAAATGCTCGACGAAGCCGACACTCGCGCAATGCTCGCGACACCCTCGCGAGTGTCTCGCGCAAATGTGGCTCCCGGAACAGGGGAGCAGGGGAGCAGGGGAACAGGGGAAGTTACTCATGCATCCCACTTACGTGCCGCTGGCGCCGACACGGCAAATGAATCCCCATCGTGGAATGACGATCGAGACGCCGCTGAACGCGCCACCGATCACCGGCACGCCGCGATCGCACAACGACAGCGAGACCTCGAAGCACGAGCCGCAGCAGAACGCGCAGAGATCGACGACTGCGACCTCTGCGACGACCGCGGCTACTGGGGCGGCCGCGTCTGCACCCACGACCCCGAACTCACCGACCGCGCCGCCCGCGGCATTGCCGCCGCCAGAGCCGCACTCACCCGAAAGGACCCCGCATGACCCGCAACCACAGAAGCGCCAAAGCCGCCGGCACCCGATTCGAACGCAACATCGCCGACACCCTCGCCCAACACGTCGACGACCGAATCGACCGCCGAGTCAAGACCGGAGCGAAAGACCGCGGCGACATCGGGGGAGTGCGCCTCCACGGCCAGCGCATCGTCCTCGAATGCAAGAACACCAGCCGAATCAACCTCGCCACCTGGATGCGCGAAACCGAAGACGAACGCGGCAACGACGACGCCCTCGCCGGACTGATCATCCACAAGCGCCACGGCAAAGGCGACCCCCTCGACCAGTGGGTGACCTGCACGCTCCGCGAACTCATCGCGATCCTCCGAGCCAACCGGATCGAGGAACCGTGACCACCCCCGGCCCGTACTGCCTCGTGTGCGAGAAGCACCTCACCGCCGACGTCGCCAACCACCGCGACCGCCACGGCTGCGGCCCGCACTGCCTACCCGAACACGAACTCGCCGACCGCTACCACCGAGAGGACCACCAGTGACCGCCCCCGCCACCAACGAACACCTACTCCCCATCACCAGAACCCAACTCGGCGACGCCATCCACACCCTCGCCGGCCGCCAACGCCTCACCGTCGACCGCGACCAACACGACATCCTCACCGACCTCGAACACACCTACCGCGAACGCCGCCGCACGATCATCGCCCAACACGGACACGACACCGCACGCGTGCTCACCGACCTCCAACGCCGCCACGAAGAAGCCATCACCGCCGCCACCACCCACACCACCTGGACCGACAGCCGATACGCCCAACTCTGCGCAGCCCTCGAAACCCCCAAAGCCACCGGCCGCCAACCCCACGCCGGATCCCAACCACCCCTCTGGGTCGACGCCCTCGACCTCCGACACACCATCACCACCCACGTCACCGAATGGGCACACACCTGGCAACTCGGCACCACCCACACGATCACCGCACTCCACGCCCTCGCCGACCGCACCTGGCGCCCCCAAGACGTCGCCGCCATGACCACCATCACCCAAACCTGCCTCCGCTGGTCCAGCGCCATCGACAGCCTCTTCGACCCACCCAAACGCCTCACCCTCGCCGCACCCTGCCCCGCATGCCAAGTCGCCACCGTCCACCGACCCGACAGCGCAGGAGAATGGGTCCGCCAACCCGCCCTCCAAATCACCGACCGCGGCTGCGAATGCCTCAACTGCCGGCACCTCTGGGACCCCACCATGTACCGCCACCTCGCCAACGTCCTCGGCTGCAACCTCCCCGAAGGCGTCCTCGAATAGCTGGCGCGTGTCGCTGCTTGCACACCCGCCAGCCACCTGGCAGGGTGGGTGACGTACCAGAAGGCTGCCCAAAACCGGGCAGCCTTCTGCGTTTCAAAGGGTCCGCGTCCCTGCCGCTTTCAGCGAATCGTTCCCGGCTAAGCCTCACCCACGATCGCGCCTCTCGCTGCGCGAGGTGAACGCTGCGCGCACCCACCAAGCCCCGACGTCGCCACCCCGCGCACCAACAGCGCCCGCACCTGTCGGTGCACGACGACGCCTCGGGGCATTCTTCCCGCGAGGAGGCCGACATGCGCAGTGACCTGACGCCGATCACCATCACCGGCCTCCCGACGCAGGTGTTCGACACCCTCGCCGACGTGGCCGCGCTGCACGCGATCGGCGGCCGCCGCGTCCTGTACGTCATCGATTCCCCACGGGAGAACGCGCGCACCGCGATCGACGAGATCGCCGCCCGCATCCCGGAACCGCTGGTCGAGTCGAAGCGGATCAGCGGCGGCTCCTACGAGCTGCGCACCCGCACCGGCGGATACGTCAATGCCAGAACCACGGGAGCGAGCGGAGTCCGTGGCCTCACAGTCGACACCCTGATCATCGACACCACCCTTACCGAACGCCGCCTGCTCGAGGTGCTGCCGTGCCTGATGGGTTCGCAACACCACGACGGGCCGGCCTGGTACCAGGCAGCACGGATCGACTAGACCCATGACCGGTGCACGAGCCTGGGCCTGCGTGGTCGGCTTCATCGCCGCCGTGGACGTGGCAGCCATCTACCGCGACCGTCCCGACCAGACGCTCTCCGCGACCATGGACCGGGCGCGAGCCCTCAACCCGCTCACCGACACGGTGGTCACCTTCGCTGTCGTCGCAACAGCCGGACATCTGCTGCGCCTGTGGCCGAGCAAGAGCGACCCCTTCCGGCTGGTCGGCCTCGGACGGCGCGGAGTCCGGCGATGAGCACAGTCGCCGACCGCTTTGTGACGGACCAGTCGGGTGAATCCTGTTTCTACTGCGGACTGGACGACGCACCAGAGTTCGCGGCGTGTGAGAAGTGCTACGACGGGATCGTGCGATGAGCTTCCTGCCCACGGTCTCGCCCCGCTCACTCGCCGACTGGATCGGGGAGCTCGTCACCGACGCCGCACGGCCCCTCGCGCACGCCGTCGCGCGAGACCTCGCCGACCGCATGACCATCACCGTGCAAATCCGCTTCGACAAGGAACAGCCGTGACCGGATGTGGCGGATGCAGTGGCCTCGGCGCGCACTCGCCACGATGCCGGACCATGCCCGGCGCGCACTGGAAGCGCCTCGCCGACCAGGCCGGATCACTCGGCGACGCGATCGGAGCGAGCGACACGGCAGCGGCAAATACCGCCTACGACCTGGCCGCACGATTCACGAGCAACTGGCGAAAGGCCCAGCCGTGAGCGAAGAGGCGCCCATCCTCGAGGAAGTCTTCTCGTGCTGCGTCCACGTGGGCGACACCTGCTACACCGACCTCACCGGTGTGACCCTGGCCGAAGGCGAGCTCTACGACCACCAGACGTCGCCGGGCGGCCCCTGCGACCACGAGCCAGAGGCGTTCATCCCGCTCGCCCCATGGAAGCGCTCGCGGCGATGACCGGCCCTGAGCACGTCGACACCCAACCGTACGAGCGCCCCTACGCCTGCCGCGAATACGCGATCGAACGCGAAGGCGCACCCGGCGCGCACTGCGTACTCGAACCCGGCCACGACGGCATGCACCGCGACATCCGCGACCAGCCGTTCCACGTCCACTACCCGAGGCGGTGACCATGCGCTGGTGCCACCCCTGCAACCGCCACCGCATGGCCGACTGCGCCATCGTCTGCCACGCCGACCGCACCCGCGAACACCAACGCGACTGCGACACCTGCACCCCAGACCCACCAGCAACCAGTGCCCACACCCACACCACCTGAACAACGCGGACTCGACCACGCGCACAGGCGCCAACGCGCCCGCCTAATCCGACTCCTCGACCGCAAAGCAGCCCAAGGGCTCACCACCCCCTGCTGGTGGTGCGGCAAGCCCATGCACAGCGACCCCGCACGCAACCCCGACGGGGCACCGCTCGAAGCCGACCACTCCAAGGCGCGAGCCATCCACGGCCACAAGAACAACCCCGCAGACCGCCTCCTGCACCACCGCTGCAACCGACAACGCGGCGCCGGAACCCGCGACCACCAACGACCGGCCCTCGCCGGCCACACCGACACCCCGGCCGGCGACCTCGGCCACCTCGCCATGCCCTGGCCCTAGTAAACCCGCAGTTCACAGCCTCGGGGTCCGCAAACATGCAGGTCAGCGCACTGCTTGCACATGCAAGCGGCCCGACCCTGAAAATCCTGAGGGGGGCGGGGGGAGCGCCACTCCTGGTGGGGGAGTGAAAGTTTTTTGTACGGCCGTCGGAGAACGGGGGCGGAATGGCTGACGACGAGCAGGAATCTCGCCTTAGTGCCCGCGGCCGCCGCCTCTGGGACGAACTGGTCAGTGAATCGACTCCTGAGACGACGAAGGCTCTGATCGAGGAAGCGTGCCGCACAGCGGACCGCCTGGACCGGCTGAACTGGGCGTGCAAGCGTGACGGGATCATCGAGCTCATCGAGCGTGAAGACCTTGACGGCACGTACTCGATCGAGATCGGCAATGCGATGGCCGAGGCCCGGCAGCAGGGGCAGGCGCTCAAGAACTTGCTGATCGAGATCGGGAAGCGGAGCGAGAATCCGTCAGGGGTTGAGGATGACATCCTCGACGGTCTCTGACTTCGATGTCGATGCGGCGTTCGCGGAGATCAGCGCCCGGGAATGGCCGACCCTAGAGGGCCGCCAGACGCCGAACTCGCTGGCCTTCTCGGAGGGCAGCATCGAGCTCGGCGCCAAGGCTGCCGAACTGGCGCGGCGGGCCGGGAAGATCCGCGCAATGCCGTGGCAGCGGTGGTCGCTGGACAACATCATGGCGAAGGCCGCCGACGACAGTTGGCTCCATCCCGAGTGCTGTCTGATCGTGCCGCGGCAGAACGGCAAGTCGCTGATCTTGTCGATCCGCGTGCTGTACGGCCTGTTCAAGCTCGGGGAGAAGATCATCTTCTCCGCGCAGCAGTGGGAGACCGCGAAGGCGCTGTGGAAGCGCACCTGGGCGATCATCAAGAACACGCCGTCGCTCCGGAAGCTGGTGGAGTCGCACACGTGCTCGCAGGGGCGCGGAACGATCGTGCTGGCCTCGGGCGCCGAGGTCGTGTTCACGACCAGGTCGGCGAACGCCGGCCGCGGCCTCGACAAGGTCGATCTCGTCATCTACGACGAGGCGTACGACCTCACCGAGGCCGACATGGCGGCGCTGTCGCCGACGAAGATGGCTGCCGACGATCCGCAGACGATCTACACGTCGTCGGCGGTGAATCAGGAACAGCATCCGAACGGCGATGTGCTGGCGTCGGTCCGCAAACGCGGGCTGGCCGCCGAGGAGGGGCTGTTCTTCGCCGAGTGGATGGCGCCGGAGAGCATGTCGCGTGAGGAGCCGGCGACGTGGCGGTGGGCGAACCCGGCGATGGGTGTCATCCAGACGGTGAAGAAGTTGACCGCGGAGCTGGCGTCGTTCACGACGCCAGCGGGCCGGAAGAGCTTTGACGTCGAGTACCTGGGGCGCGGTGATTGGCCGGAGCCGGAGGCCGTGCACGTGTCGTGCTTTGACGCGGACGGGTGGCTGGATATGACTGACCTTTCGCCGTCGCTGACGGGGTCGATCTGTGTGAGTGTGGCCCGCGCGCCGAAGGGTGGTAAGTGGGCAGTCGGTGCGGCTCAGCGAACCACGGACGGACGCAAGCACATCGAGATCGGGCTGTTCCGTGCGGCCGGGCTCGATGAGGTCGTCGAGTTCGTCGAAGAGCTCGTGGAGGCGTGGGATCCGGGGGCGGTCGTGGTGGATCCGCGTTCGCCAGCGTCCGCGATCATCCCGAGGCTCACGGAGGCGGGAATCGAGCCGGAGACCGCTTCGACCCCGCAGATGGCGGCCTGGTCTGGCGGATTCCTGGAAGACGCATTGGCTGGCGACCTGTCGCACACCGATCAGCCAGCACTCACCGACGGGGTAGCGGCGGTCGCCCAGCGTGTTCTACCGCAGGGCGACTTCGTGTGGTCTCGCACTGATGACGGATCGGCGACCCCTGTGGAGGCGGCGACGCTCGCTGTCGGCGGCTTGATCGAGTTCTGTTCGGCCGCGCCGGTGGAGCGTGCTTTGCCTGTGACGACGTCACCCAAGACCACGACGATGAGCAACCGATCTGCGGGCCTCGACCTGATGGCCGCGAGTTTCTGATGGGAGGGCCTGTGACTGCACCTGAACGTCCTCTCCCGGCTTCACCGGCCGTCCGCGAGAAGGGATATGTCGTCCCGGATGCCGGGCTGATGCTCGGGATGACCTTCGAGGATTGGCGGACGGGCGAGCAGGTGCCGGAGCTTCGGTGGCCGTTCAGCTTGCACGTGTACGCGCGGATGGCGCGTGAGGATTCGCGGGTGTCTTCGCTGCTGGCGGCGATCAACCTGCCGATCCGCCGGACGTCGTGGCGGATCGATCCGAACGGGGCCCCGGACCAGGTGGTCGGATTCGTCGCGCGGAACCTTGGGCTGCCGGTCGTCGGTGAAGCTGGGGACGCTGACCCGTTGCCGCGTGCGCGTGGCCGGTTCTCGTTCTCGCAGCACCTCGCGTGGGTGCTCGACGGCGTGAACCCGTTCGGGCACTCGGTCTTTGAGCAGGTGTACCGGTACGACGAGGACTTGGGGCTGTTCTGGCTGCACAAGCTCGCGCCGCGGCCCGCATCCACGATCGAGGCGTTCGAGACGGCTCGTGACGGCGGTCTGATCGCGGTGGTGCAGAAGGAAGCGCACGCGGGGCAGACGGCTCGGCTGCCGGTGAAGCGGCTGGTCGTGTACACGCGCGACATGGAGCCGGGGCAGTGGCAGGGCCGGTCTCTGCTGCGCCCGTCGTACAAGCACTGGCTGCTGAAAGATGAACTGATCCGTGCGCAGGCAGTCGCGATCCGCCGCAACGGCATGGGCGTTCCCATTGGGACCGCGCCGGAAGGTGCGTCGCAGGATGAAGTGAACGCGCTCTCGGAGATCGCGCAGCAGTACCGCGGCGGCGATAACGCCGGCGCGGCCCTTCCAGCCGGCGCCGATCTGAAACTCCTTGGCGTCCAGGGGAACCTGCCGAACATTCAGCAGGCGATCGATTACCACGACAAGGCCATCGCCCTCGCGGGGCTGGCGCACTTCTTGAACCTGGCGGGCGGCGGCTCGTACGCGCTCGCGTCGGTGCAGGAGAACACGTTCGTGCAGTCGGTGCAGTCCTTCGCCGAAGGGATTCGCGACACCGCGAACGCTCACATCGTCGAGGACCTGGTCGATGTGAACTTCGGCCCGACGGTGCAGGCGCCTCGGCTGGTGTTCGACGAGATCGGATCGCAGCAAGACGCCACCGCGAACGCACTGAAGTTGCTGGTGGATGCCGGGCTGCTGTCGCCGGACGTGCTGCTCGAGCAGTCACTTCGTCAGCGTCTGGGCCTGCCGCCCCGCACAACCACCGACCCTGAGCCGTCCGAGGAGGACGCATGACCATCACCAGCCTGTCGCGGCTACTGGCCGATCCGGCCGCCCGCACCGTTGTCGCCGACCGCGACCAGCCTGCGGACACGACCCCGGCATGCCGAATCGGCGCGATCACCAACAGCTCTGGGCGCTCACACGCAGAGGTGTTCATCTACGGCGCGATCCACCCGTGGCCGTGGGAAGAGATCGGGGAGGTCGGCGCCAACGGATTCGTCACGAAGCTGTCCGGCCTGGACGTCGACGACATCACGGTGCGGATCCATTCACCCGGCGGCGACGTTTACGACGCACTCGCAATCACGAACGCGCTGAAAGCCCACCCCGCCTACATCACTGTGGTCGTGGACGGCCTGGCCGCCTCCGCAGCGAGCTTCATCGCGCAGGCCGGAGACAAGATCATCATCCGCCCGAACGCCGAGATGATGATCCACGACCCGTCCGGCGGTGTGCGCGGCAACTCCGCGCAGCTCGTCGAGTACTCGAAGTGGCTGGACCGCGCCGCCGACAACATCGCGGCGATCTACGCCGACCGCGCCGGCGGCGACCCCGGCGACTGGCGGACAGCCATGCGAGCGGAGACCTGGTATTCGGCGGCCGAAGCGGTCGAGGCCGGGCTCGCTGACGAAACCCACTCCGACCCTGCAGCCGAGACGGCGGCGACCGAAGACGACCGGGACGGGGAAGCGGCAGCAGCCGCGTTCGCCGATCTCCGGCGCGCGTACGCGCACCAGTGCCGGGCAGATGCCCCGGCACCTTTCATGCCCTCCGACCAGGTGGGCCGACAGGAAGGATCTGACATGGCCCTGCGCCAGGAGATCGCGGCCCGCCTCGGTATCGCCGAGGACGCCGACGAGAGCACCGTGCTCAACAAGATCGACGAGCTCACCGAGCTCGCCACCACCCCCGACAAGCCGTCGGATGCTGCCCAGCTCACCGCGCTCGCCGAAGCGCACGGTCTGCGGGTGGTCGACGTCGACTGGTTCACCGAGATGGAGGCCGCGATCGAGCAGGCCGCCGCCGACGCTCAGGCCCGCCGCCTGGCCGACCAGGCGCAGGTCGTCGAGAACGCGATCGAGGCCGGCAAGATCACCCCGGCCCGCCGCGAGCACTTCGTCGCCCTGATGGCGGCGGACGAGGACGGCACCGCCGCCCTGCTGGATTCGCTGCCGGCGAACCTGGCCGTGCCGACCGACGAGATCGGCCGCCAGCCCGACACCGACGAGGCCGAGAAGTCGGCCTACGACGCCCTGTTCAATCCCGCCTCCGGCGACAGCAAGTAAGGAGCCACATCATGGCTGAGCACACCCCCAAGTTCCTGCCGGGCGCGAACGTCACCCGGCGCGCGTCGGCCGCCGTGACCGGCGGCCAGGTCGTCGAGATCACCGGCGACGACACCATCGGCCCCGCCGCTGCGGAATCGGCGAAGGTGTACGGCGTCGCCTCGAACGACGCCAAGGTCGGTGACCTGGTCACCGTCCACACCGGAGGCGCGCACCCCCTGAAGACGGCCGGCGCGGTCGCCGCGGGTGCGCAGGTGGAGGCCGGTGCCGCTGGCACCGTCCGGACCCTCGCCGATGGTGTCGCCATCGGTCTGGCCATCTCGGGCGCCGCCTCCGGCGGCAACGCCCTCATCGACCTGCGCTGACCGGCGCGACCACCTCAAGGAGACACAGAATGTCGAATCTGACCTACCCGCCGGCGCCCGTGCAGGTGACCGGTGACGTCAAGACCATCCACCAGTTCCTGAAGGAACCGACGTCGATCGCGAAGTACGTGCAGACCCTCGCCGATCAGGCCCTGATCGCCGACGTATTGCTGCCGAAGACTCACACCACCGAGTCGGGCAGCTTCGTGGTCGAGGAGCCGGTCGAAGCCGGTACGACCACCGACCCCGAACCGGTGGCACCGGGCGGCGAGTACCCGCTGACCAGCATCAAGTCGGGCGACTCGCATGCGGTGTCGACGCTCAAGCGTGGCTTCGACGCGCTCATCACCGACGAGTCGGTGTCGCGCCGCAAGTTCTCGCCGGTACAGGAGGCCTTCACCGGCATGCTGTACCAGATGACCACGGTCATCGACTCGCTGGCGCTGTCGGCGGTCACCTCCGCGGTGTCGCGGTCGGAGAACGCGATCGCCCCGTGGGGTGCGACCGGCCACAACCCGCTGCGTGACCTGCTGCTGGCGCGGGCGAAGGTGTCCGCCCTGAAGAAGGGCCTGCACCTGAACCTGTGCGTGGTCGACCTCGAGACGGCGGCCATGCTGGCGTCGGACGAGAAGATCGCAGCACTGCTGAAGCGCGAGGACGGTTCGGCGCCGGTGTACACCGGCAACCTCGGCAACCTCGGGAACTTCCAGATCCTCACCTCCGAGCACCTGCCCGTCGGCGCCGGTAACGCGCTGCTGCTGGACTCGACCCGCCTCGGCGGCATGGGTGACGAGAACCTGCACGCCCCGGGCTACACCAAGGCGCCGGGCGGCAAGATCGAGATCAAGACGTGGCGTGAGGACGGCATCGACTCCCAGCGTGTCCGTGTCCGCCGCGTCACCGTCCCGATCATCGAGGACGCCGACGCCGGATTTATCATCGAGGGAGTCTCGGCCTGATGTTCCGCGTCACCGCTCCGCTCGTCGTGGTGCGATCCCACGACGAGACGGTGTACTTGACGGTCGGTCACATGGTCGACGGTGTGTCGGAGGCGGACGCGGCCCGTCTGGTGAAGCTCGGCATGATCGAGCCCGCCGACGGCGTCGCGGACGCCCCGGCTCCCGTCGTACCTGAGGCGCGGCAGACTGCCGTGGCTGAAGGTCAGGATCTCGGGAAGCCGAAGAAGACGCACGGCCTCGACAAGTGGCAGGCCTATGCCGTGTCGCAGGGGCTGACCGACGAGGACATCGCCGGTGCGTCCAAGGCCGAGCTGATCGCGCTCATCGGATGAGTGCCGTGCCGGCGCCGTTCGTGACGGTGGAAGAGCTCGAGGCTTTGTGGCGTCCGATGAAGGACGTCAGACAGTCTCAGTGGGCTGAACTGCTGTTGGTGGCGGCGTCGGCATGGATCCGGGAACGCAAACCGGGGATCGCCGCGGATGATCCGACCGCGAAGATCATCGCGGTGGCCGTGGTGAAAGCGGCTCTGCTGCCAGGGGATTGGCAGGGCTACAAGTCGTGGACCCGCACGATGGATGACGCCACCACAGCAGCGGTGTTGTCGAATCCCGGCGGATACCTCGATTTCGATGCGGCCGACGCATATGCGCTGCTCGGGATCTCGCTGAACCCGTTGCCGGTCGGGAACTTTCCGCGCGACGACTACGGGCCGATGCTGTGAGCTACAGTGCCGACCGCACCGGCCACGGCCGCTGGTGCACGGTCCTCGCCCCGCACCCCGGCATCCTGTGGACCGACGACCACGGCGCCCTGGGCTTCCAGGCGGTCGGGAAGATCGCCACCGATGACGGGATCGCGGACTACGACGGCCACGACCTGCACACCGTCATCGACGCGCTCGCGAAGGCGGGGATGACCGCCACCGCGGCGTTCGACACCCTGGCTTCCCTACACGGACGTGACCTCAAGGCAGGGGAGTTGGACACGTGGCGGCCCGACCGCAACCGTGCGCGGCCCCGACTCGGTGAGCTGCCGCCGTTGCAGTCCACCGCGCAGGTGATGGACGAGTTGTGAGGATGACCCGCGACGAGCGTCGGCAGGCGTTCGCGTCCATGCCTGACGCTGACCCCGGCAAGCGCATGTTCCTCCTCGGCTTGCGTTGCGCGGCACTGCAACACGAGACAGTGAGTGAGGTCCAGCGGGAGCGGGTCGACGGCGAGCTACTGCCGCAGGTGCGGCGGATCGAAACCGTCCGAAAGAACAACCTGCGTGGCGAACTGTCCCTGCGGATCGACAAGGCCACAGCCCTGTTTGCCGACATCATGGGCGACTGGTCGCCGCGACCCGACAACCCGATCGCCCGCCAGGTGCGGGCCGAGATCGGGATCGACCTGTAGGAGGAGCCGTGGATCCGCTCGGAGTGTTCTTCACGCAGCCGCTCGATGTGAAACGCCTGATCGGCACCGGCCCGTACGGTGACCAGCACGCTGACGCGGTGACGGTCTCGTGCCGCCTGCGGTGGGAGAACAAGATGGTGCGAGACGGCTCTGGCGAAGAGGTGGTCGCCGCGGCCACGGCGTCGATGTCTGCCGCGACACCAATCATCGCGGCGGGGTCGCTGGTGCGGACGCCGACCGGCCGGTGGCGGAAGGTGATTGCCGAAGCCCGACACGTCGGCGGCTTCGACATGTCGCCGGACTACTACTCGATCGAGATCTCCTGATGGTCAACATCGACTCTGACGACAGCTTCGATGAGATCAAGGCTGCGGTCGCCGACCGCGGGATGGAAGCTCTGCGCGCGGGTGCAGAGTTGTTGCAGTCCGAGGCGCGTGCCCTGACGCCGAAGGACTCCGGTGCGCTCGCGGCGTCGCTGCAAGTGACCGTGTCCGGTGATGAGGCTGCCGTGCACACCGACCTGCCGTACGCGGTCAAGCAGCACGAACGGCTGGCGTTCGCCCACCCGAACGGTCAGGCGAAGTTCTTGGAGACGGCGTTGGCGGCGAGCCAGTCCGATATTCAGGCCGCGATCGCCGAGGTTCTGGACCTCTCTTAGTCGTCGGCCGCGGCCGGGTGCCCTCCCTCGGCTGCGGCCGGCTCCCACCTGTCTGATTGGAGGTTCCTCGTGCGTGCTCCGGCCGTGAACGATCTACTCGACTCGTGTGCCCGTCATCTCGATGAGCGCGGCGTCGCCACCTACAGCCTGTCGGGCGTGTACTCGGCGCCTACCGCTCCGGCAGTGTTCTTCGGGCAGTTGTACGACCAGCCTGATCGGGCGGTCGCGATCAACCACTACCTGACCGTCCCGGACCCGATTACTCACCTCGGGAATCCGAGCATGCGTTTCCAGCTGCGGTGGCGGGGCGACAAGAATCCGACCACCGTCCACCAGCTTGCAGACGCCGCGTTCGGTGTCCTGCACACATTGACTCCCGGCTCGTGGCCGGGTGGCCTGCGCTTCCTATGGGTGCAGCGCCTCATCGTCGCCCCAATCGAGCCTGACGCCTCTGGGCGCTGGGAGCGGTGCGACTCGTACGAAATCCAGCTCAACCCGATTGGAGCATGATCATGCCCGTTCTCACTCCGCCTGATGGAGGCCTGCTCGACACCATCCCCGCCGGTCTGTACGCGGCGCAGGTTCTCCCGAAGGGGGTGGACCTGGCCACCGCGGACGACGACGACTGGGTGTTCGTCCAGGGCTTCAAGAAGTTCGATCCGCAGTTCGATCCGCAGTCCGAAGACGACTCCGACATCACCATGGGCGGCTGGGCGTCCGAGGCCGGCACCAGCAACGGCCTCAAGATCGCCGTCGAGGGCCTGTACAAGGGCGCCTCCAGCTCGAGCACCTTCACCCCGGATCCCGGCCTGAGCGAGGTCATCGAGGCCGGTGAGGGGATCGGCGACGTCGACATGGTGCGCCCGTTCCGTTTCTGGCGGACCGACGCCATCAACGAGGCCTATCAGGGTCGGTTCCTGTGCAAGGTCAAGAAGGAAGGCGGCGACCCGAAGGAGCTGCAGAAGTTCTCCGGCGAGCTCATCTGCAAGGGCAAGCCCACCAAGATCAGCAAGCCCGAAGCACCGACGGGCCCTTGATCGCCGTGCCCGGGCCCACCACCTACCCGGGCTCGGCGCTCTACCCAGGAGGTAACTGATGGCACTGAACGACTGGGCCGACGGGGCGGGCGGCGGTACTCCGCTGTCTGCCGCCCGGCTGAACGAACGCGACGCCGCGATCGTGGCACTGCAGCAGGCAGTGGCGGATCTGACTGGGCGTGTGGAAACGCTCGAAGCCGCCGCCGAATAACTGAACACCAAGCTGAAAGCAGGAGGGCATTTCAGTGACTGACAGCAAGGATGGGTTCGGCGATCTCGCCGTATTCCACGACCCGAATCTGCACCTGACGATTCGGGGCAAGAAGTACACGATCCCGCAGCCGAACGCGAAGGAGGGTCTGCGTATCCGGCAGTTGTTCGGGGCGCAGTTCCTTTCCGACGCAACCGAAGTCGAGGAGATCATGAAGCTGATCGGCGCCGAATGGGTGCCGGACATCAGGACCTCCGAGGTGCGTGACCCGATGACCGGGGCACCGGTCCTCGACGACGACGGCAAGGCTGTGGTCGCTGAGGAGGATCACGGCATGTGGGCAGGCGGCCTGTGGGACGAGATGGTCGCCGACGGCGTGACGTGGGAGGAGCTGCTGCATGTTGGCCGCACCGCCCTGATCGACGTCGGCGTGGGTCGGATCGCCGCGCAGGTGCATTGGGAGTCGGGCCTGACGCCGACGCTCCCGGAGGCTGAGGAGCCGGAGGGAAACCCCCTGCCCGCCCCGCCGGCACCGAATCGGGAGGCGCGGCGGGCGGCAGCGAAGAAGGCTCCGGCGAAGAAGGCTGCAGCGAAGAAGGCCGCACCGCGGAAGAAGCCCTCGCCCAAGGCCTGAAACCGTCCCGCTACGGCGGGTTCTACGATCCGCGGCCGGGCGCGTACGGCCCGAATGATCCGGGTGGCACGGATTGGAATCCGGTCACCGAGATCCGCGACCGGTACGCGGCAGCACCACCGGAAGCGGACGAGCCGCGAACGGTGCGCGTGACCTTGTTCGACGTCCTCAAACACTGGGGTGCCGCCGAACTTGACCTGCACGAGGTGTGGGGTGTGGATGTCGAGGACGACGCGCTGATGACAGCCCGGTCGTGGCGCTGGTTGGAGCTCCGTCTGTCCGACCTGGTGCACCGCGGGCCGCGGCTCGCGCCCGCGCTCAGGGGTGGTGCGGCGGGGGCTTTCTGACGACAAACTGTGTGTCGGGAGCCGGTGGACGGGGTGTCGCGCTTCGGGCTGGATGGGCCGGTTTCTGCGGCTTCGGATTCGCCGCACTGACGATGGTCGCCACTAGACCGAGCACTAGAAGCGCGGTGAGCACGCCAGTAATGATCGACCAGAGCACACTCCCGGACGAGATTGCCCACGCGAACACGCCGATGCCGATCGCGACCATCACGATTATCCCGAGGATGGCCTCGGTGTCACTGGCCTCTTTCGGTGGCGCTGCAGATCGCACTGGGCGTGCGGATGCGGCGAAGTTCGGCGACGGGGAGTTGCCCGTGAAGCGCTGGGCATTTCCGGTCTGATTGAACGCCCCGCACGCCTGGCAGCGCAGCTTCTTCTTCGTGAGCAGTGGTGCAGCCGCGCCGGCGACTCCGAATGTCAGGACGCCAGCCGCGCCGCCGCCAAGTCGAGCGCGGTTCGTTCGGCGCTCAGTGAAGTTCTTTCCCCCGCAGGTTGCGCACCGAAGTTCCCCAGCTTCGTCTACCTGAATGTCCTTCATGCCCGGATTGTAGTCCGACTCTCGTCACAAGGAGGTCTGTATGGCCCTGGTAGTTGGTCGCCTCCTCGCTCAGCTCGGCATCGACGATGCCGGCTTCTCGTCGGGCATGAATGCTGCGCAGCAGCAGTATCAGCGGACTGGCCAGTCGGCGGCGCAGATGGCGCGCACAGTGGAGCAGTCCGCGGCGAAGGTGCAGTCGGCGCGGGCGTCGGAGCAGTCGGCGGCGCTGCGGGTGCAGGCTGCCGAGAAGAGTCTGAATGCTCTCCGCAAGTCGGGGGAGACTGACGCGCTCAAGCTGGCTCAGGCAGAGTCGAAACTGCAGACGGCACTCGCTTCGCAGAACCAGGCGAAGATCCGGGCGGCGAACGCGGCTCGTGGTCTGTCGGCAGCGCAGCGCCAGCAGGCGTCGGCGTCGCAGCAGGTGTCATCGGCGAACCAGAAGGCCACCACCTCCACGAACAACCTCGCCGCGTCGGCGACGCGCGCGAAATCTGCGCTTGCCTCGATCGGCGTAGGCCTGTCACTGACCGCGGTCGTGGCGGGAATGACCCAAGCTGTCGGAGCAGCGCGCGCACTCGGCGCACAGACGAACCAACTGTCGGTGATCTTCGGAGACAACGCAGGGCAGATCAAGTCGTGGGGGTCGACCGCAGTCGACTCCATGCGCATGTCTCAGCGGGAAGCCCAAGGCGCGGCGATCCAGTTCGCGACCTTCGGTAAGGCGATGGGCCTGTCGGGGCAGGAGCTCGTCAAGTTCTCCACCCAGCAGACCAAGCTCGCCGCCGACCTCGCCAGCTTCCAGGGCATTCCGGTCGCGGACGCCGTTGAGGCCATGGGGTCAGCATTCGCCGGCGAGACCGAAACGATGCGCAAGTACGGCGTGCTCCTTGATGAGAACACGATCAAGCAGGCCGCCTACAAGAACGGCATCGCCGAGGTTGGAACCCAGCTCACGGCGCAGCAGAAAGCGCAGGGCGCCTACTTCGAGATGCAGGAGCAGCTCGCCCACGTCAACGGAGACGTGGAGCGCTCGAACGGAAAGTTCGGCGCCTCCCTCAAGACGTTGACGGCGCGGCTCGAGGAGACGCAGGCCGCGGTGGGCGACAAGTTGATTCCTGTCGTGCAGCCATTTGTGGACCTTCTTGCTGGCCCTGGACTCTCGGCGGTACAGGGTTTCGCCGGGGCTATCGGCGCTGCAGGTAGTGCATTCGGCTCCCTGCCCGGTCCCGTGCAGGCGGCGCTCGCCGCAGTCGTCGCCTTCCGGATCGCGCAGCGCGTCGCTGGCGATCAGATGACCGCGATGGGCGCGCGGATTGCTGGTGTCGTGACCAGCTTCCGAACGCTCGGCGCGGCCGCCACCGTGCAGACCAGCATGGGCACCGTCGCCATGGGTCGATTCGGCACATCCATCGCGCGCCTGGGAACCCATGTCCCCGTCATCGCCCGAATGCAGCAGAGCTTCGTGAACGCCGCGGTGAGCGCAGACCGTTTCCCGCGCTCGGCAGGTGCGATGGCTGCAGGCATGACCGGCATTCGTTCGGCGGCCGGTGGACTGATGGGAATGCTCGGCGGCCCGTGGGGCATCGCCATCATGGGCGCTACCGCCCTGCTTGGGATGTTCATCCAGAAGAAGCAGGAGGACGCGCAAAAGTCTGCCGAGGCGAAGGCCAAGACCGAGGAGTGGGCGCAGGCTCTCGTGGCCTCCGGTGGCGCGATCAACGACAACATTCGGCAAATGGCGGCGCATGAGCTGCAGCAGAAGTCGTTTCTGGAGATGGCGCAGGCGGCTGGCCTTGGCATGGACCGGCTAACCGAGGCGATCCTTGGCACCAAGGAGCAGTACGAGTCTGCTCGCGCCACCATGGACGACTACCTCCGCACTCAGCTGGAGGTCAACCAGGGGAACTTCGCCTCAGACTTCGCCCACCAGACGATGATGAACGGCCTCGACGGGGTACGTAATAGCTACACCGACGGTCAGCGTGCGGCGGCGAACATGGGGAAGGCGACCGGCGACAACAAGGTTGCATTCGATTCGGCCACGCAGTCGACGACGAGCATGTCGAAGGCGATGGAGGACTACAAGGAGGAGACCGGTGGCGCGGCGGCTCAGGTCGACAAGCTGGCGAAGGCACTCAAGGGGCTCGCGGACGACAAGCTGACTCTGGAAGAGGCCGATCAGTCGTGGCATGACAACATGCGCGACCTGAACAAGACGCTCGGCGAGACGACCGACGCGCTGATCACACAGTCTGGCGCGATCGACGTCACCAGCGAGGCGGGGTCGAAGCTGCAGGACGCAGTGGTCGATCAGCGCGACGCCTATTTCGATGTGGCAGCGGCGGCGAAGCGGTACACCGATGAGCAGCAGGCGCTCGGGAAGATGGATGCCGGGCAGGCGCTCGACCACATCAACGGGAAACTGGGGCCGCTGCGGCAGAGCTTCATCGACGCCGCCATGGCCGCGGGTAAGTCGGCAGACGAGGCCAAGCGGATGGCCGACCACTACCTCGGTCTGCCGGGGCAGATCACCACACAGCTGGAGCTCAAGGGCGTCGACGCGGCGATCTCGAAGCTCGACTCGCTCAAGGTGAAGGGCGCCCAGCCGGTCAAGGGCACCTACAACATGGTCGATAACACGCCGGAGGTGCGGCGGCGCCTCGACGACATCAAGGTCCGATACTCGATCGTCGACGGCAAGATTGTCATCAACCAGGACGACATCCAGCGCGCCGACAATGCGCTGCGCGACCTTGGCTTTCAGACGGAAGCGCTGCCCGAGGGCTACATCAAGATCACCGATACCTCGGACGAGAACATCAACCGACTCAAGTCGCTCGGCATTGAGGTGCAGACCCTCCCGAACGGCACGATCGTCATCAACCCAGACGACGCCGCTTTCTGGACGGCAGTGCAGCGGGCGCAGCAGCCGGGCGAGAAGAAGATCTGGATCAGCTACGAGACGCGCGGTGAGCAGCAGGCGTACGTCGACCGGATCGCCCAGTTCGCCGAGAATGCGAACGGCTCGATCCGGCAGCGCGCTGACGGTGCGCTGGACTCTCCGCAGATTCAGTCTGGCTCCGGTATGGGCCGCTACGCCACGACCCCGTTCGGGCCGGTGCAGTGGGCCGAGGGCGAAACGGACTGGGAGGCTTTCATTCCCGGAGCCCTGTCGAAGCGTGGCCGGGCGACGGCGATCCTCAAGGAGACTGCCCGCCGCTTCGGGTACGGCCTGGCACCGCTGGCGGATCTGGCGCGCGGCGACTACACGCCGGCCATGCGCGAAATCTGGGGCCTCGAAGAGGACAGCCCGATCGTCGACGCGATCCTGTCGGCCCGCCGCCGGGTGATGGCCGAGGGTGGGATCACCGCAGGCGGCCTCAAGAACTACATGCGCGGGATTGACGGCGCCAGCTACGTGTGGGGCGGCTGGGGCCAGGGCTTCAACACGGACTGCTCCGGCGGCCAGTCCATCGCCGTCAACGCCACGAACGGCAACAGTAGCGCCGGCACCGGCCAGCGGTCGGCCACCGGCGGCTACTCGTCGTGGCTGCCCGCGCAGGGCTACCAGCTGGGCCGCGCTCCGGCCGGTGTGCCTGCGCACGAAGTCGGCTGGTCGTCTGAGCACGCGTCGGGCACGATCTTCGACCCGCAGGGCGGGGACGTCAATATCGAGATGGGCGGCGGGAACGGCGGCGGCGCCTACGGCCGCGGTGCGGTGTCGTCCCGTGACGGCCAGTTCCCGAACCAGGCATGGAAGGCACTGCAAGGCGACGCGGGCACTGGGGTCACCGGTGTCGCGCCGGCGGCGACCGAACGGGAGCGCAACATCGACGCCGTGGTCGCAGAAGGCAAGCGGCGCGGCAAGTCCGACAAGGAGATCAAGTCGGCGGTGATGACGGTGCTCGCCGAGACCAACGGCGAGAACCTCGGCCACGGCATGGACGGCGACAACGCCGGACTGTTCCAGCAGCGCGACTCGTGGGGCACCCGCGAAGAGCGCATGAATCCGACGACCGCCGCGGGCAAGTACTTCGACGCGATGGACAAGGTCGATGGCCGCGACTCGATGTCGGAGGCCGAGCTGGCGCAGGCCATCCAGCGCTCCAGCGACTCGTCCGGCGACATCTATGCGGCCAAGTCCGCCGAGGCCGACCAGATGATGGCTGCGTCGATGGCCCGCCTATCCGGTGGCACGACGACCAACAACATCACCATGGGCGGCACAGGTGGTGTCGGTGGCGGCAACGTGTTCGTGACCGGCGGCCACCTGGACTACATCGGCGGCAGCCGCGGCTCTGCCGACACCACGCCGACGACACCGGCAGCGCCGGACAAGCCTGACACGGCAGACTCCACAACCGGCGACGGTTCACTGCGGCTCACGTCGCCGCTCATGCGTGGCCAAGATCCGCTCCGCTTCCAAGAGGGCGGCACGATCCCCGGCACCGGGACCGGCGACAAGATCCCGCTGCTCGGCGAGCCGGGCGAGTTCATCGTCCGCCGCGACGTCGCCCGGCGTCCCGGAATGCGCGACTTCCTCAAGAAGCTCAACACCGGCTTCTACGGCGAGGTTCCGCGGTACCAAGACGGCGGCACGGTCGGCTTCGGCGGGTACGCGGACGACACCCGCGATCACATGAAGCCGAAGAGCTGGCGCGACGCCCTGCACCTCGGAGTTGGCGCGGGCTTCACAGGAGCGTCGCTGGTCGCCCCGTATGTGGCGATGGCGCAGTCGGGGCAGATCGACCTCGGCAACCTCGCCCCGACCATCGACACCGGCAGCAACTCGATCGACGGGGTCAGCCAGTTCGTCGGCGACTACGCCGGCCAGATCAGCAACCAGCTCGGCGCCATCCTGGCCGCCATCCAGAAGGGGGAGCGGATCACCGTGGTAGTCGAATCAGATAAGTCGCCGTCAGCGGCGGCGATGGGTGCGACGGCGGCCGGGCTGTGAGCCTGCCCGTCAGCCTGGAGCTGACCGACCTCAACGACGAGACCTGGACGCTCGGCGGCGAAGAGTATGGCCCCGTCCGCCTCGTCCTCGCCGAAGGCCTGGAGGGTGCCGCGTTCGGCTTCGACTCCACCGCGGGCGCCCGGCAGCCCGGCATCACTGTGCAGGACCGGCAGGACAAGGAGTCCTACGTCGTCTTGACGCTGCGGCTCGGTCCTCTCGGTTACACCGGCGAGCCTGCTGTCGAGTGGCTGCGTGGATTCCTGGATGGCCTCGGGCGCGGCTGGTCTCGCGACGGTCGGCTGATGACGCTCGAGTGCCTGGACTCGGGGCGCTTCCAGCAGGTGCGTCTGGCCGAGCAGTACGCCTCCCCGGACTGGACCGCCATGGCGTGGTTCGGCCGGGTCGGCGTCTTCAAGATCAAGTTGCAGTCGGATGAGTCGTGGTGGCGAACCGAACCGTTCGATGAGACGTACGCTGCTGCGGACTTCGCGACGGTCACTGCGGACAACCTCGGCGACGTCGAGGCGGGTGCGTGGCCGTGGTTCCGGCTCGACGGCCCGATCACCAACCCGACTCTCGGCTACGAGGGCGAGACGGTGGAGCTGCCGTCTCTGGGTGTGGGGGAGTGGCTGGAGATCGAGACCGACCCGGACGCCTGGGTGGTGCGGGATCAGACCGGCGCTGACCGGACGTGGGATCTCGGCACCCGCTGGTACAAGACCATGCCCGCCCGCACCCAGGGGATTCCGGTCACCATCACCGGCAGCGGCACGACCGGTGCGACGTCGCTGCGTGTCGTGTGCCCGCAGCTGTTCCATGGTGCGCTGTGACCGGCCCCGGCTATGTCACGCCCACCGTTGACGGCGTGGAGGACTTCGACTATCTGCAGATCGGCCGCCGCGTCGGCCAGGGTGAGGGCTCAAAGATCCAGTGGCGGCCGGTCGGCGGCTACGTCGAGGCCGGGATCACCTGGACCTGGGGCTTGGAGCCGGGCACGTTCGCGTTCGAGCTACACCCGCGGAATCCGCTGAACGATGCGATCCGGCAGGCCGACATCGACCGCCACATCTACCAGTTCGCAGCCAGCTATCACGGTGTCCCGTTCTCGGGCCGCATCATGAAGCGGCAGCAGGCTGGCAAGCCAGGCAGCGAGAAGTTCATCTACTCCGGCGTGTGCAACAAGAAGTGGCTGCAGACCGGCTACGGCTGGGTGAACAACTTCTTCCCGCCCGAGATTCAGATCGGCCTCACGGGCAAGCAGGACATCAGGTTTGGGCCGCTCGACATGGTGGCCAAGAGCTACGTGTCCAGCGTCTACACGCGGCAGGGGCGCCCGGTCTGGCCGGGCCTGCCGATTCGGTGGCCGTCCGGCTGGGATCAGCCCGACCTCGCCGACATCAACTCTCTCGACGACCTGCTCGACATGGTGACCGACGTTGCGGACTCTCTGGAGATCGTGGCGATGATGGCGCGCTTCACCCGGCTCGACGAGTTGTTCGGGCAGGCGCAGCAGCAGTACGACGCAGGCTTCTCGGTCGACCTGTACGACGGCCACGGCACGGCGCCCTCCGTGTTCCGCGCCGACGGGATCAGTGCGCTGCAGGGCTTCCTCGACATGAACGGCTCCTCATTCCTGCGCCTGGACAAGCTGTTCTCATCCGCCGGCCAGGACTTGATCGCCACCACCGCGAACCGTGCCGGCTATGTCTTCAACACCCAGCGCGTGCGCGACAACACCCGCGTGCAGTTCCGCACCGACAGCCAGGGCCAGATCGCTGACTACGACATGTCGGTGATCGCGCCGGAGATGACGCGCGCCATCATCGGCGGCAAGTCGCCGTCGATGGTCAACGATCTGATCGAGATCGGCGCGAACCTCGCCATCGCTGCGCTCGTCGCCGTCGTCGCCTCCATCCCTGGCGCCGGTGGTGTGGCAGGCCTCGCAGGCCTCTCGGTGGGCGACCTGTTCGACGACATCTTTTTCGCCTACCAGGTCACCGCCGACAACGACCTCGAGGACGAGCTCGGCGAGGACGGCTTCATGGAAGGCTTCGCCGACAACACCGCCGCCTACAGCATCGACTCCTACGCGATCGGCAAGACCGCGCTGAAAGAGCGCGGCGGCACGAAGGAACTGACGCTGAACACCGCCACCGGTGGTGCTGGCGGGCGAGGGATCAGCTTCGGCGCCGACGACGGCACTGCGCGGCGCTTCCGCCTCGGCGACAAGGTGACGCTGTGGGATCGCGGCAACGTCGTGGAGCGGCATGTGACCGCGGTGTCGGTGTCGTCTAAGCCCGGCGCGCTCATGCGTGAGGCTGTGACGCTCGGCGCCGACAAGCGTGCCCGTGGCGCGTGGACGCGGCTGATCGGCGGCGTCCAGTCCGGCGCGGCCACCATGCGCGGCTTCGCCAACTCCACCTAGGCCTTCGGGCCACCTGACTACCCCTTGCTCGTCCGGGCGCGGGGTTGTTTCCCGTGTCCGAAGGAGGACGTGATGGGTGTCAGCAACAGAAGTCTCGGCGTGATGGTGGCGGCTGCGTGTGCAGCGGCGACGGCGATCGGCGTGGCGGGGACGGGGGAGGCGCAGGCCGCGTGCCCTGCACAAATGACCTTCGCTATATGTGGTGTGGACGGCAATCCGGCGCACGTGCCCGGCGTCAGCGGCCCGCGCACCAACGTCCACTACCGCTCCGATCTGCACAGCGTCGTGACAGATCCGATCGGGACGCGGCGGGCGGGGGAGCGTGCGCTGTCGTCGTCCATCTCCAGCTTTCGCAGCAAGTGCCCTGGCTCGCACGTTAAGGTCGTCGGCCACTCCTATGGCGCGTGGATCGCCGGGAACGTCCGCGACTCGAAGCCGGTCCGCAACTCGAGCTACGTGCTGATCGCTGATCCGCGCGCGAACATGGGCATCCTCCGCATGGCGCCGTCGATTCCCGGCTACTTCGAGGCGCAGGGGCCGCGCGGCAAGGCGAAGGCTCCGACCGCGACGACCTGCCGCACCTCCGACGTCGTGTGCTGGGCGCCGAACCCGCTGCACGATCCGGTCGGCTTCGCGAACTCGGTGCGCGGCTACATCGAAGGCGAGCATGCGTACAAGCCGAGTGAGGTGCGGCAGACGCCCGGCACTCGGATCATCCCCGGCCCACAGAAGGTCCACGTTCCCGCCGTCGCGCCCGCCCCGGCCCCGGTGCAGCGCCCCTCACCCGCCCCGGCGCCCGCTCCGGCGCCGCGGCAGCAGACGGTGGCCGACATCCTGCCGCCGCCGATCGCACCGCACGTGCCGCCGCAGATCAAGAACATCCCTATCCCGCGCGTGGAGCTCCCGA
Organism: Gordonia caeni; assembly: GCF_039537105.1. Classification (NCBI taxonomy): domain Bacteria; kingdom Bacillati; phylum Actinomycetota; class Actinomycetes; order Mycobacteriales; family Gordoniaceae; genus Gordonia; species Gordonia caeni. The sequence continues at coordinate 285,486 of NZ_BAAAZW010000006.1, forward strand.
AGCTTCCCCCGCTGCCCCGATTCTAAGGAGACAGAATGAGCTTCCGCACGATCTACGGGCTCACTACCAGCGAGAACGGTTGGCGCATGGTCAACCGCGACGGGTGCGTAGTGACCAACCCCGTGCCGAACAGCAACACCGCGCCGGTGCGCGCCGGTGACGCCGCGACCGTGCTCAACGCCTGGCTGATCTGGTACCACCGCAACGTCGAGCCGGTGTCGTCCCCGGTCTGGGGCTGGTCGGCCACCAACGACGTCGCGAGCTCGAATCACCTGTCCGGCACGGCGCTGGACATCAACGCCCCGAAGTACCCGTGGGGCGCCCGCGTCATGCCGACCGCACTCAAGAACAAGGTGCGCGAGGGTTTGCGGCTGTTCGAAGGGAACATCTTCTGGGGTGCCGACTGGTCGCGCGCCGACGAGATGCACTACCAGCTCAACGGTGGCACCGCGGCTGGCACCGGCCCGTCCGCGAAGCTGTCCGCGTTCGCGAAGAAGCTGAACAACGGGCACCTGGGGATCTACAAGGCCGCGCCCGCGGTGCCGATGGAGAACAAGATCGACACCGAAGCGAAGATCGCCGCCAAGTGGATCGGCAAGCGGCTGCACGACGGCGAGAAGCCCTGCAAGGACGGTGTGGGCCGGTACGCGGACTTCGAGCACGGCTCCATCTACTGGCACCCGGACGTGCACCGCGCCAACGGGAACGCTATCGCGGTGCCCGCTCACATCTACGAGACGTGGGCGTCGCAGCAGTGGGAGCAGGGCTGGCTCGGCTACCCCGTCCGCCGGCACACCGTCGTGAGCGGCGTCGGCGATATCCAAGCGTTCCAGGGCGGCACCATCTACCGCCGCTACGGCGAGCCGGGCTACGCGGTGCGCGGCGTCATCGGGCAACGCTGGGCGGCCGAGGGCTTCGAGACCGGTCCGCTCGGCTGGCCGACCTCGGATGAACGAGACAACGGCACCGGCGGCCGGGTCCAGGACTTCGAGGGCGGACAGCTCTCGTGGGACCCGTCCGGCGCAGTCAAGGCGGTGAAGAACTGATGTGGAGCATCGGATTCTGGAAAGACTCGATCGAACGCGCAGTGAAGACCGCCGCCCAGACCATCGTCGGACTGCTCGTGGCCGGCGCGACGATCCTGGACATCGACTGGGGCCAAGCCGCGGCGGTCATCGCGACCGCCATGCTCGCCTCCATCCTCACGTCGCTCATCTCGACCGGCGTCGGAGATCACGCGTCGCCGTCCCTGGTCGATGACGGCGGAAAATGGCGCCGCGGCCGGCGAGTCGAGTGATGGTGCAAGGGCCACGAACCCTGTGGCAACGCGACCTCATCCTCGGGGCCGGGGCAGTCGGTGCGGTGTGCCGCGGTATCGCCTATCTGCCGCACGCCCGCACCTCCGAGGTCCGGCAGCTATGGCCGATCGAGGCGTGGATGCCGCTGACGTGGTGGGCCATCGTGTGGATCGCAACCGGCGTGCTGCTGGCGGCGTCGATCATGTGGCGCCGTCTCTCCATGCCGGGCATGGCGGTCCTCGCCGGCCTACTGACGGCGTGGGCCGTGTCGTACTGGTGGTCGTGGTGGGCGCTCGACGTGTCGCGGGCCTGGGTGACCGGCGGGCTCTTCTTGATGGCCGCGGTGTGGGCCGGGGTGATTGCGTCCCTGCTGGAGCGGGGGCGCCGTGGATGACTGGACGGTGATCCTTGGGCCCCTCGGCCTCATCATCGGCGCCGCGGTGACCGGATATTTCGCGGTACGTGAGCGGCGCGTGGAGCACGAAAAGCCGGACTGGCCCACGTATTCCGAGCGCCTGGAGCGCCGGGTGGATCAGCAGGACAAGAAGATCGACGAGCTCTTCGAATTGGTGGGCCGCCTGCGTGCGGACCTTGAGTCGGAGAAGCGTCTGTCGGCGGTGGTGCTGCGCTATCTGCGTCAGGTGTTGGCGTGGGCGCTCGACCAGCTGCCTGCCGGGACGCCGATCCCGCCGCCACCCGCGGAGATCTCCGCCGAGCTGCGTGACTATTTACAGGAGGATCGCTGATGGCACCCCGCTATCCCGGGCGGAAGCCCACCGTCCAGTTGCTCGACCAGCTCAACTTGCGTGAGGAGCTGCTGAACGCGCTCATCGTGGCCCCGCTGTCGCGGCTGATCGCCCCGCTGCTGGGGCTGTCGCCGGCGGACTTCGACACCGTCGAGGAGATCGAGGGTGCGCTCGACGAGTGGGCGGGGAAGCTCGGCGTGGACTTGGCGGGGCTCCGTGACGCCCTGGCGGGTTCCTATTCGGGGACGGATCCTGTTCTATCTGCGATTCAGCAGGTTGCGGCTGGTTTCCGGTCGGTGCTGTCGGGTGGCCCGTTGATCAACTTCGGTCAGCTGACGGGTGCGGCCGTCAACCTGCTGCCGTCAGGATCGTTCGACACCGGTGACACAGTGTTGGAGGGTGAGGGCTGGGCCCATGATCCCGATGTTGGCCGCGGTGCTGCCGGTTCGGCACGGTTCGTGGGCACCGGCAATGCTGGGCTGCTGTTCTCGCCGACCCCGGGCGAGGTGGAGCCCGGGAAGGCGTACCCGGCGAGTTGCTGGGTGTCGTGGGATGGGGTGATCGCGGCTGGTCCGGCGTTCACGCCGTTTGTGCGGTGGTCTGACGCTGCGGGCGGGGTGCTGTCGGAGACGGCGCTGCCTGCGATCACCAGTCCGCCTGCGTCGTCGTCGTGGGTGGAGTTGGCGGCCGAGGTGACCGCTCCCGCGTCGGCGCGCTGGGCTCATCTGGCGTTCCAGGTGGAGTCGGGCGTGCTGGGCTCGGTGTGGTGGGATGACGCGGCGATCCTCGCCGCGCAGACTTCGCTTCCGCAGGCTGTGATCGCGGGTCTGACTGACGCGCTGGCCCAGCTTGGCGCCGACGTGCAGGCCGCGCTCGCATGGATCAAAGACCTGATCGAGAAGCTCACCGGCCAGGCCCGCGCGAGCCTGGCCGAGGCTATCGCCGACGCCCTCGCATTCGGCAACCAGCTCAAGACGATCCTGTCGGGCGGCACGGTCTCCACGCCGTTGCCGAATCTGGCGGGTGCGGTGGTTGGCACGGTGCAGACGATGGTCGCCCAGATCGCGGCGATCGCGTCCGGCGATGCCGTCACCCCGATCAACAGCGTCGTGCAATCGTTCAAGGACGGTTGGGCGGGCCTGTCGGCACTCACCTCGGGTGTGGAGGCGTGGATTCAAGATCTGATCGACGCGATCTTGCGGGCGATCCGCAAGGTCCCTGTGGTCGGCGGCAGCCTGGCGGACATCATCGCCGAGGTCGGCGGGCTCGACACCCGAACAACCCAGGCCAAGGACACTGCGGACGCGGTTCAGGCTGGGATTGTCGAGGGCTGGACCGGCGGCTCCACGTCGGGTGTGGACCTGGACGTGTACGACACAATGGGCGCAATCCGTGCCCTGGTCGGCGGCGACGGCTACACCCGCGTCAACGTGACCTCGACGCAGACGTGGACGAAACCGACCGGCACAACCGAGGTCATCGTTGTCGGCATTGCCGCCGGACAGAACGGCGGCAATGGCGGCAATGGTGGCGGCAACGGCGGCGCAGGCGGCAACGGGGGTGGCCACAAGGTTCAAGCACTCGACCCAGATGGATTCACATCGCTCGGCGTTGTGGTCGGAACAAATGGCGCGGCCACCCAGTTCCGGCAGAACGGCATGGGCGGCCCGGTGCTGATGGAGGCAATCGTCGGGGCCCCTGGCGCGATGGCAACCCAGTTCGGATACACAGGGTCGCAGTCCGCAGCGGGGGCGGGTGGTGGTGGCGGCGGAGGGGGCGCGACTACCAACGGAACCCCCGGCGCCGGAGGAAGTGGCGTTGGCGGCTCTGGTGCGGGTGGCCCCGGACAGCAAACGTCGGGCGCGGGCGCCTCGGGCGGCCACGGTGGCCACGGCGTCGGATCGGCGGCAGCTCAAGCCGGAGGACAAGTAGGCGGCGGGTCAACAAACGGTCCTGGCGGCAACCCCGGAGGGGGCGTACCCGTCGCGGCAATCCCATGCGGTGGTGGTGGCGGCTCCGGCGGTGGCGGTGGCGGTGCACCATCGATCGGCAATTCGCGAAACGGGGGTAACGGCGGCGCCGGCGGCTTCCCCGGCGGCGGAGGGGGTGGCGGTGGCGGCGGCGGATCAGGCACTCCGTCCGGCTCCGGCGGCTCCGGCGGCGCCGGCGGTGCTGGCCTGGCGATCATCTTCTACCGATAGGACCACTCATGGCTGTAGTCATCGCGGCGGCGCTGCCGAGCTTCGCACAGACCACCAACCTGTACCGACTGACGGACGGCCGCCACGCTCTGGTGACCGTGCCTGCTGACGACCAGCCGGTACCGGCCGCCGTCGTCCCGATCATGTCCGGATTCAAGGTTTCGCGCGTCGAGACCGGTCCGACTGAGGTGTTCCTGGCGGACGAGCACGGCACACCGATCGACGCGGACGGCGACCCGACTAACGGCCTCACCCCGCTCCTGCGGCTCCCAGCGGGGACGACGCACGCGCAGGCGATCGCGGAGGTCGAGCGTGTGGAGTAGCACCCCGAGCTTCCCGACCGCCCCCGCATGGGGGCCGGAACCGGCAGTGCCCGCACGAGCGGGCGCGTGGACGCCGGTCATCGTCCGCTCCGTCCACGGTCACGAGTTGGCCGTCGCCACGGATGAGGGCCTGGTGCGTCTCGGGGTGCTGTCCGCGAGCGATGTGGCGACCGCGCTCGACGCCGGTGTGACCATCCTCCCTGGCGTCGTCGGGTCGGAGACCGCCACGGCCGCCGACTGGGGTGTGCTCACCGCGGCGACGGTCGGCCGTGAACTCTCGGCCGCTCGGGACGCCGGAATGCTCGGCGGGTGGCGGCGCACTGAAACCGCCACCGCACACGACGCAGGAATAACGGTCCCCGGCGCGATGACGGGCCGTGACCTCGCCGCGCCCAGCGACCAGGCTGTCCGCGCCGCCACCACCGGCAAGGGCCACGAACTCGCCGTCGCAGGGGACGCCGGGCAGGGGTGGTTCGCCTGGCAAGAGCCGATCCTCCACTCCCTAACCGCAGTCGGCTCGCACACCATCTCAATTCCTCCATGGGCTCGGTACATCGACATGATCTGCCTCGGAGGCGGCGGTGGCGGGTCCACTGGCAACCAGATCAACCAAGAAGGCTACGGCGGCGGCGGCGCGACCTGGATGACTGACACGTTGGACCGCGGCGAGGGCCGCAACACCTGGACGGTCGTGAACGCCACTGTCGGAGCCGGCGGCGGGACCCAGGCCAACGGGCAGGCGTCGTCGGTGAATGTTCCTGGTGTCGTGACGATCAGCAGCTCTGGCGGAATCGGCCGCAGCGACAACGGCAGCTTCCTTGGCGACGCGCGGAATGGACAGGCCGTGCAGGGAGGCAACGGAACCGTTGCCGGTCAGTACCAGAACCTGACCTACCAGGGCGTCACCTACATCGGCGGCGGACCCTCCACCGGCGACACTGCGAACGTTCCCGGTTCAGGCGGCCGCGGTGGTGGCGGCACAACCTGGCCACTCACGCCCGGCACTGGGCGGCCAGGGGGGAGGGGGCAGGTGTGGATCAGATTCAGGAGCTAGAACCCGGCCCGGATGGCGCGGGCTGGTGGCCCGCCCAGTTTCTCGTCGACTGCGCATGGGCTGACGATCGCGGCACCTCGTGGCGGGCAGTCACCAACCACCCCACCCTGCAAGCCCGCCGCACCGGCACCCAGCTGGACCTCCGGCAGACCGACGATCCCACGGTGCACACCTACCTGCTCACCCCGACCGACTACGACGCCTATCTGGCGACCAAGGAGAACTGATCATGGCCAACGTCTACGAAGACGCCTACCTCACCCAGGGCGTCAACGCGCTCGTCGCACTCGGTAACCGAATCGGTCTGTACACGTCGACCGGTGCGCGCGTCGGCACCGTCTACGCCGACACCACCTGGGCTGCCGCTGTCCTATCCGGCAGCGGCGCCAACCGGGTCGCCACCCGCACCGGCAGCGAAGTCACCATCACCGTCCCCGCATCCACGGTCACCGCTGGCACGCAGATCACCCACTACGGCGTCCTCACCGGCACCACCCTGCTCCGCAAGGTCGACCTGGAGCCGGTGTCGATCACTGTCAATCGCGCTGACATGGCGTTCGACGTGCGCGTCACACCGAGCTTGGCGTTCAACCCGACCGAGTAGACCGCAGCAAAAAGCAGGGTCCCATGCCCGCTCGTTCTGACGGCCGATTATTTCGCGGCTGAAACGGGGTGGGAACCCTGCAACCCACACCATACCGGACGTGTCAGACCCCTGCGCTACCTTCGCGGTGCGCAGGGGAAGACTGCGCGACCGCCGCCCCGCCCCTTCTAACTTGAGGGACGGGGCGGCTTTCGTCGTATCAGCGAGCTACTTGCGGCGATCCGTGCTGTGCGGAGTCGGGATTCCCCGAAATCCGGTCCAATTACAGTCAGGACTCGAGCAGCTCTGCGGGTGCGCTCGCTTGCGGCCACTCACGTGGGATACGGGCGGCCCCTCGATGACGACGCCGACCGCGCACACCGGGCACGCGTCACCTTCCGGCGGCCGGGCATTATCTACCTCCATCACCGGATGATAAGCCCGGTCACGCATTCGTCGCAGCGGAACTGTCGGCCCCTCCGCGACCTTTCACAATGCGCATGGGGGGACATGCGCGAAAAGACCCCCACCCTGTTTGCTCATGGGTGGGGGGCATTTCGCCTATCGCCGTCTACTCACTCGCAGGCGACACCATCGCCATCACGGTCAAGGCTCGAACTGTAACCAGGGCTGCCCCGATACAGGGGAGCGGCGCCGGCCGCGCGGGCGGCCGCACAGTTCGCGTAGTAGGCGCTACCCCCGGCCTCAGGCTCCGGTACCGACTCGGTCGTCGGAACCAACCGCTGAACCCGCGGCGCCTCCTCAGCCTCCGTCGTCACCGGCTCGGCCGTCGTGGTCTGGGCGCGGGTCGGAGTCTCCGTCTCCGTCTCAGTGATCGTCGTCTCGACCGTTTCACGCTCAGTGACCGTCGTGGTCACCGCGGGCTTCGCCACCTCCTCAGCCGATCCGCCCATCCCCGCTCCGATCCCGCACGAAGCGAGGAGCGCGAACACGCCGCCGCCAATCACGGCCGCCTTCTTCTTCGACGTCCAACTAGCCCACGCCTTTTGCGGCTCCTGCTGAGTCATCATTCGCACGCGATGCCGTCGCCGTCACGGTCCAGCTTCGGGCTGTAACCGGGCTGGCCGCGGTAGATCGGGGTCACGCCGGCAGCGCGGGCCTCACTGCAGTTGTTGTAGGAGCGCTGCGGGGCCTGCGGGCGGACGGGCTGCGGCCGCGTCTGCTCCTGCTGGCGAGGCTGCTGACGTTCCTGCGGACGCGGCTGTTGACGCTGCTGCGGGGACTGCTCAGTCCGCCGACCCTGCTCGTTGTAGCGATCGCTGAACGCCGAGTCATGGAGCCTCACCGAACTGCAGCCCGCCAGCACCCGCCCGACCGCCTGCTTCTCAGCCGACGTCACCGACGCCCCGTACTTCTTCTTCACCGCAACCTGCCGAGCCACATACTCGCAGCGGTACGCCTTGTTCGCCGGCAGCCACGTCGCCGCGTCCCCGGCGCCCTTCTGCTGGTTGGCCTTGCCGCTGACGGCCAGCAAGTTCAGCGGGTCGTTCGCGAAATCCTTGCGCTTCTGGGGGCTCCACTGCTGGGCGCCCTTCTGCCAGGCATCCGACAGCGCAACGACGTGGTCGATCTGGACGTCAGCCGAGTTCGCTCCTCGCGTGAACACGATCGTCTGGCCGGTGTACGGGTCGTTGAGGGTCCCCGATGTCACGGTGCAGCCGTTCGAGCCGGGCTTGATCGTGATGTTGTCGAGGTCGCGGCGCAGTACATCGTTGCGGGTGTCGCAGCCGTTGCGCCCCCAGGCGACGGTGACGTCATCGGTCCAAGCCGTCCCGAACTGGTCGCGCGAGTATCCGGTCTTGGGTGCGCGGCCCTTCACCTCGAGGGTGTCGAGTGCCTGGGTCACCATGGTGGTGGGTGCCGCCACGGCCGGGGCGACGGTGCCGGTGATAGGGGCGGCTATCAAGCCGGCGCTGACCGCGATTGACGCGATGAGGGTACGTTTCCGCATGGTTGACAGACTCCAGGTGCTCAGTGTGAGGGCTATCGCAGGTGAGGCCCACTGTGACACGGGATTCTGGCATACGGGACGAACTCGCCCGCTCTGTCGATCGATCAGATGACACGGTGCATCGGACGATCCGGGGGTTCAGGGCTGATCCCAGTCGGGTGCGATCAGGTCGAGCTCACGATCGACGCGCCCGTCTCGCTGGTGCTGGCGAGCCCATCGGCGGCTACTGAGCCAGCGCTGCAGCGGCCGTGGAGCGTCGGCGAGTGTGCCACCCGCGTCCAGGTGTGCCCGTAGATCGGCCAGACGCTCCGCAGACGATGCGGGCAGCTCGCGCGGAAGCGACAGGCCTTGTCCCTCGGCCCAACGTCGGAGTGGTGTCTGCGACATTCCCAGCTCGCGGGCGATCCACGCCCATCCGCGGCCGGCGGCACGAGCGGCGCCGACCATTGCCTCGAAATCGGTGCTGTGGAGGCCGCGGCGGTCATACGGGCTATGCAACCAGAATCCGCCTCGCGCCTCTTCGGGAGGGCGGGGCGAGTTTCGTCGCGTGCTGCGACACGCCCGTCGATCCCTTGGGTAGATCCGCTGCACACCTGCACCTCAGTGCTAGCGTTCGTGTCACAAAAGCTGCTGGCGGTTGGGGCCGGGCGACACCTATGTCGTTGCGGAGTCCCAATGAAGAACGTCGTCACCAGAAGCGCCCCTTGCGTCGCTTGCTCTTGTATACGATCTGTAGCCGTGGCCGAGAACAATCCAGCGAGTGCGCTCTATTCAATCCTCGATACAGTGAGAAAATCGGGAGATAGTACCGTCGGTAAGGGCTGGGAACGAGCGCTCGGTTGTGCCGTTGATGATAAGGATTTCCCCCGTCGACACGGAGAAGTCGTTCAACTATTCAGCCGAGTTAATCAGTACCTATTGAGTCTGCCGGAGGATAACGAAGACCGCCAACTCTACTTGCCGTACGCTCCTCGATGGTATGACGCCGTTGTCTTCCGTGGGAACTGGAACGTCACTTCTTCTCCGGCGAAGCGAATAGTTTCCGGCGACATTCTAAACCACTTGCGCGGATTAGGCAGACTGCTTCAACTTAAATCCGGACAAAACCTGACTACCGAAGCGATCGATGCGCTGCGAAAGGGTTTGGCTGAGTGGTCCACTCTCCTTGATAGCGCAGAGATACCGGCCGCTCTCGCCGAGCGTATTAGGGGCCAAGTCGACCTCATCGGCTGGCTTCTCGACAATGTCGAGACCTACGGAGCGGAACCTGTGATGAGAGAGTCGCGGAACCTGCTCGGCGAGGGGGTGGATCTTATTCAAGCAATGCCGGGAAAAGCTAAGAAGATTGGCCTGGCTCTTGCAGGCATAGTCTATGCAATAGGCTTACTGCACTCGGGAATTGACCATACTGCAGGAATCCTTGAAGGCCTAAGCGAGGTCGGTACGCAGTATGGTCGACTCGTGGAAGGTTTACCTCAACTCGAAGGTCCTGAGAGCCCTCTGGAGATTGAGGCAGGAAGCCAAAATGGACCAGAAGGCGAGGGGAGCGACGAGTAGCTTCCTATTTCCGGAATCCTGCTCCATCCCCGGACAGTGCCGCGTGGGATCGAACTGTCGCCGAGGACCGGGCCGATGATCGCATCGGCCTCGGGTAGCCGATACTTCGCTTCGCTACCGCGCGCCAGGCCGAGGTGGATCGGCTCGTCCATCCCTCGCCGTATGCCCTGTCGCGCATGCATCGTGGGGGATTCGATGGAACCGACCTGTCCTCCGCTGCGTCTAATTGACATGGACGACTTTGATCTGACCCAGGCCATCGGCGACAGGTTCCGGCAACTCGCCGCCGACCAGCTCTCACGCGACGCCGAGGAAGAAGTGCCTGACGACGTCGCGGCCCGCCTCGCGCGGATCTTGGCCGCACCCACCGTTTACCCACCGGAAACTGTCGCAACCTATGCCGATCACGACACCCCTCCGGGGAACCCGAAACCCCCTGAACAGGCCTGATGGCGGGGCGTGCAGCCTATCGCCGCTGCTGCAGAGGCCCAACTAGATCAGCGGGTTCGGGGTTCGAGTCCCTGATGGCGCACGCAAAACCCCCTGACCGGTGAAAGATCCGGTCAGGGGGTTCGTCTTTTCTCCGTCGACCCCCATCGTCGGTGACCCGGGGCGCGACTCCTCACAAAGCGGGATCAGCGCGACTTCAGCGGCCGCGTGGCGGGGCCTTCCAATACCTCGCCGCGGTGGTCGAACCGTGAGCCGTGCAGCGGACAGTCCCAGGTGCGTTCGGCGTCGTTCCACTTCAGAGTGCCGAACAGGTGAGTGCACATGGGTACCACCGACGACGTCTCGCCGTCGACGGTGCACACGCCGACCGGGCGGAGGCCGTCGCGGCCGACCGAACCGGCACCCTCCGCCGGCTGCGGGTCGGCCTTCGTTACCAGTCGGGCGTAGCCGGTCATCAAGTGCAGACCGACCTTCGCATTGGTCCGGGTGGCGGTTGGCAGGGCGGCGACCTCCGAATGCCGCCACGGGCGAAGGCTCGGCGCCCACGGTCGTTCCTCGCCGAGGATCCGGCCTGCCACCGCGAGCGCCGCGGCCACCCCATTGGTCATGCCCCACTTGGCGAAGCCCGTGGCCACTTGAAGCGATTCGGTTCCGGGCAGCAGCGGACCGACGTAGGGGAGTCCGTCGACGGACTGGTAGTCCTGGGCGGACCAGCGAGCGACGAGGTCCGCGGACGGAAACCACCGGCGGGTCCACTCGATCAGATCGTCGACGTGGCGCGACTCGGAGTCGGTCTGCCCGACGCCGTGGCCGAATCCGCCGACCAGCAGCAGGGTTTCGTCGGGATGTCCGGGCCGGGGAGCGGTCCGGAGCGACACTGTCGGGTCGTCGGCACCGAGATACATGTCCCCGGGGATGTGTCCGGACCCGACGGAGAAGGCCGCCGCATATGACCGGCGCGGCTCGAGTCGCGCGAAGAAGCCGCCGCGGTCGAGGACGGGGGTGCCAGTGGCGACCACCACGGTGCCCGCGGACAGCCTTCCGGCGTCGGTGGTGATCTCGTAGTCGTCGCCGCGCAGGCTCACTCCTTGTGCGCGCACGCCTTCGGCGATGACGCCTCCGTGACCGACGACGTCGACCGCGAGTGCGCGCAACACGGGCAGCGGATCGATCTGCGCCTGGTCCTCCAGGCACGGCGGACAGGACGGGGAACGGCAGCGCCGGACAGCCTGCCCGGACGAGGTCCAGTCCGGCCTCGCGACCATCCCGGTACTCCTGGTCGACCTTCTCGGCGCCCGGCTCGGTGCACGCGTAGGTCACCGCCGTCCCGCGCTGAACCGGGAGGGCGTTGCTCTCGCAATAGCGCAGAAGCCACTGCAGGCCATCGCGATTGGCGTCGACGTAGTCCTTGACCACGGCCCGGTCGTGCCGGCCGCGAAGCGACGACAACCGGGTGCCGTGCAGCAAGGACACCTTGCCGGTGGTGTTACCGGTCGCGCCGGCCCCGAGGTGCCGCGCCTCCAGAAGGGCGACACTGCGGCCTGCCCGGGCGAGCAGGAGCGCCGCGGTCAGACCCGTCAATCCGCCGCCGATCACGACATCGTCGTACCGGCGGCCGAGGTGGGCCGATGGTGACGCCGCGTTCGGGGACGAGGCGTCGTCTGTCTGCATCCAGAGGGAGACCATGACAGTTGAGTGCCCGCGCGACGACCGGACAAAACCTTTCCTCCCGGTGACGTCCTACTGTGGACTGATGAGCACTGGGGAGTCGGCGCCGGCGACCGACGACGCCGTTCGGGCAGAGGAGCGCCTGCCGGAAGGTTCGGAACCGCAGGAAGCCTGCCGCGTTCTGGCCGCCGGGGTGGGGGAGCGTCGGATCGCGGTCGCGGAGTCGCTCACCGGGGGCAACATCGGGCTGTTTCGTTTTGAGGTCCCGTTCTTGACGGCGCGGCACCCGTGATTATGG
>NZ_BAAAZW010000007.1:0-258367 GCF_039537105.1 Gordonia caeni
GATCTACTGACAGCCAATTAACCATCAGGTGTTGCAAGGACCCCTAGAATCCGCCGATTCACGCGGGGCGCGACACTTTTCGGCGGCCGATCGCCGAGGCGGGGCCATCGGCGAACTACGCTTATCGCGACGAGCCGATCTGGAGGAATGATGGCAGAGAAGAAGAAGCCTGCGACGTCGCGCGCCAAGCGCGGCGCCGAGGTCGCCGAGACCAAGACCACCCGGGGCGGCACGTTCCAGGCATCGCCGGAGGCCAAGTCGACGGCTCTCAAGCTTCGCATCGTCGCGATGGTGCTGTGGGTCATCGCGATCGGTGTCGAGATCTTCACCATCGTGTGGGCGCTGCTCCCGGACAAGCCGGTCAACACCTGGCTGATCATCGGGCTGATCGTCCTGATCGCCGTGCTGACGCTGAGCGGTTCGCTGCTGTGGAAGAAGGCCAACCGCTACGACCCGGCCTCGGAGAAGGACAAGGTCCGCTTCTTCGTCCAGAACCAGCTCGGCGTGATCATGACGATCCTGGCGTTCCTGCCGCTGATCGTCCTGATCTTCCTGGACAAGAACATGGACGGGAAGCAGAAAGGCATCCTCGGCGCCGTCGCGATCGCCGTGGCCCTGGTGGTCGGAGTCTTCTCCTACGACAAGGACGCCCCGTCGGTGGAGCAGTACAGCGTCGAAGCCAATGTGGTGAAGGAACTCACCGGCAAGGACGAGGTCTACTGGACCAAGAACGGCACGGCCTTCCACGTCTGCGCCCAGGTGCCCGACCTGAGCCGGTCCACCGACATCCAGAGCGGCTCGGTGTCTCAGGCGCACGAGGCGGGCATTCCCCGGCTCACCAAGAAGTGGGTCTCCGAGGCCACCCGGAACTGCGGCTACACCACCGAGGACGTCGACCGGGTGCTGGGCAGTGTCGACGACGTCAGCCGCACCCTCGACGAGGGACAGGCGGTGGAGGAGTCCGGCACGCTGGAGGTGGCACCGGAGGTCGCCGACGAGGACCCGGCCGACACCGACGACACGGTGCCGTCCGGAGTCGAAGAGCCTGCAGTGGCCACCCCGTAACACCCCAGACTCAGCAAGCCCGACTCGGCGGCCGCGACTCGGCAACTCCTACCCGGGCGACCCCGCCCGAGTAGGGTGCGGTGCGTGGAGGCACTGCAGCAACTCGAGAACTGGCCGGTCGACCACGTGGCGGCCGCGGTGATTGCACCCGAGCGGCCCCTGAACGCCACGTTCGGGGACACCGGGCGGGTGTTTCCGTTGGCGTCGGTGACCAAACTGCTGGTGGCGCAAGCGGTTCTGGTGGCCGTCGAGGAGGGGGCCCTGGAACTCGACGATCCCGCGGGCCCGCCCGGCGCGACCATCGCGCACCTGCTGTCGCACGCCTCGGGGCTGGCGTTCGAGACTCGCGACGCCGTCGCCGAGCCGGGTACCGAGCGGATCTACTCGTCGGCCGGATACGAGGTACTCGCCGAGGCGGTGGAGGACACGACCGGGTTCGGTTTCGGGGAGTACCTGCGTGAGTCGGTCGCAGCTCCGCTCGGGATGACGGCGACGACGCTCGACGGCCCGGCCGGGCACGGCGCGTCGTCGACGGTGGACGATCTGGCGCTGTTCACCGCTGATCTCCTGACCCCGCGACTGCTGTCGCCGCAGACCGCGGCCGGCGCGCGATCGGTTCAGTTCCCCGGAATCGACGGATTCGTGCCGGGTTACGGCAAGTTCAGGCCGAACGACTGGGGCCTGGGTCCCGAGCTGAAGGGCGCCAAGAACCGGCACTGGACGGCTCAGTCGCACTCGCCGGCCACCTTCGGGCACTTCGGCCAGTCCGGCACCTACCTGTGGGTGGACCCGGTGCGCCGGGCCGGCGCGGTGGTCCTCACCGACCGTCCGTTCGGGGCCTGGGCCAAACCACTCTGGAGCGACTTCAATCAGAGCATCTTGGCTGAATTGGACGACTGACCCACGGTACGGTCGAGGGTGTCGACGGCCGGGGGAGAACGCCCGGCGAATCCGTCGTTCCGGCGCAGTCGATCTGCGCCGATCACCTGCAACTGGGAGGCATTCCGTTGGCCCGCTACGAGTTTCCGTCCACCGCCGAACTGCTCGAGATGGGCACGCCGCGACCGAACGCGGTGACGATCTACGTGCCGGCGACTGCGGCCGAGTACGACGTCGCCCGCACCGCGGTGAAGAGTTCGATGGATCAGGCGATCCGCACGCTGCGTGAGCGCGGCGCCGACCACGCGATCGAAGAGTCGTTTCACGCGATCACCGAGTGGATCCTCAACGACGACTGCTGGGAGGTGTTGTCCCGGTCGCTGGCGATCTTCGCCACGCCCGACGGCGCCGAGATCTATGTGCTCCCGAACAACCTGGAGCACCAGATCCAGGTGGGCGGATACTTCGACCTGGGGCAGATGGTGCGCGCAGTGGCCACCCCGCAGCGCGCCTACGCGGTGACCCTGTCGGCCAACGAATGGCACCTGTGGGAGGCCTCGGGAACCACGGAAGCACATGAAGTGAAGGTCGACGAGGGCGATTTCGCCGACGCCCGCGCGCACGGCGATGATCGCACCCAGACCTTGGAGGCCTACGCCAAGAGGGTGGCCGAGAAGGTGGAGTCGGTACTGAACAAGGCCGACCCGACCAGCGAGCGGCCGCTCTTCCTGTTCGCCACCGATCCCCTCGAGGGCATGTTCCGCGAGGAGTTCGACGGTCAGCGCGAGGTGGTGCGGGTGCCGGGCAGCCCTGATGATCTCCGTCCCGACCAGATCGACGCCACGATCCGCGCGGGCCTGGACGAGATCAACGCCCAGCGCGCCACCGCCACGGTCGACACCCTCGCCGACGGCATCAGCAAGGGCCTGGTCGCCACTGATCTCGCCGACATCGCACGCGCGGCGGTCGGCGGCTCGGTCGACACCCTGGTGTACGACTTCACCGTCGACACCCTGGGGCGCCTGGACGGCACCACCGGTGAGGTGACGTATTCCGACGACGGCTACGACCTGATGTCGCGTATCGCCCTGATCGTGCTGCAGAACGGTGGCACCCCGGTTCCGGTGCGGTCCGCCGAGATCGATTCGGAGATCTGGAACGACGTCGCCGTCGCGCGACTGCGCTACCCGCTCGCGCAGTAGACGGTGCGCGCTCGTGCACCGCGGTGTGGAATAGGGGCGCGCCCAGGGCGAGCCCGGTGACGTCGAGGCGGGCGAGGAGAAGGGGAGTGTGGTGCGGGAACTGAACAACGACGATCTCGGCCTGCTGCTGCAAGTGTTCGCGGTGCTACTGCTGGCGTTCGCCGCGAATTTTCACTTCTCCCGCAAGTCCGTTCGCCGGCATCGGAAGGCCGCGATCGCATTCGTGATCCTCAACTTCGTCGGCGAGTTGGCGACGGTGATCGCGATGCTTCTGACCTGGGTGGCGCTGTGGAGCCCGACAGCCTGGGAGCAGATCGACGATTTGCTGGTCTTCATCCCCGGAAGCATCGCGATCGTCTGCGCGGTGGCGTTGACCATCGAGTCGGTCTACGCGCGGGCGGTGCACATCGTCCGTGTCGAACGCCTGGATCGGCTGGGCAGAGCGGCCGCCGCCGATTCGCGGGGGCTGCCGACCTCCGAGCCGGCACGACCGCGGCCGCGATCGGAGTAGGGCGGCCGTGAGCAGGAGGCCACCGAGCGCGGTCAGCCGACGCGCTGGCGCAGCCAGGTGACCTCGGCGCCGACGCCGCCCATGCGGTAGTTCTCGAGCGCGTCGTCCCAGGCGGTGCCCAGGGCGGATTCGAGCTCACCGGCGAGACCGAAACTGTCGGGCTGTGCGTCGAGCATGGTGCGCAGCTGCATCTCGCCGAGGATCACGTCGCCGTTGGCGCTGGTGGAACCGCGCCAGAGACCCAGACCGGGGACGTAGGCGAAGCGTTCGCCGTCGACGCCTTCGCTGGGATTCTCGGTGACCTCGAACAGCAGACCGGCCCACTCGCGCAGGGCGTTGGTCAGGCGTGCGCCGGTGCCGACGGGGCCGACCCAGTCCACGGTCGCACGCATGCGGCCGGGCTCGGCTTCCTGCCCGGACCACTTGAGGTCCGCGCGGGCGTTCAGCGTCGACGACAGGGCCCACTCCACATGCGGGCACAGCGCGACGGGAGCGGCATGGATGTACACCACACCGCTCGTCAGGTCCGCAAACTGGTTCAGGTTGCGCACTATGTTTCACCTCCGGGTCGACAAGGAACGTCTTCCCCAACACACCGCGTCGATCCGGATAGCACACTTACTGCAACGAATTATGCCTTGAGTGACGTGTGTTGCGCCAGTGATTCTTGAGATCGTCGGCGTGTCGCGCCGCCGGAGTGTCGCCCGTGGGTGATATCAGAGTGGCCATCGTTGCCAGTGTGACTGATGTGACTAGCGTTGCGCCCGGCGGTTGAGGTGGGAGCAGGCAGCCGCGGCCGTCTACAGCGGGATGTTCTTGTGGCGGCCGCGCCGGGCCGGGGCCGAGGCGAGCGCTTCGGCGATGCGGCTGCGCGTGGTGGCCGGGTCGATCACCTCGTCGACCACGCCGATCGCCTGCGCGCGGCCCAGACCGCCGGCGATCTGCTCGTGCTCGACGGCCAGCCGCTCGTGGAGTTCGTCGCGTTCGTGTTCGGGGGCGGCGGCGAGTGCCTTCTTGTGCAGGATCCCGACGGCGGCCTTGGCGCCCATCACGGCCACCTCCGAGCCGGGCCAGGCGAAGACCGCCGTGGCGCCCAGCGCGCGCGCGTTCATGGCGATGTAGGCGCCGCCGTAGATCTTCCGCGTCACCAGGGTGACGCGGGGGACCGAGCATTCGGCGAAGGCGTGCAGCAGCTTGGCTCCACGGCGGACCACCCCGCCCCACTCCTGGCCGACGCCGGGCAGGTAGCCGGGGACGTCGGTGATGACGATCAGGGGGATACCGAAGGCATCGCAGAGACGTACGAAGCGGGAGGCCTTCTCGGCGGCTTCGGAGTTGAGGCAGCCGCCCATGCGGAGCGGATTGTTGGCGAGGACGCCCACGCTGCGCCCGGACAGCCGGCCGAAGCCGACCGAGATGTTCGGGGCCCACTTGGCCTGCAACTCTTCGTAAGTGCTCACCTGCGTGTTGCCGTCGGCGGCGGTCTGGGTGTCCAGCAGGTTCTCGATGATCGGGTGCACGTCGTAGGCGCGGCGGTTGGATTCGGGGAGCAGGGCCTTCAGGTCGGTGTCGCCGGCTTCGGCGAGCGAGCGGCTGAAATGCCCCTGCTGGGAGAACGTGGACACCAGCCGTCGGGCGCGCCAGTAGGAGTCGGCCTCGGAATCGGCGGTGATGTGGCTGACGCCGGACTTCTTGCCGTGGGTGTGCGGGCCGCCGAGCGACTCCATGTCGACGTCCTCGCCGGTGACGCTGCGGACCACGTCCGGTCCGGTCACGAAGACGCGTCCCTCGGGGGCCATGATCACCACGTCGGTCAGCGCCGGACCGTAGGCGGCGCCGCCGGCGGCGAAGCCGACGACGACGGAGATCTGCGGGACGTAGCCGGAGGCGCGCACCATGGCCTCGAAGACGCAGCCGACGGCGTGCAGGGCCTCAACGCCCTCGGCCAGCCGCGCACCGCCGGAGTGCCAGATGCCCACGACGGGTGCCTGGTCGGCGATGGCGGTGTCGATCGCGTTGACGATGTGCGCGCAGCCCACCACGCCCATGGCGCCGCCCATGACGGTGCCGTCGGTGCAGTAGGCGACGGTGCGGACACCGTTGACCTGTCCCGCCGCCGCCTGCACCCCCGATTTGTCTCGGGGGTGCAGGAGCGTGACGGTGCCCTCGTCGAAGAAGTTGGTCAGACGCAGCAGCGGATCACGGGGATCGGTTGCTTCCTCGTGGCCTGGGGTGGGAGCCAGTGCGGTCATCGCGTTCTCCTTGGTGAGGGCCGGTTGGGTCAGTAGCGCCCGAAAGCGAGCGCCACGTTGTGACCACCGAATCCGAAGGAGTTGCTCAGGGCGTAGTCGATCTGCCCCTTGCGTGCCTCGCCGTGCACGACGTCGATGTCGCCGCATTCGGGATCGAGGTTCTCCAGATTCAGGGTCGGAGGGATGATTCCCTCTTCGACCGCCTTGATGGTCAGGACCGCTTCCAGGGCGCCGACGGCGCCGATCGAGTGGCCCAGCGCCGACTTCGGCGCGTAGATCGCGGCGTGATTGCCCACTGCCGCCTGGATACCCAGCGCCTCCGCGGTGTCGCCGATCGGCGTCGACGTCGCGTGTGCGTTGACGTGGGTGATGTCGGCCTTGCTCAGACCGGCGGTCTGCATGGCCCGGGCCATCGCCCGGGTGTTGCCCTGACCGCTGGGGTCCGGAGCGACCAGGTGGAAGCCGTCCGAGGTGATACCGGCGCCCATGACGCGAGCGTGGATGTGAGCGCCGCGCGCACGCGCGTGGTCCTCACGCTCGATCACCATCATCGCCGCGGCCTCGCCGAAGACGAAGCCGTCGCGGTCGGCGTCGAACGGCCGCGAGGCGGCCGCCGGATCGTCGTTGCGGGTGCTCATGGCGCGCATCATCGAGAAGGCAGCGATCGGAATCGCGTCGATGTGCCCCTCGACGCCACCGGTGACCACCATGTCGGCGTCACCCATGACGATGTGCCGCCACGCGTGGGCGATGGCCTCGGCGCCGGACGAGCACGCCGACACCGGCGTGATGACGCCGGCGCGGGCGCCGACGTTCAGGCCGGCCACGGCCGCGGGACCGTTGGGCATGGCCATGGAGACCGCCAGCGGGGACACCTTGCGGTAGTTGCCCGACTGCTCGATCGCCTTGACGGCGTCGACCATCGCGTCGCCGCCGCCCTGGCCGGTGCCGATCACCACGGCGAGGCGCTCGGGGTCCACCTCGGGCTCGCCGGCCTGCGCCCAGAGGCGCTTGCTCATCACGTGCGAGATGCGCTCGACGTACGCCATGCGGCGTGCCTCGATGCGGGTCACCTCGTCGGCCGGGTCCTGAATCAGGCGCCCGCCGATCCGGCAGGGGAGTTCCCCGTACCGGGTGACGAAGTCGTCGGTCAGCTCGCGGATGCCCGACTCGCCGGCGAGGAGCTTCTCCCAGGTGGAGTCGAGATCGACGCCCAGGGAGGTGGTGGCGACCATGGAGGTCACGACCACACTGGGGAATTCTCCACCGCGAGTGGAGAAGTCTCGCAGCTCGGTCATCAGTTGGCCTTGTCAGCCTCGATCTGGGCCGCGATGGCGGCAGCAGCCTCGGGGTTCTCGGCCTCGAGCTTCTGGATGTAGCCGACGGCGTCACCGACGGTGCGCAGCCCGGCGAGGTCCTCGTCCGGGATCTTCACGCCGTACTTGTCCTCGGTCTGCACGGCGATCTCGACCATCGACAGCGAGTCGATGTCCAGGTCGTCGACGAACGACTTCTCCATGGTCACCTCGGACGGCTCGATGCCGGTGACCTCTTCGATGATCTCGGCGATGCCGGAGATGAGCTGTTCCTGAGTGGCGGCCACTGGGGACTCCTTCGTGTTGGGGATCAGGGGATGTTGTCTTGCTGTCCGGAGTGCGGCGGGGCCGCATTGGACGAGCCGCGGTTGCGCGACTCTCCGGGGGTCGGGGTGTTTCCCGACCGCTATCCAAGTCCTGGGAGGTCCTCCAGATCACCGGGGACCTTGACGGCGCGTGAGGGCACGCCTTTGAGCTCGCGCTTGGCGATGCCGACCAGAGTGCCGGCCGGGGCGAGCTCCACGATCGCGTCGGTATCGCCCGCGCGCAGCGTGGCGATGCACAGATCCCAGCGCACCGGGCTGGTGACCTGTGCGACGAGCCTGGCGAGGGCGTCCGCACCCGTGGTGACCGCCGCGCCGTCCGAGTTCGACAGCAGCGTGATCTGCGGGTCGCGCGGGGTGATCTGGGCGGCGGCGGCCGCGACGGCCTCCTGCGCGGGAGCCATGAAGTGGGTGTGGAAGGCGCCGGCCACCGCGATCTTGCGGACGCGGGCCTTCTCCGGGGGATTGTCGACGAGCTTGTCGATGCTCTCGACGGTGCCGGCGGCGACGATCTGTCCGGTGGCGTTCCGGTTCGCGGGCACCAGGTCGTACTCGTCGAGCTTGGCGAGCACCGCGTCCTCGTCACCGCCGAGGACGGCGGCCATCGTGGTGGGCACCAGGGCGCAGGCCTTGGCCATCTCGGCGCCGCGGACGGCGGCCAGCCGGACTGCCTCGTCGTCGGTGATGACGCCGGCGATCGCGGCGGCGGCGAGTTCGCCGACCGAGTGTCCGGCGACCACGGTGCCGGCGGGCAGTTCGCCGTGCTGTTCGCGCAGGCGGCTGTAGGACAGCAGTGCGGCGGCGACGACGAGTGGCTGAGTCACCGCGGTATCGGTGATCTCGTCGGCGCCGGCCGTGGTGCCGAGGCGTACCAGGTCCAGTCCGGTCGCGTCCGACCATGCGGCGACGCGTGCGGTGGCCCCGGGCTCGGTCAGCCATTCGGTCAGCATGCCGGGGGTCTGGGAGCCCTGTCCGGGCGCAAGCAATGAGAGCACGTGACCAGAGAACACCGTTTGGCCTCTCCGGCGTGGTGTTGAGCCGTCCGAACCTTTTGCCGAGATTTTGTATGGTTCCTACAAAAGCGGTTTGGCTGACCCCCGGGAGTTGCCCGCATCGTTGTCGGGCCGAGATCCGTTACCGAATCGTTGCCGAATCGCCTCTGCCAGCAGAAATGGGGGCACGGGGTCGTGGCTGCTGTGGCTCAGGGGGTCTGAGGGGGCGATTCTTGGCTGAATCGTGTCAATCGGCCGACGGTTGCCGCGACACGCAAGACGTAGGCGTCGCGAGGGTTACTTGGATCACGTCCCGTCGCGTCGGCGATCTTCCGCAACCGATAACGCACTGTATTGGGATGAACGTACAACGCGCGTGCACTCGATTCGATCGAGCATCCGGCGTCCAGGAAGGCATCCAGAGTGACCGACAGTGATCCCGAAGCGTCGTTCAGCGGGAGCACCAGAGTCTCGGTCATGGTGCGGACCGCGCTGCGATCGCCGTTGAGGGCGCGCTCGGGCAACAGGTCGGAACTATAGGTGGGGCGCGGGGCCCCGGGCCATCCGACGACGGCCTGCATCCCGGCGATCGCCTCGGTGGCGCTGGCCGGTGCCGACCCCAGGTTGGGTGTCGTGGGACCGATGATCACCGGGCCGGGCGCGAAGTGCTCCAGCAGGTCGGACAGGAAGCGTTCGGTGGGGGTGATGGAGCCGCTGACGATCGCGACCAGGCGCCCGCCCTGGACCACCGAGAGGGCGGCGCGGTCGTACTGCTTGGCGGTGTTGTGGATCGCGAGGGGAACCGAGACGTTCTGCTCCGGCGGCGGGGAGCCGACGATCACCGTCGCCGGGGCATCGGAGTTCCAGTTCAGGGCGGCCGCGCGGGACATCAGCTCCGGACCGGTGTCGCCGCGGACGACGCCGTCGACCACCAGTGCCTCCAGCCGCGAGTCCCACGCGCCGCGGGATTCGGCGGCCGAGGCGTAGATCGCGGCCGCGGCGAAGCCGATCTCGCGGCCGTACCGCAGCACCGACTCGGTGAGGGCGCGCAGCTGCGCTTCGTCGCGGGCCAGCAGCGGCAGCCACTTCTCGAAGAACTCCATCGCCACGCGGACCATCTCGACGGTCTGCAGGAGAGTGATGCGCCGGGCGAGGTCCTGCGGGACCACCTGGAAGGCCTGCACGGTGAACTTGACGTTGCCTTCGGGGTCCTGGATCCACTCGACGAAGTTCACCACCGCGGTCTGAACCACCAACTGCACGCTGGCGCGCTGGGCGGCGTCCAGATCGGCGAAATAGGGGAGCTGGTCGGACATCGAGGCCACGGCCTCGGTCGCCAGCCGACCGCTGTACTGCTTCACCCGGCGCAACAAGGTGTCGGGCAGGGCATCGCGCACCGTCGACGACGTGGGCACGTGCGCACCGCGGTCTCCGAAGACGTCGGAGAGGGACGCGGGGTTCAGCGGTAGATCGGACACCCGTTCAATCTACCGCCGCAGTCCACCGCCGCCCGCGAGTCGCGGACGGCGGCGGACTAACGCTCGAGCGCGGCGGGGTCAGGCCAGCCCGGGATCGGCGGCCTCCTTGGGGGCCGCACTGACCTCGGTGATCTGATACTTCGTCGCCGCATCCATCGCGACCGAGCGGTCGATGGTGCCTTCGCGGGCCAGCGCCATGAGCACGCCCACGGCGATGGAGGCGGCGTCGATGTTGAACACGCGGCGCGCCGCGGCGCGGGTGTCGGAGAAGCCGAAGCCGTCGGTGCCAAGGGTCAGGTAGGTCCCGGGCACGTAGGCGCGGATCTGCTCCTGCACCGCCCGCATGTAGTCCGAGGCCGCCACGAACGGGCCGGGGTGCTGTTCGAGCACCTCGGTGATGTACGGCTTGCGGATGACGCCCTCGCGCAGTTCGGCGAGATCACAGTCGATCCCCTCGCGGGCCGGTTCGGTCCAGGAGGTCACCGAGTAGACGTCGGCGGCCACGTCCCAGTCGCGGGCCAGCAGGTCCTGGGCTTCGAGTCCGTCGCCCATGGTGATGCCGGAGATCAGGATGGCGGCCCGGTGCTTCTTGGGCTCGGGCGCCGGCCGGTACAGATAGATGCCCTTGAGCAGCCCGGCGACGTCCACGTTCTCGGGCTGGGCCGGCTGGTGGATCGGCTCGTTGTAGACGGTGATGTAGTAGTACATCAGCTCCGGGTCCGGCCCGTACATCCGCTTGAGACCGCTGTCGATGATGTGGGCCAGCTCGTAGGCGAAGGCCGGGTCGTACGACACGACTCCCGGGTTGGTGGCGGCCAGCAGATGGGAGTGCCCGTCCGCGTGCTGCAGGCCCTCGCCGGTCAGCGTGGTCCGGCCCGCGGTGGCGCCGATGACGAAGCCGTGCGTCATCTGGTCCGAGGCGGCCCACAGGCTGTCGCCGGTGCGCTGGAAGCCGAACATCGAATAGAAGATGTACAGCGGGATCATCGGCTCGCCGTGCGTGGCGTACGAGGTGCCGACCGCGGTGAACGACGCGGCCGAGCCGGCCTCGTTGATGCCCTCGTGCAGGATCCGGCCGCCCACGTCCTCCTTGTAGGCCAGCATCAGCTCGGCGTCGACCGAGGTGTAGAGCTGTCCGGACGGGTTGTAGATCTTGAGCGTCGGGAACCACGAGTCCATGCCGAAGGTGCGGGCCTCATCGGGAATGATCGGCACGATCCGCTTGCCGATCTCCTTGTCGCGCATCAGTTCCTTGAAGATGCGGACCAGCGCCATGGTGGTGGCGACCATCTGCTTGCCGGAGCCTCCGCTGACCGCCTTGATCGCCTTGGCGGTGTCCGGGCGCAGCGGCTTCGGGGTGAACTCCCGGCTCGGCAGGAAACCGCCGAGTTCCCGGCGGCGGGTGAGCAGGTACTCGATCTCCGGCGAGTCCATCCCCGGGTGGTAGTACGGCGGCATGTACGGGTCGGTCTCGAGCTGCTCGTCGGTGATCGGGACGTGCGTGGTGTCGCGGAAGGCCTTCAGGTCGTCCAGCGTCATCTTCTTCATCTGGTGGGTCGCGTTGCGGCCCTCGAAGTGCTCACCGAGCGTGTAGCCCTTGATGGTGTGCGCCAGGATCACCGTCGGCTGGCCCTTGTGCTCGAGCGCGGCCTGGTAGGCGGCGTAGATCTTGCGGTAGTCGTGGCCGCCGCGCTTGAGGTTCCAGATGTCCTGGTCGGTCATGTCCTTGACCAGGTCCTTGGTGCGGGGGTCGCGGCCGAAGAAGTGCTCCCGGATGAAGCCGCCGTCGTTGGCGCGGTAGGTCTGGTAGTCGCCGTCGGGCGTCCGGTTCATCAGGTTGACCAGCGCGCCGGCCTGATCGGCGTGCAGCAGGTCGTCCCACTCGCGGCCCCACACCACTTTGATGACGTTCCAGCCGGCGCCGCGGAAGAACGACTCCAGTTCCTGGATGATCTTGCCGTTGCCGCGGACCGGGCCGTCCAGCCGCTGCAGGTTGCAGTTCACCACGAAGGTCAGATTGTCCAGGTGGTTGATGGTGGCGATCTGAGCCAGGCCGCGCGATTCGGGCTCGTCCATCTCGCCGTCGCCCAGGAACGCCCAGACGTGCTGCTGCGAGGTGTCCTTGATGCCGTTGTCGGTCAGGTACTTGTTGAAGCGGGCCTGGTAGATCGCGTTCATCGGGCCCAGCCCCATGGACACGGTGGGGAACTGCCAGAACTCGGGCATCAGCCGCGGGTGCGGGTACGACGGCAGGCCGCCGCCCAGACCGGCGTGGCTGTGTTCCTGACGGAAGCCGTCCATCCGGTTCGCATCGATCCGGCCCTCGAGGAAGGCGCGCGCATAGATGCCGGGGGAGGCGTGGCCCTGGATGAAGATCTGGTCGCCGCCGCCGGGATGGTCCAGGCCGCGGAAGAAGTGGTTGAAGCCGACCTCGTACAGGGAGGCCGACGAGGCGTACGTGGAGATGTGGCCGCCCACGCCGATCCCGGGTCGCTGGGCGCGGTGCACCATGATCGCGGCGTTCCAGCGGATGTACGACCGGAAGCGCCGCTCCATGTCCTCGTCGCCGGGGAACTCCGGTTCCAGATCGGTCGGGATGGTGTTGACGTAGTCCGTGGACGTCAGGGACGGCAGGTGCACGCGCTTGTCGTCGGCGCGCTCAAGCATGCGCAGCATCAGGTAGCGGGCCCGTTCGGGACCTGCCGCGTCGAGCATGGCGTCGAAGGATTCGAGCCACTCGTCGGTCTCGCCCGGATCGGAGTCGGCGAGGTATGAGGCCACGCCGTCCCGGATCACCTGCACACGGTTGGTGCTGGGGGCAGGCCCTGCGTTGACGTCGGCTTGGTCGGTCACGTTTCCACCTGTCTATTCGTCGGGGCTCGAAGGGTCGATGAGCCCACTCACTCAACTGGCGGTCGCGAAGGGGTGGTGCGACCGCCGCGGGCAGATCGGTCGATGCCGCACCCGCGCCTCCCATCGTGCACCATGTCACAGCGCTTGGCAGGGGATGTGGCCTGTCACTCGCCGGTGATTGTGATGATGACGCGAACCCCGGGCGGCTACCGTACGGCAGGATATTGGTCAGGATCGTTCACGGCGGTCCGAAGGGGGGCCGGTGGGCGCGCGGCGACGGAGCCGTGCCGATGGAGCGAGGAGGGGTCGTGCGAGGTCTTGTCGCGCGCATGCTCGCGCTCGCCGTCGTCTCCTTCGCGCTTGCCGCGTGCGGCGGTGAACAGGCCGCACCGGGGAGCGCGACGGCCGAGGTGACGACGGTGACAGAGCAATCCCATGAAGGAAGCGACGCCGCCATCGCCGTCTGCCGCCAGGTGATCACCTCCGCCGGCGTGATGGTGCGCGACTACAACGCCTTCATCACCCGGTTGAATCAGACGCAGAATTACGCGCGCATCGACAAGGAGGACCGGTACGCGCGGGAGACGCTCAACACCGGGGCCGATCTGGTCCGCGAGGCGCTGAGCCCCGAGGTGCCGCAGGACCTGGAGCAGAAGGTCCAGGAGTTCCTCACCACCACCGAGCAACTGTCCGAGCAGATCGGCGCGCGCCGCAAGCTGGCGCTCAACAAAGCGATGGACAATTGGAGCGACGCGCGCACCGAATTGATCGATTCGTGCGGTGAATTCATGCCCACCGGCACCAACTGAACGGTCCTCCAGCGGCCCGTTGTAGGTAAGGCCTGTTCACTCGAGCGACAGACCCTCTAGGCTTAACGTCGAGAATCAATCCAGAATGTCGGGGGCGCTCGAACATGCGAGCGGCGTCGATCAGCAATGAGGAGGTCACACCCGGTGGTATCCACCACGGAGGACGGCAACGTCGGCAAGCTCGGATTCGCCAAAGGAATGGTCATCCAGGAGCTGGGGTGGGATGAGGACACCGACGACGACCTGCGTGCCGACATCGAAGATCTGATCGACGCCGAGATGCTCGACGACGACGCGATCGACGTCATGGACGCCGTGGTGCTCTGGTGGCGCGACGGCGACGGGGACCTGGTCGATGCCCTGGTGGACGCGATCGGCCCGCTGGCCGAGGGCGGTTTCATCTGGGTGGTCTCCCCGAAGACCGGCAAGGACGGGTACGTCGACCCGAGCGAGATCGCCGAGGCCGCACCGACCGCCGGACTGAGCCAGACCAAGGTGGTCAACCTTGGCGACTGGTCCGGTTCCCGGCTCGAATCGCGCGCCCGCGGTAGACGTTGATGCCCGAACCGATCCCGGTCGGCTCGGTCGCGCCCGACTTCGTTCTGCGCGACCAGAACAACCAGGAGGTCGCTCTGACCGCGCTGCGGGAGAAGGGGCCGGTACTGGCGGTCTTCTTCCCGCTGGCCTTCACCGGCACCTGCGAGGGTGAGCTGGGCTACATCCGCG
Source organism: Gordonia caeni (assembly GCF_039537105.1). NCBI lineage: Bacteria > Bacillati > Actinomycetota > Actinomycetes > Mycobacteriales > Gordoniaceae > Gordonia > Gordonia caeni. The sequence goes on from NZ_BAAAZW010000007.1 coordinate 14,407, forward strand.
ATCATCTGCCGCAGTTCGACGGCGACCGGCTCAGCACGGTCGCGATCTCGGTGGGGGCACCGCCCACGCACAAGGTGTGGTCGTCTTCGCAGGGGTTCCTGTTCCCGATCCTGTCGGACTTCTGGCCGCACGGCCGGGTCGCAGCCGACTACGGCGTGTTCGACGACGTGCGCGGCATCCCGAACCGGGGCACCTTCCTGATCGGCAGCGACGGAGCGGTGCTGTTCTCGGCCATGGTGGGACCGGGTGAAGCCCGCACCGTGGACACCTGGGATGCCGCATTGGGTGCGATTCCGGAGCTGTAGCCGCCCGTTCGATTCAGGGTGGGCACAACGGTTCTCGGCGCCGTCCGCGCCCGGCAGACTCTTGGTCAACGCGGGTGTGGCTGAGTGGTGAGGCAGCGGTCTGCAAAACCGTACGACGCAGGTTCGAATCCTGTCATCCGCTCGACTTCTTCTACCGACCGGCCGCCTGGCCGGCTCGCTCAGATCAGGTAGTGCAAGTTCGCGACGATCCTCTCGCCGAGGACCCGGTCGCCGGTGATCGCGACCTTCGACGGGTCGGCGGTGGGCCGGTCGCCGATGAGGCGGGCGTACTCGACGAGGTCGACGGTCAGAGTCGTGTCGGCGGGACTGTCGAGGACGGGCACCACCGCCGCGCGGTCCTGAACCGCGACGTGGACCGCGCGAGGCGCCACCCCGGTGAAATCGACGGTGACGGTGCTGCCGGCGGGGGCCTGCGCGCGCTTGCCGATGATGAAGGGGAGTGAGGTCACCATCTCTTTGCGGGCCGAGGTGGCCGGGAGGATGTCGTCGGGCACGCCGAGCTCCAGTGAGTCCCGGATGTCGACCTCGTGGATCCAGCAGTCGAAGATCCGGATGCGCATGAACCGTCCATAGGTGTCGGTGCCCGCGGGCGTGAATCCTTCGGCGTCCCATTCCCTTTCGGTCGTGCCCTCGAGCGCCGTGAGCCGTTTCTCGGTGACCTCGTGGAAGTCGTTCATCAACTGCTGACGGGACCGGGCGCGGTAGTAGTCGAGCCAGCGCTCGTTGAGCTCGCCGATCGGGTTCTTCACGTGCTCGAGGGAGGAGACGTCGCGGATGGCCTCCACGTCGCGGCCGGTGAGTGACCACTCGGTGCCGGTGATGTGGGCGAAGATGTCCGAGACGCTCCAGCCCGCCAGGGTGGAGGGCGCGGACCACTGGTCGTCGTCGAGCCCCGAGGCCAGGGTGTCCAGAGTCGACCATTCCTCGCGAAGGGCATCGATGACGGGTTGGCGGGGAATGAAAGTGACCATGGCGGACTCCTCGGGTGGAGGTGGGCTGGTTCCTAAACGTTAACCCCGACGGATCGGTAGGGGGAGCGCCCTCGCGGGCGTGCCGCAACGCCGGCCGTCGAACCGCTGCTCGGCACGACCGGCGGTGCCGGTCGTGCCCCGGCTAACCGGTCGACGCCGCGAGGCCGGCGGCGATCAGGGCCAGAACGCCCTCGTAGTTGGCGTCCCCGTCGAAGGGCTGCTGCGCAAGGTGGTCGCCGGAGCCGGGCCACGAATCCATCGCGGTCTTGGCGCCGGCCAGTTCCAGGCTGACAGCGCCGTGAACGCACGACCAGGTGTACATCGCCAACTGCTGAGGGTCGCCGGCGCGGATCAGACCGGCGACCTGTGCGTAGCGAATGATGTCGGCAAGCACTGCGAACGAGTTCGCGGCCGCCGAGGGCTCGGGGTTGCACGTCGTGGAGAACATCAGCGAGTAGAGCGTCGGGTTGGCGAGGGCGAATCGTCGGTAGGCGCGACCGCTGTTCTGCAGGCGGGCGACCGGGGCCTCATCGGTCGCGGCGATCGCCCGGCCGAACTCGACGAATCCATCGGTGACGACGGCGTCGAGCAGCCCCTCCTTGCCGTCGAAGTGGTTGTACACGCCCATCGGCGCGACACCGGCTTCGGCCGCGACGGCCCGGACGGTCAGTCCCGGTACGCCGTCGTGTTCGAGGATCCGGCGCCCGGCGGCGATCAACTGGTCGCGCACATCGGCGGCGGGTGTGCGGGTCCGTGGTTTCGAGGGAGACACGTTGACAGCTTACTAGAACGATGTTCTTCTAGATAAGAACAATGATCTACAACAGTGGGTCGGTGTTCTATATATCGATCGGGTCGATGACCCGAACAACCTTGGGAGTCCCCATGAGAAACCGATGGTTCACCCTCGCCGCCCTCTGCTTCGCGGAATTGCTGGTGATGGTCGACAACACGATCGTCAACGTCGCGCTGCCCTCGATGGCGCGCGATCTGAATGCGGGTATCTCGGGCATGCAGTGGATCGTCGACGCGTACACGCTCGTCTTCGCCGGCCTGCTGCTGACCGGCGGCTACCTCGGCGACAGGTTCGGGCACCGTCGTGTCCTGACGATCGGCGTCGGCGGATTCGTCGCCGTTTCAGCGCTGGCCGCGATGTCTCAGACGCTGGGACAGCTCATCGCGGCGCGGGGCGGACTCGGTGTGTTCGCCGCGCTGGTGTTCCCGGCGACGCTGGCGATCGTGACCGCGGTGTTTCCACAGGGCAGGGAGCGTGCGACGGCGGTGGGCATCTGGGCGGCGACCGCCGGTGTTGCAGTCGCAGTGGGCCCGGTACTGGGCGGATGGCTGCTCGAGCACTTCTCCTGGGCGTCGGTGTTCTGGGTCAATCTCCCACTCGGCGGCGTCGCATTGATCGCGATCGGGCTGCTGGTGCCCGGAACCCGGCCCGAATCGGTGAGCCGATTCGATCTGCCCGGCCTGGTGATGTCCGCGCTGGGCCTCGGATTGCTGACGTACTCGGTGATCGAGGGACCCCACTACGGCTGGATCAGCCTGCCGACGCTCGGCGGCCTCCTCGGTGCGGTCGTCGTTCTGGGGCTGTTCGTGCGCCGGCAGCTCGGCATCGAGAGTCCGATTCTCGATGTCCGGCTGTTCGCCAACCGCTACTTTGCGACGGCTGCCGGGATGATCAGCATCGCGTTCTTCGCGCTGTTCGGATTCATCTTCCTCATCACCCAGTTCTTCCAAGCGGTCATGGGCTACAGCCCACTCGAGGCCGGACTTCGTACCCTTCCGTTCGCTGTCGTGATGGCGGCGTTCTCGCCGATCGCGATGGCGCTGTCGCAGCGCATCGGCGTGCGGGTCGTCGCCGTGCTCGGTGCGCTGTTCATGTCCGCGGGTTTCGGCCTGGTGGAGATCGCCGACGAGACGTCGGGCTACTGGTCGCTGATCGTCTGGTCGATGACGTTGATGGCGGTCGGGCTGGCCTTCATCTCGGGGCCCTGCACGCAGCTGATCATGGACGCGCTGACCCCGGAGCAAGCCGGTGCCGGCGCCGCGGTGAACGACACCACGCGCGAGGTCGGCGGGGCGCTGGGAGTCGCGGTCCTCGGCTCGGTTCTGACGTCGGTGTACACCACCGGTGTGCTCGATCGGTTGGTCGCGCTCGGCGCCCCGCGAGAAGTCGCCGAGGCGGCGAGTGAATCGGTGATGGCCGGTGCGGAAGCGGCGGCCCGCGCGCCGGAGTCCGCCGCAGGCCCGCTCCTGTCCGAGGTGCAGCAGGTCTTCGTCGACGGACTGCACTCGGCCGTGTGGGTGGCCGTCGCGGTCACGGCCGCCGCCGCGGTGGCCGCAAGCATGCTGCTGCGCGGTCCGCGCCGCGCACCGGCCGGACTCGATACGTCCGATCGACGGCCCGTCGCCGAATCTGTGGGTGCGTGAGTCTGACGCACGCCGGTCGGTGCGTTCTGCGACCAGCCAGCCGAATGGATTGAGTGCGATCACCAGACCCTGAGCGGCCGTTGTTTCAACGTGGGCCGGCGCTCGAGTAGTGGCGGGATTGTTCGCGGCGCGCCCGTACCGGTATCTTTCACTGAGTCGGCGGCCCCCCGGGTGCCGCCGCGACGCGCGTATAGCTCAGCGGTAGAGCACTGGTTTTACACACCAGCGGTCGTAGGTTCGATCCCTACTGCGCGCACTTCATCTGAGGCGCACATCGCTTGGTCGGCACCGGTGACGTCGGGCGCATGGACACCGGCCTCCTGACGGTCACAGAGGGTGAATCATCTCCCCTTCTGCGCGCACGGGAGCCTCTCTCCGTCGACCGAAGCCGCCGTCGCTGATCGAGCGCAGCTACGGTCGCTGCCTGAGCCGGTTCCGAACGCAGTGAGGGGCCGAGTCGAAGGCATCGGCTGGGGGCTTCGACACGGGCTCGGCCGGCGCCTCGCCCCGGCTCAGCCTGCGGCGAGGCCCGTCGGTGCGCGATAATCACGACATGATCAGCCCCTTCGGAGTCCGACTGTCCGTCTGCACGGCCGCACTTGCGGCGGCTCTGGGAGCAGCCGTGGTCAGTGCCCCGCCCGCCGCGGCGGGGCCCGAGTACCCGGTCGTCACCGACGCCGGCGTCGCCTCGGTGACCGGCGACATGCAGCCGGCCGAGATGTCGCCGCCGGGAGCGAACGTGAAGGGCTGCCGGAGCGAGAAGACGCCGGTGGTGCTGCTGCACGGCACCGCGCAGAACCAGATGTCGGCTTGGCAATACCTGGCCCCGACCATGGCCAATCGCGGCTTCTGCGTCTACAGCCTCACCTACGGGCAGGCCAGCTGGAGCGCACAGATCGGCGGTCTCGCTCCGCGGGAGAAGTCGGCCAAGCAGGTGGCGGCCCTCGTGGACCGGGTGCTCGCGTCCTCGGGTGCCCAGCAGGTCGACCTGGTCGGCTTCTCCCAGGGCAGCGCGGTGGCCCAGCTGTTCACCCAATTGCCGGGGCGCGCCGCGCAGGTGCGTCATCTGATCGGAATGGGGCCGTCGAACCGCGGCACCTCCACGGTCGGATCGATCGCCGACCGACTGCCGGCCCGGGCTCCGGGCGAGAATGATTGGGGCCCGCTGCATTCGAGCATTCAGTACCTGATGGTGATGACGAGACACGATGAGATCGCCACGCCCTATCGGCACGGCTTCCTGCCGAAGGCTCCCAACGTGCGCAACGTGGTGGTCCAGGACCACTGCCCGAACGACACCGTGGGGCACGTCGGCCTCCCGTACGACAGCTGGGTCGGCGCCACCGTGATGAACACCCTCACCGGAAACACGGCGAAACCGCGCTGCACGGTCGGCTTCCCGCTGTAGTCACTGGTATGCGCCGCTACTATCTCGTGCGAGTTGCGATCGCATCGTTTCGGATGGTTTTGACTCAGTGTGGTTTCAAGCATGGGTAGCGTCCCGAAACATCCGTACAACGGAAGGCGACTCGGGTTCCCTCGGGTTTCGAGGAACGAAAGGGCGAGGACATGACCACCACCCTCAACGCGCCGATCTCCGCCGGCCGCGAACTGGACGTGAAGCTTCTGGGGCCGAACTTCGGTGCCGAACTCTCCGGACTGGACGTGGCCACCGCGGACGAGGCACAGCTGACGTTGCTGCGGGCGGCGCTGATCGAGCACAAGGTGGTGGTTCTGCGGGGGCAGGACATCGACGACGCGACCCATGTCCGGCTGGCGCAGCGTCTCGGCGAGACCACGGTCGGACACCCGGTGTGGGACAGCGGATCGGACGTGCCGGACGAGGTCTACTCCCTCGACAGCACCGACAACGGTTTCGCCGACGTCTGGCACACCGACGTCACGTTCATGCCGCGGCCGCCGGCCGGGTCCGTCCTACGGCCCCTGGTGCTGCCGCCGACCGGCGGCGACACCTCCTGGGCCGACGGTGAACTCGCCTACGCGTCGCTGTCGGAGCCGGTGCGGGAGCTCGCCGACCAGCTCTACGCCTTCCACGACGGCACCCGGGAGTTCGGCTACTACTTGCGGCAGAACCGCGGCGGAGTGGGCAACGTGTGGGAGGGGAGCCGGGTCACCGAGCTGACCCCGTCCCGCCATCCGGTGGTGCGGATCCACCCGGAGACCGGTCGACGCGCACTGTTCGTCAACCCGGGCTTCACCTCGCACATCGAGGGTGTCTCCGACGCCGAGAGCCGGGCCCTGCTCGACCTCTTCTACGCCCACCTGACCAAGCCCGAGCACATCGTCCGCCACCGCTGGAGCCTCGGCGACATCGTCCTCTGGGACAACCGGAACACCCTCCACTACGCCAACCGTGACTACCTGCCGAATCGGCGGGTGATGCACCGCGTCACCCTCCGGGGGAGCGAACCCGTCGGGCCGAGCGACACGTGAGTCTCTGGGAGTACGTATCGGGACGCGGGCAGACGCTCGCGTTCCTGACGTATCAGCACGCCTCGCTGGCCTTCCAAACGGTGCTGGTCGGCACCGTGGTGGCGGTCGTGATCGCCGTGCTCGTCTACCGGCTGCCGATCGGTGCGGCACTGACCCTCACCTCCAGCCGTGTCGCGCTGACCATCCCGACGCTGGCCCTGCTGGCGCTGTTGATCGTCCCGTTCGGTCTGGGCGTGGTGCCGTCGTTCATCATGCTTGCCTTCTTCGCCGCCATGCCGGTGATAGGCAACGCGATCGTCGGGCTCCGATCGGTGCCGCCGAGTCTGATCGAGGCCGCCCGGGGAATCGGGCTGCCGCGCTGGCGGGTGCTGCTCACCGTGGAGCTGCCCGTCGCCTGGCCGGTGATCCTCACCGGCATCCGGGTGTCGACGCAGATGATCGTCGGCGTCGCGGCGATCGTCGCCTACGTGCTGGGCCCCGGGCTCGGCTCGCTGATCTTCAACGGGCTCGCCCGCCTGGGCGGCGCCAACTCGCTGGAGATGGCGATCACCGGCACGGTCCTGATCGTCGCCATCGCCCTCGTCTTCGACGCACTACTCGTCCTGCTCGGGCGACTGACCATTCCGAGAGGACTCAAATGACCAGCGGTACCACCGAATCCGGACGCGAGATCACCGGAGCCTCCATCGTGCTCGACGGTGTCGAGAAGCACTTCCGCGGGCAGAGCGAGCCCGCCGTGGCCGAACTGGACCTGGAGATCGCCGCGGGTGAAGTGGTCGCCTTCGTGGGCCCGTCCGGCTGCGGCAAGACCACGACACTGAAGATGATCAACCGGCTGATCGAGCCCACCTCCGGGCGGATTCTGATCGACGGCCGCGACGTGACCGGAGTGAATCCGGACAAGCTGCGTCAGTCGATCGGGTACGTGATCCAGTCCGGTGGGCTGTTCCCGCACTGGACCGTCGAGCGCAACGTCGGTGCCATCCCGCGGATTCTGGGCTGGGACAAGGCCCGGATCGCCGAGCGCACCGAATACCTGCTGGAACTGGTGGGGCTCGACCCCGCCGAATACGCCCACCGGCTGCCCAAGGACATGTCCGGCGGTCAGCAGCAGCGCGTGGGCGTGGCCCGGGCGCTGGCCGCCGACCCGCCCGTCCTGCTGATGGACGAGCCGTTCGGCGCCGTCGACCCGATCACCCGGGTTCGCCTGCAGGACAGTCTCATCGAGATCCACAAGGAGCTCGGCAAGACCATCGTCGTGGTGACCCACGACTTCGAGGAAGCGACCAAGCTCGGCGACCGCGTGCTGATCCTGTCCAAGGGAGGACACATCGAGCAGTTCGCGACCCCGGCGGAGATCCTCGCCACCCCGGCGAACGAGTTCGTCTCCGAGTTCATCGGATCCGGCGCCACCCTGGCGCAGTTGTCCCTGACCCGCGTCAAGGACACCGAGTACGACCCCGTGACCACCGCCCGGGTGGGCGAGTCCTCGGCGGCGGTCGTCGCACGGGCGCGGGCACAGGGACACCGGTGGGTGGTCGTGGTCGACAGCACGGGGGTGCCGATCGCCTGGCCGTCGCTGGACGAGATCGGCGCGACCGACGAGGTGGCCGGCTTCGTCGACAACCGGCTGCCGGTGGTGGCGCCGTCGTCGACCCTGCACGACGCGCTGGACCAGATGCTCGCGGCCAGTCAGGGCGGGGCCCTGGTCGCCGTCTCCGGCGGACCTCTGCTCGGCTGGGTCCGGATCGGCACCATCATCGAGGTGATCCGGGGCCAGCTCGGTGACGCGCACGCCGACGAGGCGAGCTACGTCGAGTTCGCCGAGGCTGAAGCCGAGAACGGCGGTGCCTCGTGAGTGCACCGGTGATCGACGGGGTCCCCGACCCCGCCAACCCGCCCGAATCGCTTCCGGAGTCCTCGCCGGGCACGTCGCTGTGGCGGCGGTTCCGCGCGCTGCCGGTGGACGTCTGGTTCGAGCCGCTGGTGATCGTCGTGGTCGCCGCCATCTTCTTCACCTGGTACGGGCTGACCGAGTTCACGTCCAACGAGCTCGCGCAACTCGAATGGTCCGTGCTGGGCACCACGATCGTCGACCACATCGAACTGACGGTGACCGCGGCGGTGATCGTGGTCGCGATCGCGATCCCGCTCGGCATCGTGCTGACCAGACCGAAACTGACCCGGCTGACACCGATCGCCGTCGGCATCGCCAACATCGGTCAGGCCGCACCCGCGGTCGGTCTGCTGGTGCTGTTCACCTTCGCCTTCGGCACGGGATTCCGCACCGCGGTGATCGGTCTGGTGGTGTACGCCGTGCTGCCGATCCTGCAGAACACGATCGTCGGCCTGCGGCAGGTGGATGCGCGCACCGTGGAGGCCGCCCGTGGGATCGGCTTCTCGGGCGCGCGAACGCTGTTCCAGGTGGAACTGCCGCTCGCGGTGCCGGTGATCCTCAACGGGGTGCGTACCGCGCTGGTGATCCTGGTCGGCACGGCGACGCTGAGCACGTTCATCGGGGCCACGAGCCTGGGCACCCTGATCACTACCGGCATCACGCTGTTCCTGCCGAATCTGCTGATCGCCGGCGCGGTGCTGGTGGCACTGCTGGCGATGGTGATCGACTGGCTCGGGCGACTGGTCGAACTCGTCGCCACCCCGCGGGGGCTGGCATGACGCGGCGGGGGCCCGTGCGGGCCCTGGCGGTGCTGACGATGGCGGCCGCGGTCGTCCTGGGCATCGCCGGCTGCGGCCTGGTCTCCTCGTCCGGCACGTTCCGCAGCGCGGCGCTGCCCGACGGTGAGAAGCCGCTGGACGGGGCCGCCATCACGGTCACGTCGAAGGCGTTCACCGAACAGGTGATCCTCGGCAAGATCGCGGCGACCTATCTGGCGGCGGCGGGAGCGAAGGTCACCGACATGACCGGAGCGCCCGGTGCGGCCTCGTCCCGGCAGGCCCAGCTCAACGGCGAGACCGATCTGCAGTGGGAGTACACCGGCACCGGATGGGTGGTCTATCACGAGGAGTCCGAGTCGATCAGCGACCCGGAGGAGCTGTGGCAGCGCGTGCACGACATCGAGCTGGCGGAGAACCAGCTGGTGTGGCTGCCGCCGTCCGACATCAACAACACGTACGCGTTCGCGGCCTCGCCGGCGACGGCTGAACGGCTGGGGACCAAGACGCTGTCGGATGTGGCCGCGTTGCCGCTGAACGAGCGGACCTTCTGCGTCGACGACGAGTTCTTCAGCCGGTCGGACGGTTTCCTGCCCATGCTGGAGGCCTACGACATCCCGTTCAACACCCCCGACGGTGTTCCGCAGGGCAACGTGACGCGCATGGACTCGGGTGTCATCTACACCTCCACGGCGAACGGCAGTCCCTGCAACTTCGGCATGGTGTTCGCCACCGACGGCCGGATTCCGAATCTGAACCTGCAGATCATGGAGGACGATCGGGGATTCTTCTTGCCCTACAACGGGAGTGTCGTGGTGCGGGAGGAGGTGCTCGACCGCTACCCGGAGATCCGGGAGCTGATGGGCACCGTGTCGTCCAAGCTCAACGACGACGTCGTCCGGGATCTGAACCGCCGGGTCGACATCGACGGCGAAGACCCCGCCGACGTCGCCTACGACTGGCTGATCTCCGCCGGCCTGGTGGTGCCGGCCTGACGCACGCGCCGGGTCACTCCGATGCGGTGTCGGTGCGCTTGCCGTTGGTCTCCTTGCTCAGTCGCAGGTACTCCAGGTGCCGTTCGTACTGGTCGATCACGTCGTTGATCAGCTGTGCCGACGTGTAGTCCATGACGTCGTAGCCCTGGCCGCCGCTGGACAGGTGCACCTCGAGCCGGGCGTAGTAGTCGTTGCCGCGCCGGGCGCGCCCGGCGTACGTCGGGATGGCCACCGCCGCCCGGTGCACCGAATACATGAAGCCGTCGTCGCCCTCGGCCTCGCCGCCGAGGGTGAGGGTGACGCACGGATCCCCGTCCTCGGGATCGGTCGAGGTCTCGACGGAGGCGTTGTAGCCGATCGAGCGGTACTCGTCGGCCACCGACTCGAGGGCGTCGGTGACACGCCCGTGGAGGAACCGTTCGGCTTCGGCCAGGGACGGGAACGACATCGCGTGTTCCAGGCGTTCGCGCCAGGAGCGGTCGTCGCCGGCGCCGCTGCGGCTGGACAGCACCCGCGGCTGGGCGGCCCGGACACCGTCGGTGCGCTGTCCCTCCTCCCGCAGGGACCGGAGCAGACCGATCATCACGGCGATCATCACGAAGGCGAACGGCAGCCCCATGATCACCGTCGCCGACTGCAGTGCCGGGATACCGCCCACCGACAGCACCGCGACGGTGAGCAGACCGGTGGCCACCGCCCAGAAGATGCGGGGACTGCTGGCCGCATCCTGGCGCGGATCGTCGAGCTCGGAAGTCAGGTTTGCCATCACCAGGGCTGCGGAGTCGGCGGACGTCACATAGAACAGCAGCGCCGTGAGGGTGGCGATCACGGCGACCACGCTGAACGCCGGATACTGCTGGAGCAGGTCGTAGAAGCCGCGTTCGGGGACTTCCATGGTGTCGTTCCCGAACTCCTGATCGCCGTCGCGGATCACCTTGATGGCGGCGTTGCCGTAGATGGCCACCCACATCAGGATGTAGGTGAACGGGATGATCAGGACCCCGGCGACGAACTCGCGGATGGTCCGGCCGCGGGAGATCCGGGCCAGGAACATGCCGACGAACGACGCCCAGGCGATCCACCACGCCCAGAAGAAGAGCGTCCAGTCGGCCATCCAGCTGCCGGTGTCCTCCCACGGGAAGGTCTGCATCGCCATTCCGGGGAACAGTCGCACGAAGTCGCCGATGCTGAGCACCAGCGAGTTCAGCAGGAACTCGCTCTTGCCGGCGATCAGCACCCACACCGCCAGGGCGATGGCCAGCAGCACGTTGAGTTCGGAGAGCAGCTTGATGCCCTTGTCCACGCCGGAGACCGCGGAGACGGTGGCCACCGCCACGCCCACGACGATCAGGACGATTTGCGCGGTCAGCCCCTCGGGGACGCCGAAGACCACGTTGAGGCCGACGTTGATCATCACCACGCCGATGCCCAGTGAGGTCGCGACGCCGAAGATGGTGCCCAGCACCGCCGCCAGGTCGACGGCGTCGCCGGCCGGTCCGTGAATCCTCTTGCCCAGCACCGGATACAGGGCCGAGCGGATCGCCAGGGGCAGCTGTTTGCGATAGGCGAAGTAGCCCAGGGCCATGCCCATCAGGGCGTACATGCCCCAGCCGGTGATGCCGTAATGGAACAGCGTCCACGCCGTCGCCTCGCGGGCGGCGTCCACGGTCTGCGGGGTTCCGGTCGGCGGGGCCATGTACTGGGTCACCGGCTCGGCCACCGCGAAGAACATCAAGTCGGTGCCGATACCGGCGGCGAACAGCATGGACGCCCACGACAGCGTGCTGAACTCCGGCTTGGAATGGTCGGGCCCGATCTTGGTCCGCCCGTACCGCGACAGCGCGATGCAGACGACGAACACCAGGATGAGGGTGGCCAGCGCGACATAGAACCAGCCGAACCATTCGGAGATCCAGCCGACGACGGTGCCGAGCACCGAGGCCGCGTTGTCGGGGACGATGATCGCCCACAGGGCGATCGCGACGCTGCCGATCGCCGAACCGCCGAAGACCACCTTGTTCAGGCGGGGCTTGGCCAGTTCTGCCTCGGCGAAATCGGACTCCACCTGTCCCGGAGGCATCGCTAGTGCTGTTCCCGAGCCGGTGCCTGGGCGTTAGCCCCGGCCTGATCTGGGGTGTAGTTGCGTGGGTCGGTCGGTGGCCACCACAGCGGCATGTCGGCGCGGTGGCGGTAGAACGGCACGTCCAGCGCCCCCAGTGGAGTATTGCCGGCGATCAGATCGGCGGCCTTCTCCGCCAGCATCATCACCGGCGCATAGATGTTGCCGTTGGTCACATACGGCATGGACGAGGCGTCCACCACGCGCAGGCCCTCTACCCCGCGCACCCGCAGCGTCTCCGGATCGAGGACGGCATCGTCGCCGGTGCCCATCTTCGCGGTGCACGACGGATGCAGCGCCGTCTCGGCGTCCTTGGCGACCCAGTCCAGGATCTCCTCGTCGGTCCGGACCGACGGGCCGGGGGAGAGCTCGCCGCCGTTGAAGGCGTCGAACGCGGGCTGCGACAGGATCTTTCGCGCCGTGTGGATGATCTCCACCCATTCGCGGCGGTCGTTCTCGGTGGACAGGTAATTGAACTGCAGCGCCGGGTGGGTGAACGGGTCTTTCGAGGTGATCTTCAACTCGCCGCGCACATCGGAGTACATCGGGCCGATGTGCACCTGGTATCCGTGCTCGGCGGCCGGCTGCGAGCCGTCGTAGCGGATCGCGATCGGCAGGAAGTGGAACATGATGTTGGGGTAGTCCACCTGGTCGTTGGAGCGGGCGAAACCACCGCCCTCGAAGTGGTTGGTGGCACCGACCCCGCGCCGCAGGAACAGCCATTCGGCGCCGATACGCGGCTTGTGCCGGTGCTTGAGCCACGGTCCCACCGACACCGGCTGGGTGCACTCGTGCTGCAGATACACCTCGAGGTGATCCTGCATGTTGGCGCCGACACCCGGCAGATCGGCGACCACCGGGATGCCCAGGCCCTCGAGTACTTCCTTGGGCCCGATCCCGGCCAGCTGCAACACCTGGGGCGAGTTGATCGCGCCGCCGCACAAGATCACCTCCGGCGCGTCTGCGCGCCGCACCGAACTGCTTCCGGCGCGTTTGTACTCGACGCCGGTGACCCGGTTGCCGTCGAGGCGCAGCCCGGTCACGTGGGTCAGGGTCTTGACGGTGAGGTTCTTGCGTTTGCGAACCGGGTGCAGGTAGGCGCGCGCCGCGCTGAGCCGGCGTCCGTCGTGGACGTTACGGTCGAAGGGGGCGAATCCCTCCTGGCGATAGCCGTTGACGTCGTCGGTCAGCGGGAAGCCGGCCTGCTGCACGGCTTCGAAGAAGGCGCCGAAGAGCGGGGAGGTGGCCGGGCCGCGTTCCAGTACGAGGGGACCCGAGCCGCCGCGCCACATGTCGGCACCGGCCAGGCACGTCTCCATGCGCTTGAAGTAGGGCAGGCAGTGGGCGTAGTCCCAGTTCGCCATGCCCGGGTCGGCCGCCCAGCGCTCGAAGTCCAGCGGGTTGCCGCGCTGGAAGATCATCCCGTTGATGCTCGAGGAGCCGCCGAGGACTTTGCCGCGGGCGTGGTACACCCGCCGGCCGCCCATGTGCGGCTCCGGTTCGGATTCGTAGCCCCAGTCGTAGAAGCGGCTGCCGATCGGGAACGGCAGCGCGGCCGGCATGTGGATGAACGGGTCGATCTTGAAGTCCGAGTGCCCGGCCTCGAGCACCAGCACAGAGGTGCCGGCATCGGCGCTGAGCCGGTTGGCCAGCACCGATCCCGCCGAGCCTCCGCCCACGATGATGTAGTCGAATCGGTCGCTGCCGGCCATGGGAACTCCTTCGTCGTACTCGGTTGGTCGTGTGCGCCCCGTTCCGGCGGCGCTGGTGCGGTGCGGCCCTCCGGGGTCAGCCTCCGAACCAGTACTGCGGGGCCGGGGCGATGTTGTGCCAGATGTGTTTGGGCTCGCGGTATTCGGCGAGACCGGTGGGTCCGAGTTCGCGGCCGTTGCCGGATTGGCCGAAACCGCCCCACTCGGCTCCGGGGACGTACGGGTGATAGTCGTTGATCCACACCGTTCCGTGGCGCAGCCGCCCGGCCACGCGTTCGGCACGTCCGCCGTTCTGCGTCCACACCGCCCCGGCCAGGCCGTAGCGGGTGTCGTTGGCGATGGACACGGCGGCGTCCTCGGCGGCCGGCCCGGTGTCGCCGGCGAAGGTCTCCACCGTCAGCACCGGGCCGAAGGACTCGTCGTGCACGCAGTCCATCGACCGGTCGCAGCCGTCGAGGATCGTCGGCGGGTAGAAGAAGCCGTCGTCGAGGCCCGCGCCGGTGGGTCGCTGCCCGCCGACGCGCAGCACGGCGCCCTGCTCGATCGCCCGGGCGACGTAGGCCTCCACCTTCTCCCTGTGCGCCGCACTCACCAGGGGACCGGTCTCGGCGTCGTCGTCGAACGGGCCGCCGAGTCGGATGCGGGCGGCGCGCGCGGTCAGCTCGTCGACGAATCGGTCGTGAATGGACTCTTCGACCACCAGACGTGCACCGGCCGAACAGACCTGCCCGGAATCGACGAAGATCGCCGTCAGCGCGCCGTCGACCGCGGCCTCGAAGTCGGCGTCGGCGAAGACGACGTTCGGGTTCTTGCCGCCGAGTTCCAGGGCGACCCGCTTGACGGTCGCGGCGGCGGCCGCCGAGATCGCCGTACCGGTGGCCAGTCCGCCGGTGAACGAGACCATGTCGACGTCGGGGTGGTCGACCAGGGCGGCGCCGACTCCCGCGCCGCTGCCCAGCACCAGATTGCCGACCCCGGCGGGCATGCCCTCCTCGGTCAGCGCGGTCATCAACCAGATGGCCGTCGACGGGGTCAGCTCGCTGGGTTTGAGGACGAAGGTGCAGCCGGCCGCCAGGGCGGGGGCCACCTTCCAGGAGGTCTGCAGCAGCGGGAAGTTCCACGGCGTGATCAGCGCACACACCCCGACCGGCTCGTAGACCACCCGGCTGACCACGTCCGCCCGGCCGGTGTCCACCACGCGGCCGGCCTCGGAGGTCACCAGGTCGGCGTAGTACTCGAACACCGAGATCACGTCGTCGACGTCGTACTGGGATTCGACGAAGCGTTTGCCTGTGTCGAGGGACTCCATGCGGGCCACGGCGTCGCGTTCGGTGCGGAGCCGTCCGGCGACCGCGCGCAGCAAGGCCGCGCGGTCGGGTGTGGGGGTGGCGGGCCAGGGCCCGCTGTCGAAGGCGCGCCGCGCGGCGGACACCGCCGCGTCCGCCTCGGCCGAGCCGGCCTCGGCGACGGTGATCACCGGGGAACCGTCTGCGGGGCAGCGAATCTCGCGGGTGTCGCCACTCGCGGCGGCACACCAGGAACCGTCGATGAACAATGTCTGCGACATGCTTCCTCCGGGGCGAGCGGTTCCGTCGACCGGCTCCGCCCGAGTTTCAAGCTAGTCCTATTTCGACCGGCGTTCGGGCGTTGCGGCGATATCCACGTCCGGCCGCAGCTCGGTGCGCGGCGGGGAGTCCGGTCAGTCGCGCAGGATGGGGCTGTGGCGCGCGAACGCCGTCGCCTCATCGTCGGTGAGCAGTCGTGAGGGCTCGGGATCGCTGCGCAGGGTGCGTTGCAGCTCGGGTGATCGGGGGAGGGGGCCGTCGCTTGCGACCACGACGATGTTGCCGCTGCGCCGGCCCTTGAACATCGACGGATCGGAGATCAACTCCACGTTCGCGAAGACGTCGGCGATGGTGGCGACCTCGCTGCGCACTGATCTCAGATCGCGGCGGTCGCCGCAGTTGGCCAGGTAGAGCCCACCGGGGGCCAGCACCCGTTTGACGGCGCGGGTGAACTCGGCGGTCATCAGATGCGGGGGCGTGATATCCTCGGCGAAGGCGTCCCGGATCACGATGTCGCGGGTCTGTTCGGTCAGCGTCTCCACCACTTCGCGGGCGTCGCCGACCCGGATCCGCAGGCGCGGAGCCCGGGGCAGGTCGAACCATTCGCGCGCCAGCCGCGCCAGTTCGGCGTCGATCTCCACTGCGACGTGCCGCGACTTCGGGTAGCGGTGCGCTAGGTGGCGGGGCAGCGCGCAGGCGGCCGCGCCCAGGTGCAGCACGCGCAGGGCAGTGACGGGCTCGGGGTGGGCGTCGGCGATCGCCGACGCCATCTGCCGCATGTACTCGAACTCGAGATTGGTCGGATCGAACGGGTCGACGTGGCTGCTCTGGGCCCCGTTGACGGTCAGCAGCCAGCCCCCGACGCCGTCATGGGTCAGTTCGGCTGTGCCGGTGGAGATCTCGAAACTCCCGGCGGAAGGGGTCGGTGCGGTGGCCATCGGATCGATGGTAGCCCGCCGCCCGATACCATCGGGCGCGTGCACAGTCGAGGCGGGCAGGCTCTGGCGATGACGGCGGGAATGGCCGCCGACCTGGCCTTCGGCGACCCCCGGCGCGGCCACCCCGTCGCCGTCTTCGGCTCGGCCGTAGCGGCCTCGGAGAATCGGCTCTACCGCGACTCACGCGCAGCGGGGACGGGGTTCACGGCGCTCTGGGTGAGTGCAGCGGTGCTCGCCGGAGGCCTCGCCGGACGGGCCGGCCCGGTCGGGACGGCGGTGGCCACCTTCTCGGCGGTCGGCGGCACGACGCTGTGCCGCGTCGGCGATCGGATCGCCGACGCCCTCGACGACGGTGACCTGGACGGCGCGCGCGCCACGCTGCCCAGCCTGGTCGGGCGCGACCCGAGCAGCCTCGACGAGGCGGGAATCTGTCGTGCGGCGGTCGAGTCGATCGCCGAGAACACCTCCGACGCCACCGTCGCACCGCTGTTCTGGGGCGCGCTGGCCGGTGCGCCCGGACTCCTCGGCTACCGCGCGGTGAACACGCTCGACGCGATGATCGGTTACCGGTCGTCGCGGTACGCCCGCTTCGGCTGGGCCGCAGCGCGGACCGACGACGCCGCCAACCTGGTGCCGGCACGGGTGACGGCGCTGCTGGCCGGCCTGCTCAGCGGGCATCCGATACGCGCGGTGCGCGCGGTGCGGCGCGACGGCGGGAAGCATCCCAGCCCGAATGCGGGCGTGGTGGAGGCCGCGTTCGCCGGGGCGCTGGGGATCTCGCTGGGCGGACGGACGGTGTACCCGCACGGGGTGGAGGATCGTCCGGTGCTGGGCGACGGGCCCGCGCCCCGCGCCGCCGAGCTACGGGCGGCCGTGCGCCTCTCCCGGCGGGTACAGATCGCGAGCGGGCTCCTCGCGGTCCTCGCTGTCGTGCGGGTACCGTCACCGCGGGCTGAGTCGGTCCCAGTTCGTTCGTAGGCTGAGCCGACCCCGGAGCTTGCGGAGGGGTCGTGTCGAAGCCGGGACCGTCGTGTGCGGGCGGGTTCATTTCGACTCGGTCTCGGCTGCGCCTCGCCCGGCTCAATGAACGGCAACGGAGCGGTAGCGGGCTGCGCCTCGCCCGGCTCGATGAGCGGGGAGACGAGGGGCGTCAGCGGCCGTAGCGGCGGGCCAGTTTGGCCTTGACGTCGTCGTCGGGGATGTCCACGGCGACGGCGGGGCCGGGTTCGGGGGCGGCCGCCGCATCGTCGGCGCTCGCCGCGCGGAGATCGTCGCGGATACGGCGGCGTTCGCCGGCCCGGGTGTCGTCGAAGGTGTCCTCGGCCACCACCTCGGTCTCGTCGCCGTCGGCGGACCGGCGCAGGGCTCGGCGATGCTTCACCTCGGCCCACACGAAGTAGGCGATGCCCAGCGGCGCCATGATGCCGAAGGCCAGCCACTGCAGCCCGTACGACAGGTACGGGCCCGACTCCAGCTGCGGGAGATCGATGGTGCCCAGACCGCCGGGCTGGTCCGGAACCAGCTGGGCGTAGAACGGATCCAGCGCCAGCCCGGAGGCGGTGGAGATGGCCGCCGAGTCCACGGTGTAGGCGGTGAGCCGGCCGTCTTCGATCCGCGGCTCCTTGCCTTCGGTGGTGCCTTCGGACTTGCGCAGCCGCGCGTGAATGGTGACCTGCTCGGTCGGGGGCGCCGGCACCTGGATCGAGCTGTCTGCTTCCGGACGGATCCAGCCCCGGTCCACCAGGACGGTGCGGTCGGTGCCGGCGAGCCGGAAGGGAGTCACGATTTCGGCGGCAGGGCGTTCGGCCACCGATCGCAGTCGCATCAGGACCTGCTCCTCCGGCAGGTAGTTGCCGGTGAGCGTCACCTCGCGCCACTCGGTATCGGTGTCGAGGGGCGCGCCCGCTGCCACCAGGTCGGAAAGGGGGACGGCGGAGGTCTCGGTCGCCGTGCGGATCAGGTCGTTGCGATGCTCGGTGTCGCTGCTCTTACCGAGCTGCCACGGCGCGAGGACCAGGAAACAGGCGGCGGCGAACGCCACGACCAGCACGGTGGAGAGCAACCACCCGGGTCGAAGGAAGGTTCGCAGCAGGTGCACGTCCCCAGGATACCGAGCGTTGCCGACTCACTCCCGCTCGGCCAGGGTGGCCTCGATCCAGGCCAGCAGGCCGGGCACGGCGGCCTCCACCTGGGCGCGGACGGCGGCGAAGTCCTCCGGGCCGCCGTAGAAGGGGTCGGGGACGTCCTCACCCTCGGAGTTCGGGTCGAAGCTGCGCAGCAGCCGCACGCGGTCACCCAGCCGCTTGCGCGACAACTCGCGCACGTGACCGGAGTCCAGGGCCACCAGCAAGTCGGCAGAGAGATGATCGGGGTCGAGCTGGGCGGCGACGTGCTGGTCGGAGTAGCCGTGCGCCAGCAGCTCGGTGCGGGCGCGGTTGTCGGCGGGCTCGCCGATGTGCCAGCCGCCGGTGCCGGCACTGCTGACCTGCACCCGATCGTCCAGCCGGGCGTCGGCGATCGCCGACGCCAGAATCGATTCGGCCATCGGGGATCGGCAGATGTTGCCGGTACAGACAAAACAGATGTGCAGCCGGTCGGGGCTTTCAGACACCGAGTACCTCGCGCAGTTGCGGGACCGTTCGCACGGTCCACGTGGCTTCGTCGACCTCCCCCGGTCTGGCGTATCCCCACCCCACCGCGATGGTGGGGAGACCGAAGGATGCTGCTCCGTCGACGTCGTGGGAGCGGTCTCCGATCATGACCGTGGGGGTCACTTCCGGATCCAACCCTAGTCCCTCAATGGCCCGGGCGATGACTTGCGCCTTGCTGCGGCGTGTGCCGTCGGCACTGGACCCGGCGATCACCGCGAAGTGATCGGTCAACCCGAAGTGCTCCAGAATGCGCTGGGCCACTTCCTCGTTCTTACTGGTCGCGATGGCCAGGGTTCGGCCCTGGGCGGCCAGATCGGCCAGCAGCACGTCCATGCCGTCGAAGACCGAGTTCTCCAGCCAGCCGACGACGTCGTAGCGCTCGCGGTAGGCGGCGACGCCCCGTACTGCGTCCTCGTCGGAGAAGCCGAAGGCGTGCATGGAGTCGAGCAGCGGTGGTCCCACCACGTCGGCCAGAAAGGCTTCCGACGGCTCCGGCGCGCCGAGTGCGGCCACCGCATGCCGGAACGACGTGGTGATCCCGGGAAAACTGTCGGTGACCGTGCCGTCGAGGTCGATCAACAGCACGGTGGTGGGGTCGGCGGGATCGGGGTGCGGGCGGGCGGGCTGAGCGGTCACGGCCTCCATGGTGCCCGTAGGGTCGACAGGCATGTCACCGGGTCGTCCACTGCGCACCGATACCGACTTGTTCGAGCCGGGCCGTCACGGCGACGCCGACGCCGAGGCGGGGCTGATCGGCTTCGCCGTCAACGTCCAGCCCGGTCCGCCGCCCTTCGTACGGGACGTGCTCGCCGCCCGTCTCGGCGACCTCGCCGCCTACCCCCGTGCCGACGACGTGCAGCGGGCCGTCGGCGCAGCCGCGCGACTGCACCGTCGCTCGCCCGCCGAGGTCCTCCTGCTCGACGGCGCCGCCGAGGGCTTCGAGCTGCTGGCACGGCTGCGACCACGCCACGTGGCGCTGATCGAGCCCACCTTCACCGAGCCGGGACGGGTGCTCGCGGCGTCGGGGGCCGAGATCACCCGGGTGGTGCTGCCGGCTCCGTGGCGGCTGGACGCGGCCGAGGTGCCCGGCGACGCCGACCTGGTGGTGCTCGGCAACCCGACCAATCCCACCTCGATGCTGCACACCCGCGAGCAGATCCTGCGGCTGGTCCGGCCGGGGCGGACGGTGGTGGTCGACGAAGCCTTCGCGGACCTGACCGTCGATCCGGTGACCGGCGTGCGGGAACCGCAATCGCTGGCCGGCGCACTGCCCGACGGAGTCGTCGTGATCCGCTCGATCACCAAGACCTTCGGCCTGGCCGGTCTGCGGGCCGGCTATCTGCTGGCTGCCCCGCACGTGATCGCCGAGCTGACCGCGGGCCGCCGGCACTGGCCCCTCGGCACGCTGGCGCTGGCCGCGCTCGCCGAGTGCCTGGGACCGCGAGGGCAGGCCTACACCGACGCGCTCGCCGGCACCGTCGCCGGCGACCGCGCGCACTTGGTCGGCCTCCTCGGCGAGGCCGGGATCGAGGTGTGCACCGAACCGGCGGCCCCCTACGTGCTGATTCGGGTGCCCGATGGCCTCGGCCTGAAGGCCGCCCTGCGCGAGCGCGGTTTCGCGGTGCGCAGTTGTGCCAACTTCACCGGCCTCGGTGCCGATCACCTGCGCCTGGCCGTACGCTCGGCTGAACCGGCCGCCGCACTCGTCGCCGCCATGACCGAGGTCCTGGCCGGCGAGGCATCGCACCGCGGACGGGGCGCATGACGACGGGAGAGGAAAGCATGACGGTGACACTGGGTCGCGTGGTGACCGCTCTGGATGCGGCCTATCCGCCGGCGCTCGCCGAATCCTGGGATGCCGTCGGCTTGGTCTGCGGCGACCCCGACGACGAGGTGCGCACGGCGCTGGTCTGCGTCGATGTGACCGACGCGGTGGTCGAGCAGGCGCTGGCGACCGGCGCCGATCTGATCGTGGCGCATCATCCGCTGTTGTTGCGCGGCGTGGAGTCGGTGGCCGCCAGCACCCCGAAGGGCCGGCTGATCCACCGGCTGATCACCGGCGGCTGTGCTCTCTATTCGGCGCACACCAACGCCGACAAGGTGCGCGGCGGCGTGTCCGATGCGCTCGCCGAGACGCTGGGCGTGCACGACACCGTGCCGCTGCAGCCCGAACCCGTCGCACCACTGGACAAATGGGTGGTCATGGTTCCTGAGGGCAGTGCCGAACAGGTCACCGAGGCGATGTTCCGGGCCGGCGCCGGTGCGATAGGCGACTACCGGGATTGCATGTGGGGCGTGGTCGGGACCGGGCAGTTCCTGCCCGTCGACGGTGCGGACCCGACGATCGGGGCCGTGGGCGACCTCACCCGGGTCGACGAGGAACGCGTGGAACTGGTCGCGCCGCGAGGTCTCCGCGCACGAGTGCTCGCCGCGCTGCGCGCCGCCCACCCCTACGAGGAACCGGCCTTCGACGTGTTCGCCCAGGCGGCGCTCGACAGCGACGTGGGTCTGGGCCGGGTCGGACGCCTCGCCGAGCCGATGCCCCTGCGCGAGTTCACCGCTCACGCCGCCCGCGCGCTGCCGAGCGCTCCGTGGGGGATCCGCGCGGCGGGTGACCCGGATGCGCTGGTCACCACGGTGGCGGTGTGCGGAGGTGCGGGGGACTCGCTGATCGGCGCCGCGGCCGTGGCAGGTGCCGATGTGTACGTGACCGGAGATCTGCGGCATCATGTGGTGGACGAGGCGCTCCGCGCCGGGGGTCCGGCCCTGATCGACGCCGGGCACTGGGCCACCGAGTTCCCGTGGTGCGTCAGCGCCGCTGAGCTTCTGGCCGAGAACGGCTGCGCAGCCACGGTCTTTCAGCCGCCGACCGACCCGTTCAACGTGGTCCCGTCGTGAACGACCACCCTGCCGATGCACTCTGATCCACTACCGCACCTGATCCGCCGATGAATGCCCTGCCCGATACGAGAGGCCGAAATCTATGAAAGCCCCGCCCGCCCAGCAGCGTCGAATGCTCGACCTGGCCGACCTCGACGCGGAACTCGCGCGGTTCCGCCACCGGCTGGCGAATCTGCCGGAAGCCGACGAGGTGGTCCGGATCGAGAGCGAGCTGGCGACCGCCCGTGCGGACGTGGTCAACGCGCAGGCGGCGGTGACGGAGATGCAGACCCGGTACGACCACATCGACGCGGAACTGACCGGTATGACCCAGCACGCCGAACGGGACCGGGCACAGCTGGAATCGGGTCTGCTCAGCCACAAGGCGCTCTCGGAACTGCAGCACGAGCTGGGCGGGCTGCAGCGCCGCCAGGAGCTGCTGGAGAACGATCTGCTCGAGGTGATGGAGCGCCAGGAGGCGCTGGGTATCGAGTTGGACCGGTCGCAGAGCGCCGTCGTAGACCTGGAGGCCGCGCTGGCTGAGGCGATCACTGCGCGCGACCACGCGACCGCGACCGGGGAGAACCAGGTGACCGACTTTCTGGGCCGGCGCGAGGCGATCGCCGGCGAGGTGCCCGACGACCTGCTCGCCGCGTACGACAGGCTGCGCGCGCAGGGGCAGGTCGGAGCCGGGCTGCTGCGGCAGCGGCGGTGCGGTGCCTGCCGGATGGAACTGGATCCGCGCACCCTCGCGTCGATCGCCGGCACGGCCGAGGACGAGGTGGTGCGCTGCGAGGAATGCAACGCCATCCTCATCCGCACCGAGCAGTCCGGGCTCTCCCAGCCCGGACAGGAGCAGTGACCACCCCGAACTGGCAGGGCCAGATGGCCGAGCCGACGCGCCTGCTTCTGTTGCGCCACGGCCAGACCGCCCTGTCGGTGGAACGCCGCTACTCCGGTCACGGAGATCCGGTGCTCACCGAACTCGGCCGCGCACAGGCCGCCGCGGCGGCCGAGCGCCTGGCCGAGCAGGGGGGTGTGGACGTGATCGTGTCTTCCCCGCTGGCGCGGGCGCGGGCGACCGCGCAGGCCGTCGCCGACGCCATCGGTCTCGGGGTCGAAGTGCACGACGGGCTGATCGAGACCGATTTCGGCGCGTGGGAGGGTCTCACCTTCCGCGAGGCCGCCGAGCGCGACCCGGAACTGCACAGTCGGTGGTTGGGCCACGACGACGTCGCACCGCCGGGCGGGGAGAGCTTCGCGCAGGTCGGGCAGCGGCTGGCGCAGACCCGCAGCGACTTGGTCGACCGGTACCGCGGTCGGCGGGTACTGGCGGTCAGCCACGTGACGCCGATCAAGAGTCTGCTGCGCGAGGCGCTCGGGGTGGGACCGGAGCTGCTGTTCCGGCTGCACCTGGATCTGGCGTCGCTGTCGATCGCCGAGTACTTTCCGGACGGCGGCTCGGTGGTGAAGCTGGTCAATGACACCGGACACCTCCCGGCGGTGCCGCAGCGGCTATCGTAGAACCCGCGAACGAGTCGGCCGGGCGGCCGCGGCGACGGAACCGTGCGGAGTACCGCACAGGCCGGCAGTCGAGGAAAGTCCGGACTCCACAGAGCAGGGTGGTTGCTAACGACAACCCGGGGTGACCCGCGGGACAGTGCCACAGAGAACAGACCGCCCGCTGCGTGCAGCGGGTAAGGGTGAAACGGTGCGGTAAGAGCGCACCAGCGCCGCGGGTGACCGCGGCGGCTCGGTAAACCCCACCCGGAGCAAGGCCGAAGCGCGCACCGCCTGCGGCGGTGCGGGTGCGCGAGTGTTTTCAGGACTGCTCGTCCGAACTCGCGGGTTGGCTGCTCGAGGTACCCGGCGACGGTGTGCCCAGATGGATGGTCGCCCCCGGCCTCACGGCCGGGACAGGATCCGGCTTACAGGCCGGCTCGTTCGCCCCGACCGATGGGAGGCAAGACGTGGTCGAACGCAGACTGACGGCGCCCGGGATCGACTTCGATCGGCTGCGCGCCGAGTTGGGGCTGACCGCGCACTTTCCGCCGAGGGTGGCCACCGAAGCCGCGGCCGTGACCGACCGGTGCGCCGACGAACGAACCGACCGTCGCGATCTGGAGCTGGTGACCGTCGATCCGCCCGGATCCATGGACCTCGATCAGGCGCTGCGCGTGGTCCGCGAGGGCGGCGGGTATCTGGTCCACTATGCGATCGCCGACGTCGCGGCCCTGGTTCGGCCCGGCGGTGACCTCGACGAGGAGAGCCGCCGCCGCGGCGAGACGATCTACTTCCCGGACGGCAATGTGCCACTGCACCCGCGGGTGCTCTCCGAGGGCGCAGGGTCTCTGCTGCCCGATGAGGACCGCCCGGCGGTCTTGTGGACGGTGCACGTGGACGCCGACGGCACAGTCGCTTCCGCGGAGGTGGAGCGAGCGACGGTGCGCTCGCGGGCCCGGCTCGACTATGCCGGCGTCAGCGAGGCTGCGGCCACGGGGACCGCGCATCCGTCGATCGCCGCCCTTCCCGACTTCGGAGCGACACGTGAGGCCTGGTCGCTGGGCCGCGGGGCGGTGCTGCTGGATCTGCCCGACCAGGATGTGGTGCCCAACCGGGACCCGAAGCATGCGCGTGCCTGGACGCTGCGCCTGGCTCCGCGAACTCCCGCCGATCGCTGGAATGCACAGGTGTCGCTCCTGGTCGGCATGTGCGCCGGCACCATCATGCGCAAGGCGGGGATCGGCTTGTTCCGGACCCTGCCGGCCGCCGGTCCCGAGGCGGTCGACGAGCTGGCGCGGGTGGCCGACTCGCTCGGTGCGGTCTGGCCCGACGGCGCCACCCCCGGCCAGTTCCTGGCCGGTCTGCCCGCCGACGAGCCGACGACCCTGGCGCTGATGAGCGCCGGCGCCCGCCTGATGCGTGGGGCCGGCTACCGGGCGATCGAGCCGGGCACCCCAGTGGACGACGCCGACCTGGTCCACGCGGGCGTCGGCGGGTTGTACGGCCACGTCACCGCGCCGCTGCGCCGGCTCGCCGATCGCTTCGCCACCGAGGTCTGCCTGTCGGTGACGGCGGGCCGCCCGGTGCCGGACTGGGTGACCGAGTCGCTGCCCGGCCTCGGCAAGATCATGAGCGGTGCCGACTCCACCGCGGGCACCGCGGCCCGGCGCAGCATCGATCTGGCCGAGGCGGTGGTGCTGTCCGATCAGCTCGGCGCCCGCTTCGAGGCAACGGTTCTCCGTGACGGCAACGGCAAGAAGGCGGCGGAGATCTTCATCGCCGAGCCGGCCATCATCGCACCCTGCGAGCCCTCACCGGGGGCGGGCCGGCGCTGCCTGGTGGAAGTGACACAAGCAGATCCGGAGGCCGGCACCGTCGGCTTCGCGGCCCTCTGATGCGGTATCGCCGGGCGGCTCAGCGCTCCGCGAGGTAGGCCTCGACGGCCTTCCGGCCGCGCCGTTCCTCGCGCGCATCCAGGCGGCCGAGCACGAAGACCGCGTCGCGCGACAGCTGCGGCAGCGCCGCGACTCGAGCGATCTGCTCGCGGTTGACCACGGTGTCCTGGAAGTCGCCCAGGCGGCTCTGGATCCGTGCCGCCCGCTTGGCCGTCCTGGCCGCCCACTTGAGGCCGAGCGGCTTGGCGGCATCGGCGGTGTAGCGAACAGCCTTGGCGCGCTTGCGGATCCGGTGGACCTGCGCCACCCACTCGTCGGTCCACGGTTCGAACGACTTGAGCTTCTTCTCCGCTTTGCGCAGCCGCCGGGACGCGAGCTCGATGCCTTCGGTCGCCACGTCGGCGGCCCGGCGGTCGGCGTCGGCGCCCGGAACCGGGTCGGCGATCACCAGGTCGAGGTCGTCGAGCACCTGCAGGTAGCGCTTGGTCGACAGCGCGAATCGCAGCGATCGCAGGGACCGTTCCTGGCGCCCGACCTCGTCATCGATCAGAGCACGCCGCAGATCGTCGGGGACGTGTTCCTCCTTGGCCAGCAGGCCGGCGTTGATCTCCAACTGGACCTCGCGGTCACGCGCCTCGCCGAGCAGGTTGCCGAGTTCGCGGAGTTCGCCCTCGAGTCCGTCGACGCTCTCCGGCGTCAGGATCTGCGGGAACGACGTGAGGACCGAGCGCAGCTTGCGGGCGGTGACGCGCAACTGGTGCACCGAATCGGGGGCGTTCTCCCGCACCAGCGGATCCCAGGTGATCAGGGCATCCCGATGCAACGCCAGCGAGTGCAGCATCAGGTCCAGAGCCACGGGCTTCTTGGGAAGCCGGGTGGGGGCGTGCACGTGCGGTTCGGCGCCGATCGCGCGGGCGAGCTTGGAGGCGCTCGACGCTCGCCGGCCGCCGGCCTCCCGCAGCAGCGGTTTGGCGGCCTTGAGCAGCTTGGTGCCGCCGCCGGTGAGCTCGAACTCCCACTCGGCCCACTCCTTGGTGATCTGACTCTGGTGGGCGTGTGAGATCACGCGGTCGTCGCAGAACTCGGCCAGCGAGTTCCCGTCGGCGTCGTGCAGCACGGTGACGGTGCGCTCGGTGGTGATTTCGGCGACCGGGATCAGCTGCCGATCGCGGACGATCACCAGGATCGCGTCCCGGATCTCCGGGGGCACACCGCCGTCGGCCGGGGCGTGGTCGAAACCGATAGCGAGCTCGCGCCGCGCATCGGCGTGCGTGCCCGGGCGTTTCAGGTGCCAGCCGCTGTCGGTGCCGCCGGTGCGCCGCCGGAGGGTGATCCGGCGCGCGGCCAGGTCGTGCGCCGGGGTGTCGAGGTACGTCGCGACCAGCTCATGCCGCTGCGGGGCGGCCACCCGCCCTCCGGGGACCAGGACGGTGAAGTCGGGCGCGGGCTGACCGGCGTCGACGTCGAATTTGACCTCCACCTCGATGGATTCGCGTGCGCTCATCGGCCGCCTCCCGTGGCGAAGTGATCGGTCGCCGCCACCAGTTGGTCGACGATTCCGGGTTCGAAAGAAGCGTGGCCGGCATCGTCGACGATGGCCAGCCGGGCCTGTGGCCACGCGCGATGCAGATCCCAGGCGCTGCGCATCGGACAGACCACGTCGTAGCGGCCCTGCACGATCACCGCCGGGATGTGTTGCACCGCACCGATGTCGGTGAGCAGCTGGCCCTCTGCGAGGAAGCCGTGATTGACGAAGTAGTGGTTCTCGATGGTGGCGAAGGCCAGGTCGAACCGGTCGCTCACGCCGGAATCGTTCTGCGGCAGAAGGTGACTCGTCCGATTCTCCCAGCGGGTCCAGGCGCTGGCGGCGCGCTGAGCGACCTCGCGATCCGGCCCGGTGAGCAGCCGCTGATACGCCACCATCAGATCGCCGCGGCGCTGATCGGCGGGGATCGGGGCCAGATACTGCTCCCAGACGTCGGGGAAGATGTTCGCGGCGCCGCCGTTGTAGTACCAGTCGAGCTCGCCGCGACGCAGCAGGAAGATCCCGCGGAGCACCATCTCGGTGACCCGCTCGGGATGGGCCTGCGCGTAGGCCAGCCCGAGTGTGGAACCCCAGGAGCCGCCGAAGACCTGCCAGGCGGCGATACCCAGGTGCTCGCGCAGCTTCTCCATGTCCGCGATCAGGGCGGCGGTGTGATTGACCGACAGGTCGGCACCGTCGGCGATGTGCGGCCGCGACTGCCCGCAACCGCGCTGATCGAACAGGACTATCCGGTAGCGGGCCGGATCGAAGAAGCGGCGCTGTTCGCCGCTGGTGCCCCCACCGGGGCCGCCGTGTACGAAGACCACCGGTTTGCCGCCGGGATCTCCCGAGCACTCCCAATAGATCTCCTGGCCGTCGCCGACAGGGAGATGCCCGGAGGAGTAGGGGGCCACGGGCGGATACAGCACGCGCATGCCGTTCAGCCTAGTCGGCCGCGCGCGGGCACCGCGCGGGTACGAATGCTCCTGGGCGGTACGACCGTTCCGAGGTCGATACGAGTGCCCGGATCAGTAAGAGTGCTCGGGGCCGGGGAAAGCCGAGGAGGCGACTTCGGAGGCGTACGTGCGGGCCGCCTTCGACAGTTCCTCGCCCACGTTCGCGTACCGCTTGACGAACTTGGCGGTCTTGCCGTGGGTGTAGCCGGCCATGTCCTGCCAGACCAGCACCTGCGCGTCGGTCTCGTGGCCGGCGCCGATACCGATGGTCGGGATGGTCAGCTTGCGGGTGATCTGGGCGGCCAGTTCGGCCGGCACCATCTCCATGACGACGCCGAAGGCGCCGGCCTCCTGCACGGCGATGGCGTCGGCGATCAGCTGATCGGCGCCGTCACCGCGTCCCTGAACTCGGAAGCCGCCGAGCGAGTTGACGCTCTGCGGGGTGAAGCCGACGTGGCCCATCACCGGAATGCCGGCGGCGGTGAGTGCGGCGATCTGCGGGGCGATCCGCTCACCGCCTTCGAGCTTGACCGCGTGCGCGCCGCCCTCCTTGAAGAAGCGGATGGACGATTCGAGGGCCTGCTGCGGACTCACCTCGTAGCTGCCGAACGGGAGGTCGGCCACCACCAGTGCATGGGGGGCGCCGCGGACCACTGCGCGCACCAGCGGCAGCAGTTCGTCGATGCTGATCGGGACGGTGGTGTCGTAGCCGTAGACCACGTTGGCGGCAGAGTCGCCCACCAGCAGGACGGGGATCTCGGCCTCGTCGAAGATCCGGGCGGTCGAATAGTCGTAGGCGGTCAGCATCGGCCACTTGTGGCCCTCGCTCTTCCAAGCGGCGAGGTGCTGCAGCCGGGTGACGCGGCGCGCGGTCGGTGCGGCGTCGGCGGATCCGTAGACGGGAGCGTTGGACATCGTCGGTCTCATTTCTGCCTCGAGTCCCGCTCAGCGGGTACCCGGGTTGGTGTGGACACCCCAGATTCTCCCACCACCGGCGGTGGGGTGCACCGGACACAGGCGGTGGTCTTGGTCACACGTCCTTCGGTCCGGATGGGGCGTGGACCGGCGGCGGAGCCCGAATTCGGGGGCGGGGCGAGTCTCGCGATGTGTAACACGCGCGTAACAGGGCGGGCATAGGGTCGGGCCATGGATCGCCAACAGGAATTCGTGCTGCGCACCTTGGAGGAACGGGACATCCGTTTCGTCCGTCTGTGGTTCACCGACATCCTGGGTTATCTCAAGTCAGTGGCCATCGCGCCGGCCGAACTGGAGGGCGCGTTCGCCGAAGGGATCGGCTTCGACGGCTCGGCCATCGAGGGCTTCTCCCGCGTCTTCGAAGCCGACATGGTGGCCAAGCCGGATCCGTCGACATTCCAGGTGCTGCCGTGGGAGACCGACGGCATCCACCACTCCGCGCGGATGTTCTGCGACATCGCCATGCCCGACGGCTCGCCCACCTGGGCCGATCCCCGGCATGTCCTGCGTCGCCAGCTGAACAAGGCCGCCGACCAGGGCTTCACCTGCTACGTGCACCCGGAGATCGAGTTCTATCTGCTCAAGAACATGCCGCTCGACGGCAGTGAGCCGATCCCGGCCGACAACGGCGGATACTTCGACCAGGCCGTCCACGACGCCGCCCCCAACTTCCGGCGCCACGCCATCGAGGCGCTCGAGGCGATGGGCATCTCCGTCGAGTTCTCCCACCACGAGGGCGGTCCCGGCCAGCAGGAGATCGACCTCCGCTATGCCGACGCGCTGAGCATGGCCGACAACGTGATGACCTTCCGCTACCTGGTCAAGGAGGTGGCGATCAACGACGGCGTGCGGGCGACGTTCATGCCCAAGCCGTTCACCGCCCACCCCGGCTCGGCGATGCACACCCACATGAGTCTGTTCGAGGGTGAATCCAATGCCTTCCACAACCCGGACGATCCGGTGCAGCTGTCGGACACCGGGAAGCAGTTCATCGCCGGCATCCTGACGCACGCCAGCGAGATCAGCGCGGTGACCAACCAGTGGGTCAACAGCTACCGGCGCCTGGTGCACGGCGACGAAGCACCCACCGCGGCCACCTGGGGGCGGGCCAATCGCTCGGCGATGGTGCGTCTGCCGCTGTACACCCCGAACAAGGCGTCCTCGCGCCGCGTGGAGGTGCGCAGCCCCGACTCCGCCTGCAATCCGTACCTGTCCTTCTCGGTGCTGCTGGCCGCCGGACTCAAGGGCATCGCCGAGGGCTATGAGTTGCCCGAGGAGGCTGAGGACAACGTCTGGGCGCTGACCCCGGGCGAGCGGCGGGCGATGGGATACCGCGAGCTGCCCAACTCACTCACCGAGGCGTTGCGGGAGATGGAGCATTCGGAACTGGTCGCCGAGACGCTCGGCGAGCACGTCTTCGACTACTTCCTGCGCAACAAGTGGTCGGAGTGGTCGTCCTACCGTGCCCGCGTGACCCCGTACGAGCTGGAGAACTACCTCCCACTGTGACGCACCCGCGGACGCCGAGCCGATAGGCTCGACTCGTGACTGCGATGGGTGGACGTTCGGCGATGCCGAGCCCCGGCCGGCTGGGCCTGATGGAGCCCTCCGCCCGGGGCGACCTCGACACACTCGGCTGGAGCGATACCGCTGCCGTCGACCGGCTGTGGGCGCTGTCCCGGGCCCCCGACCCCGACCTGGCACTCAAGGCGCTGGTGCGGATCCAGCAGGCGCAGGGCGATGCCGGCTGGGCCGAGATCGATCGGCTGCTCGCTCGGGACCGCAGATTCCGCGGACGGCTGCTCGCGACCCTGGGCTCCTCCGACGCGCTGGGCGACCACCTGGTGGCCGAGACCGATGCCTGGCGGCTGCTCCTGGAACCCGCGCTGCCGACCGCCGCGCAGGCCCGCGACGAGATGCTGGCGGCGGTGGCGGCGCAACCCGAACCCGACGCCGGGGAGAATCTGCTCTACCGCGCCGGGGTGAGCGGCGGGGAGGCCATCGGGGCGTTGCGGGTGGCCTACCGGAACCTGCTGCTGCGTCTGGCCGCGCAAGACCTCGCGCCGGTCGTCGAAGACGAGCCGGTGCTGTTCCTGCCCGAGGTGGGCGGTCACCTGTCGGACCTGGCCGATGCCGCGCTGACCGCGGCGCTGGCGGTGGCACTGCGTGAGGTCCTCGGCGACGATCGGTACACCGGCCGTCTCGCGGTGATCGCGATGGGCAAGTGCGGGGCGCGGGAACTGAACTACGTGAGCGACGTGGACGTGGTGTTCGTCGCCGAACCGGCCGACAACACGTCGGCCCGGCTCGCCGGCGAAATGATGCGGGTGGGCTCGCTGGCCTTCTTCGAGGTGGATGCCGCGCTGCGCCCGGAGGGCAAGCGCGGCGCGATGACGCGCACCCTGGAATCGCATCTGGCCTACTACGAGCGGTGGGCCAAAACCTGGGAGTTCCAGGCGCTGCTGAAGGCCCGCCCGATGACCGGCGACCTGGCACTCGGGGCGGACTACGTCGCCGCCACCGGCCCACTGGTGTGGACGGCCGCCGAGCGCGACGACTTCGTCACCGATGTGCAGGCGATGCGGCGGCGGGTGGAAGCGCTGGTGCCCGACGGGGAGAAGGACCGCAATCTGAAACTGGGCGGCGGCGGACTCCGCGACGTCGAGTTCGCCGTGCAGCTGATGCAGATGGTGCACGGCCGGGCCGACGAGGCGCTGCGTGTGCGGTCGACGCTGGAGGCCATCGACGCCCTGATCGCCGGGGGTTACGTGGGCCGCACCGACGGCGCCAACTTCCATGCGTCGTACGAGTTCCTGCGCGGCCTGGAGCATCGGCTGCAGTTGCAGCGGCTCGCGCGGACCCACCTGCTGCCGGACGTCAAGGACGACCCCGCCATGCGCTGGCTGGCACGGGCGGCGCACGTCCGCCCCGAGGGGGGCAGCGACGCCACCGCGGTGCTGCGCCGTGAACTGCGACGCCAGCGCACGCGCGTACGACAACTCCACGAGAAGCTCTTCTACCGTCCGCTGCTGGAGGCGGTGACCCGTTTCGACAAGGACTCGCTGTACCTGCAGAACGAGGCCGCCGAACGTCAGCTCGCCGCCCTCGGCTACGCCAAGCCGCAGCGCGCCGTCGCCCACATCAAGGCGCTCGGTTCGGCGCGGGGACGCCGCGGGCAGATCCAGATGCTGATCCTGCCGGGGCTGCTCGAGCACATCAGTGACACCCCGGACCCCGACGCCGGTCTGCTCAACTACCGGCGGCTGTGCGACGAGCTGGTCGACGCCGACTGGTTCCTGCGGCTCCTGCGCGACGACGGTGTGGTCGCCGAGCGGCTGATGCACGTGCTGGGCACCTCCGAGTACATCGCCGACCTGCTGATGCGATCACCGGACGTCATCGCGCTGTACTCGTCGGGGGCCTCCGGACCCAAGCTGTGCGAGGTGACCAGCGAGGACGTCGTGAAAGGGCTGGCCGCCTCGGTGCGGCGGTCGGCCGATCCGCGCAAGGCGATCGCCGTCGCGCGATCGCATCGCCGTGCCGAACTGGCCCGGATCGCGTCGGCGGATCTGCTGGGCCTGATGGATGTGACCCAGGTCTGCCGGGCGCTGTCGACCATGTGGGCGGCAGTGCTCGACGCGGCGCTGGAGAAGGTGATGGAGGCGACGTCCAAGGAGACCGGCGCCCCCGCACCGGCCCGGATGGCGGTGATCGGCATGGGCCGGCTCGGCGGTGGCGAACTGGGCTACGGCTCCGACGCCGACGTGCTGTTCGTGTGTGACCCGGTGGAGGGCGCCGACGAGTCCACCGCGCTGCGCTGGGCGCAGAGCGTCGCCGACAGCGTGCGGGCGCTGCTGGGGACGCCGAGCGCCGACCCGCCGCTGGAGGTGGACGTCGGCCTGCGGCCGGAAGGCAAGAACGGGCCCATCGTGCGATCGCTGGCCTCCTACCGGGCCTACTACCGCCAGTGGGCCGAGGCGTGGGAGGTGCAGGCGCTGTTGCGCGCGCACGCCGTCGCCGGCGACCCGGAGCTGGGCCTGCAGTTCCTGCACATGATCGACGAGGTCCGCTATCCGGCCGGGGGAGTGTCCTCGGATGCGGTGCGCGAGATCCGGCGGATCAAGGCACGCGTGGATGCCGAGCGTCTGCCGCGCGGCGCCGACCCGACCACGCACACCAAGCTGGGTCGCGGTGGCCTCGCGGACGTGGAATGGACCGTGCAGCTGCTGCAGTTGCGGTACGCGCACGAATACCCCGAACTGCACCGGACGTCGACGATCGAGACCCTGGACGCGATCGAAGAAGCGGGCCTCCTTCCCGAAGACCAGGTGGCTATGCTGAAAGACGCGTGGCTGACGGCCACGCGGGCCCGAAATGCGCTGGTACTGGTGCGTGGCAAGCCCGTCGATCAGTTGCCTGGAGCGGGTCGCGAACTACGGGCGATCGCCTACGCGGCAGGCTGGCCGCAGGACGAGGCCGTGGAGTTCTTGGAGCACTACCTGCGTGTCACCCGGCGCGCCAAGGGTGTGGTGCTCGAGGTGTTCGGAGGGTAGATGGTCGACATCGATCGCAGGATGCTCAGCCTGCTCGACAAGGCGCTGCGCAAGGTCGACCGCAAGGCGCTCGGGCGCGCCCTGAGCGACGCCGTCACGGTCCCGCTGCTGGTGGGGCAGAAGCTGACCCAGCCGGTACTGGTGGCCGGTCACGAGGTGCTGCGCCGCGTGCCGTGGGAGGCGATCCTCGATGCCCGCTCCGAAGACCAGCGGGCGCAGAACCGCGTCGTCTACGACTTCTTCTCCGGGATCGCCCCGGAGATCGCGCACCCGGGCGGCGCGCTGCCGGAGGCCAACCAATGGGATTCCCCGCTCAACCCGGAGCATCCGATCCCGGTGATCCTGGTGCACGGCACCGCCGGCGGCGGACAGACCAACTGGGGCACCTATGTGCCGCTGCTCACCGAGGCCGGCTACTCGGTGTTCACCCTCACCTACGGGGCCGTCGAGCATTCCAACTGGCCGATCTCGGCGCTGGGAGGCATGCGGCGCATCGAGGTGAGCGCGGCCGAGTTCGGCGCCTTCGTGGAGCAGGTGCTGGAGGCGACGGGCGCCGAGCAGGTCGACGTGGTGGGGCACTCGCAGGGCACGCTGGTGCCCAACTACTGGGCCAAGTTCCTCGGGGGCGAGGGCAAGATCCGCAAGTACATCTCGCTGGCCCCGCTGTGGGAGGGATCGGCGGCCCTCGACGGCACCAAGCACGCGATGGCCACGTTGCGCACCCGGTTGGGCATCGACCCCTCGCTGGTGGTGCCGTGCGAGGCGCTGCCGCAGATGATGGACGGCTCACCGTTCATCAAGAAGATGAACTCCGGCGGCAGTCCGTATCTGCCGGGGATCGAGTACACCAACATCTCCACCATGCACGACGAACTGGTGCGCCCGTACACCTCCGGTCAGGTGCCCGGGCCGGAGGGCACGACGGTGCACAACATCGTCGTGCAGGACGGCTGCGCCAAGGACCTGTCCGACCACCTGGGCATCTGCGGCTCGCGCCGGGCGGCGGCCTTCGTGCTCAACGCCCTCGACGACGAGCCGGACCGCGTGGTGCCGTGCGACCTGGTGGCCCCGTTCTTCGGCAGTTCCCTGCGCAGTCGCACCGGCGGCGCCCCCGAATTCATCAAGCCCTTCGCGACGACGACGCGCCGGCAGTAGCCGCCGCGCCGTCGGGCGGAGCTTGCGGCGTCAGTTCGCCGACAGGATCTTCAGCGCGAAGACGATGGTGTCACCGGCCTGGATCGAGCCGTCCGGGGTGCCCTGCGGGTACCCGTCCTCGGAGGGGATCACCACGGCGACGGTGGAGCCGACCTTCTGGTCGACGAGAGCCTTGGAGAAGCCCGGGATCACGCCGCCGGGGCTGAACTCGGCGGCTTCACCGCGCTGGTAGGCGCTGTCGAAGATCTCGCCGTTGCGGCCGTCGACGCCCATGTAGCAGACGCTGATCATGCTGTCGGCGGTCACGGTCTCGCCGTCACCCTCCTGCAGCGTCTTCACCTCGGTCTCGTCCACCGCGAACGGCGCCTGGACCGTGATCCGCGGGGCGGTGGTGTCGGTCTGGCCGACCACCTCGACCGAGCCGGTGGTGCCCTGCACGGTCCACTCCGGCTGCGCGTCGGCGGCCGGTTCCGCGGTGGGGCAGGTGGCCGCGGCCGCAGGCGACGTCTCGGCGGAGGCGGCGGTGTCGTCGGAGTCGCTGGACGAGCAGCCGGCCAGCAGCAGGGCGCAGGCGGCGGCGGGCAGGAGCATCAGGGCTTTGCGTGTCATGACAGGCAACCTAACAGAGTCACCTGGGAGCCTGCGGTGTCGACGGCGGGGTCGACGGGGCCTCCGGTGACGGTGGAGCCGGGCACGACCCGCCAGGGAGCAGCCCGCGGTTGCGGCCGAGCCAGTCGCCGACGGTGTCCAGCGCCTTCACCCCGGTCTCGTAGGTCATCCCGGGTGCGGTGGTGCTCATCGAGATCGCGACCCGGGTGTCGTCGTCCAGGGTGAGTAGACCGATCTGCCGGACCAGGTAGCTGTCGTCGTCGTCTTCGCTGCCCCAGCCGCCCTTGACCGCGGTCGTCTGCCCGCCGGCGCGCATCAGTCCCCAGTCCTGCTCCCGTCCCACATGCGACATCAGGTCGATGACGTGCGTGCTTCCGGGCAGGCAGGGCAGATGCGCGGTCCAGGCCGCCGAGGTGTCGAGGGGCCAGACGGTCTCGCCCAGGTGGGGCCATTCGCCGCCCTCTGCGGGCACCACCACGGTGGAGATGTCGCCGCCTTCGCGCAGGATCGCGGTGACGGCGGTGATCGCCTCGTCGGGGGTGCCCAGCGAGCGGGTCAGGCGGCGGGCCGAGAGATTGTCGGAGTCGACGATGGCCTTGGTCTCGCTGCGGTTCTCGCCGGTGCGGCGCTCGGCGGCCAACGCCAGCGGGATCTTGATGGTCGACCACGCATCCGGCGGGCTCTGGTCGCCGAGCAGGATCGCCGGTCCACCGCCGACCGGAACGATCGCCACGCCCACCGGGACGCCGGTGTCGAGGCCGTCGAAAGAGGCGCGCAGTTGGTCCTTGAGTGAGGTCGTCGGCGCCTCGGCGACCACGGGAGCCGGATCGTGGTGGGTGGCGACATACGCTGAGCCGCCGGCCAGCACGGCGACGCCGAGCACCGCGACGACGATGCGCAGCCGGCGGGCGCGCTGCGCCGGTCTCGCTACGCGGTGTCTGCCGCTCATCGCAGTCCTGCTTCGT
The DNA here is from genome assembly GCF_039537105.1 of Gordonia caeni. Lineage (NCBI taxonomy): Bacteria > Bacillati > Actinomycetota > Actinomycetes > Mycobacteriales > Gordoniaceae > Gordonia > Gordonia caeni. The sequence goes on from NZ_BAAAZW010000007.1 coordinate 50,266, forward strand.
CATGGGCTCGCTGCCGGGATGCAGCAGTGACCGGCCGCGGGTGCGCGGCGGTCCCTGGCCACGGCCAGGGTAACAACGGCCGATCGACGGCGGAAACGACTGTCCGCGCTGCCTTGCGGATCGGGTGGTTCATACCATTTGGTATGGTCAGAGGGCCTTTGGGTGCCGGAGGCGTCTGCTGAGCCGGGCGCATACGAGAGGTTTCGCCCTCCATCGGGCCCGCTGCCGACCACTGCGATCGTCGCGGTATCGGCGCGCGCTCAACTCCGGTGCCGTCTCTTTTTGTTGATACGGAACGCGAGGTTGGAATGACACGAGTGGCAATCATCGGTGCTGGTCCCAGTGGGCTGGCGGCCCTGCGGGCGTTCGAGGCCGCGCACGGCGGCGGTGCCGAGATCCCGGAACTGGTCTGCTACGAGAAGCAGGCGGACTGGGGCGGGCAGTGGAACTTCAGCTGGCGCACCGGCCTGGACGAGTACGGGGAGCCGGTGCATTCGAGCATGTACCGCAACCTGTGGTCGAACGGCCCCAAGGAGGGGCTCGAGTTCGCCGACTACACCTTTGACGAGCACTTCGGCCGGCCGACGTCGTCGTACCCGCCGCGTCCGGTGCTCTGGGATTACATCGCCGGCCGCGTGGAGAAGGGGGATGTGCGCAAGTACATCCGCTTCGAGACGGCGGTGCGCTGGGTGTCGTACGACGAGGCGACCGGGGAGTTCACCGTCACCAGCCAGCATCTGCCGTCCGGCGGCGACGTCTCGGAGACGTTCGATTACGTGATCGTCGCCAGCGGGCACTTCTCGTTCCCCAACTTCCCGGCCTTCGCCGGCATCGAGACCTTCCTGGGGCCGGTGACCCACGCGCACGACTTCCGCGGCGCGGAAGGCCTGCGGGACAAGAACGTTCTGGTGATCGGCTCCAGCTATTCAGCTGAGGACATCGGCAGCCAGGCGTACAAGATGGGTGCCGCTTCGGTCACCGCGAGCTACCGCACCTCACCGATGGGCTACGACTGGCCCGACGGCTTCGAGGAGCGTCCCGGCATCGATCACTTCGACGGCAACACGGTCCACTTCGTCGACGGCTCCAGCAAGGAGATCGATGCGGTGATCCTGTGCACCGGTTACCTGCACAAGTACCCGTTCCTGCCGGAGGAGCTCGGGCTGGTCTCGCCGAACAACGTCTACCCCGAGGGGCTGTACCGCGGGGTGGTGTGGAACGACAACCCGAAGGTGTTCTACATCGGCGCGCAGGACCAGTGGTTCACCTTCAACATGTTCGACGCGCAGGCCTGGTACGTGCGTGACCTGATCCTGGGCCGCATCCCGATGCCCGACCGGGCGACGCGCGAAGAGTCGATGGCCGAGTGGAAGCAGCGGTTCCTCGCGATCGCCGACGCGTCGGCGGAGATCCGTTTCCAGGGCGACTACGTTCAGGACCTGATCGATCAGACCGACTATCCGCGGTTCGACGTCGACGGGGTGGTCGAGATCTTCCAGGCGTGGAAGAAGGACAAGGCCAAGGACATCATGGGGTACCGCGACTACACGTACACCTCGGTGATGACCGGCACGAGCAGCGTCCCGCACCACACCCGGTGGCTGGCCGAACTCGACGATTCCCTGGAGCGCTATCTCGGGACGCCGGCGCAGTCGTGACCGGCGGTGCCGCCGCGGCGCGCCGGGCGTGGGCGTTGACGGCGGCACCGGTGGAGGAGATCGTAGAACGATGAACGCAGCGCGTACCGCCTACGAGACCCTCGAACCCTTCCACGTCCTCGCCTACTTCAATCCCGGACTGAACGACGCCATGGCCGATACCGGCCTGGATCCGCACGCCTTCTACGTCGGGGCCCGCGGTGCGCCGCTGGGCGACTGTGCGAGTCCGGTGGTGACCGCGGCCTTCTACAACTTCAATCCCGACCTGATCGATCGGTCGTGGACCAGTGCCCGTGCCGTCGGGCTGGCGAAGGTGGCCGACCGCCGTGCGGCGATGCTCGACGAGCAGCTGCGGTCCATTCTCGGCGACCGGGCCCACGCGCCCGAGATCGCCGAGCTGGCCGACGGTTTCGGCGAACTGGCGAAGAGTCTGCCGCTGAGCGGCCGACCGTTGTCGGCGGCGTGGGCCGGCGTCCCGCTCCCGGAGGAGCCGCTGGTCCGGCTGTGGACGACGGTCGCGGTCCTGCGGGAGTGGCGCGGCGACAACCACATCGCCGCACTGGTGGTCAACCGGCTCGACGGGCTGGATGCGGCGGTCTTCCATGAGGCCGCGCATCCCGACCCGGCCGTGAAGCGCCGGGTCCTCGGCCGCGACATGGTGTTGCTGACCCGCGGGTGGAGCGAGGACGACTGGAACGCCGCCGTCGACCGGCTCGTCGCGCGCGGGCTGGCCGAGCACACCGAGGACGGTCATCGTCTCACCGCCGACGGTGCGGCCCTCTACGACGACCTCGAAGCGACCACCGACGCACTGACCGAGCCGGTCTGGGACACGCCCGAGGCGCAGGATCTGGTGACCCGGATGCGTCCCTACACCAAGGCGATCCTCGACGCCGGCGTCCTGCCCGGCACCCGGAAGAAGGACTGAGAAGGCGCCTGGAGGAAACGAGCCGGCCCGCTCCTCGATCGAATCGAGGAGCGGGCCGGGTTCGCTGCAGAACCGATCAGCAGTCGTAGTACAGACCGAACTCGTACGGGTGCGGCCGGATCTGCACGGGCAGGATCTCGTTCTCACGCTTGTACGCCACCCAGGTGTCGATCAGGTCTTCGGTGAAGACGCCGCCGGCGGTCAGGTAGTCGTGGTCTTCCTCCAGTCGGTCGATCACCGCCGACAGCGAGGTCGGTGCCTGCGGGATGCTCTTGGCCTCCTCCGGCGGAAGCTCGTAGAGGTCCTTGTCGACCGGCTCGTGCGGCTCGATCTTGTTCTTGATGCCGTCCAGTCCGGCCATCATCATCGCCGCGAACGCCAGGTACGGGTTGCCCGAGCTGTCCGGGCAACGGAACTCGATGCGCTTGGCCTTGGCGTTGTTGCCGGTGATCGGAATTCGGACGCAGGCGCTGCGGTTGCGCTGGCTGTAGACCAGGTTGATCGGGGCCTCGTAGCCGGGCACCAGACGCTTGTACGAGTTGATCGTCGGGTTGGTGAAGGCCAGCAGGCTCGGCGCGTGGTGCAGGATGCCGCCGATGTAGTAGCGGGCCAGATCCGACAGACCGCCGTAGCCGGACTCGTCGTAGAACAGCGGCTTGCCGTCCTTCCAGAGCGACTGGTGGGCGTGCATGCCCGAGCCGTTGTCGCCGAACAGGGGCTTCGGCATGAAGGTGACCGACTTGCCGTTCTGCCAGCCCGTGTTCTTGATGATGTACTTGAACAGCTGGACGTCGTCGGCCGCGTGCAGCAGCGTGTTGAACTTGTAGTTGATCTCGGCCTGGCCGCCGGTGCCGACCTCGTGGTGACCGCGCTCCAGCGTGAAGCCCGAGTTGGTCAGGTTGGTCGACATCTCGTCGCGCAGGTCGACGTAGTGGTCGTAGGGAGCGACGGGGAAGTAGCCGCCCTTGGGGCGGACCTTGTAGCCGAGGTTCGGGGTGCCGTCGGGATCGTTGGCCTCGCGGGCGTTCCACCAGCCGGACTCGGACTCCACCTTGTAGAAGGTCTCGTTCATCTCCGAGCCGTACGAGACGCCGTCGAAGATGTAGAACTCGGCCTCGGCGCCGAAGAAGCAGGTGTCTGCGACCCCGGTGGAGGTCAGGTAGTCCTGCGCCTTGCGGGCGACGTTGCGCGGGTCGCGGCTGTAGGCCTCGCGGGTGAACGGGTCGTGCACAAAGAAGCTGACGTTCATCGTCTTGGCCTTGCGGAACGGATCGATCCGCGCGGTGGCCGGGTCGGGCAGCAGCATCATGTCGGACTCGTCGATCGACTGGAAGCCGCGCACCGACGATCCGTCGAAGGCGAGACCTTCCTCGAAGACGTCCTCGGTGAAGGCCGAAGCGGGGATCGAGAAGTGCTGCATGGTCCCGGGGAGATCGCAGAACCGGATGTCGACGTACTCGACGCCTTCGGCCTTGATGCCCTCGAGTAGTTCTTCGTTCGTGGTGTACACGGTCGCCGTACTCCTTACTGAGGTGAGCCAGAACCTCTCTGGCCGGCAATTCACACCTGATTCTCTCGTGCGAGGCGCTGTGAATCGGTGGTTTCGACGTTAGGGAGGTGAGGTTGCCCGGTGGTCAACCATATGTTTCCCCTGTGTTACACGATCGCCGAATTGTGTGGCGCCGGTCACCAAACCGCCATATGGCGCCCTCCTGCCAGCAGATTCGCTGGTTTCGGTGGGCCCACTAGGATGGACCCATGGCTTCGAAGGACCGTTCCCGGCCCGCTTCGCGCGGTGACTCACCGAAACCCGCACCGTCGGGTCCGACCATGCGTGAGGCCGCCGGCTCCTGGCTCACCGGTCCCTATCAATCGCCCGGCGACGTGGAGTACCGCGGGGAAGACCTGGGGCTGCCCGAGAACGGACCCGGATCCCTGGCCGGTGGCTGGCGGCGAGTCCTGGCGCTGCTCCTCGACTGGGTGATCGCCGCGGGCATCGCCTTTCTGATCGTCGGACCGCAGCCGGCCTACGAAGCGAATGGTCACGTCTTCAGCGCCTTCGAGATGACGGCCCGGGAGATGGCCTGGCCGCAGTTCATCATCTGGTTCGTCGTCGGAGTGGCGACGGTGCTGTTCTTCGGGTTCACACCCGGACAGTTCATCGTGGGCACCCGCGTGGCCCGCGTCGACTTCGGTCCCAAGCGCGGGGCCGCCGAGGCGGCCGGCACCGAGCCACGCGCCGCGGTCGGCGTGGTGCGCGCGCTGGGTCGGCAGGTGCTGATTCCGTTCGTCGTTCCGGCATTGATCAACGACTACAACGGTCGTGCCATGCACGACCGCGCCACCGGCACCGCGATCGTCCGGTCCCGCTGACCCACGGCATCGCTCACCGCCGATCCGTCGAGGCGGCGGCGGACGCGTTCGGAGATTTCGACCATCGCGGTCGAGAAGTCGCTGCTGGCGGGAGCGATCGGACGCTGACGGCTGAGTCGGTGGAGGATCGGCGAGTTCGGCGTAGCGTTGAGGCATGTGCCGAAACATCAAAGTTCTTCACAACTTCGAGCCGCCGGCCACCACGGACGAGGTGCACGCCGCGGCGCTGCAGTACGTCCGCAAAGTCGCCGGGACCACCAAACCGTCGCAGGCCAATACCGAAGCCTTCGATGAGGCGGTGGAGGCGGTCGCCGAGGCGACGCGTCATCTGCTCGACCACCTGGTGACCACCGCGCCGCCCAAGGACCGCGACGTGGAGGCGGCGAAGGCGAAGGCGCGATCGGCCGCCCGGTTCGGGACGACTGGCGCCGTCGCCGGCTGACCGGACTGCGTCAGACGTTGCTGCCGCCGCGGCGGCGAGCGGTGCGGGCGACGTTGCGCATTTTGGCCCCCTGCGGCATCGGCCCCTTGGGCATGGCGGGACCGGATGCGCCCTTGCTCTTGAGTGCGGCCAGCCGACCGTCGAGGGACTCCATGCGCTTGCGGTCGATGTTGCCGGGCAGCTTCTTGATGTGCCGCTCCAGCTTGGACAGCGGGACCTCGCCGTCGCCGTTGCCGACCACGATCTCGTAGATCGGGGTGGTGCCGACCACGCGCGCGGCCTTCTTCTTCTCCTGCGCCATCAGCGGGCGCACTCGTGACGCCGAGCCCTCGCCGACCAGGATGATTCCGGGCTTGCCGATCACCCGGTGCACCGCATCCAGGTGGGACGTGCCGGACACGGCCTGCTGGATGCGCCACTGGCCGCGCATGTTGCTCAACGCCCAGCCGGCGGCACCGGGCTGTCCTTCGGCCTTCTTGTAGACGTTCTTGGAGACCCGGCGGCCGAACAGGATGAACGCGCCGAGGAGGCCGAGGGCGATACCCAGCGGCAGCATCAGCCACAGGCCGCCGAAGGCGAACTTTCCGATCAGCGCGAAGACGACGGCGACCACGATCACCACGCCCAGCATCAGTGGGATCAGCGCCTTGTCTTCCTTGCGCTGCATGTTGAAGGCTTGCCAGATCTGCTTGCGCTGCTCCCTGGAGGCCGCCTTGCGGGCGGCCTTCGCGGCCTTCTTCGCCTCTTTGCTCGCGGTGTCCTTCGCCTTTGCCATGCTGCCCAGTCTACGGTGCCCGCCGCGGACGGTTGACCCCGGTTGACCCCGGCTCACACCGGTCTCGGGAAGAGTCAGCGGGCCATGCGGGCCAGGAGGGAAGAAGCCTCCTGGGCGGTGCTGCCCTCGTTCGCCAGATGGGCCATCGCCGGCGGCAGCTCGCGGCCGTGCCGGGCCATCGCCTGCGCGTACAGTCGGCCGGCGCGGTACGACGAGCGGACCAGGGGACCGGCCAGGACGCCGGCGAAACCGAGTTCGGTGGCGTAGTCCGAGTGTTCGACGAACTCCTCGGGCTTCACCCAGCGCTCCACCGGATGGTGGCGGGGCGACGGACGCAGGTACTGGGTGATGGTGACGATGTCGCAGCCGGCCTCGTGCAGGTCCCGCAGAGCCTCACGGATCTCCTCGGGGGTCTCGCCCATGCCGAGGATCAGGTTCGACTTGGTCACCAGGCCGAAGTCCCGGGCCTGGGTCAGCACGTCGAGCGATCGGTCGTACCGGAACGCAGGCCGGATCCGCTTGAAGATGCGGGGGACCGTCTCCAGATTGTGCGCGAGCACCTCGGGCCGGGCCTCGAAGACCTCGGCCAGCAGATCCGGATTGGCGTGGAAGTCCGGAATCAGGTTCTCCACACCGGTGCCCGGGTTGTACTCGTGGATCTTGCGGACCGTCTCGGCGTACAGCCATGCGCCCTCGTCGGGCAGATCGTCACGGGCCACGCCGGTGATCGTGGAGTAGCGCAGTCCCATCGTCTGCACCGACTCGGCGACGCGGCGCGGCTCGTCGCGGTCGAGCGGGGCGGGCTTGCCGGTGTCGATCTGGCAGAAGTCGCAGCGCCGCGTGCACTGCTCGCCGCCGATCAGGAAGGTGGCCTCGCGGTCCTCCCAGCACTCGTAGATGTTGGGGCAGCCGGCCTCTTCGCAGACGGTGTGCAGGCCCTCGCTGCGGACCAGGCTCTTCAGTTCCGAATACTCGGGACCCATCGTCGCGCGCGTCTTGATCCACTTGGGCTTGCGTTCGATCGGAGTCTGCGCGTTGCGCACCTCCAGACGGAGAAGCTTGCGGCCCTCCGGGGCCTTCGGAGTCACGGGAGAATCGGGCTGAGCAGTCACTGAATAGATCCTACGCTGGTTTTTCGGCCCCGGCCGGGGCGCCGCCGAGGGCGCCTGCAAGGTCGGCATCGAGGCAGGATTGGACGTGCGCGGCGACGGCGTCGAGCGTCTCGCTCACGGTGATCGGGCGGCCGGTCTCGGCCGCCAGGGAGGTGACGCCGGCGTCGGCGATGCCGCACGGCACGATCGCCGAGAACACCGACATGTCGGGGTCGACGTTGAGAGCGAAGCCGTGCAGTGCCACGCCGCGGGAGACACGGATGCCGATCTGGCCGAGCTTGCGTTCGCGGGTGCCGGGGACGGAGGCTGGGGTCGGGTCCTCGTCGTCGACCACCCACACGCCGGAGCGGCCGTCCACCCGGGTGGCGGCCAGCCCCTGATCCGCGCAGTAGCGGATCAGAGCCTCTTCGAGCCGACGGACGTACCCGAGCACATCGAGGGGCTCGGCCAGTTTCACGATCGGGTAGCCGACCAGCTGCCCAGGACCGTGCCAGGTGATACGTCCGCCGCGATCGACGTCGATCACCCGGGCGCCGTTGACCGGCCGATCGGAATCCTCGGTGCGTTTGCCGGCGGTGTACACCGACGGGTGTTCCAGCAGCAGTAGAAGATCGTGGTCGAGCTCGCCGAACGCGCGCCGCTCGGCCAGCTCGTGCTGGAGCCGGTAGGCCTCTTCGTAGTCGACGACGCCGAGCTTGCGTACTTCGAGGGGCGCGTGGTCGGCCCGCGATCCCGGACTACTTGCCATGGGCGTACTCCAGTGCGGCGGGAAGGGTGGGATGGGCGAAGACGAAGCCGTTGTCGGTCAGTGCCTTCGGCTCCACGCGGGAGGACGCGAGGATCAACTCCTCGACCAGCTCGCCGCCGGCGGCCCGTGCGACCGCGGCCGGGACCTTCAGCAGCGACCGGCGGTGGAGCCGACGGGCCAGCTGATCGCTGAAGTCGCCGTACCGGACTTGTTGTGGCGCAGAGAGATTCACCGGACCGGTGATGTCGGTGTCGTCGATCACGTGACGGATCGCACGGACCACATCGGGCAGGGTGATCCATGAGAAGAACTGCTGGCCGTCACCGATCGGCCCGCCGATACCGAGGCGGTAGATCGGTCGCAGCCGGCCGAGGACACCGCCCTGCCGCGACAGGACGGGGGCGGTGCGCAACCGGACGACGCGGGCGCCGTCCTCCGCCGCGGCGGTGGCGGCCTCCCAGTCCACGGCCAGGCCGGCGAGGAAACCCTCCCCGGCAGGCGAGTCCTCGGTGACGGCGACCTCACCGGTGTCTCCATAGTACGAGGTGCCGCTGGCACTGACGAAGACCGGAACCCCGGCGGTGTGCACGGCTTCGGCCAAGACCTGCGTCGGCGTCACGCGTGAGTCGCGCAACTGCTGCTTGTACGCACCGCTCCAGCGCCGGCCGCCGATGTTCACCCCGCCGAGGCCGACGACCGCGTCGACCCCGGTCAGCGAACCCGGCGGGACGCCGAAGGATTCCGGGTCCCAGCGGACCTGACCGTCGCCGGTCACCGGCTCGCGCACCAGGCGCACGACCTGGTGGCCGTGGCGCTCCAGGGCGCTGGTCAGTGCCGAGCCGATCAGGCCGTGGCTACCGGCGACGGCGATCCGCATGGAAGGACTACACGCCCAGGTCGGCGGCGAACTCGCCGCCCTCGAGGCGCTGACGCACCGTGGTGAGGAAGCGTCCGGCGTCCGCGCCGTCGATCAGCCGGTGATCGTAGGTCAGCGGCAGGTACGCCATCGACCGCGCCGCGATCGATTCGGTGCCGTCCTCCGCGGTCAGCACCACTGGGCGCTTCACCACGGCACCGGTGCCGAACATGGCGGCCTGCGGCGGCACCAGGATCGGGGTGTCGAACAGGGCGCCCTCGCTGCCGATGTTGGTGATGGTGAAGGTGCCGCCGGCGAGCTCGTCCGGGCGCAGATCGCCCGAGCGGGCACGCGCGGCGATGTCGGCGATCGCGCGGGCCAGACCGGCCAGCGACAGATCGTCGGCGTTGTGGATCACCGGCGAGAGCAGCCCCTGCGGGGTGTCCACCGCGATGCCCAGGTTGACGTGGGCGTGGTAGGTGATCTCCTTCTTGGCCTCGTCGATCGACGCGTTGACGTTCGGGTGGATCTTGAGCGCCTCGACGACCGCCTTCGCGAAGAACGGCAGGTAGGTCAGGTTGACACCCTCGGCGGCCTTGAAGCCGGCCTTGGCCTGCTTGCGCAGGGCCGCGACCTTGGTCAGGTCGGCCTCGTGCACCTGTGTGAGCTGGGCGCTGGAGGCGAGCGACTCGCGGGTCTTGGCCGCGGTGATCTGCCGGATCCGGTTGATCTTCTGAGTGGTGCCGATCAGCGCGGCCAGCTCCGAGCGTGCGGCCGGAGCGGACTGAGCCGGGGCGGCGGACCGGGCGGCCGGAGCGGCGGCGGTCGGCTCCGGTGCGGCGGGTGCCTTGGCGGCCTCGGCGGCGGCCAGGACGTCCTGCTTGCGGATACGGCCACCGACACCGGTACCGGTGACGGTGGACAGATCGATGTCGTTCTCGGCGGCCAGCTTGCGCACCAGGGGAGTCACGTACGGGGTCGACTCGAGGTCGGTGGGCTCCTTGGCAGGCGCCGACGCGGCGGCCGGTGCCTCGGCCTTCGGTGCCTCCGCGGGCGGCGTCGGTGCGGCCGGAGCCGGAGCCGCGGGGGCGGGAGCCTCTTCTTCCTTCGCGGGGGCTTCTTGCGCGGGGGCTTCCTGCTTGGGAGCCGGGGCGGCCCCGGCCTCGCCGATCACGGCCAGCCGACCGCCGACCTCGACCACGTCATCGGTGTCGGCGACGATCTCCAGCAGCACGCCCTCGAACGGGGACGGGATCTCGGTGTCCACTTTGTCGGTGGAGACCTCGACGAGCGGCTCGTCGACGGCGACGCTGTCGCCGACCGCCTTGAGCCAGTTGGTGACGGTGCCCTCGGTGACAGACTCGCCCAGCTCGGGCATGGTCACGTCGTTGCCGCCGGCAGAGCCGGACGAGGTGCCGCTGTCCGACGAAGCGGCGGGGGCCGCTTCGTCCGCCGGTGCGGCGGCGGGTTCGGGTTCGGGCTCCGGCTCGGCTTCGGCAGCCGGTTCCGGGGCAGCGGACCCGGAGGAGGCCTCGTCGGCGTCGCCGATCACCGCCAGCTCGCCGCCGACCTCGACGACGTCGTCTTCCTGGGCGACGATCTTGACCAGCACACCGCTGACCGGAGCGGGGATCTCGGTGTCGACCTTGTCGGTCGAGACCTCCAGCAATGGTTCGTCAGCTTCGACCGTGTCGCCCTCGCTCTTGAGCCATTGGGTGACGGTACCTTCGGTGACACTTTCACCCAGTGCGGGCATCTCAACGGAGAAGGCCATTGCGTGTTGCTCCCTATTTCAAGTCGTGAACTTGTGTGCCGGTCGACGGCCCGGCCGGGTACGGCTTGCCGCCTCGTGCTGCTGTCAGGCACGGGCGACACGCGGCACGTGCCATCCGTGAGCCGACGGGTGTGTCGGCGCCTGGGACAAACCCTACCCTCTCCGCCGGAGCCCTTTCGGGGACTACGTGCTTACCGGTGAGTACGGTTTCAGCCCTTGTCGGCGACGTCTTCCAGGACGGCGATGAGCGTCCGGACCGGCACGCCGGTGCCGCCTTTTCCGGTGTAGCCGTACGGGCTGGACGAATTGAATGCCGGCCCGGCGACGTCGACGTGCGCCCAGCCGATGTCGTCGGCCACGAACTCACGCAGAAACATTGCGGCAGAAAGCATCCCGCCCCAGCGGTGGTTGGTCACATTCGCCAGATCGGCCACTCGCGAATTGAGGTCCGCGCGCAGCTCGGAGGGCATCGGCATCGCCCACCCGTTCTCTCCGGCCGCCTGCGAGATCGAGGCGACCCGGTCACGGAATTCGTCGGTGCCGAGCACGCCCGGAGTGCGGGTGCCCAGGGCGACCATCTGCGCGCCGGTCAGCGTGGCGGTGTCGATCAGGTAGTCGGGCTGGTCCTCGCAGGCGCGCACGATCGCGTCGGCCAGAATCAGGCGTCCCTCGGCGTCGGTGTTGAGCACCTCCACCGTGGTGCCGCCGTACTGGGTCAATACATCACCGGGGCGCTGAGCGGTGCCCGAGGGCATGTTCTCGGCCATCGGCACCGTCGCGGTGACGGCCACGTCCAGCCCCAGCTTCGCGGCGGCGACGACGGTGGCGATCACCGCGGCCGCACCGCCCATGTCGGAGGTCATCTGCTCCATGCCGGCGGCCGGCTTGATGGAGATGCCGCCGGTGTCGAAGGTGATGCCCTTGCCGACCAGCGCCACCTTCTTCTCGGCGCCGGACGGGGCGTAGGTGAGTCGCACCAGGCGCGGCGGGCGCGAGCTGCCCTGGCCCACACCCACGATGCCGCCGTAACCGCCGTCGGCGAGGGCCTGCTCGTCGAGGATCTCGACCGTCAGGCCGGCCGCGCTCGCCACGTGCTTGGCGCGCTCGGCGAATTCGCCCGGGAACAGGTGGCTCGGCGGGGTGTTGACGAAGTCGCGGGCCAGCGCGACTGCGTCGGCGACCACGACGGCGTGAGCCAGATCGGTCTTGGCCTGTTTGCTCTTCTGCGGCACCAGCAGCGAGATCTGGCTCGGCGGCACCGATTCCGGGCGCGACTTCTCCGAGCGGAAGTCGTCGAAGCGGTAGGCGCCGAGGTAGAAGCCCTCGGCGGCGGCACCCAGATCGGCGGCCGAGAGGGTGGAGACCACGGGGCCGGCCCCGTCGAGGGCGCGGATCGCGTTGCCTGCGGCTTGACGGAGGTTCTCGGCGTCCTCGGCGTCGTCGGCCTTGCCGAGCCCGACGCCCACCACCAGTCGCACCGGCAGCCCGGCGGGAGCGGGCACCGAGAACACCTGTCCCTGAGAGCCGGTCGCCTTGACCGCGCGCAGCGCGGCGGTCAGTGCCTCGGCGGTCTCGTCGTCGAGCAGGTCGTCGGTGACGAGCAGAGTGGGGTCGGTGTCGTCGTCGCCGTCGGGGGCCATCAGGCCGATCACCAGGACGTCGTCGTTCTTGGTCAGGCCGGTCGCCAGCTCCAGGCGAGGGCCTCGGTCGCGGTCGATGATGTCGTTGCTGCTCACGCCGAACCACTCTGCCACAGGGCGGCAGACGCCGGGGGCCTCGACGTACCCGGCCTCGCGATACGGTGAGCGCATGACCGAACTGCTCGCCGGACCGATCGCCGACCGCCACGCCGCCCTGGGTGCGACCTTCGCCGAGTTCGGCGGCTGGGACATGCCCGTCTCGTACTCCGGAACCGGAGCCGAGCACCAGGCGGTGCGCGAACGCGTCGGGCTGTTCGACGTCAGTCATCTCGGGAAGGCGCTGGTCTCCGGGCCGGGCGCCGCGGCCCTGATCAACGACACCCTCACCAACGATCTGACCAAGATCACCCCCGGTAAGGCGCAGTACACGCTGTGCTGCAACGAACGCGGCGGCGTGATCGACGACCTGATCGCCTACCTGGTGAGCGACGACGAGGTCTTCCTGGTGCCCAACGCCGCCAACACCGCCGCCGTGGTCGCGGCCCTGGCCGACGCGGCCCCCGCCGGTGTCGAGGTGGCCGACCAGCACCGCGACTACGCGGTCTTCGCCGTTCAGGGGCCGCAGGCGCAGGCCGTCCTGGAGGCTCTCGGGCTGCCCGCCGACATGGATTACATGGCTTTCGAAGACGCGGACCTGCAGATCGACGGTGTGGTCCATCCGGTCCGGGTCTGCCGGAGCGGATACACCGGTGAGCGCGGCTACGAAGTGCTGCCCCGCTGGGACGCGGCCGGACCGGTCTGGGATGCGCTCCTTGCCGAGGTGACGGCCCGCGACGGCCTGCCCGCGGGACTGGGCGCCCGCGACACCCTCCGGACCGAGATGGGCTACGCCCTGCACGGGCACGAGTTGAGCGAGGACGTCAGCCCCCTGCAGGCGCGCAGTGCGTGGGCCGTCGGCTGGGACAAGCCGGCCTTCTTCGGTCGCGAGGCGCTGCTGGCCGAGCGTGAATCGGGCCCGTCCAACCGCCTGGTCGGGTTGCGCGCCAACGGCCGCGGCGTCCTGCGTGCCGGTTGCACGGTGCACTTCGCCCCGGGCGGCGAGACGATCGGCGAGTGCACGTCGGGCACCTTCTCGCCGACGCTCAAGGCCGGGATCGCATTGGCCCGGGTCGATCGCAACGCCGGACTGCGTGCCGGTGACGAGGTGACCGTCGACGTCCGCGGGCGCGGGGTGCCCTGCACCGTGGTGAACCCCCCGTTCGTCGAGAGCCACGTCTGATCACCCCGCTCCCAACGGCGGGAGAAAGGCGATTGCACGGCGGCGCTATTCTTGTGCAATGACCCTGGAGTTCATCCACACCGATCATCCCCATCCCGTCTCGGACGGCAGGCGCGCAGAGATTCTGCAGGCGCCGGGCTTCGGCAACCACTTCACCGACCACATGGTGTCGATCGACTTCGACCGCGACCGCGGCTGGCACGGTGCGCGGGTGACCCCCTACGGGCCGATCGCCCTGGATCCGGCGGCCATGGTGCTGCACTACGCCCAGGAGATCTTCGAAGGGCTCAAGGCGTACCGGCAGCCCGACGGTTCCATCGCGGCCTTTCGGCCGGAGGCCAACGCTCAGCGATTCGTCACCTCCGCCGAGCGACTGGCGATGCCCCCGCTGCCCGTCGAGGACTTCGTCGGCTCACTGCGCGCGCTCCTGTCGGCGGACGTGGGGTGGGTTCCTGCGGCCGGCGGTGAGGAGGCGCTGTACCTGCGGCCGTTCATGTTCGCGACCGAGCCCAGCCTGGGAGTCCGGCCGTCCGACCAGTACCGCTACGTCGTCATCGCCTCGCCCGCCGGTGCCTACTTCTCCGGCGGCGTGAAGCCGGTCAGCGTCTTCCTGTGCACCGAGTACGTCCGCGCCTCCCCGGGCGGCACCGGTGCGGCCAAGTTCGGCGGCAACTACGCCGCCTCCCTGCTGGCGCAGGCTCAGGCCGCCGAGGAGGGCTGCGACCAGGTGGTCTGGCTGGATGCCGTCGAGCGCAACTACATCGAGGAGATGGGCGGGATGAACCTGTTCTTCGTCCTCGGCGAGGGCTCGGATGCCGAGATCGTCACCCCCGAACTGTCCGGCTCGCTGCTGCCGGGCATCACCCGCGATTCGCTGCTGACTCTCGCCGCCGACGCCGGCTACCGCGTGTCCGAGCGCCGGATCTCCACGGGCGAACTGCGTGAGGGTGTCGCCTCCGGTGCCGTCACCGAGGTCTTCGCCTGCGGCACCGCCGCGGTCATCACCCCGGTCGGTCGCGTGAAGAGCGACACCGACGACTATCTGATCGGCGACGGCACCACCGGGGAAGTGACCCAGGCCCTCCGCGACACCCTGACCGGTCTGCAGCGCGGCACCTTCGCCGATACCCACGGCTGGATGACGACCCTGCACCCCTGAGCGCGAGCATCTGGCGCCCTCAGAACAGGAGTGCCACCAGCGCGACGGTGGTGGACAGTTCCAGGGTGGCGCCGAGGACGTCGCCGGAGGTACCTCCCATCCGGCGCGCGCAATGGCGCGTGAACGCATAGGCGCCGACGGACACCACCGCGAGGGCGATCAGTGCCCGGACAGCGGGGACCCAGTCGAAAGCCCCTGCGCCGCTGGGCGCGTCGAGCCATCCGGCGCCGACGGCGAGCACCGCCGACAGGACGGTCCACACCGCGATCGACGTGCGCTGCGTGCCTGCCACCAGCGCGCCGAAGCCGTCGGCGTTCGCCGCGGCCAGCGCACGCCGGCACGCGATCACCACGGTGTACCGGCCCAGGAATATCGCGAATGCGATGGCGTACCAACGGCTTTCGACGGTGAGGTAGCCGATCGCGAGGGCTTGCAGCAGGAGTGTCAGCACCAGGGCGGCAGTCCCGAAGGGACCGATGTCGCCAGACCGCATCACGGCCCGCACCCGTTCGGGGTCGCCGTAGCAGCCCAAGCCGTCCGCGGTGTCGGCCAGCCCGTCCACGTGCATGCCGCGCGAGATCAGCGCGCCGAAGACCACGCACAGCGCGCCGATCACCAGCGCCGGGAGGGCCGTGTGGTGCAGACCGAAGGCGATGGCGGCGGCGGCGCAGCCCAGAAGCAGCCCGAGGACCGGGACCGCCGCGATCACGCGGGCGCCGTCGGTGCGGTCGGGTGGTGACGGCGGCTGGGGGACCGGCAGCACCGTCAGCCAGCTCGCCGCCAGGTGGAGTCCCCGAGGCCGGTCAGGAACCATCGTCGACGCCGGCGTCGCCGAAGGTCGCCATGTCGATCAGGATGTCCACCGCGTCGGCGACCACCGGCAGCGCGGTCGCCGCCCCGGACCCCTCACCGAGGCGCATCGACAGGTCGAGGATCGGTTCCAGACCGAGCTCGGCGAGAGCGAAGCCGTGGGCGGGCTCGGTGGAGCGGTGTCCGGCGCACCACCAGGCGCTGGCGCCGGGAGCCAGTGAGTTGGCGACCAGCGCCGCCGAGGTGACCACCATGCCGTCGAGGATCACCGGCGTCTTTCGCAGAGCGGCCTGCGCCAGGAAGCCGGCCATGGCAGCCAGGTCCGGGCCGGCGACGGCGGCGAGCAGCGACAGCGGATCGTGACGGTGGCGGCGCCCGAAGCGCAGGCCGTCCCGGATCGCTGCGGTCTTGCGGATCCATCCGGCGTCGTCGACGCCGGTGCCGCGGCCCACCACCACGACGGGTTCCTTGCCGGTGATGGTGCCGGTGAGCACCGCGGCGGGAGTGGTGTTGCCGATCCCCATGTCACCGGCGATCAGCAGGTCGGCGCCCGCATCGACCAGGTCGTCGGCGACGGCGCGGCCGGCGGCGACCGCCCGGCGCGCCTCGGCCAGGGTCATGGCCTCGCCCCGGCGCAGATCACCGGTGCTGCGGCGCACCTTGTACCGGGCGACGACGGGGTCTGCGTCGTCGGAGTCGACCGACATGTCGAGCACCTGGACCGCGGCTCCGGCGCGGCGGGCGAGGACGTTGATGGCGGCCCCGCCCTCGGCGATGTTGGTGACCATCTGTGCGGTCACCTCCGGCGGGAACGCCGAGACGCCCTCGCGGGCGACACCGTGGTCGCCCGCGAAGACCACGATCTGCGGTGACCTGATGGCCTTCGGCGGGCAGACGCCCTGGCACGAAGAGATCCAGACGCCGATGTCCTCCAGACGGCCGAGGGAGTTCGGGGGTTTGGTGAGGGTGAGCAGACGACGGCGGGCCGACTCGGCGACGTCCTCGTCCGGCAGGTCGACCACCTCGAAGACCTCGGCGTCGGTGGGATCGAGTTCACGTCGCGCTGCGGTCTCGGGAATCTTTGGCGCTTTGACCGACCCCTGAGGTCGCTCCGAGCGCCCAAGCTCTTCGGGCTCGGGGTTTCGGGCCGGTGATCTCGTCTCCGCTCGATCATCGGGGAGAGCAGTTCGATCGGCGGGGAGAGCAGTTCGATCGGCGGGGAGCGGGGCGAGGATGCGGCCTGCCACCACCAGCTCGACGTTCTCGCAGGCCCCGGCGACAGCCGCATTCACGGCGCCCAGCAGATCCTGGAAGCGGCGGCCGGTGGCGGTGGCGGGCACCACCGACAGTCCCACCTCGGGGCTCACGATCACCAGTTGCCCGCGGAACTCGGCGACGGCGTCCCGGAGCTCGGTGATCTCCGCGGCCAGGTCCACGGCCTCGTCGTCCCAGGCATCCGCGGCATCGAGGAGACCGGTGACCCAGTTGCCGAGATCGTCGACCAGGGTGGCGGCGTCGGGGTCCGCGCGCAGCAGTCCGGCCAGATCGAGGCTCTCGACGGTGGTGTAGCGCGCACCGCGGCGGTCGCGATGCGCCTGCACTCGCTCGGACCAGGCCTGATCGTCTCCGGTGGGGACGGCGCCGGTGGCCAGATAACGCACGTGGGATGGCCCGGCGAGCAGCGACTCGGCGCGGGCGGACTTCCCCGAGCGGGTCCCGCCGAGGACCAGCGTGCGCATCGTCGGTTAGACCTCGTCGCCGACGGACACCCGCGGGCGCGGCGCCCGCATCATCCGCAACTGCATGGCGCGGGTGAAGGAGTAGAAGCCCAGGCGCAGACCGCCATCGGTGCTCTCCGGGAACCGTTCCCGGACCCGCTTGTTCACCATCCGGCCCAGAATGTAGGAGTCCACCAGCATGAAGAGCACGAACGCCAGCATCAGAAAGTTGATGTAGAAGGCGAAGGCGGGCATCATCATCGCGACGATCAGCACCACCGCGAACGGCATGAACAGGCCGGCGAAGTTCCGCCGGGAATCCACCAGGTCACGGGCATACGCGCGGACCGGACCGCGGTCGCGGGCGATCATGTACTTCTCATCGCCGGCCATCATCTTCTCGCGCTGCTCGGTGCGGACCTTGCTCCGCTCGGCGCGCAGTTCTTTGCGCTCGTCCTTGGAGAGCTTCGACTTCTCGGCCTTGCGGCGGGCGCGGGCCTCGGCGCGGGTGGTCGGCGGCGGGGCGACCGGACCGGAGCGGCGGGCCTGCGCATCGCGGCGCTTGGGCGTCGGACGGCCCTTGCCCGGGGTGGTTCGGGCGGGCTGGACCTTGGCATCCGCGGATTGCGCGGAGGCGGCGCCATCCGAGGCGGCGGTCTCATCGGCGTTCTCGGTGCCGGATTTCCAGGGCAACTTCACGCTCACGAGCTTAGGGCATGTCGCGAGGGCTCCGGTGAGCGCCTGGACAGAGCCCGGAACCGTGGCCGGCGGCGGGTGAACGCTGAGGTCGACCCCGGCGGAATCGGACATCCGGGATCGACAATCTCCCAGAGGCGAATACTGGGGGAATAATCCGGTGCGGAGTACGGTTGACTCCGACGGCTACGCATCGTCGGCCGGGGATACCGGCCGCAGGTGTGTCGTCGATGAACGGAAGGCCCTGAAGGTAACGGCCTTCGTGCCACGAGAGGGAGCACTAATGACCGTCCAGAACGAGACCGCACAGTCGGATGTGGTCCTCACCGATTCCGCGGCCTCCAAGGCCAAGGCGCTGCTCGACCAAGAGGGTCGCGACGACATGTCCCTGCGGATCGAGGTTCAGCCCGGTGGCTGTGCCGGTCTGCGTTACCAGCTCTACTTCGACGACCGCAGCCTCGACGGCGACGTGGTCCACGAGTTCGGCGGCGTGAAGCTGGCCGTCGACCGGATGAGCGCGCCGTACATGAAGGGCGCCACCATCGATTTCGTCGACTCGATCGAGAAGCAGGGCTTCACCATCGACAATCCGAACGCCACCGGCAGTTGCGCCTGCGGCGACTCGTTCAACTGAGTCGATAAGCTCCGCCGGGCGCAGCTCCGCCCGGCACCGAACTTCCGGCCGTCTGTCCCCTGAACCGGGGGCAGGCGGCCGGAGTCGTCTGCGACCTGATTATCGTGGACGAATGTTCATAGCCGTTTGCGGGTCGCTGGCGACCGACCACCTGATGAAGTTCCCCGGAAAGTTCTCCGAACAGTTGCTGAGCGACCAGCTCGAGCACATCTCGCTGAGCTTCCTCACCGAGGACCTGCTGGTGCGCCGCGGCGGTGTCGGCGGCAACATCGCCTTCGCCATCGGGGCACTCGGCGGCAATCCGCTGCTCATCGGCGCGGCGGGAGAAGACTTCGCCGACTACCGCGAATGGCTCAGCGAGCACGGCGTGGACTGCCGCGGCGTCCGGATCTCCCGCACCCAGCACACCGCGCGCTTCACCTGCACCACCGACGAGACCATGGCTCAGCTGGCCTTCTTCTACCCGGGGGCGATGTCCGAGTCGCGCTCCATCGACGTCACCGAGGTCTTCGACGAGACGGGTCGGCCCGACCTGGTCCTGGTGGCTCCCGACGACCCGGAAGCGATGGTCCGCCACACCGAGCTGTGCCGCGATCACGGCATCCCGTTCGCCGCCGATCCGTCGCAGCAGCTGGCGCGGCTGGACGGCGACACCGCCCGCAACCTGATCTCCGGTGCCAAGTATCTGTTCACCAACGAATACGAGTGGGGCCTGCTGCTGCAGAAGACCGGCCTGACCGCTGACGACGTCGCCGGACTGGTCGAGGTGCGCATCACCACCAAGGGTTCCGGTGGCATAGACATCGTGCCGTCGACGGGGGAGGCCCTGCACGTGCCGGTGGTCCCGGTGGTCGACCAGCTCGACCCCACCGGCGTGGGCGACGGCTTCCGCGCGGGCTTCCTGACCGGACTGTCGCGGGGTCTGCGCTTCGAGCGCGCCGCACAGTTGGGTGCCATGGTGGCCACGCTGGTCCTGGAGTGCGAGTCGACGCAAGGCTGGATCTGGGAGCACGAGTCCGCCGTGGAGCGGATTCGCGGTGCGTACGGCGACACGGCGGCCGCCGACATCGCAGCCGTTCTGTAGGACGCTTCTGGAGGGCGTTGAGGACGCCCGCTACCGGCGCGTCGCCCCGGTCAGAGACGCACGGGGTACTGGTGCTCCTCGATCTGCGGATCGATCGAGCCGTCGACGAAGATGCCGTACCAGATCATGAAGCACAGGACCGTCCAGATCCGGCGGCTGTTGTCCACGGTGCCGGCCCGGTGCTCGTCGAGCATCTGCAGCACGAACTGCTTGTCGAAGATGTGATCGGTGTCGGAGTCGACGATCACCTGACGGGCCCAGTCGTACATCTCCGGGCCGGCCAGCCAGTGGCGCAGAGGGACGGGGAAGCCGAGCTTCTTCCGGTGCAGGACGTGCCCGGGCACGATCTGCTCGAGTGCCTTCCGCAGTGCGTACTTGGTGGTGCCGTGTGCGATCTTCTCGTCGAACGGCAGGCCCTCGGCGACGGCGAACACTTCCTTGTCCAGGAACGGCACGCGCAGTTCCAGCGAGTTCGCCATCGTCATCTTGTCGGCCTTGACCAGGATGTCTCCGCGGAGCCAGCTGAACAGGTCCAGATGCTGCATGCGGGCCACCGGGTCCATGCCCTCGCTGTCGGCGTAGATCGGCGCCGTCACGTCGGTGTGCGTCCACTCGGGCCGGTAGTCGCGCAGGACGCGGCGCAGACGCTCGTCGTCGAAGCTGCGGGCGTTGCCGTAGTAGCGCTCCTCCAGGGTCTGCGAACCGCGGTGCAGGAGGCTCTTGCCGCGGGTGCCCTCCGGGATCCTCTCCGACAGCTTGCCCGCCGCGCGACGCAGGCGGGGGCCGAGCTTGTCGAAGGACTTGAGCGACAGGGGCTCCTTGTAGATGGTGTAGCCGCCGAAGAGTTCGTCGGCGCCCTCTCCGGACAGGACCACCTTGACGTGCTTGCGGGCTTCGGCCGCCACGAAGTACAGCGGAACCAGCGCGGGATCCGCCACCGGGTCGTCGAGATACCAGATGATCTTCGGGATCGCGGAGATGTACTCCTCCGGGCTGACCACCTTCACGATGTGGCGGGCGCCGATGGCCTCGGCCGACTCTGCGGCCACGTCGATCTCCGAATAGCCGTCGCGCTCGAATCCGGTGGTGAAGGTGATCAGGTCCGGATTGTGCTGGATGGCCAGGGCGGCGATCGCCGTCGAATCGATGCCGCCGGACAGGAACGAACCGACGGTCACGTCCGCGCGCATGTGCTTGGCCACGGAGTCGCGCAGCACCTCGGCGATCTCGTCGTACCGGGCCTGGTCGCCGTCGCGCTGGAACGGCCGGATGGAGAACCGCGGCTTGAAGTAGCGGGTGGTCGCCGGCTCGCCGCCGGCGGAGAGGGTGGCGTATGTGCCGGACTCGAGCCGGCGGATGTTCGCGTGCAGCGACTCGGGTTCGGGTACGTACTGCAGCACGGTGTAATGCTCGATCGCCCGCGGATCGAGCGTGTGGTCCAGCTTCAGGCTGTCCAGAAGTTGCAGAAGGCTCTTCTTCTCGCTGCCGAAAGCGGTGCCGCCGGGCCCGGTCGCGAGGTACAGGGGCTTGATTCCGAAGGGATCGCGTGCCAGGAACAGCTTCTTGTCCACCGTGTCCCAGATGGCGAAGGCGAACATGCCGCGCAGCTTGCGGACCACCTCCGGGCCCCAGTGGTGAAAACCGACGACGATGGGCTCGCCGTCGCCTTCGGTGTGGAACTCGGCGCCGAACTCTTCCTGGAGTTCCTTGCGGAGCTCCAGGTAGTTGTAGATTTCGCCGTTGAAGGCCAGCGCGTAGCGCTCGGGCTGCTCCGGCGGGCCCCACACCAGCGGCTGCGGCGAGTGCTCGATGTCGATGATCGACAGGCGGTTGAAGCCCAGGACGAGGTCCTGGTCGTTCCATGTCAGCGCATCGTCGGGGCCGCGGTGGCGCATGCAGTGCGAGCTCTCGGCGACCAGTTCGATGAGCGACGGGGCCGAGCCGTCACCGGTGAGCATTCCGAGTAGTCCACACACGTTTCCGGTGTCCTTCGATCGCGAGGTTCGGGGGGAACAGTGGGTGCTCGCGTGCGCGAGGACCGCCCGTCCACTATGCCGCAGAGCGGCGAGCCCGGGCGAACTCGCCGCGGTGCGCCGGAGGCGGTCAGGCCCTTTTCCCAGGTCCGATATCTCCGGTGACACGACCGGGTGCCCCAATCGCGACCAGTTCGCCTCGTTGGTCTACGCTGCGTAGTACTAGGTGCGAGAATGTTCTGCAGCGAGTGCTCCTCGTTATGGAATCCTCGCGCGAAACAGCTCCCTGTCAGCAGGAAGGCGTGAAATTGACTCACGGTGGACGTTCGTCGGCCCGGCGCAGCCCTAGTGCGTCGCGCACGGTGAAGAGAGTCGCGGCGCTCAGTGGGTTCGCGCTCACCGCGCTGTTCGTAACCGGGTGCAGCCCGGAAGAGGCGGTGCGCTTCGGTTGGCCTGCGGGTGTCACCCCCGAGGGCAAGAGCATGCTCCTGCTGTGGCAGTGGGCTGTCATCGCAGCCCTCGCGATGGGCATCCTCGTGTGGGGTCTGATCTTCTGGACCATCACCTTCCACCGCCGGAAGAAGAACCACGACGTCCTCAAGAACACCGACGCAGAGGCCGAGTTCCCGCGGCAGACCGGCTACAACGTGCCGCTGGAGCTGGCGTACACCGCGATTCCGTTCGTGCTGATCGCCGTACTCTTCTACTTCACCGTCATCACCCAGAACACGGTGGAGAAGCGGGAAGACAACCCGGCCGTCGTCGTCGACGTCACCGCCTTCCAGTGGAACTGGAAGTTCGGTTACAAGTCGGTCGAATCGAACGACGGTGCTCTGCTGATCGATCCCAAGGACTCCAAGAGCGGCAGCCCCTTCGATCTGAAGATCAAGGACTACTACGAGCACGAGGGCGAGCAGGAAGAACTGATGGGTCCGGCCGGCGGCCGTAACCAGGACGTTCGCGACTACCTGGCCTTCGATCAGATCGAGGTCCTCGGCACCTCCTCGGAGATCCCGATCCTGCTGCTGCCGACCAACAAGCGTATCCAGTTCGACCTGGCCGCGGCGGACGTCATCCACTCGTTCTGGGTTCCCGAGTTCCTGTTCAAGCGTGACCTCTTCCCGTTCCCGGAGCAGAACCACCAGGACCCGAGCTTCCAGATCAGCGAGATCGACCGCGAAGGTGCCTTCGTCGGGCGCTGCGCCGAAATGTGCGGCACCTACCACGCGATGATGAACTTCGAGGTCCGTGCGGTGAGCCCGCAGGTCTTCGACGCCTACATCAACTGGCGCAAGGCCAACCCGGACGCCACCAATGCCGAAGCGCTCACGGCGGTCTGCCAGGAGCCGGAGTCGGTGGTCACCGTGCCGTTCGACACCCGCCGCGTGGCCACCACCGACACCCCGGAGTACCTGGGTGACGCCACCAACACTTCGACCCTGGGCAAGGGCTGCACGCCCGCAGAGGGAGTGAACCTGTCATGAAGATCGAAGCGCGAATCTTCGAGGCCATCGCCGTCTTCTTCATCGTCGTCGGCGTGATCTACACGGTCGCAACGCACTTCTATTACACCGGCGTGGAATGGGCCGGCGCCGCCTGCCTGTTCTTCTCGGCGATCCTGGCGCTCCTGGCCGGCACCTACTTCCGGTTCGTCGCCCGCCGCGTGGAGATCCGCCCGGAGGACTACGACGACGCCGAGATCGAAGACGGTGCAGGCGAACTGGGCTTCTTCAGCCCGCACAGCTACTGGCCGATCATGGTCGCCGCCGGCGCCACCCTGTTCGCGATCGGCTTCGCGTCGTCGAACTTCTGGTTCGCCATCGCCTCGGTGGTCGTGATCCTCGGCGCGGTGACCGGTCTGGTCATGGAGTACCACGTCGGCCCGGAGAAGCACTGACCTCCGGCACCCTCGACTGACGACGAGCGGCCGCCCTCCGATTCCGGGGGGCGGCCGCTCGCATTCAGTCCACCGGGGAGACCCGGATCAGGTTGCCGTCGGGGTCCGCGATCACGAAGGTCCGGCCGAAGACGGCGTCGTGCGGCTTCTCCACGACACGGACTCCCTTCGAGCCCCACCTCGTGAAGAGCTCGTCGATCGCGGTCGTTGCTCCCGGCACCATCAGGCCGACTTCGCTTGTGCGAGGGGTGCTCGGGACGGACTGCTCGCTGTAGCCCGTCCACAGCGCGAACAGGACACCGGGGGCGACCTCGAAAGCCACGTAGTGGGGGCTGATGAAGGTCGGTTCGATCTCGAACAGAGCGCCGTAGAAGGCGGTGGCGGCCTCGGCGTCGCGGACGCCGATCAGGAACAGGTTGGGTGCGGGCATGGAGCTCTCCTCAGATCGTCGAATTCTCGGTACCGCTCCAATTGATCGCGTCATCGCGACAGAACCTGTCACCTTTTCTGCAAACATCGATCAGCATGAAGGCTTCGCGACTGTTGCACCTCCTCCTGCTTCTGCAGACCCGTCAGCGCATCACCACCACCGAACTCGCCGAGCGTCTGGAAGTGTCCCGGCGGACGGTGCTGCGGGATGTCGAGGCCCTCTCGACCGCAGGCGTGCCTGTCTATGCCGAACGCGGGCGAAACGGCGGCATCGTCTTGCTCCCCGGTGCACGGCTCAACGCCTCCCATTTGGAACCGCCAGAGCTGGAGGCCCTTTCCGTAGCAGGTTTGGACAGCGCGCAACTCGAGCGCATGGGCCTGTCTGCGGTGTGGGAGTCGGCTGCGCGCAAGATCGCCGCCCGGCAGGCGGCAGCACCCGGGACGCCGAGCCTGCGGCCACTGGCGGACCTCGTGCTGGTGGACAGCACCGCGTGGTTCGCCGACTCGGAGGCAGCGGTCGACGTATCGGACCTGGCCTCGGCCCTGCGACGCCGGCGTCGGTGGCGAATCCGATACCGTCGCAGCGCCGAGAGTCAGCCTTCGACGCGGGTGGTCGATCCGTACGGGATCGTGGCGAAATCAGGTCGCTGGTATCTGATCGCCGATGATCAGGGGGATGCTCGGCTGTTCGCTCTGGAACGACTCTCGTTCTACGAACAGCTCGAGGCGGCGGCTGTTCTGCGGCCAGGTGAGACCCTCCGCACCAGATGGGCCGAGTTGAAGGAACGCACCGAGGAGCGAAGTCGCGTGAGTGTGACCGTCCGGCTGCCGGAGAACCGCCTCGACCTGGCGCGGCGCATCCTCGGCAGCCGCATCCACGATGTCTCCGACCCGGAAACCGGCTGGTGCACCGTCGTCGTCGGTTACCCCGACATCGAGTCGGTTCGTCAGCTCCTCCAGTTCGGCGACCACATCGAGGTCCTCTCCCCACCGGTGGCCCGCGAACGCGTCCGTCAGCTCGCCGGAGACCTGGTGGAAAGGCACTCGGAGCCGCCCCGACAGAAGTCGTGTCCCGCACGCGGAGCGGACTGAACACCGGTGGGGGAGGAGAGTGGTCTCGACTTCGCTCGATCGGCGTGTCGACTCCACCGGTGTAGGAACGCCGGAGACGACGATGGCCGCCCCGCGGTATGCGGGACGGCCATCGTCGTCGTTGCGGTGGCTACTCGTCGTCGTCGGCGAGCGGGTTTCCACCCTTCGCCTGCAACTCCATGAGTGCCTTCTTCTCGGCCGAGTGCTGATCGTGCTCGATCTGCACGTTCTCCTCCTGCTGCTCCGGCGGATCCGCGGTCAACAGCGATCCGGTACCCGGAGCGCCGGCGGCGCCGAGCTTGTTCATCCGCTTGGGCAGTGGAGCGCCCTCGTAGGGGAGCGGGATCGGGTGTCCATGGCTGTCCACCGGGCCCAGCGGCTGGTGGATCTCGATGTACTCACCGATCGCCTCGCGGCGGATGATGCCGGTCTCGATACCGTGCGCCAGGACATCCCGGTCGCTGCGCTGCAGCGAGATGGCCCACCGGTAGGTGATGAAGTAGACCAGCGGCGGCAGGACGATCAGTCCGATCCGGCCCGCCCACGTGGTCGCGTTCAGCGAGATGTGGAACTTCAGGGCGATGATGTCGTTCATACAACTCACCGTGAGGATGATGTAGAACGTCAGGGCCATCGCACCGATCGCAGTCCGGACCGGAGCGTCACGCGGACGCTGCAGCAGGTTGTGCGGAGCCTTGTCACCGGTGAGTGCCGACTCGATCCACGGATAGGCGAACAGCAGCGCGAAGATCACACCGATCACCAGCACCACCCAGAAGATGGCGGGGATGGTGTAGTTGCCCAGATAGAGCTCCCACGCCGGCATGAGTCGCGCGAAGCCGTCCGTCCACATCATGTAGATGTCCGGCTGCGATCCGGCTGAGACCTGACCCGGGTTGTACGGGCCGATGTTCCAGACCGCGTTGATCTGGAAGACGCCGGACATCAACGCCAGAGCACCGAAGGTGATGGCGAAGAACGCTCCGCCCTTGGCCGCGAAGACAGGGAGGATCCGGACGCCGACCACGTTGTTCTCGGTCCGGCCGGGGCCGGGGAACTGGGTGTGCTTCTGGTACCAGACCAGCGCCAGGTGAGCACCGATCAGCGCCAGGATGATGGCCGGGAAGATCAGCACGTGCAGCACGTACAGGCGCGGAATGATGATGTCGCCCGGGAAGTCGCCGTTGAACAGCGCGAACTGCACCCAGGTGCCGATCAGCGGAATGCCGAGGACGATACCGCTCATGGCGGCGCGGACGCCGGTGCCCGACAGCAGGTCGTCCGGCAGCGAGTAGCCGAAGAAGCCCTCGAACATGGCCAGCAGCAGCAGGAACGAACCGATGACCCAGTTCGCCTCACGCGGCTTGCGGAACGCTCCGGTGAAGAAGATCCGCATCATGTGGATGATGATCGAGGCTGCGAAGAGCAGTGCCGCCCAGTGGTGGATCTGTCGCACGAACAGGCCGCCGCGGACCTCGAAGGAGAGGTCCAGGGTGGTTTCGTATGCGCGGCTCATGGTGACGCCGTTGAGGGGCAGGTACGCACCTTCGTAGGTGACGTGCGCCATCGACGGATCGAAGAACATCGTCAGGTAGACGCCCGACAGCAGCAGGATGATGAAGCTGTACAGGGCGAGCTCGCCCAGCAGGAACGACCAGTGGGTCGGGAAGACCTTGTTGATCTGGCGACGGACGCCGGCGGCCATGCGGTACCGGACATCCGCCTCTTCTGCCTGCGTCGCGAGGCGGTCGGCGATCGTCATGACTTACGCTCCCAGAATGCAGGTCCGACGGGCTCGATGAAGTCGCCGTTGGCGACCATGTACCCCTGATTGTTCACCGAGATCGGCAGCTGAGCGAGGGCACGGGCGGCCGGTCCGAAGATCGGCTTGGCGTACTCGAGCGCGTCGAACTGCGACTGGTGGCACGGGCAGAGAATCCGGTTGGTCTGCTGCTCGTACAGAGAGGTCGGGCAACCGAGATGGCTGCAGACCTTGGTGTAGGCGTAGTAGTCGCCGTAGTTGAAGCTCTCCTGCCCCTGACGCTTGATCACCTTGGCCGCATCGGCGGGACGCAGACGGATCAGCATGACCGGGTTGCGGACGGCGCGCAGGCTCTGGAGGAGGTGGTGCCGTGACTCCTCGGTCTCGCCGTAGCCGTCGGAGACGCGCCACGGGAAAACAGTCTCCATGGCGCCGGCGTCGAGGTCCTCGGGCCGGACCAGGGCGACCTGGTACGGGTTGCCGGTGTCGCGACGCAGGAAGACGGTCTCATTCGGGTCGGAGGCCGGGTTGTGGATCGGCGACCAGCCGGTCTGCCACAGATCGTCCTTGGGATCGGCCCACGGATTCTTGATGAACCCGCCGATGGCGGCGATACCGCCGGCGAAGGCGAGCGCACCGAGACCGAAACCGGCCGAGCCGAGAATCATCTTGCGACGAGGCAGGGTGGAGGTGGTCAGCGAATCGTTGAGCTCGGCGACCAGGGTCTTCTGATCGACGGCGGCCGACGGTCCGTCATGGCGCTGCTGCACCGAGATCTCGGCCGGGATGAACCGCTTGGTCAGCTGAATGACACCGAAGCCGAAGCTCAGGATGGCCAGACCGAAGGAGACGCCCAGAGCCGGGGTGTAGAACGTGTACGCCCAGTACCCGTCCTGGTTCGGCATGGTGAATTCCCAGCGGTTCCAGATGAACAGCGCGAAACCGGCCAGGGAGAACAGGCCCGCGAGCACGAACCAGGTGGCGACGATGCGCTCGGAGCGCTTCTCCGCCTTGGTGTCCGGGACCGGGTTCCGGGGCTCGCGGTAGATGATCTCGACATCGTCCAGATTGGTACCGAGCTGGACCAGTTCGTCGTTGGACATCGAGTCGAGCTGGTCGTCCGACGGGACGTCGTTACTCGTTGCGCTCAATTTCGTGATCCAATCCACATCGCACCGGCGACGATCGCCGAAATACCGACGACCCACATGACCACGCCTTCCGAGGCGGGGCCGAAGCCGCCGAGGCTGAAGCCGCCGATCGGGTTCGAGGAGTCGGCGTAACGGATGAAGCCGATGATGTCTTTCTTCTCATCGACCGACAGCTGCCGGTTGGAGAACTTGGGCATGTTCTGGGGGCCCGTGAGCATCGCCGTGTAGAGCTGCTGCTCGTTGACATCCGTCAGCGGGGGAGCGTACTTACCGCTCGAGAGCGCGCCGCCACGACCGGTGAAGTTGTGGCACGAGGCGCAGTTCAGGCGGAACAGCTCGGAGCCGCGGCCGAGGTCGTCGCCCTGCAGGGACTCCATCGCGAGGACCGGCATGCCGTTCTCGTCGCGCTTGAGGTTGCCGTCGCTGTCGTGGTCGTACATGACGCGCGGGCCGCCGCCCATCGCCTGGATGTAGGCGCCGAGCTGATCGATCTGGGCCTGGGTGAACTTCTCGGTCTTGCGGGCGGCCTGGGCCTCACCGCGAGCGGCCGGCATACGGCCGGTGGAGACCTGGAAGTACACCGCGGCGTCACCGACACCGAGCAGGTTGGGACCGCGGTCCTCCACGCCCTCGAGGTTGGTGCCGTGGCACGTGACGCAGGAGGTCTCGTACAGCTGCTTGCCGGCGGCGACGAGCTCAGCGGAGGTGGGCTCGGCGGTGGCGACCTGAGGCTTCGGGGTGAGCAACCCGGCCAGCAGTCCGGTGGCCAACAGTCCGAACATCAGGAAAGCGGTGGCACCGGCGCGGCGGCGCAGCTTGCGGCGCGACTTGGCGCGGCGCGCGTCGGTCTTCGCCGGCCCGGCGTTCGTCACGCGCTCTGCGGAGGCGTCGTCGCCGTCGAGCGGCTGCGACGAACTCGGTGGAGATGATCTCATCGGTGTCTCTCTACTAAGCGATTGGGCTGCTACTTCAATGTCTACTCGGGGCGGCCGGGTCTATTGCACGAAGTAAATGACGACGAACAAGGCGATCCACACGACGTCGACGAAGTGCCAGTAATACGACACCACGATCGCCGCGGTCGCCTGGGCCGGAGTGAACTTCGACAGGCGCGTGCGGATCAGCAGGAGGACGAAGGCGATCAGACCGCCGATGACGTGCAGGCCGTGGAAGCCGGTCGCCATGTAGAAGGTGGAGCCGTAGGACGACGACGACAGGGTCACGCCCTCACCGACCAGCTGGAAGTACTCGTAGCTCTGACCGGCGACGAAGATGGTGCCCATGACCAGGGTCAGGGTGTACCAGCGGCGGAGACCGAAGACGTCGCCCTTCTCAGCGGCGAAGACACCCAGCTGGCAGGTGACCGAGCTGAGGATCAGGATGGTGGTCACCGGGATCGCGAGCGCCAGATTCAAATGCGCAGGCGGCTGCGGCCACTCGACTGAATTGGCCCGCGCGACGAAGTACATCGCGAACAGGCCGGCGAAGAACATCAACTCGCTCGACAACCACACGATGGTGCCGACGCTGACCATGTTCGGCCGGTTCAGCGAGTGCACACGCGAGGAGATGGCGGTTCCTGAGGTACCCACGGCGCTAGTCACATCAAGAAGTATGACGGTTCGTAGTAAGCCGTGGCCACTCGGGTCCCAAATTGGTCCGAAACGATTGTGTCGATGCTGGTCCAGGCGTTTCGGACGGACCACTTCGGGCGTGTCTCAGCAGCCCCTGTTCGGTGTTCCGTGGACGTCCCGTCATGCTCATGGTGCCGGGCCGGGCTGAGGGGAGCCTGAAAGGCCGCAGACCGGACAGTGTGAGTGCAAGCGAAGCCGTGCGATAGGAGTGACTGGTGGGGCGATGGTGGCGCCGGAGCAGGAAGGCGGTGCGCGACGCGGCCGAGGAGCTGACCCGTGCCGAGGTGCTGGTCGCATGTCACGACGAGACCGTCTCGTCGTCGGAGGCGCTCACCGGCGCCGGATTCGACAGGCCTGACGAGGTGCTGCTGCGTCATCTGCTGTTCGTCGACGCCGATCGGCGCGAGCCGGTCCTGGCGCGCTGCGGGATGGACGGATATGTGGAAGCCCCCGCGCTGCCGTCCGATCCGTCCGCGCCGGCCGGCCGGATCGCCGTCGCGGTCGCGCGTCTGCAGCGCGTTGATGCGCGGACCCTGTCTCAAGAGCGGGCGATCATCGGCTCCATGACGGCCAGGCTGGGCGGTGAGTCCGGCGGCTGGGCCGTCCTGGCCGCCCCCGACTCCGGATCCGCGTGAGCGCGGGTCGCTAGTCTGGCGGGGTGACTTCCCCGAATTCCGCTCAGCAACCCGTTTCGCAGCCGGATGTCGAACTCACCTGGCCGGCCGTTCTGGGCAAGGTGACCGACGGTATCGATCTGACGGTGGGCGAGGCCGCGTGGGCGATGCGGGAGATCATGTCCGATTCGGCGACGGGTGCACAGATCGCGGCCTTCGGCGTGGGGGTCAAGATGAAGGGCGCCGCCCCGGACGAGCTGCGCGGCCTGGCCGACACCATGCTCGCGCTGGCGAACCGGGTGAGCACCACCGGCGACGCCGTCGACATCGTCGGCACGGGGGGCGACCGCTCGCACACGGTCAACATCTCGACCATGACGTCGATCGTGGTGTCCGCGGCCGGAGTGCCGGTGATCAAGCACGGAAACCGCGCGGCGTCCTCGAAGAGCGGCGGTGCCGACGTCCTCGAAGCGCTGGGGGTGGCCATCACGCTCGGCCCACCGGCGGTGGAGCGATGCTTGCGCGAGGTGGGGATCGGCTTCTGCTTCGCCCCGGTCTTCCATCCGGCCTTCCGCTTCACCGGCCCGCCCCGCAAACAGATCGGCATCCCGACCGTCTTCAACGTCCTCGGTCCGCTGACCAACCCGGCAGCGCCGCCGGCCGGGCTGATCGGTTGTGCTTTCGCCGAGCTGGCTCCGACGCTGGCGAAGACCTTCGCCGACCGCGGCAACCGCGTGCTGGTGGTGCGCGGCGACGACGGTCTCGACGAGTTGACCACCACGACCACCTCGACGGTCTGGCAGGTGGTCGACGGCCAGGTGCGCGAGCTCAGCGTCGACCCGAGCGACCTCGGGATCTCGACGGTGGAGCTTGCGGCGCTGCAGGGCGGGGACGCGGAGGTCAACGCGCAGATCGCGCGGGACCTGTTCGCCGGCGCGACCGGCCCGGTGCGCGATGCGGTGTCGCTCAACGCCGCCGCCGCTCTGGTGGCCTTCGAGCAGGACCGGTTGTACACGCAGGACGAGTTCACCGCGGCCCTGCGTGCGGCTCGAGAGCGGGTCGCCGAGGTTCTGGATTCGGGTGCGGCCGCGTCTCGCCTGGCCGATTGGGCGCGACTGAGCACCTCGCTCGCGGACTGACGCCTTCACCGTCCGGAGCACTCCGCGCCCGGAACTCCCTTCGTGTTCGCCGGCGGATCGTCGGCGTCGCGGCGGAGGACTTCTCGGTACTCGCTGGGGCTGACACCCAGGACCTTGCGGAACTCCCGGCTCAGATGGGCGTGATCGGTGTAGCCCAGGTCGACGGCGATGTCGGCGAGCGAGCGGGTCTCCGCTGACCTCACCCGGTCGGCGGCCTCCTGGATCCGGCGGCGCTGGAGCAGCGTCAGCGGCGACAGCCCGATGTATCGGCGGGTGAGTCTCTGCAGCGTGCGCACCGCGACGCCGACGCGCTCGGCCAGCGCGGCGACATCGGGCGGCGGTTGAGGGGCCTCGACCGCCGCGATCACGCGATTGGCCAGCAGTGCCTCGGGGTCCGGCTCGGGCGTGCCCTGACAGAGCCAGTCGGCCACCGCCGCGGCGCCCGCGTGCGGGCTGCTCGCGGGATCGGCCCGGCGGACGCCGTCGAGGAGTTCCGGCGCCGCGAAGTCGGTGACGCGGTCGACACAGCTCGCGGCATCGCCGGTGAGCAGCGGGGTCGCGGCGGGCCACAGCAGTGCGCCCACCCCGAATCCGCGGCCGTGCAGGTCGCGGTGGGAGATCCGAGTGGTGGGGCCGGAGAGCAGGACGCCGTGGTCTGTGACGACCAGGTTGAATGCGGGGAAGGCGATCAGGTCCTGCCGGGCGTGCTCGCCCGGCGGCAGATTCCAGCGGGAGATCCAGTACCAGCGGACCAGATGACTCTCACCCGGGCCCGGGGGCAGCCGGACCAGGTCGGGGAGCCGGTCCGGGCGCAACACGCCCCGGCCGTTCGGTTCGCGGTCCACGGCTTCAGGATACGGCGCACGACATCTGTCGCGTTTCGACAAGCCCGCACGGCGGCTGCCGTCCGACGATGGAGGAATGAGCACAGACGACATCACGATGCAGACCACGGCGACGACGGCGATCGCCGCGGACGGCCCGCACACCGTCGCCGGCCGGCCCCGCGGATTCACCTCCCTCACACCGTTTCTGGCGCTGCCAGATCCGGCGGGAGCACTCGCCTTCTATCGGGACGTCTTCGGTGCGCAGTGCGTGTCGGTGACCGAGTTCGGCGGCGCGGTGGCACACGCTGAACTCGACTTCGGCTGCGGCCGGCTGCAACTGGGGATCCCGTCCCCGGACTACGGCCTCGTCGCACCACCCGCCGGGGACACCGCCTGCTACTCGCTGTCCCTGTACTGCCCCGACGTCGACGCGCTGCTGGAGCGGGCGGTGGCAGCGGGGGCGACGGTCCGCGAGCCTGTCGCCGACTTCGTCTCCGGCGACCGGTATGCGAGCGTCCGGGATCCGTTCGGGGTGCGCTGGTCGTTGATGACGCGGGTGGAAGACCTCAGCGACGCCGAGAGTGCGGCGCGCGTGGCCGAGTGGGCGGCTGCGCAGTCGTAGGTGAAGAAATCGTCGGGCCTCGACTTCGCTCGACCGCCTGACGCGGGAGGCTACTCGCCGATGGAGAAGCCGCCCTCCACCTCCGAACTGGAGTAGCTGCGGAAGGCGATGTGCGTCGCGCTGTGGCGAACGCCCGGCAGCCGGTTGATCTTGCCCGTGACCACGTCGGCGATCTCGTCGTGGTCACGCACCCGCACCTTGGCGATCAGGTCGACGTCACCGGCGCACGAGTACACCTCGGTGACACCGGGGATGTCGGCGACGGCCTGGGCGGTCTCCGGGATCTGGTGGATGTCGGCTCCGATGAGGACGATGGCAGTGATCATGCCCCGAGCCTAAACGAGCGCCGGACGGCGGCGCGGGGTCTCCGGCACCGGTGCCGCCGACTCGCGGGCCTCGCGGGCGACGAACGAGAAGTCCAGGTGCCGCTGCGCGGAACCGAGCGGTGACCACAGTTCGCCGCTGACCGACACCAGGCGCGTGCCGGGTTCGGTGAGCCACCGGGCGATCAGGCCCACTTCCTCCGCCGGTGCCCCGGACAGCGGCCCGGCGTCCCGGTCCGGGGGCAGGACGGTCTGGGCGCCGGCCACCAGCGCGTCCACCACGGGCATCGGCGGCACACCCCGGGCGGCACAGCCGGCACCGGCGAGCCGCCCGTAGCGGACGACGGCGAACTCCCAGCCGCCGTCGGCGGCTCGGCGGGCCAGCACCAGTTCTTCGAGGCCGGCGACGGCGGACAGGCGCTGGCAGCGGGCGAGTGCGTCGATGGTCGCGGCCAGCCGGTCCCGTGCCCGGGCGGCCGACTCGAAGCGGCGCGACTCGGCGAGGCTGCGCAGCCTCGCCTGCAAGGCGATCAGCAGGTCGTCGGAGCGTCCGAGGATCAGGTCGTGCGCGGCCTGCACCCGCGGCAGGTAGTCCGGCAGGGTCTGCGGGCGATCACTGGCCGCACGACAGGCACCCGGCAGCGCTGTCACGAGCGGATCGGGCAGTGTCGCGGCCGCGGACCGGCCGGGGCAGTAGTGATGGTCGGCGCGACCGAGGGAAGCGGTGCAGGTGCGCAGACCCGCCGCCCCGGCGATCACGTCGGCGATGTCGGTGGCGACACCGCGCTGGGAGATCGGGCCCAGAGACACCCCGTTCGGGCGGCGCGCGACCTTGAGCCGGGGGAAGCGCTCGGCGGACAGATTGATCCACCACCCGCGGTGCGCACTGCGGGACCGCCGGTTGTAGGACGGCTTGTGCACGGCGAGCAGGGTGAGCTCCCGCACCCCGGCCTCCAGCCCGTGGGCGCACTCGATGTGGTCGACCCGCACGGCCAGGTTCACCATCTCGGTGATCCGCGTGCGCGGGTCCGCGCCGCTGAAGTAGCCGGACACGCGACGGTGGAGGTTCACCGCGGTACCTATATAAAGGACCTCCTCGCCGGGCCCGCGGAAGATGTAGACGCCCGGGCGGTGCGGAAGACCGTCGGCGAGTGAGCGCTTGGCCCGCATGGCCGGCGTCGCACGGGGGAGATAGCGGGTCAGATCGCGGTAGGTGCGGACACCTTGGTTGCCGACCCGCTCGAGCAGATTGTGGAAGACCTCGACGGTGGCGCGCGCATCGTCGAGGGCGCGGTGCGTCGGAGTGACCGAGACCGCGAACAACTCGGCGAGCGCACTGAGCTTGACGGTGGGCGCCTCCTGGCGGGTCAGTACCCGCCGTGCCATCACGACCGTGCACAGCGCCGCCGGGAACGGCCAGGGCCGATGCTGCCGGGCGGCGGCCCGCTTGAGGAAGCCGACGTCGAACCGGGCGTTGTGGGCGACGAGGATCGCGCCGCGGGCGAACTCGAAGAATGCCGGGAGCACCTCTTCTATCCGAGGCGCGTCGTGGACCATCGCCGTGGTGATTCCGGTGAGGGAGACGATCTGCGGCGGGATCGCGCGGCCGGGGTCGACCAGGGTGGCGAACTCGCCGAGCACTTCGCCGCCGCGGATCTTGACCGCGCCGATCTCGGTGATGGCGTCACGGTCGGCGCTGCCGCCGGTGGTCTCCAGATCGACCACCACGAGGGTGGTGTCGTACAGGGCGGCGGTGGCGAAGGCCTCGTCGTCGGGCAGGTCGGCGAAGCTCAGCTGCTGCTCGGCGTCGGCAGGATTCCCGGACATGCTCCGCACACTAGTTCGAAGGTCGGACAAACGGGCGGCGACGCTCCGCGGCCCCGAGATGTCGGAGGTGCTCCATAGTCTGCACTCCAGGTTGAGCCTTCCGGCCCGGCCGTCGGCGCGAAGGCCGTCGTCCACCACGCCTTTTCGCCACCATCGGAGTGAATGAGAGGTAGATCACAATGCTTATCGACTGCGCGACCTGTCCGGCCCGGAATCGGGCCTGCGACGGCTGCCTGATGCAGGTCCTTTTCGCCCCTTCGACCAGGGACTACGGTCCTGACACCCAGTTCGGGGACGTCGACCCCGAGATGGTCGATGCGGTGGATGTGTTGGCCGCCACAGCGTTGATATCGCCGGCCGCCGCGAAGGCTGCGAAAAGTGACATCGTCGCTGGTCAGACTGTGGCCGGCCGAGTGGGTGTGCAATACCTGCGAGCGGTCTGACCGCACCGGCGCGACAGGCCCGACATCCGTTCGGTGGACATTGGGCACGCAGGTTTCGTAATCTTTCCGAGACCTTCCAAGACGGAGGCCCCCACCTGGGGGACTTCAGGAAGGACACCGCCTAATCGCACTCCTGCATAAGGGGAGCGAACCGGGGACCCACTTCCTCCAGAGTGTGGCGTCATGCTGCGCCCTGGATCGGGGTGAATCGCGGGTGAAACCGCGTAGGGCCATCTCTTCCGGCCCGAACCCGACAGCTAACCCGGTCGGCGGTCAGGGAGAACTTTAAGGAGAACCGTTTCCGTGGCGAAACACCGTATGGAACAGCCCCGTGGCGCCGCCAAGGCCGCCAAGACCGCAGTGATCGCCGGCTCCATCGCCGTCGGCTCGCTCGCGCTTGCCGCCGGCCCGGCCGACGCCGCGCCGATCTCGATCCCCGGAGTGGGTGACTTCGAGGTCCCGGGTGTGAACGACAACCAGATCCCGAACGAGCTCAAGCAGGGCGGCAACAAGCAGGGCGGCATCCTGCAGCCGACGCGTGCCCAGAAGGCGCTGCGCGCTGCTGAGTCGAAGATCGGATCGCCCTACTCCTACGGTGCCGCCGGCCCGAACGCTTTCGACTGCTCCGGCCTGGTCTTCTGGTCCTACAAGCAGGCCGGCAAGACCATCCCGCGTGACAGCTACGGTCAGCTCGGCGGCGGTCAGCCGGTCGCTTCGCTCGCCGCGGCCAAGCCCGGCGACGTCCTGATCTTCAACGGTGGCGGTCACGCCGGCATCTACGCAGGCAACGGACAGTTCGTTCACTCCTCGACCTACGGCGTCCCGGTGAAGCGCGACAAGGTCAAGGCCTGGTCGCTTACCGGAATCCGCCGCTACTGAGCGGTAGAAGATCTACGCTGATGTGACCGGACGAGCCGTGCGCGAGAGGCGCGCGGCTCGTCCTGGTGCCGGTAGGGAATTGTTGAACTGATGCGCACGTCTGGTTTCTTCCGCCGCGGTTCGCGGCGTGCACTCTCGGTCGCCACGGTGATCGCCACCGCGGCGACTCTGGCGATCGCTCAACCGGCCGTCACGCAGGCGGAACCGGTCCGCAACGCGCAGCAGGTGCTGACCCGGTACAAGCAGCTGTCGATCAAGGCCGAGAAGTCGGCCGAGGCGATGAACCAGGCGCAGGCGGACTACGACAAGCAGCGCAAAGTCGTGACCCAGCAGCGCAAGGCGGCCGCCGCCGCGCAGACTCGCCTGACCAAGGCGAACAAGCAGATGAACGATTCGCAGGTGAAGGTCGACGCCCTCGCGCGCGCCAGCTACCGCGGTGCCCGCGTCAACCGTCTGTACGCGATGCTGGTCAGTGATTCGCCGCAGAACCTGCTGGACAACATGTCCGACCTCGAGGTGATCTCCCGCCAGGCGGCGTCGGACCTGCGCTCCCTCAAGAAGACCGCCGACGAGGCGACCAATGCCAAGAAGACCGCCGAGCAGGCGGCCACCGCAGCCGCGTCCGCGGTGAAGGATGCCGAGCGCAAGCGCGGCGACCTGCAGGCCAAGCAGGCCGAACTGCAGCTCGAAGCGGTCAGCGTCCGCGCCGTCTACGAGTCGATGACCGGTAAACAGCTCGCTGCGCTACGCGGACCGAAGTACAACTTCGACCCGAAGGCGGTGCCGAAGGGCACCTCGCCGGCCATGGTCGCGGTGCACGCCGCGCTCACCCGGATCGGCGACCCGTACGTGTGGGGCGCCACCGGTCCCGACAAGTTCGACTGCTCGGGTTTGATGGTGTGGGCCTACAAGCAGGCGGGTAAGACGCTGCCGCGCACCAGCGAAGCGCAGATGGGCGGCGGCACCCCCGTGGACCGCAAGGACCTCAAGCCCGGCGACCTGATCATCTACTACCCGGATGCCCATCACGTCGGCTTGTACGTCGGCGACGGCTACGTGATCCACGCGTCGACCTTCGGCGTTCCGGTCGCGGTGGTCCCGATCGATAAGGGCGGCCCCTTCAACTCGGCACGACGGTACTGACTTGCGCGGCGCCGACCGGGTGGGTCCGGCACGTCGCAGCCAGCCGATAGGGCGCCGATCTCTGCTCGGCACCGGCCTCGCACTGACCGTGCTCCTCGGTGGCGTCACCGCCTGTGGCTCGGACGAACCGACCTCCGCCCCGGCGCCGTCGTCCTCTATCTTCACCACGCCTCCCAGCGTCTACGAAGAGCAACGTGCCGAAGGTGTGTCCGCCCTGCTGGATTCCCTGACGAAGGCGTTGACCAGCGGGAAACGCGACCAGCTCGATGCCCTGATCGATCCGCTGGCCACCCGCGACTTCCGGGACTCGCTGTACCAGGCGCAAGAGGATCTCGGCCCGACTCCGGCGTCGTCGCGCGCGGAGCCGTCGCAGCCGACGACGTCCGAGCCGACCTCCGCCGATCGTGACGCACCGGACCGCGGAGCCGACGATTCCGCCGTCGCGACGCCGTCGAGCAGGCGACCGGGGGCCTCCGCCACGCACAGTGCGCCGCCGCCCGCCTCGCGCGGGGGCAATCTGGTGCTGCGCACCCTGGACTATCGCCTCGCCGTCAACACCGGCGCGGACCGGCTGATCGGCGGTGCTCTCGGGGTGAAGCTGTCCGAGGCCGGAAGTTCGGACTCCTGGGTCTCCGCGGTGAAACTGACCTACGCGCTCGGCGGCACCGCCCGGCCGGGGGTGGACGAGCCGGTGATCGAGTTGCCTCAGGTTCTGGCGTTCTCCCGCTACGGCGACGAGTGGAAGCTGCTCGGCGACGGTTCGCTGGCGCCGGACCCCGACGCGGACCCGGACGAGCCGACTCGGCCCCCGGAACTCGCGCCGTGGGCGTTCGGCGGTCTGCGCGCAGCCGATGTGCGGACCGCGGGCGGCACCTCGGCGGTGTTGTCGTATCCGGGGACCGATCGAACGGTCACCAGAGTCCGCCGTCAGCTGACCCCGGCAGTGGCCGCGGTCAGCGACTTCTGGGGCGACGACTGGCCCCGTCGCGCCGTGGTGATGACCGCCGGCAGCGAGGAGCAGTTCGCCGGCTTCACGCGCACGGAGCCGGGGACGACCAAGGCGGCTGCGGCCGCGACCGTGTTCTCCAAGATCGACCGCGGCGCCCGCGCCGTCGTGGGGCAGCGCATCGTGCTGTCGCCGGCGGCCGGTCAGCTCTCCGAGTCCGGAGTGGCGGTGATCTTGCGGCACGAGCTGTTCCACGTCGCCACCCGCATCGAGACCGCCGAGGATGCCCCGCTGTGGCTGGTCGAGGGGGTCGCCGAGTACGTCGGGCGCCGGGGGAGCGACGCCGGCGTGACCGACGTGGCCCCCGACCTGGCGGTGCAGGTGGCGTCCGGCCGGCTTCCCGACGAACTGCCCGCCGACTCCGCCTTCGCCGTCGACAACGACACGGCGCGACTGGCCTACCAGACCGCGTGGTCGTTCGCGGCCTTCGTCGCCGACCGGTACGACGAGGAGCGGTTGCGCAGGATGTATCTGGCGGTGGCACAGGGCGGCGACACCGCCGCCACCACGAAGGCTCTGGAGCAGTCGCTCGGCGCCGACCGGGACGAGCTGATCGACCAGTGGCGGTCGTGGCTGCGGCGCGAGGTGCGCTGATGAGGCGCACGCTGCTGCTCACCAACGACTTTCCGCCCCGTCCCGGCGGCATCCAGTCCTACCTGGAGAATCTGGTGGGGCATCTGCCGCCCGACGACGTGGTGGTCTACGCCCCGCGCTGGAAGGGCTGCGAAGCCTACGACGCCGCCGCGCCCTACCGGATCGTCCGGCACCCGACCACCCTGATGCTGCCCGGTCCCGCCGTGGCTCGCCGCGCCGCGAAACTGGTGCGCGAGAACGACATCCAGACCGTCTGGTTCGGTGCCGCGGCTCCGCTGGCGGTACTCGGTCCCGTGCTGCGCCGGGCCGGCGCCGAGCGGATCGTGGCGAGCACGCACGGTCACGAGGTCGGCTGGTCCATGCTGCCCGGTGCCCGCCAGGTGCTGCGCATCATCGGTTACACAGCCGACGTTGTCACCTTCGTCAGCCGGTACACCCGCGGACGTTTCGCCTCGGCCTTCGGGCGTTGGGGTGCCCTCGAGTATCTGCCGTGCGGCGTGGACGTGGACCGCTTCGCTCCGGATCCCGTTGCCCGGGAAGAGCTTCGGAACCGCTATGGCCTCGGTCAGATGCCCGTGGTGGTGTGCCTGTCACGGCTGGTACCGCGCAAGGGGCAGGACGTGCTGATCACAGCGATGCCGCAACTGATCGACGCGGTGCCCGACGTGCACCTGGTGATCGTGGGCGGTGGACCGTACGGGGACCACCTGAAGTCGCTGGCCGAGAAGACCGGGGTGGCCGACCGGGTGAGGTTCACGGGCACCGTTCCCGCGACCGAACTGCCTGCGCACCACGCGATGGCCGATGTCTTCGCGATGCCGACGCGCACGCGCGGCGGCGGCCTGGACGTGGAGGGTCTGGGGATCGTATTCCTGGAGGCCTCTGCCTCCGGGGTGCCGGTGGTGGCCGGTGATTCGGGCGGCGCGCCGGAGACCGTGGTCGACGGTGAGACCGGCGTCGTGGTCGACGGCCGCGACGCCGGCGCCGTCGCCGATGCCGTCATCGATCTGTTGCGCGACCCGCAGCGGGCCGCCGCGATGGGCGCGGCCGGCCGACGCTGGACGGTCGACAACTGGCAGTGGCGCCACCAGGCTGCCCGACTGCAACAACTGCTCTGACCCGCGCCGGTGGGCGCGGGCCGGACGCGGTCAGTGCCCGTAGATCTTGTCGATGTGGTAGCCGTGCTTGTCCGCGACCACTTTGCGCTTGACCTTGAGGGTGGGAGTCAGCTCGCCGGTCTCCTCGGTGAAGTCGTTGCGCAGGATGCGGAACTTCTTGATCCCTTCGGCGTGCGAGACGGTCGCGTTGGCCTCGTCGACGGCCGCCTGCAGTTCGGCGTGCAGATCCGCGTCCTTGACCAGATCGGCCATGCTGGTCGACGGATCCTTGCCGTTGCGCTCCAGCCAGTCCGGGATCAGTTCGGCGTCCAGGGTCAGCAGCGCGCCGATGAACGGCTGCTGATCGCCGATCACCATGGCCTGGGAGATCATCGGGTGCGCCCGCATGATGTCCTCCATCGGTGCGGGGGAGACGTTCTTGCCGCCGGCGGTGACGATGATCTCCTTCTTGCGGCCGGTGATCTTGATGTAGCCGTCCTCGTCGATCGACCCCAGGTCGCCGGTGTGGAACCACCCGTCGGTGATGGCCTCGGCCGTCGCCTCGTCGTTCTGCCAATAGCCGCCGAAGACCACGGTGCCGCTCAGTAGCACTTCACCGTCGTCGGCGATGCGCGCGGCGTTGCCCGGGAGGGGACGACCGACGGTGCCCATGCGGACGTGGCTCGGGGTGTTGACGGCGACCGCCGCGGTGGTCTCGGTGAGGCCGTAACCCTCGTACACCGGGATGCCGACGCCGCGGAAGAAGTGCCCCAGACGGGCGCCGAGCGGCGCACCACCGGAGATCGCCAGCTCGCACTGGCTGCCGAGGGCGGCCTTGAGTTTGGAGTAGACCAGGCGGTCGTACAGCTTGTGGCGCAGCCCCAGCAGAGTGCCGACCGATCCGGTTTCGGTGGCCTGGGAGTAGGCGATCGCGGTGCTCGCGGCACGATCGAAGATCTTGCCCTTCACCACGCTGTCGTCGTAGGCCTTCTGTCGGGCGGAGTTGTAGACCTTCTCGAACACGCGCGGCACCGACAGGATCAGTGACGGGCGGAAGACCTCGAAGGTGGGCAGCAGGTTCTTGATGTCGGCGGTGTAGCCGACCGCCACCTTCGCCTCGATCGCCACGAGGTTGATCGCACGCGCCAGCACGTGGGCCATCGGCAGGAACAGCAGCAGACGCTTGCCTTCGCCGAGCAGCTCGCTGAGCGAGGTGTCCAGGACGCCGCCGATCTCCCCGAGCATGTTGGAGTGGTAGAGCATGACGCCCTTGGGGCGCCCGGTGGTCCCCGAGGTGTAGATGAGGGTGGCGGGGGAGTCGGCCTTCAGGGAACGGCGCCGTGCCTCCAGTTCCGCATCGGTCACGTCGGCGCCGACGGCGGTCAGGTGCTCTTCCAGGCTGGGGCCCTCGGCGGGATCGATGGTGAAGACCATGGTGGCCGCGGTGACGTGGCTGACGTCGTCGAGCAGCTTCCGCTTGGCCTCGGTCTCGACGATGATGCCGACGGCGGACGAGTCCTCCATGATCCAGTCGATCTGGGGCGCCGCGGACGAATCGTAGATCGGGACCGGCGTGGCGCCGGTGCTCCAGATCGCGAAGTCGAGCAGGGTCCACTCCAGCCGGGTGGCGGACAACAGAGCCACCCGGTCACCCGGATTGACGCCCGAGGCGATCAGACCCTTGGCGAGTGCGCGGACCCGGTCGGCGGCCTCCTGCGCGGTGATGGGCAGCCAGTCGCTGCCGGCCTGCTCGAGGAAGACCGTTCGCCCGGGCTCTGCGGCGGCGGCGTCGAACAGGACGTCCGTCGCATTCCGCTCCGGCGGGATCGTGAACTGTGCGGGGACGCGGCATTCGGCCATGGGGCAGACAACCTTCCGGTGAATATGTAGTGCTACTCAATCAATCCTCGGCAGTCTATCGCCAGCACCGGTGGTGCAGATCGAGATGGGCGGCTTT
The DNA here is from genome assembly GCF_039537105.1 of Gordonia caeni. Taxonomy (NCBI): domain Bacteria; kingdom Bacillati; phylum Actinomycetota; class Actinomycetes; order Mycobacteriales; family Gordoniaceae; genus Gordonia; species Gordonia caeni. The sequence goes on from NZ_BAAAZW010000007.1 coordinate 92,361, forward strand.
CGCCGCCGGAGCCCGGTGTGTGATGCTAGTGAGGTGACGACCATCCAGGTGGCTGACGAGACCTTTGTGGCCGCAGCACCCTCTGCGGCCGGTGCCGTGGTGAACGATCGTGCGCGGTGGCGCCGGTGGTTCGGCGATCTGCGTCTCGAGGTGGTCGAGGAGCGTGGGAACGCCGGCGTGCGCTGGCGGGTGGACGGTCCGATCACCGGCACGATGGAGATCTGGTGCGAAGAGGTGCTCGACGGTTTCGTCCTGCACTACTACCTCCACGCCGAACCCGCCAGGGGACTGCCCGCGGACCCCGCCGCAGCCATGGGCGAGGCGGCCGCGCTCAACAAGGCGCGCCGGGTGGCCGGCAAGGAGATGTCCTTCGAGGTGAAAGCATTGCTGGAAGGTGAACGTGAGGTCGGCGGTCCGGCCGCGCCGGACACGGAGGCGGTGGGTCTTGGCTGACCACACTGAACGGTCCGTCGTCGTCGGCGCCGACGTCGGCGCCATCATGGATGTCATCGCCGATTTCGACGCCTACCCGGAGTGGGTGACCGCGGCACGGGTGGTCACGGTCCTGGATCGGGACGAGGCCGGCCGCGGCCGGCGAGTCCGGTTCGAACTGGACGCGGGTGTCCTCACCGACACCTATGTGCTCGACTACGACTGGGCCGCCGACGGCACCGAAGTGTCCTGGCAACTCGAGTCCAGCGACCTGCAGCGCGATCAGCGCGGCTCCTATCGGCTCAATCAGCAGGTGCCGGGGTCGACCAAGGTGACGTACACGCTCACCGTCGACCTGAAGATCCCCATGATCAGCCAGCTGAAACGGCGCGCGGAGAAGGCGATCACCGACGCCGCACTCCTCGATCTCAAGAAGAGGGTCGAAGGCTGATCGATCTGGCGCCCCTCCATCTGGTGCTCGGGCCCGGTGGCTCGGGAGTTTCCGCGCTCGCCGCATCCGGAGCCCTGGCAATGGCCGATGCGGCCCGACCGGCACGGCGCGGCGGCCCCCTCGCGCTCACGGGCACCGGCGGCACCCTGCTGGTGACCGTCGACCCGCGTTCGCCGCTGCCGCAGCGACTCGGGGTCTTCCGGGTACCGGGCGAACCGGTGGCGGCCACCGCCGAACTGGATCTGCTGCACTTGGATCCGCTGGCCGTAGTGGAGCGCGGATGGTCGGATTTCACCGCGGCGCTCGGTGCAGTCGGGGCCGGGCGCAACCTGCTGCCGGTGATCGGTACCGTCGCCGGGATCGACGCCGGCGAGCTCACCGGACTTCCCGGCGGCCAGGACTTCCTGCTGCTGCGCGCCATCCGCGATGCCGCGACCTCCGGCCGCTGGCAGCGGGTGGTGGTGGACCTGTCCGGGGCCGGAGACCCCTATGCGCTGCTGCGGGTGCCGACCGTCTTGGGGGCGGCGATCGAACGCCTCTGGCCGCGTCACCGGCGCTTGGCCGAGGCCTCCGAGAAGCCCGCCCTGGCTCAACTGGCCGCCGCGGTGGACGCCGTGGCGCGCGACTGTCAGGACCTGGCCGAACTGATCGGCGACCCCAGCGGCGTCGCGGTGCATCTGGTGGTGTCCGGCGGGGCGCGTGGTGTCACCGGTGCGCCCGACCACCTGGCGATCGCGGAGGTGATGGGCTTGCCGTTGCGGTCGGTGCTCGTGAACTCGGGCCCCGGGGCGCTGCCCACCGCGGACGCGGTGACCGCGGCCCGAGCGGTGCTGGGACCCGAAGCGGGAGCGGCGGTCTCGGTGCGGACCGTCGAAGCCCAGGCCGTCGAGCCCGCGCGGCTGTCGCAGCTGCGCAAGCTCGGTGTCACGCTGCCCGCCCCCAACGGCCGTGCCCGCGGATCGGCGGCGCCCTCCGTCGCCCACCTCGGGGGCGAAGGTCTGGAGGCGGAGTACCAGCTCAGCTGGCGGCAGAGTCTGCCCGACCCGAACGACCTCGCTCTGGGCCGGTCCGGGGACGATCTGCTGGTGACGGTGGCCGGCTTCCGCCAGCCCGTACCGCTGCCGTCGGTGCTGCGCCGCTGCCGGGTGAGCGGCGCCGATTGGAACGGCACCGAGCTGATCGTACGGTTCCGGCCGGATCCGGCCGTGTGGCCTCAGCGCTGACGTCGTTCCCGCTGCGAGTCCGCGGCCGGGGCCTTCTGCCCGGGGTCGCCCGCCGACCCGAGGATGCTTTCGCGTCGCGGCGACGGGTAACCTGTGATATCCGCCAGACGACGAGGAGACGCGCCGACCGATGACCGACGATGATCAGGGAAACAGTACCGGAGACGCCGCAGGCGATCCGGTCGGTGCCCTGCTGCTCGGTTTCGCGGCGCAGATCGACCAGCTGGCGGCCCTGATCGGCGGCAGCCGCACCCCCGGGGAGATACCGGGCGCCGGATCGCAGCTGACCGGTCTGGTCGAGGAGGTCGGCGGCCTACTCGTCGAGCTCGGCGATCTGCTGGCCCGCCTGCTGAGCGCGTTCATCGCCATCCTGGAGGCGATCGCCGAGATGCTGCGGTCACCGTCCGGCGAGCCGTCGGCCACCGCTTCACCGTTCGAGGCCATTCCCGTCCGGATCACCTCGACTCCGGCGCATCCGTGACAGGCTGACATTGAGATGAGCACTTCGGCGAACGATCTGACGATCGGCATCGACATCGGCGGCACCAGTGTGCGCGCCGCGGTGGTCGATGGACACGGAAGTATGCTCGACACCCTGCGGGCGGCCACCCCGCCGACTGCGGCCGCGCTGGAACACTGCCTGGACCGCCTGGTCGCCGAACTCCGGGACCGCTGGGCCGTACAGGCCGTCGGCCTCGCGATCGCCGGCTTCCTGTCGCCGGACTGCCGAACGGTCCGCTTCGCCCCGCACCTGGCCTGGCGGGAGGCCGCCGTGCCGGCCGAGATGTCGGCGCGCGTCGGGCTGCCGGTGTTCGCCGAGCACGATGCGAACTCGGCGGCGCTCGCGGAACTGCACTTCGGTGCCGCCGCGCGCGGCCACAACACCCTGGTGCTGGCGCTGGGCACCGGAATCGGCGCCGGCATGCTGATGGGCGGGCAGATCTACCGGGGCAGTTTCGGCGTGGCACCGGAACTCGGGCACGTGGTGGTGATTCCCGAGGGGCGTCCGTGCAGTTGCGGCAAACGAGGATGTCTCGAAAGATATTGCAGCGGAACAGGTCTGGTCGACACGGTGATCGAGCTGCTGGCTCAGAGCGAATCGGGGCACTCGGTGCTGGCCGCCGAGTCCGCGGCCGATCCGGGATCGCTGACCGGGCGCCGGGTGGCAGCCGCAGCCGCCGAGGGCGATCCGATCGCCGTCGCGGCCTTCGCCAGTCTGGCGCATTGGCTGGGGCAGGGCATGGCGATGATCGCCGATGTCTTCGACCCCGACCTGATCGTCATCGCCGGCGGACTGGGGACGGCCTCGGGGCTGTACCTCGACGAGGCGCGCGAGCATTACGCGTCCATGGTGACCGGTGCCGGACACCGGCAGCTGGCGCGCATCCGGCCCACGCAGCTGGGGGAGAGCGCGGGTGTGATCGGCGCGGCCCAGGTGGCTCGGATGGGACTGGCGGCCGGCTCCGAACCTGCGGCGGCCCTCGCCCGCACGGCGCAGTAGAGTGATCATCCAAACCGGCGATCCGGCTGCACCGGACGCTCGGTCGCCGCGGAGGGAGCAGAACTGAGATGTGGTACTACCTCTTCAAGTATGTGCTGATGGGGCCGTTGCTGTGGCTGATGGGCCGTCCCAAGGTGGAGGGCCTGGAGAACATTCCGAAGGACGGGTCGGCGTTGCTCGCCAGCAACCATCTCGCCGTGGTCGACAGCTTCTACCTGCCGCTGATGGTGCCGCGCCGGATCTTCTTCCTGGCCAAGAGCGAGTACTTCACCGAGCCGGGCCCCAAGGGCCGCTTCAAGAAGTGGTTCTTCAGCTCGTCCGGGCAGATCCCGATCGACCGCTCCGGAGCGAGCGCCGCCGCGGGGGCGCTGTCGGCGGGCAAACGCGTCCTGGACGCGGGCGGTCTGCTGTGCCTGTACCCCGAGGGCACCCGCTCCCCGGACGGGCGCCTGTACAAGGGAAAGACGGGCCTGGCGCGCATGGCGCTGGAGACCGGCAACCAGGTGATCCCGGTCGCGATGATCGACACCGACCGCATCAATCCGCCCGGCACCGTGCTGCCGCGGCCCACCCGCCTGACCGTCCGCATCGGCAAGCCTCTGGACTTCTCCCGCTACGAGGGCATGGCCGGTAACCGATTCATCGAGCGCGCGGTGACCGACGAGATCATGTACTCGCTGATGCGACTGAGCGGGCAGCAATACGTCGACATCTACGCCGCCAGTCTCAAAGACACGTCCCCGACCGACTCGCCGGCACCTGAGGCCGACGGCACCGCCGCCTGAGCCTTCGCCGTACGCGGGGTTCAGTCCACCGCCGCAGCGGCACCGTCCGGAACGGGCGCGGCGGCGTTGCGGAAAGGCTTGAGCCACAACAGGATCAGGAACGCAAGACCCCATAGTAGGTAAGCGTTGCCGATCACCTGCTGCCACCACACCCACGCGTTCACGTCGGCCGGCATCAACTGGAACGGGCCGATCGCGAACACCGGAACGCCCAGGACGGCCAGCGCGCCGTACAGCCGCGAGGTCCAGCGCTCCCGGGAGGCGACGGCGATGACGGTGCAGACCAGGATCGCCGGAAGTGCCCAGACCCAATGGTGGGCCCAGGTGGTCGGTGCGATCACCAGACCCCACAGGGCGATGGCGCACGCCGCGGCCACGGCGTTGACGTCGTCGCGCTGAGTCGGGTTCGGGGCGAAGGCGCGGACCGGGCTCGTGCGCCAGACCGCCGCGGCGGCAAGGACGGTCACGACGATCCCCGACAGCACCCAAGCCGCCGGGGCGGCGGGATTGTCGGCACCGAACAGGCGCAGCCAGAAGGCGTTCAGGTTCTGGTTGATCGGTCCCTGCGGCAAGCCGATGCGGCCGGTGTGAAAGAGGGTGTGCGTCCAATAGGTGAGCGAATCGGACGGCAGCCAGGCGACGGCGATCACCGCGGCCAGGACGAAGGTGATCACCCCGGTGAGGACCGCCCGCCATTTGGCGCCCGCCGCGAAGACGGCGAGGAAGACCAGCGGTGTCAGCTTGATCGCCGAAGCGAGACCGGTGAGGGCGCCCCGCAGGACGTTCCCCGGATCACCCGGCCGGCGGCCCACGACGAAGAGGTCGACCACGATCAGCGTCATCAGGATGATGTTGATCTGGCCGAAGCTGATCGTCATTCCGAACGGATTGCACCAGACGACGCCGGCGGAGATCCACAGGGCGATCAGCACGCGATTCGCGGCCGAGCCCACGTGCAGCATGCGGAGGAGGATCACTGTCACGTAGAGCAGGCAGGCGGCGCTCACGATGGAGACACCGATCCCGGCCACCCCCAGCGGGATCGCGCCCAGCGGGGTGAAGAGCATGGCGGCGAACGGCGGATAGGTGAACGGCAGCCAGATCCCGTCGGTGGTGAACGGCAGCGATCCCTCCGCGTACAGGCTGATGCCCTGGTGCCACAGCTGTCCGCCGAGACGGTAGACGTCCAGATCGAATCGGGTCCGCGTGCCGAAGCTGGAGGTGCCCGGCACACCGACGATCTGCAGGGTCGCCGAGGCGACGAAGACCAGGCCGGCCATGGCCCAGGCGAGCACCCCGGGCCGCCAGCGGCGCAGGCTGGTCGCCGTCGTGCGCGCGTGCGGGGACATGGCGTCAAAGGTACGTGATCGACCCGCGCCTCCATGCGCGGTGTGGCCGCGTCGGGCGCGTGGTGGATAATCGGGTGCCGTGCGCTATTTCTACGACTGCGAGTTCATCGAGGACGGCACCACGATCGAGCTCGTGTCGATCGGCGTCGTCGCCGAGGACGGCCGCGAGTTCTACGCGGTGTCCACCGAATTCGATCCCGACCGTGCCGGGCCGTGGGTGCGGGCGAACGTCCTGGACAAGCTGCCCTCACCGGCCGACAAGTCCTGGCGCAGCCGCCGGCAGATCCGCGACGACCTCCTGGCCTTCCTGACCGCTGGATCGGGCGAAGTGGAGCTGTGGGCCTGGGTGGGTGCCTACGACCACGTGGTGCTGTGCCAGCTGTGGGGCGCCATGCCCGCGCTGCCCCGCGAACTGCCGCGGTTCACCCGAGAGCTCCGGCAGCACTGGGAGGCGGCGGGCAGCCCCGCCCTCCCGGCCACGAGCAAGGATGCGCACAGCGCGCTGGTGGATGCCCGGCAGAACCTGCTGCGCTGGCAGGCGATCGAGGCGGCCGCGGACCGGTGACCGGCTGACCGCGGCGCGGCCGCACACGATACTGTGGATCCCGTGGTGAACTGGACCGTAGACGTGCCGATCGACGAACTGCCGGAGCTGCCTCCGCTGCCCGGAAAGCTCGCCGCACAGTTCGAGGACGTGCTGTCGAGGCCCGCTCTGCAGCAGCCGAGCTGGCCGGTCGAGGAGGCCGGTCGGATCCGCACGGTGCTCGAGAGCGTGCCGCCGATCTGCATGCCTTCGGAGGTGGAGAGTCTCCAGCGTCAGCTGGCCGACGTGGCTGAGGGCCGCGCCTTCCTGCTGCAGGGCGGCGACTGCGCCGAGACCTTCGCGGCCAACACCGAACCGCACATCAAGGCGAACATCCGCACCCTGCTCCAAATGGCGGTGGTGCTCACCTACGGCGCCAGCCTCCCGGTGGTGAAGGTGGCCCGGATCGCCGGTCAGTACGCGAAGCCGCGTTCGTCGGACACCGATGCGCTGGGCCTGCTCAGCTACCGCGGGGATATGGTCAACGGCCTCGAACCGAACGATGACGCCCGCGTGCACGATCCGTCCCGGCTGGTGCGCGCCTACGCCAACGCGGCCGCCGCGATGAACCTGGTGCGCGCCCTGACCGGCTCGGAGGCACGCCTGGCGCGCGTGCACGACTGGAATCGCGAGTTCGTGCGGACCTCACCGGCCGGAGCCCGCTACGAGGCCCTCGCCGCCGAGATCGACCGCGGCCTGCGTTTCATGGATGCCTGCGGCGTCAACGACTCCAGCCTGGAGTCGGCGTCGATCTTCGCCTCGCACGAGGCCCTGGTGATGGACTACGAACGTGCCATGCTGCGGCTGGCCGACGACCCGCTCGGCGGTGACGACCCGGTCCTGTACGACCTGTCGGCGCACTTCCTGTGGATCGGCGAGCGCACCCGCCAGCTCGACGGCGCACACGTGGCGCTGGCCAAGATGATCGCCAATCCGATCGGCGTCAAGATCGGCCCCACCACCACGCCCGAGCAGGCCGTGGAGTACGTGAAGACGCTGGACCCGGACAACCGCCCCGGCCGCCTCACTCTGGTCTCGCGCATGGGCAACGACAAGGTGCGCGAAGTGCTCCCGGCGATCATCGCGGCCGTCCAGGACACCGGACACAAGGTCGTGTGGCAGTGCGACCCGATGCACGGGAACACCCACACCGCCTCCAACGGCTTCAAGACGCGGCACTTCGATCGCGTGGTGGACGAGGTGCAGGGCTTCTTCGAGGTCCACCACGCGCTCGGCACCCATCCCGGCGGCGTCCACATCGAGCTGACCGGCGAAGACGTGACCGAGTGTCTCGGTGGCGCCCAGGACATCTCGGATCTGGATCTGAGCGGCCGTTACGAGACCGCGTGCGATCCGCGCCTCAACACTCAGCAGTCGCTGGAGCTGGCCTTCCTGGTCGCGGAGATGCTGCGCGGTTGATCCGTTCGCCGGTGCGCGGACCGGGGCGGTTTCAGGGCGCCCACGATTGGCCCAACCCCCATCCGCCGAGGGCGACCAGCACCGCCATCAGCACGACTATCAGCACCCATGCCGCGGCGACCACGGTGCTGCCGGTGTGCGGCGTATCGACGATGCCGGGACCGAGGGGCTCGTCGTCGGGATGATCGCCGTAGTAGTCGTCGTCTCCCTCGTATTCGTGGCCCCCGTATTCGTGGCCCCCGTATTCGTGGCCCCCGTACTCGTGGCCCTCGTATCCGTCGTGGTCGGGAAGGTTCAGATCGTCCCGATGGTCCGGCTCGCCGTGCGGTGACGGACCGTCGTCGTACCGTGGCCGGTCGGCCGGGGCCACCGGGCGCGCGATCGCCGAGGTGACCCGTGCCGAGGCCTGGCTCGGGGCGGGGACGGTGAACGGCGGCAGTCCGAGGTCGTCGATCGCGTCGAGCAGGGCGTGCTGCATCGCGAAGCCGTCGCGATAGCGGTGCGCCGGATCGCGCTCGGTGGCGCGCAGGACGATCTCGTCGATCTGCGGCGGGATCCCGGCTATCACGTCGCCGGGGGCGGGGACGTCGTAGGTGAGGCGCTGATAGGCCAGCGCCAGCGGAGTGGCGCCGCGGAACGGCTGACGGCCGGTGAGCAGTTCGAAGAACAGCACGCCGGCCGAGTAGACGTCGCTGCGCGCATCGATCTCGGTGGAGCTGACCTGCTCGGGCGACAGATAGGCGGCCGTGCCGAGGATGATGCTGGCGGAGGTGACGCCCGCCTCCGACACGGCGCGCACCAGGCCGAAATCGGCGACCTTCACGTCCCCGGTGTCGGAGATCAGGACGTTCTCGGGTTTGACGTCGCGGTGGACCAGTCCCGCGCGGTGGGCGGTGCCGAGACCGCCGAGCGTGGGGATCCCGACGGCGGCGACGGCGTGCGGAGGCATCGGGCCGCGCTCGCGCAGCAACTCGCGCAGGCTGCCGCCGCGAACCAGCTCCATCACCAGGAAGGCGATGTTGTCGTCGATGCTCTGGTCGTGCACCGAGACCAGTCCCGGATGGCTCAGTCCGGCGACCGCGCGCGCCTCGAACTCGAAGCGGCGCAAGAACTGCGGGTCGCCGACGTACCGCGCATCCATCACCTTGACCGCCACGCGCCGCCCCAGCCGCAGATCGGTGCCGACGTACACCGACGACATGCCGCCCCGCGCGATGGGGGCGTCGATGCGATAGCGGCGCTCCAGGACCCGGCCCAGGAGCGGATCGTCGGGAGTGGTCACGCACGTGAATCTACCGTGACGACGGCGCGGAATCGGTGAGCCGTGCACCCCCTCGGGTGTCGGCGGGCCCGGCGCGCCGCAGGGGAGGCGGATGAGCACGCGGCGTCCGGTATCGTCAGCACCCGTGAGTTCTCTCCCGCTGTCCATCGGCATTCTTCCCGACGACGCCGAGGTGCTCAGCCTCGATCAGGCGGCCGACCGCCTGGGCGTCTCGCCCAACCGCGTCCGGACGCTGATCCGCGACCACAACCTGTTGGCGGCCTCCCGGGGCGGCGAACCGGTGATCCCGCTGCTGTTCTTCGGCGACGACGGCGGGCTGGCCAAGCACTTCGAGGGTCTGGTGACGATCCTGCTGGACGGCGGCTACACGCGCGACGACGCACTGGGCTGGTTCTTCACCGTCCACGACGATCTGGGCATGCATCCGGCGCAGGCGCTGCACACGCACTCGGCCCGCGAGGTGATCCGGCGGGGGCAGGCTCAGGCCTTTTGACCCGCGCAGCTAGCGCCGGCCGCCGGTGAGTGCGGCCCATCCGGCATGGCGGAGCCGTCGCCGGACCGGCACCACGGCGCGGCGGGCGAAGACGTCGTACCCGGAGTCTTCGATCTCGGTGAGGATGTCCCCGTACGATCGCGCAGCGGCCGCGATGGCCGGGCGCGTGCGCGGTGGGAGCGCGGCCACCGCCGGTCCGGCTCGGCGGTACTGGTCGCGATTGATCGCGGTCAGGTGGGCGAGGGCGCGCCGCAGCGCCCTGCCGGGCCGTCCCCGCTCGGCATCGGCGCGCAGGGTTAGTTCGTCCACGCCGAAGGCCGCCGTCTCGGCGGACGGCAGATAGATGCGGTCGCGGTCGAGGTCTTCGGCCACGTCGCGCAAGAAGTTGGTCAGCTGGAAGGCTTCGCCCAGCAGGGCGGCGCCGGCGGCGACCTCGGTGTAGGAGACAGGTCCGGCCGGGGTGCAGCGGTCGGCGCCCGGTGCGACGCCGAGGATCGGAAGCATCTGCAAGCCGATGACCGAGGCCGAACCGTACGTGTACTCGCGCAGCTCGCCGAAAGTCCGATAGCGGTTGCGGAACTCGGCGGTGCCGGGGACGTCCATGCGCATCGAGTGCAGGAAGGCGGTGAAGGTCGCCGGGTCGATCGCGAAGCCGTCGACCGTGTCGGCCAGGGCTGCCAGCAGGCACCACTGATCGGGGGTCAGTGCCTGCGCCGGAGAACCGGGTGCGGGTGCGATCCCCGACAGCGCCGCGGTCAGGCCCGCCTCCACCGCGTCGAGGGCGGCCGCCTGCGCCGCCGGGACACCGTGGTCGTCGACGATGTCGTCGACCATGCGGGCGAAGCCGTACAGCGCGAACACACCGCGCCGTCGGCGCGCCGGCAGCAGCGCGGAGGCCAGATAGTAGGTGCGGCCGGCCCGCGCGGTCAGGGTGCGGGCGAGGGCGTAGCCGTCCTCAGACATCGGTGCGCGGCGTACTCGCGGAGACGGCCGGGGCGCCGCCGGGGATGTCCGGCGCGGTGTCGGCGGGCGGCACGGCGAACAGCCATCGGCCGGCCCGGCCCAGCCGCAGCGGATCGGTCCGGCCGAGGGACACCGCCGCCAGCACGCCCAGGGCGACGGCGATCAGCGTCTCGACGGGCTTGTAGAAGAGGATCGAGTCGTCCGGCTGGAAGACGATCAGGAAGTAGACGCTGATGCCGACCACCGACTGCCGCACCCACAGCGGCAGCGGGAAGGCGATCGCCAGGACCAGCGTCCACACGTAGTACCACGGCAGGGTCGAGGGCTCGAGCAGCAGCAGCGCGAGCATCGCCCAGGCCGCGCCGGCGACCGCGGTGCGGGCATCGGCGCGGAAACGCCACCACAGCCACACCAGCACGACCGCGAGCACCGCCTGGCCGATCGCCCGGGTCACCGGCAGCACCTCCTGCAGGTTCCAGACCTGCCAGGGCGCGGCGACGTAGGTGACGACGTGTCCGACCAGCGTGGGCACGGTGAACGGGTTGATGATCCGCGAGGCCCACGACAGACCGTTGATCCAGCCGATGCCGAGCCCCAGCAGCAGGGTGAACACCCCGAAGACCGCCGCGGGGATCAGCGCGGTGGCGGCGAAGACGCCCACCCGGTCCTTCCCGGTGACCGCGCGCTGCCGGCGGAGCTGATCCAGCCAGATCCAGACGACGAAGGGGATCGCGATGGCGGCGGTGATCTTGATCGACGCCGCCACCCCGAGCAGCAACAGGCCCCAGACGGGCCGGTCGGTGACCGCGAGGGCGACTCCGGCGGCCAGAAAGCCCATCATCAGCAGTTCCAGGTGCGGTCCGGCGACCAGGTGGGCCAGCAGCATCGGATTGAGCAGCACCAGCCACAGCGCCATGCGGCGGGACGCGCCGAACCGGGCGGCGAGTGCCGGCAGGGCCCACAGGCACAGTGCCAGACCCGCCAGCAGCACCACGCGCATCAGCAGGACCCCGCCGAAGACGTTCTCCCCGGTCACGGCGACCACACCGCGGGCCAGCAGCATGAACGCGGGACTGTACGGCGACGTGGTGGGCGCCCAGATCTGCGCCATCGAGTCGACGATCGGGCCGGGGTGGTGCGCCGGGCCGTCGTAGTACGGATCGAAGCCCTGCGCGAGCACCATCGCCTGTCCGAGATAGGCGTAGACGTCGCGGCTGAACACCGGGATCGCGAACACCATCGGGGCAGCCCAGGCGCACACGGTCCAGCGGGCGGCGCGCACGCTGAGTCCGCTGGTGCGCCCGGCCAGGGCGCGTCCGATCCGCACCCACGCGATCACCATCAGCGCCGCACCGCCCCAGAACACCAGCCACGACAGCGTCTTGCCGTGCCCGTAGCTCATCGGGGCCAAGCCGAGACGGGCGAGGGTGTGGTCGTTGCGGGGGATGTCGCCCAGCCCGTAGGTGCCGACGCTGAGTGCCAGGGCGCCGAGGAAGCCCAGGACGGCATCGGGGTGCCACCGGGACCGGAATCGGCGCGTGGTCACCGGACGCCCCCCTCGGCGGCGGGCGCCGGGCGTGCCCCGGCCAGGCGGGCGCTGACCCGATCGGCGGCCAGTCCGCCGGACACCAGGACCGGGGGGATGCCGACGCCGGGGACGGTCGCGCTGCCGGCCAGGAACAGATTGTCCAGGCCGGGCCAGGTGTTCCGGGTGCGCAACGGTCCGGTCTGGGCGACGGTGTGGGCCGCGGAGAAGGGGGTGCCCGCCGGCAGACCGGCCCGCAGCCAGCTGCGCGGATGATCGATGCGCAATACGCGCAGACCGTCGATACCGGGGTAGCCGCGCGCGGCGAGGGTGGCGAGCACCTCGGTCACATAGGGGCCGGCGACCCCGTCCCAGTCCAGGGGAGCGCTTTCGAGGTTGGGGGCGGGCGCCAGCACGGAGACCGATTCGAAGCCGCCGGCGGCGAAGGTCCCCGGATCGCTCACCGCGGCGCGGGTGATCAGGAATGAGCCGTCGGACATGACCCGGCCGGGCCGGCCGGTGATCTCGGCGAAGGTCTGGGACCAGGCCGCACCGAAATCGAGGGTGTGGTGGCCGGCCGCCCAGGCTTCGGTGGTGCCCGTGGGCAGGACTCCGTGGGCGACGACGGCGCTGGGCGAGTACCGAAGCCTGCGCCGGGGCCGTGTGCCGAGCAGACCTGCGACGTTGTCGCGCTCGGTGGTGGCGATCACCGCGTCGGCGGCGATCGTCTCGCCGTCCACCACCACACCGGTGACCGACCCGGAGTCGCAGACCAGTGCCTCCGCACGCGTCCCGTAGTGGAGGACGGCGCCGGCGTCGGCGAGTGCGCCGGCCATCACCTGCCCGATCCGTCCCATGCCGCCCGTCGGTGCCCACAGGCCCCGGCCGATGTCCATGTCGGCGATGATCGCGTAGATGGCGCGGGCGCGGTGCGGGGGGACACCGGCGTACAGCGCTTGGAAGGTGAAAGCGCGCTGGACGCGTTCGTCGGCGACGAATCGTGCGACCGCGCCGGTGAGCCCACCCAGGGCGCGGAGCCTGATCAGTCGTGCTGCAGCGCTGCGGGTTTCGGCGCCCGCCAGATCCGTCAGGCCGCCGTAGTTGCGGTCGATGAAGGTGCCGAACTCGGCGTCGTACACCCGTCGGAGCCACGCCAGCAGCTCGGTGGTGCCGCGGGCCGCCTGCGGGCCGAAGGCGCGGGTCACCGCGGCGGGGATGTCGGAGGCGCGGTGCGGCAGGGCCAGGGTGGTGCCGTCGGCGTAGTTCATCACGTACCCGGGATCGACGGGGCGCAGCGCCAGTGCGTCTAACACCGCCGACGGCGCCAGTCCCAGCTCGGCCAGGGGATCGGTGATCAGCTCCGGCATGGTGAGAATCGTTGCGCCGGTGTCGAATCGGTGACCGGCGAGAGTCTCGGTACGCACCAGGCCGCCGGGGGTTCCGGTGGCCTCGACGACGGTGACCGCGAAGCCGCGGCCGCGCAGGCGGGCGGCCGCGGCCAGACCGGAGAGGCCGGCGCCGATGACGACGACGTGAGGAACGGACGGCATGGGTGAACCCTCAGGCCTGGCGGTGGGCGATGCGGTGGGCCAGGGCGGCCAGATCGTCCCGGGCGGTGGCGGACACGTCCAGCCCGGAGATCTCGGCCAGGGCCGCGGTGAGATGGTCGTCGATCTGTCGCTCGACCTCGGCGAGGGCGCCCGATTCGGTGAGGATGCCCCGGGCCGTGGCCAACTCGGCGGCCGACAGGTTCCGCCCCAGGAGTCCGCGGAGGGTGTCGGCGGTGGCCGGATCGGAGCCGGCCAGGGCGAGGGCGACCAGCACGGTGCGTTTGCCGGCCGTCAGATCGTCGCCGGAGGGCTTCCCGGTCTGTTCCGGATCGCCGACGGCGCCCAGCAGGTCGTCGCGCAGTTGGAAGGCCAGGCCGAGGCCGGTTCCGATCCGGCGTAGCGCGGCCGACAGTTCCGGCGACGAATCCCCCAGGGCCGCACCGATCTCCAGCGGGCGGGCGACGGTGTAAGCGGCGGTCTTGTACTCCATGACGCGGTAGGCGGCGTCGACGGACTCGTCGGCGGAGACCTCGTTGGTGATGTCGAGCAACTGGCCGCCGAGGACCTCGGTGCGCATCCTGGACCACAGCGCTCCGGCGGCCGGCGGCAGCACGGCGGGGACCGGGGCGTCCGGGACCGGGACATGGCCGTGCACCAGATCGTCGGCCCACGCCAGGGCGAGGTCGCCGACCAGGATCGCCACCGAACTGCCGTGATGGGCGCTGTCGCCGGCCCAGGCCGACTCGTCGTGTTCGGCCTCGAATCGGCGGTGCACCGTCGGATTTCCGCGGCGGGTGTCGCTGCGGTCGAGGATGTCGTCGTGGATCAGCGCGCAGGCCTGGATCAGTTCGATGGCGGCCCCTACGCGGACCACCAGCGGTTCGGAGACCGGCGGGGCGGGTGCGGTGGCCGGCCGATCGGCCGCGGACACCGCGCACTGCCAGCCGGCATGGACGAACAGCGGCCGGAGTCGCTTGCCGCCGCCGAGGACGAACTCCTCCAGCGCCGTCCCGGCCCGGGTCACCACCGGAGAGATCTCGTCGAGGGCGGTGGAGGTGGCGCAGAAGAAGTCCTGCAGGACCTCCGCGACGGCGCCGGGCACCTGCTGCTGACTCAACACGCGGGTAAGCCTACCGGGACACCCGGCACCGCCCGAACTCCGCCGGAAGGGGGTGCTACCCGAGGGGGCGCGGGAGGTCAAGCCCCTTCGGTGCCCTGCACAAAACTCCGTCGGCGAATCGGCTCGCCCGGCCCCGATCCGTAATATCGGGTGGGTGAGTGCCATTTCCGCTGACCCGGCCGGACAGTCGTCCGTCGTCGAACGCATCGCCGCCCCGCACAGCGGGCCGGTGCCCTTCTCCGTCGAGTTCTTCCCGCCCCGATCCGAGGCGGAAGAGGCGCGACTGTGGCATGCCGTGCGGGTCTTCGAGCGAATGAACCCGGCCTTCGTCTCCCTCACCTACGGGGCGGGGGGCTCCACCCGGGACCGCACCGTGCGCATCGCCGGTGAACTGGCGACGTCGACGACGCTCACCACGGTGGCGCACCTCACCGCGGTGAACCACAGCGTCGACGAACTCCGCGGCCTGGTCGGCGCGTACGCCGACAAGGGCATCACCAACCTGCTCGCCCTGCGCGGCGATCCGCCCGGTGATCCGATGGGCGAGTGGATCGCTCACCCCGAAGGCGTGCGATACGCCACCGAACTGGTGGAGCTGATCGGATCGCTCGGCGACTTCCACACCGGCGTCGCCTCGTTCCCCGAAGGGCACCATCGCGCGCCGAACCTGGCCGCCGACACCGGGAACCTGGTGCGCAAGCTGCGGGCCGGTGCCGAGTACTCGGTGACCCAGATGTTCTTCGACGTGGAGGACTTCCTGCGGCTGCGCGACCGCGTGGTGGCCGCCGACCCCGAACAGGGTGCCAAGCCGCTGATCCCCGGGATCATGCCGATCACCTCGCTGCAGAGTGTCCGGCGGATGGTGGAGTTGTCGGGCAGTGTGTTGCCGGCGGCCACGGCCGACCGGCTGGCCGCCGCAGCCGGGGACGGCCCGGAAGAGGACCGCGCCGCGGTCCGCGCGGTCGGCATCGACCTGTGTACCGAAATGGCGGAGCGGCTGATCGCCGAAGGCGTGCCGTGCCTGCACTTCTGCAGCCTCAACTTCGCGCGGGCGACCAGCGAAGTGCTCGAGCGGCTGGGCGTGGACACGCGCGGGGCACTGGCCCCCGCCTGAGTCCGATACGGGTCACGCCCCGGGGCGTGCCCCGTCCTCGCCGGCCGTTTCCTCGCCGACGGTCTTCTCCCCGGCGGCGCGTCCGGCGTCGGCCGCGGTGGCACCGTCCTGCTCGCCGCTCGTCGCGGCCCCGGGCTGTGCGCTCTCGGCTTCCGGATTCTGCTCGCCGCCGGCCGCCGAGTCGGACTTGCGGCGGCGGACGCGCTTGCCCAAACCGGCGAGAGCCGCGGGAACGGCGGTCTGCTTCTGATCGGCGGGCGGGGTGTACCGAGGAGTCTTGTCCCGGAGGCGGTAGGCCGTCGCCGCCACCACCGCCACGATCGCCAGACACAGCAGCACGACGAACCAGGTCCACCCCGGCAGCGCCGCAGTGGCCGGATCCGGGTACTCGGCGTCGGCGTTGAACTCGGCGTTCTGCTCCGGTTCGGGGACCCAGGTGACCGATGAGTCGCCCGCCAGATTGCCGTTGGTGGCGACCACGGGACCGTCGAAGTCGACGGTGATGGACAGATAGTAGGTGTTCGGCGGCAGCGCGGTGAGCGCTGCGCCCCCGCGCAGCCGGACGATGTCGCCGCTGCGGGTGGCGTTCAGGTCGACGGTGGCGCCGGAGTCGAGGGCGCTGGAGATGATCTCCCCGAGCTGGGAGAACTGACCGGCGGTCAGATCGGTGTAGGTCATCCGGGACCCGACTTTGCCCGTGGTGGAGGTCTGCTCGTCCTCGGCGTCGCGCGAAGTCCACTCGTTCGGGAACGGGGTCACCGACACCGATCCGGACATCGAGGCGGGGACGTCGAAGGTGGGGGCGGCGGGACTGGCCTCCGGGGTGGCCGCGACCACCACGAAGCCGGAGAACTGATCACCGACATGCTCCGACCGCGTCATACAGCCGCTGAGCAGCGGGATCAGCGCGAGCAGGGCGACGCAGGCCAGGGCCGGCAACCGGCGCGGAACCTGGGGGCGGTGGAGGGAAGGCACGCCTGACATCGTGCCAGAGTCTCCAGGTGATCGCGGTGAGCGGCGCGGTCGCGTCCGTCAGACCGCGGCGTGCCGCCCGGTCGGCAGCGGCAGGTCGCGGCCCAGGAAGGCGAAGGGTCGCGGATCGCCGGCGAAGGTGAAGTCGCGCAGGACGTCGGTGAAGCCCATCCGGCGGTACAGCGACCACGCCCGATTCTCCTCGCCGCGCACCTCCGGGGTGGAGAGCAGGACGCGGGACTCGGGCCGTGCGTCCAGCAAGCGCTGCAAGAGGGCCTCGCCGATACCGCGCCCCTGGGCGAACGGATGCACGTGCAGTTCGGTGAGCTCGAAGTAGTCGGCGGTGATCGCCTCGATCTGCTCGGGGGAATGGCCCCGTCGTGCCAGCCCCGTGCGCAGCTGACGGTTCCACCATTGGTCGGGGGCGCCGGTGTAGCCGTAGGCCACGCCGGCCATGATCTCGTTGTCGGCGGTCCAGGACGAACGCACCCGGAGCCGGGCGTAGGTGGGCTGCATCAGTTCGCTGGGCGAAGCCGGCGCCAGCGCTGCGACGGCGATCCAGCCGGGACGGTACAGATGATCTCGCCACAGCCCGATGCGTCCGCGCTCGGTGCCGCGGGGATAGCGCATCGCCGTCACATAGGTGTGCACCGCCTGGTCCAGCCAGGCATGTGCATCGTCGGCGGGAAGTGCGGTGAGCCGTACCGGCATGGTGCCTCCCCTGGCCGTGTCGGCCTCATCGCGGCAGCGGGAGCGCCGGTGCGCGCCCGAGGAGCTCGTTGCTCCGTTCCGGAGACATTATCGCCACTTGCCACACGGGGTGGGCGGGGGCTAGCCTCATTGTGTCGAACATCAGTTCGATCATCGACGTGGCGGGCCGGCGGGGAAGACGCCGGCCCGCCGCTCGTGCGGATTCGGCATCCCGGGATCGGCCCCCGACCCGATTGCCGGGCGGGATTGTCGGTGGTGCATGAGACGTTCTCCTTGACGAAAGGAGACGACGCGATGGCCCAGACCAGCAGACGGCGCGCAGTGCCGGCGCGACCGGCGCCCGTCGACCCCCGTGTGGTTCACCGCAGCCGAGACCTGCTCGACCGCGCCGAGGTGCTCTTCGACGAGGCTTCGGGGGTCGCCGACGACGGGGCCGAGCGATTCCGGCAGTTCTATCTGGCCGCCATCCGCGCGGCGGGGGCGGTCCTGGCCGTGTACGAACCTCCCGGTCCGGTGCGTAGGCGCCGTAACGCGCGCGATGCCTGGAGCCGGATCAAGGCGGTCGCCCCGCAGTACGCCGATCTGGCCGAGTACTTCGGCGGTCTGTCGGTGATGCGCTCCCGGGTGGAGGCGGGGCTGGTGCGGCACGTCGACGACACCCTGTGTGCCCGCGTCGAGCGGCGCGCGGCCGAATTCCTCGATGCCGCCGACGCCAGTCTGCTCGCCTACGAGCAGGGACGCCTGCCCGGCGCCGATCGTTCCGAACACGTCTTGGGCGCCTGAGCAGTGCTTCGTCGCCGCTGCATGCCCGCGGCGGGCGGTCGATTCCGGTCGCGCGGCGCCCTGGCGGGAGGTTATGGTGGTCGGCGGCGAGTTCTGCTCCTATCATGGAGAGAAGCAGGCGTCGAGGTCCCGTCGTTTGTGTCGCTCGGACAGTAAGGGAGGAGCGCGGTGCCGCTTTCGGAACATGAGCAGCGGATGCTCGACGAGATTGAGAGCGCGCTGTACGCCGAAGACCCGAAGTTCGTCTCAAGCGTCAGCAAGCAGCGTGTGGGGCGCCCCAATGCCCGGCGCCAGTGGCAGGCCGCTCTGCTGCTGCTGCTCGGGTTGGCGCTTCTGGTGGGCGGCCTGATGGTCGATATCCAGGTCGGCGAGTTGAAGATCCTCAGCCTGGTCGGATTCTTCGTGATGTTCGCGGGCGGCCTGTTGCTGTTGCTCGCGCCGCGTGGCGGCGCCGAGTCGGCGAGCTCGGGCGGCGGCGGCAAGAAGAAGCAGTCGTCCAAGGGGTCACTGAGTTCACGTATGGAGGATCGCTTCAACCGGCGCTTCCACCAGGACGGTCACTGACCGATACCACCGCGGCCTGACGGTCGCACGATTCCCGCGACGGGGGTCGTCGTCTCCACGGAGACGACGGCCCCCGTTTCGCATCGCCGACCCGGGGTTCCGCCGGCGTTCCTCCGGCGACGGAACCGGGGCCCGCCGCTGATCCCCACCCTCTCCCACCCCGATCACCCACTTTGCCCCACCCGGGACCCCATATGAGTCCCACTGGCCACTTCTATGCTGTTCAGGCCCAATGCTCGTGTCTGATATGTGACTTGCGACTCGCGGCGCGCCTGAGAATCCTCACGATGAAAGTCCTTTGACCTGGCTATATAGGCGATGGTGGTGGGAAAGTGGGGTGTGCGGGGTGGAAAGTGGTGGAAAGTGGGGTAATATGGTGCACATCGATGAGGAGGAATCCGGAACCTCCCCGCCGATACCGGGGCAGGAGGTGACGGCGTGGCTGGTTTCGTCGGCACCTACTCACCGAAGCTGGACGACAAGGGCCGACTCACGTTGCCGGCCAAGTTCCGAAACGCACTGTCAGGAGGGGTCGTGGTCACTCAAGGCCTGGATCACAGCCTGTCGGTGTATCCGGCGGAGGAGTTCGACGCCACCGCCCAGAAGGCGAACCAGGCGTCGCGCAACGACCCGGAGGCCCGTGCCTTCGTCCGGCTCATGCTGGCCGGCGCCGACGAGCAGACGCTCGACGGTCAGGGCCGAGTGCATCTGTCCGCGGGACTCCGCGGATGGGCGCGCCTGCAGAAGGACTGCGTGGTCACCGGGCAGTACGACCACCTGGAGATCTGGGACGCCACCCGCTGGGCGGAGTACCAGGCAGCGCACGAGGAGGCCTTCGCGGCCGGCGGCTCCGCCGCTCTGGACGCGATCGTCTAGGACAAATGAAGAACTGGACTGCTGCGGTGAGGCGAGGCCTCGGCCCGGCCGACCCTGACGTACTTCCCCAACGCCAGGTGCGACTCGGGCGGGGACCCCGCCTCACCGCAGTTCCGTTTCTTCACCGCAGTCCCACCGGACCCGCAGCGAATCACCCACCGGCAGCGACAGACAGGGGAGAGGCGATGGCCGTACCGCCGTCCTCGTCGGGGCAGCCTTCTCATCGTTCGGGCGACCACGGGCACGTCCCGGTGATGGCCGACCGCATGGTCGGTCTCCTGCTGCCCGCGCTGACCCGGACCGATCCGGACGGCACCGGTGCGGTACTGGTGGACGGCACCCTGGGCGCCGGCGGGCACACCGAACTCTTCCTGTCCCGGCTGCCCGGGCTCGTCGTCCACGGCATCGACCGCGACGAACACGCCCTCGCGATCGCCCGGGAGCGCCTCGCGCCCTTCGGTGACCGCGTGCGGTTCCACCACGCGCGCTACGACCAGATCGGCCGGGTGGCCGCAGAAGCGGGCCTGGACGCCGTCGACGGCATCCTGCTCGACTTGGGGGTGTCGTCGATGCAGCTCGACCAGGCCGACCGCGGCTTCGCCTACGCGGTGGATGCGCCCCTGGACATGCGCATGAACGACGACGACCCGCTCACCGCAGCCGACGTCCTCAACACCTACGACCACGGTTCCCTGGCGCGAGTGCTCAGCGAGTACGGCGAGGAGCGCTTCGCCGGGAAGATCGCCTCAGCGGTGATCCGCGCGCGACAGCAGGAGCCGTTCACCACCAGCGGGCGGCTGGTGGAGCTGCTGTACGCCACCATCCCGGCCGCCACCCGGCGTACCGGCGGACACCCGGCCAAGCGCACTTTCCAGGCCCTGCGGATCGAGGTGAACCGCGAGCTGGACTCGTTGCGCGCGGTGGTCCCGGCCGCTCTGGAGCTGCTCGCGGTGGGCGGGCGCCTGGCGGTCATGAGCTACCAATCCCTGGAGGACCGCATCGTCAAGCGCGACTTCGCACAAGCTGCACGGAACACCACTCCCGCCGGGCTCCCGGTGGACCTGCCCGGGACCGCGGCGCACTTCGCGCTGGTCACTCGCGGCGCAGAGCAGGCCGACGAACAGCAGCGGCAGGAGAACCCGCGCAGTGCCCCGGTCCGGGTCCGGGCCATCGAGAGGATCGCCGCGGCGACTGACGAGAGGAATCGGGGATGACCCTTCTCGACGACCGTCCGTCCACCCGGCGCCGCGCCGCCGCGCCGGCGTCGCGGCCGGTTCCCGCCCGCGAAGTCTCCGCCCGCCGGCCCCGGCGCAGTGCCGGACCGGTCCCCAAGAAGCCGTCGGGAGCCCTGTCCGGTCTGGCCGACATGCCCTTCATCGTGCCGATCGTCCTGCTGGTGATCGGGGCTCTGGGCCTGACGCTGTACCTGTCGGCCAAGGCCGCTCAAGACTCGTACGCCCTGGAATCGGTCCGCCAGCAGCACCAGGCGCTCACCGACAAGCGCGACAACCTCAAGCGCACGGCCGACTCCGGCGACTCCGCTCCGGAACTGTCCGACAAGGCGGCCAAGCTGGGCATGGTGCCTGCCACGGATGCGCCGCACCTGGTCGTCGGCCCGGACGGCAAGGCGCGACTGAAGGGAACGCTGGGCCCGGTGGAGGGTCGTCGTCTCGGCTCGCTGAATCCGGCTCCCGATCCGGTCTCGCAGATCGACGCCAGCAAGGTCGACGATTCGGGCGGTCTGGGCGGCACACCGGCACCCGCCTCCAGTGCTCCGGCGCCGGGCACCGACGGCTCCAGCGCCCAGACTCCCGCGCCGGACGCCCCCGAGGGGCAGGCGCCGGCGGAGTCGGGGGCACCCGCCGCGCCGACGATGACCACCCCGGAAGATCCGGCGCGCGCCCCGGCTCCGAACGTCCTGCCATCCGGCGCCGCCACGCCGAACCGCAATACCGCCACCGGCCGCTGACACAGGAGAGGATGAAGACATCATGACCTCTCCTCGACCCCCGGCCGTCGGCGGCGATCTGCCCCCTCGGCGGTTCCTCGGTCGCATCCGGATTCTCACGGTGCTGGCGCTGGCCATCGCCCTGGCGGTGGCCGGGCGTCTGGTCTGGATCAACGTCGTCGACTCGGGCGACCTCGCCGCGCAGGCGGCGCAGCAGCGCGAGGACGTCGTCACCCTGTACGCCAAGCGCGGGGCGATCCTGGACCGGCACGACCGTCCGCTGGCCTACACCGGCGAGGCCCGCGCGTTGACCTTCCTTCCGCGCGCGGTGCGCAAGTCGATCACCGAGGAGCACAAGAAGAACGACCAGCTGCCCGACGTGGACACCCGCCTGCGTGAGATCGCCGACGGCGTGTCCACCGAGCTGGGCGAATCGATCTCGCCGGAGGACCTGCTCGCCAAGCTCACCTCCGACGACCCGTTCGTCTACCTGGCGCGCTCGGTGAGCCCGGAGACCGCGAACCGCATCACCTCCGAGTACCCCGAAGTGGGCGCCGACCCGCAGGCCATCCGGATCTATCCGGGCGGATCGCTGGCGGCCAACGTGGTCGGCAACGTCAACTTCGACGGCAACGGGCTGATCGGCCTGGAGTCCTCACTGGACCCGATCCTGGCCGGGATGAACGGCACCGAGACCATCGATCGCGGATCGGACGGCGCCATCATCCCGGGCAGCAAGCGCAACGTGCACCCGGCGATCGACGGCAAGACCGTCAAGCTGACCCTCGATTCCGACATCCAGTGGTTCGTGCAGGCGCAGGTCAATGCCGCCAAGAAGAACTCGGGCGCGCAGAACGCCTCGGCAGTGGTGCTCGACGCGCAGACCGGCGAAGTCCTGGCCATGGCCAACGACAGCACGTTCAACGCCTCCCGGCCGATGTCGGAACAGTCCGACGCCGACCTGGGCAACCGCGCCGTCACCTCGCCGTTCGAGCCGGGGTCGGTGAACAAGCTGGTAGTGGCCTCGGCCGCCATCGAGTACGGGCTGACCACGCCGGACGAGGTGCACCGGGTGCCCGGCTCGATCGAGATGTCGGGCATCACCGTGAAAGACGCCTGGGAGCACGGCCTCGCGTCGTACACCACCACCGGGATCTTCGGTAAGTCGTCCAACGTCGGCACCCTGATGCTGGCGCAGAAGGTCGGGGAGAAGCGGTTCGCCGACCTGCTCACCGATTTCGGTCTGGGCCAGCGCACCGGCGTCGGCCTGCCCGCCGAGAGTGCCGGCGAGGTGCCGGCGCTCAGCCAGTGGTCGGGCGGCTCCTTCGCCAACCTCCCGATCGGGCAGGGTCTGTCGATGACGCTGCTGCAGATGACGTCGATGTACCAGGCGATCGCCAACGACGGTGTGCGCGTGCCCCCACGAGTCCTGGTGCCCGCCGACGGCGAACGCGGTGCGGGCTTCAGCGAGGCCGAGCCGGTGCGGGTGGTCAGCCCGGAGACGGCGACCACCGTCCGCAAGATGTTCCAGGCGGTGATGCAGAACGATCCCACCGGCGTGCAGAACGGCACCGGCGCGCAGGGCGCGATCGAGGGTTACCAGACCTCGGGCAAGACCGGCACCGCCCAGCAGGTGGACCCGAGCTGCAACTGCTACTCCCGGTCGAGCTACAACATCACCTTCGCCGGGATCGCTCCCGCCGAGGACCCGCGTTACGTGGTCGGCATCATGCTGGACAACCCGGTGCGCAGCTCCGACGGCAGCGGAGGCCAGTCTGCGGCACCGCTGTTCAGCACCATCGGATCGTGGCTCCTGCAGCACGAGAAGGTGCCGTACTCGTCGGGCAAGACTCCCCGGCAGAAGCTGGAAGCATAGGCTCGTCCCTGACACGGCCGGACCCCGCCTGTCAGGATGGCCAGACCGGCTCACCGGCCGGCCGGGCCGTCTGGACGGCGGTGAGGGCTTGAGAGAAGGGCTGAATCCCACAGTGGCGGAGAAGTCGACGCAGACGCCGATGCGACCGGAGCACCCGGCCGGAGCCGACCTGTACCAACTCGCCGAACTGTCCGGTGGAGAACTGGTCGGTGCTGACCGGACCGTTCTCGGCGCGACCCTGCGGGCGCAGGACGCAGCGCCCGGCGATCTCTTCGCCGCGCTGCCCGGCAGCAAGGTGCACGGCGCCCGGTTCGCCGCCGACGCGGTCGCCGCCGGCGCCGTCGCGGTACTGACCGACGCCGAGGGGCTTCGCCTGCTGCGGGCGCAGCCGGCCACGGCAGACGTCCCGGTGCTGGTGCACGACGCACCGCGGGAGATCCTCGGAGTGGTCTCGGCCCGCATCTACGGCGACCCGTCCCGGCAGCTCACCCTGATCGGTATCACCGGCACCTCGGGCAAGACCACCACCGCCTACCTCACCGAGGCCGCCCTGCGCGCGGACGGCCGGGTGGTCGGTCTGATCGGGACCGTGGAGATCCGGATCGACGGTGTCCGGGTGCCCAGCTCGCTGACCACACCGGAAGCCCCGGATCTGCAGCGGATGTTCGCGGTGATGCTCGAGCGCGGCGTCGATTCGGTGGTGATGGAGGTGTCCAGCCACGCGCTGAGCCTCGGCCGCGTCGACGGCGCCCGTTTCGCGATCGGCGGCTTCACCAACCTCTCCCAGGACCACCTGGACTTCCATCGCACGATGGAGGAGTACTTCACGGCGAAATCCCGGCTGTTCGACGGTGCGTCGTCCGTGCGCGCCGGTGAGGCGCTGGTCGTCGTCGACGACAGCTGGGGCGAGCGGATGGCGCAGGTGGCTCGCCGCGGGGCCGAAAGGCTGGCGACGGTGTCGACCACCGGTGAGGCGGGGTGGTCGGTGACCGCCGGGATCTCCGCCGATGCGGGCTCGCAGACCGTTCTGATGACCGATCCCGGTGGCGCCGAGCACGTGCTGACCGTGCCGCTGCCCGGGGCCTACAACGTGGCGAACGCCCTGCTGGCGGTGGGGCTGGCGGCAACCGCCGGCGTGCCGGTCGAGACCGCGATCGGCGGGTTGGCCGCGGTCGCGGTGCCCGGGCGGCTGGAGAAGGTCGATCGCGGGCAGGACTTCCTGGCCGTCGTCGACTACGCGCACAAACCGGCCGCCGTGGAGGCGGTCCTGGCGACCCTGGCGGCCCAGACCCGCGGGCGCATCGCGGTGGTGATCGGTGCCGGCGGCGACCGCGACACCGAGAAGCGGCCCCTGATGGGGGCGGCCGCGGCCCGCGGCGCCGATCTGCTGATCATCACCGACGACAATCCGCGCACCGAAGATCCCGCGGCGATCCGCGCGGCGGTCCGGGCCGGCGCCGACGCGGTGCCCGGCGACCAGCGCCGCGCCGCCTCGATCATCGAGACGGCGGACCGGGCGCGGGCGATCGCCGAGGCCGTCGAATGGGCCGAGCCCGGCGACGTGGTGCTGGTGGCCGGCAAGGGACACGAGACCGGGCAGGAGATCGCCGGGGTCAAGCACCCCTTCGATGATCGGGAGGTGCTGGCCGCCGCACTGGACCGGCGGCGGCCAGAGCCGGCCGCCGACCCGGCGGTGCTCGCCGTGTACATCGATGGCGGAGCGGCGAGCCTGGACAGCACGCGCACCCTGCTGCGTTCGGTCCTCGTCGAGGCCGCCGAGCAGGCGGTGGGCAGCGCCCACCGCACACCGGGCGCCGACAGCGCCGAAGGTCGTCGCACCTGGGCGTTCTTCGG
The DNA here is from genome assembly GCF_039537105.1 of Gordonia caeni. Classification (NCBI taxonomy): domain Bacteria; kingdom Bacillati; phylum Actinomycetota; class Actinomycetes; order Mycobacteriales; family Gordoniaceae; genus Gordonia; species Gordonia caeni. Next base: position 117,735 of record NZ_BAAAZW010000007.1, read on the forward strand.
GGAGTTTGGCAGCCGCGACGAGGACGAGAACGCCCGCTGCGTGGCGCACGACCTACTCGGGCGCCTCGCGGTGCGCCTGGCCGTCGACCAGACCGTAGCCGTCGGTCCGACCCGGGTGGCACGCGCGCTCTACCAGGGCGCCATCCAGGAGGGGTCCTGGGGCGAGGAGGCCGCGTTTTATCCGACCGCGGACGACCTGCTCGCGCAGCTGCGGGCGGACGCGGGCACCCCGGCCGCGCCGAGGGCCGGCGACGTGGTTCTGGTGGCCGGCGGATCGGGCCTGGTAGAGGCGCTGGTGGCGCACTGGCGGGACCAACCGGACCTGGATGTGCGCGTGCACACACGGTGACGGTCGTGTATCGGTCGTCCCGACACGGTGGGCGCGGCTGTCCGGACGCGCTGAGCGCGCGCTAGGGTCATCAATCGGTCGCCGCAAACGGTGACGGCAGACGACGAAGGATTTCATGCAGTGACTCAGATCCTGATCGCGGGCGCGATCGCGCTGGTGGTGGCGATTCTGCTGACGCCGGTGCTGATCCGAGAGTTCTCCCGGCGGCGCTGGGGCCAGGAGATCCGGCAGGACGGTCCGGCCAGTCACCAGGCGAAAGCGGGAACCCCGTCGATGGGTGGCGTCGCCATCCTGGTCGCGATCTGGGCCGGTTATCTCGGCTCGTACATCTTCAGCTGGGTCCGCGGCGACGGCGGCCCCACCGCCTCGGGCCTGCTGGTGCTGGGCCTGGCGACCGGTCTGGGCCTGGTCGGTTTCCTCGACGACTTCATCAAGCTGGCCAAGAAGCGCAACCTCGGCCTGAACAAGACCCAGAAGACAATCGGCCAGCTGGTGGTGGCGGTGGTCTTCGGCATACTGCTGCTGCAGTTCCGCAACGCGGAGGGCCGGACCCCGGCCAACGATCATCTGTCGTACGTGCGCGACATCGAGGCCATCACCCTCACCGGTGTCGGTTTCGTGATCTTCTGCTGGCTGGTGGTCTACGCCTGGTCCAACGCCGTCAACTTCACCGACGGTCTCGACGGTCTGGCGGCGGGGGCGACGGCCATGGTGATGGGCACCTACGTGCTGATCACCATGTGGCAGGACCAGCATTCGTGCGACAACGTGGTCGGCGACCTCAAAGCCGCGTCCTGCTATCAGGTCCGCGACCCGCACGACCTCGCGATCGTGGCGATGGTCGCCGCCGCGGCCTGCATGGGCTTCCTGTGGTGGAATGCGGCCCCCGCGAAGATCTTCATGGGCGACACCGGCTCGCTCGCTCTGGGCGGCATCGTGGCCGGCCTGTCCATGACCACGCACACCGAGCTGCTGATGATCGTGATCGGCGCGCTGTTCGTCACCGAGATCGTCACCGTGATGATCCAGGTCGCTTCCTTCCGGACCACCGGTAAACGGCCGTTCCGAATGGCGCCGTTCCATCATCACTTCGAACTCGGCGGCTGGGACCAGACCACAGTGATCATCAGGTTCTGGTTGCTCAGCGCCATCTCCTGTGCGCTCGGCCTGGGCCTGTTCTACGGCGAGTGGGTCGCGGGCTGATCGCCGGTGAGCCTGTCCATCGAACCACTGGAGCCGGCCGGCGCACGGGTGCTGGTCGCCGGAGCGGGCACCACGGGCGCCTCGGCGGTCACGGTTCTGCAGCGGCTGGGGGCGAAGACGGTCCTGGTCGATCGCCGATTCTCCGGCGACGAGTCCGCTGAGCAGCGGGCACCCGAGGGGTTTCTGACCGGTCCGGCGCCCTTCGCCGGCGTGGACCTGGTGGTCACCTCACCCGGCTTTCCGCCCGACAACGACTTCCTGGTGGCCGCCCGGACGGCCGGGGTGCCGGTCTGGGGCGACGTCGAACTGGCGTGGCGACTGGACCGGGCCGGCCTGACCGGCCCGCCGCGCACCTGGCTGGTGATCACCGGCACCAACGGCAAGACCACGACCACGGCGATGTGCGAGGCGATCCTGCAGGCTGCCGGGCTGCCCGGGCTGGCCTGCGGGAACATCGGCCTCACCGTCCTCGACGCGCTGTGCGCCGAGCCGCGCGCGGAGGTGCTGGCGGTGGAGCTGTCGTCGTTCCAGCTGCATTGGGCGCCGTCGGTGCGCCCGCGCGCCGGGGTGGTGCTCAACGTGGCCGCCGATCACCTGGATTGGCACGGCTCGTTCGCCGCGTACCGGGACGCCAAAGCGCAGGTGTTGCGCGGAGACGTCGCGATCGTGGGCCTCGACGACGAGGAGGCCGCGGCGATCGGCGTGAGCGCGCCGACGCGCCGCGTGGGGTTCACGCTCGCCGAGCCGGGGCCGGGCCAGCTGGGGGTGCAGGGCACCCTGACCGACGGGGTTCTGGTCGATGCCGCCTTCGACGACGACGGCGGCACCCGGCCGATCAGCCGGGTGCCCCAGGAACTGGTCGCCGCGGCCCGGATCAGCCCGGCCGGGCCGTCGGGGATCTCCGACGCCCTCGCCGCGGCGGCATTGACGCGGGCGATCGGGGTGTCCGCCGACGCGGTGGGCCGGGGGCTGTCCGGATTCTCTCCGGCCGCGCACCGCGGGCAGACGGTCGCGCGCCTCGGCGGCGTGGCCTTCGTCGACGACTCCAAGGCCACCAATCCGCATGCCGCGCGCGCCGCGATCGACGGCCACCGCCGCACGGTGCTGATCGCCGGGGGTCTGCTCAAGGGCGCTCCCGTCGACGACCTGGTGATTCACGCCGCCGATCGGCTGGCCGGAGTGGTCGCGATCGGCCGGGATCGGGAGGTGATTGTCGAAGCGATTGCACGACACGCCCCACAAGTCCCAGTAGTCACAGTGTTCACAGGCGACACTGGTGCGGTGACTGTTCAACGCATCGCTGCCGGGCGCGTTAGCCGCGTGCCGGATCAGCCGGCGGGCCGCCGGCCAGAGCTCTCCGACGCCGACGCCGTGATGGCGCAGGCCGTGCTCGAAGCCTGGTCGCTGGCTCAGGCCGCACCGGACACCGAGTCCGTTCTGCTGGCACCGGCCGCCGCGTCCCTGGACATGTTCGCCTCGTACGGTGCCCGCGGCGACAGCTTCGCGGACGCGGCCGGGGCCCTCGTCGACGCCGTCGCGGAGTCCTGACATGGCTGCGGACGACGCGGCCGGAAACGACCGGTCCGCCCCCGACGCCCCCACCCCCGACCCCGACGCGCTCGACCCCGACGCCGTCACCTCGCGCGAGTACGACGACGCGGACGTCGAGACCGAACCGAGCGACTCGGACTCGGGAGACGCGGACTCGGGAGACGCGGGCGGGGATGAATCCGGCGGGGACGAAGCCGACGGGAACGAAGCCGGCGGGGACGAGGACGGCACGAGCGGATCCGCTTCGAGCGGATCCGCTTCGAGCGGATCGCGCCGTCGCGGACCGAAGCCGGCGCGTCGCGATCCCGGCCCACGCCCGCGACCGGAACGAGCGGCCGCGCCGACACTGAACTTCACCATGCCGTCGATCGACCTGCGCGCCTGGTTCACCACTGCGCGCGACGGAGTCCGTTCGCTGATGGCCCGGCCGCTGACGTCGTTCCATCTGGTCGTCATGCTGGCAGTGGTGCTGACCGTCTGCGGCCTGATCATGGTGCAGTCCGCATCGTCGGTGGAGGGCTACGCCGAGAGTCAGTCCTCCTACGGTGCTTTCGCCACCCAGACGGTCTTCGCGATCCTGGGCTGGATCGTCTTCTACCTGGTGCTGAAACTGCCGTTCCGGTTCTTCCGGCGCTTCGCCACCACCGGCATGGTGGTCAGCCTGGTGCTGCTGGTGCTGGTCCTGGTGCCGCACCTGGGCGTCAAGGTGGACGGCGCCCGCCGGTGGTTCGAGGTCGGCGGCGTCTCCATTCAGCCGTCCGAGCTGGCCAAGCTCGCACTCTGCGTGTGGGGTGCGCACGTGCTGGCCGCTCGCCGCACGGTCGGGCCCTGGGGCAAGGAACTGCTGATCCCCGTGGTGCCGGTCGCGGTGCTGATGTGCGCGCTCATCATCGCCGAGCCGAACCTGTCGACCACGGTCATCATCTTGATCATCACCGGCGCCCTCCTCTGGTTCAGTGGACTGCCGGTGAGCGTGTTCGCCGCCTTCACCGGCTTCTTCGCACTCGCGGGCGTGGTCGCGGCGCTGAGCGCCGACTACCGCGCGGCGCGCGTGTTCAGCTTCCTGGGCAGCACCCAGGACCCGCTCGGCGGCGGCTACCAGGCCACGCAGGCCCAGTACGCCCTCGCCAACGGCGGCATCTTCGGCGTCGGGCTGGGGCAGAGCACCGCTAAGTGGAACTATCTGCCGAACGCCCACAACGACTTCATCTTCGCGATCCTGGTGGAGGAGACCGGCCTGGTCGGCGGCATCATCGTCGTCGGGCTGTTCCTGCTGCTCGGCTACGTCGGCATGCGCATCGCGCTGCGGTCGGCCGATCCGTTCCTGCGTCTGCTCACCGGCACCATCACGGTGCTCATCACCTCCCAGATGTTCATCAACGTCGGCTACGTGGTCGGTCTGCTGCCGGTGACCGGCATCCAGTTGCCGCTGCTGTCCCAGGGCGGGACGTCGATGCTGACCATGCTGACGATGCTCGGACTCATGGCCAGCGCCGCGCGGCACGAACCCGAGGCGGTGGTCGCCTTGTCGGGCAACCGCAGCCGCAATCTGCCCCGCCTGCTGCGCCTGCCACCGCCGTCGGCGTACCGTCCCGGTGCGCTGGACCAGGCCCGCGACCGCCTCAACCGGCGACGGACGGCCGGTCGCGTCCCCGAATCGCCCCGGAACGATCCGCGCCGGTCCGCCCCGCGTCCGGCCGCACCCCGCCGGGCCGAGCCGCGCAGGACCGAGCCGCGCCGTGCGGCGCCGCGCGCGCAGGGTCGCTATCGCGCGCCGAGCCCGCAGGCAGGCCGGCCGGCTCCGCGGACGGGTGCGCAGCGGTCCGACGAGATCCACTATCCTGCAAGGCAGGCGAGCACCCGGATGTCGAGTGATCCGCGCCGGTCCGCCGCGCGCGGCCGGTCCACCGGCTCGCCGCGTCGAACGGAGTACAGACAGCGGTGAGCAGGAATTCCCGGCCAGTCGGCAGCGATGATCCACGACCCGCCGGTGGCGCCGATCCCGCGCTCTCCCCGGGCCCGTCCGTCGTGGTCGCCGGCGGCGGCACTGCCGGGCACATCGAGCCCGCGCTGGCGGTGGCCGATGCCGTGCGGCGCCTCGCTCCGCAGGCACAGGTCACGGCCCTGGGCACCCCGAAGGGCCTCGAAGGGGAACTGGTCCCCAAGCGTGGCTACCGACTGGAACTGATCCCGCCGGCCCCGCTGCCGCGCAAGCCGGGGATGGACCTGATCAAGACCCCGTACCGGCTCAGCCGGGCGGTGGCGGCCACGCGGCGCGTACTGCGCGAGGTGGACGCGGACGTGGTGGTCGGCTTCGGCGGCTACGTCGCACTCCCGGCGTATCTCGCCGCCCGCGGACGGTTCGCTCGCTCCCGCCGGGTGCCGGTCCTGATCCACGAGGCCAACGCCGACGCCGGTATCGCCAACAAGATCGGCGCGCGCCTGGCCGAGCAGGTGATGGCGGCGGTGCCGGATTGCGGTATCCCCGGCGCCGAGGTGATCGGCATTCCGGTCCGCCAGACGATCGCCGACCTCGACCGCGCGGCGCTGCGCGCGCAGGCGCGCGACTACTTCGGCCTGCACCCCGAAGCCCCGACGCTGCTGGTCTTCGGCGGCTCGCAGGGCGCACAGCAACTCAACGAGGCCGTCGCCGGTGCCGCAGGCGCCCTCGGTGCGGCCGGCATCGGGGTGCTCCACGCGCACGGCGCCAAGAACAGCGTGAATCCCGACGTGCCCGCTGGCGCGCCGGCCTATCGCGCGGTGCCCTACATCGACCGCATGGACCTGGCCTACGCCGCAGCGGACCTGGTGATCTGCCGTTCCGGGGCGATGACCGTCGCCGAGGTGACCGCGGCCGGGCTGCCGGCCGTGTACGTTCCGCTGCCGCACGGCAACGGTGAGCAACGGCTCAACGCCCTCCCGGTGGTCGAGGCCGGTGCCGCCCGCCTGGTCGACAACGCCGACCTGACCGTCGATTACGTCGCCCGCGAGGTGCCCGCACTGCTCGGCGACCCGCAGCGGCTGGCCGCCATGAGCTCCGCCGGTGCCGGAAGCGGCCACCGGCGTGCCGCCGAGACCGTCGCCGCGGCCGCGCTGGCGCTCGCGGACGAGCACCGACCGGCACAGGGGAGCGGGCGATGACTCCGGACGTATCCGACCTGCCGGAGCAGCTGGCCCGCGTCCACATGGTGGGCATCGGCGGCGCCGGCATGTCCGGACTGGCCCGGATCCTGCTGGCCCGCGGCGGGGAGGTCTCCGGATCGGATGCCCGCGAGAGCCGCGGGGTGGTGGAGCTGCGCGCACGGGGCGCCCGCGTCGGCATCGGACATTCCCCGGAGAGCCTCGACCTGCTGGAGGGCGGCGCCACCGTCGTGGTCACCACGCACGCGGCCATTCCCCACGACAATCCCGAACTGGTCGAGGCCCGCCGCCGCGGCATCCCGGTGCTGTACCGGCCGCAAGTGCTGGCCCAGCTGATGGACGGCCACCGGACGCTGCTGATCAGCGGCACCCACGGCAAGACCTCCACCACCTCGATGGCGGTGGTCGCACTGCAGCACCGCGGAGCCGACCCGTCCTTCGCCATCGGCGGCGAACTCAACGAATCGGGCACCAACGCCCACCACGGCAGCGGCGCGATCTTCGTCGCCGAAGCCGACGAGAGTGACGGCTCGCTCCTGGAGTACCGGCCCGACGTGGTGGTGGTGACCAACATCGAGGCCGACCATCTCGACTTCTTCGGCTCGGAAGAGGCCTATGTGCGGGTCTTCGACGAGTTCACCACGCACATCGCACCCGGCGGCACCCTGGTGGTCTGCCTGGACGATCCGGGGGCGGCGGCCCTGGCCGGACGCTGCGCCGCCGACCTGGCCCGGCGTGACGTGCGGGTGATCGGCTACGGGTCGGGCGTGCACACCGACCTTGCACCGGGGGTGCCGCTGGCCGGTCGGCTGACCGAGTTCACCGCGCGCGGGACCGGAAGCAGCGTCCAGTTGGAACTGACCCCGCCGATCGTTTCGGAGTCGGCGAGCCACGGCATGGAGGTGACCCTCCCGGGCCGCCACATGGCGCTCAACGCGCTCGGCGCGCTGCTGGGCTGCCTCGCCGTGGACCCGGCTGCGCCAGCGGCCACCGTGATCTCCGGGATCGACGGCTTCGGCGGTGTGCATCGCCGCTTCGAGAACCGGGGGACCGCAGGCGGGGTCCGCGTGTACGACGACTACGCCCACCATCCCACCGAGGTCCGGGCGGTGCTCACCGCGGCACGCGGAGTGACCGGCGAGACCGGTGGCCGGGTCCTGGCTGTCTTCCAGCCGCATCTGTATTCACGCACCGAGGAGTTCGCCGACCAGTTCGCGGCGGCCCTGAGCCTGGCCGATGAGGTGATCGTCGCCGACGTCTACGGGGCCCGCGAGGAACCGCGGCCGGGCGTCACCGGCCGGCTGATCTCGGACGCGATCACCGTGCCCGCCGTCTTCGTCGACGCCGTCGCCGACCTGCCCGGCGCCGTCGCCGCGCGGGCCCGGGCCGGCGACCTGGTGCTGACTATCGGCGCCGGGGACATCACCATGCAGGCGCCCTTCATCCTCGCGGCCCTGGGATCGTGAGGCTGGGATCGTGAGGCGGGGATCGTGAAGCGGGGAACTGCGAAGCAGGGCACCGGGCGGACGGCGCCCGGGCCCGCCGATCGCGACCGCCGGGCCGGGCGGCGTCGCCTGTGGTGGCTGCTGGGCGGCATCGCGCTGGTCGCGGTCCTCGCGGGCCTGGCCGCCACCGCCTATTTCTCACCGCTCATGTCCGTCCGCCAGGTGGACGTCGCCGGCGTCACCGCGGTCTCGCGCGACGAGGTGCTGTCGGTGGCCGAAGTCCCGGTCGGGGCACCGCTGCTGCAGGTGGATCCGGCCACGATCGCCGCGCGGGTCGCGCGGATCCCGGGCGTGGAGTCCGCGCGGGTGGAGCGCAGCTACCCGTCGACGCTGACCATCGACGTCCGCGAACGCACCCCGCGCGTGCTGATCGAGGGCGACGGCGACGACGGCAAGATCGGGGTGATGGACCGGCTCGGCGTCGTCTACGTCGAATACGATTCGCGCGAGGCGATGGGGAAGGCGGGCGCGGGCGGCGTGGCCTTCCGCGACCTTCCCGCCCTGGACGTGTCCACACCCGGGCCGCAGGACCCCACCACCGAGGCGGCACTGGACATGGTGGCCGAACTGCCGGACTGGCTGCGCAAGCACGTGACGAAGGTGTCGGCGTCCTCCCCGTCGGATCTCACCCTGCACATGACCAAGGACCGCACGGCGATCTGGGGGGACAGCGGCCGCGGCGCCGACAAGGCCGAGGCTCTGCGGCACGTGCTCACCCTGCCCGGCAAGACCTTCAACGTCTCCAGCCCGGACTATCCGGCGGTCAACTGACCCTCCGAACAGCGGCATCGGCGAGAAATATCGCCGACACGCGGCGCGCCTCCTGGCTCACCGCCGACCTGGTCAATACGGTCGCACTTAACACCGGTACTTGACATAACTATAACCCTTTGGTTGAGCTTTAGGGTTTGACTCGGACCAGGAAGGCATCATGACGCCCCCTCACAACTACCTCGCCGTCATCAAGGTCGTCGGCATCGGCGGCGGCGGCGTCAACGCCGTCAACCGCATGATCGAACAGGGCCTCAAGGGGGTCGAGTTCATCGCGATCAACACCGACGCCCAGGCGCTGCTGATCAGCGATGCCGACGTCAAACTCGACATCGGCCGCGATTCCACTCGCGGTCTCGGTGCCGGCGCCAATCCCGAGGTGGGCCGCAAGGCCGCCGAGGATGCGCGCGACGAGATCGAAGACCTGCTGCAGGGCGCAGACATGGTCTTCGTGACCGCTGGCGAGGGCGGCGGCACCGGCACCGGCGGCGCGCCCGTCGTCGCCGGGATCGCCCGCAAGCTCGGCGCCCTGACCGTCGGCGTGGTGACCCGCCCGTTCTCGTTCGAGGGCAAGCGGCGCGGCAACCAGGCGGACGAGGGCATCGCCGGGCTGCGCGAGTCCTGCGACACCCTGATCGTGATCCCGAACGACCGGCTGCTGCAGCTGGGCGATTCGCAGGTGAGTCTGATGGACGCCTTCCGCAGCGCCGACGAGGTGCTCCTCAACGGCGTGCAGGGCATCACCGATCTGATCACCACGCCCGGTCTGATCAACGTCGACTTCGCCGACGTCAAGGGCGTGATGAGCGACGCCGGTAGCGCCCTCATGGGAATCGGCGCCTCGCGTGGGGAGGACCGCGCCCGCAAGGCGGCCGAGGCGGCGATCAACTCGCCCCTGCTGGAGGCTTCGATGGAGGGCGCGCGCGGTGTGCTCCTGTCCATCGCCGGCGGCAGCGACCTGGGACTGTTCGAGATCAACAACGCGGCCACGCAGGTGCAGGAGGCGGCCCACGAGGACGCCAACATCATCTTCGGCACCGTGATCGACGACAATCTCGGCGACGAGGTCCGGGTCACCGTGATCGCGGCCGGCTTCGACGGCGGCGCGCCGCGCAAGCGCGTCGAGAATCCGGCGGCGACCAAGGCGCCGGGCACCGTCGAGGCGGGGCAGTCCGGCCGCGTGACGACGGCCCCGGCCGACGATCCGCTGTTCGGCAACAAGCCGGCCACCTCCGGCGACCCGTTCGCCGAGACGCCGGCGCCGCGGCGCAACACGGTCCGGCTCGACGACGACGAGGTCGACGTCCCCGACTTCATGAAGTGATGATCGATCGATCACCCGCCCGTCGGGTGCGGCGGGTGGTCACCACCCGCGCAGGCGGCGTGTCCCGGGCCCCCTACGACTCGTTCAATCTCGGCGACCACGTCGGTGACGACCCGGCGGCCGTCGCGGCCAACCGGCAACGGCTGGCGCGCGACCTCGGGCTGGCGCCGAGGGACGTCGTCTGGATGGAGCAGATCCACAGCCGGACCGTCACCGTGGTCGACGGCCCGGTGGATGCGCCGGTACCGGCCACCGATGCACTGGTCACGGCGACGCCCGGGCTGGCGCTCGCTGTTCTCACAGCCGACTGCGTCCCGATCCTGCTCAGCGACGACGAAGCCGGCGTCATCGCCGCCGTCCACGCCGGCCGCGTGGGCGCCCGCATCGGGATCGTGCCCGCCGTCCTGGAGGTGATGCGCGGCCTCGGCGCCGAGCCGGCCCGCATCGGCGCGCTGCTGGGGCCGGCCGCCTCCGGCGAGCGCTACGAAGTACCGCCGGAGATGCAGCGCGACGTGGAAAAGCACCTGCCCGGCAGCGCCAGCCGCACGCTGAAGGGCACCACCGGTCTGGACCTGCGCGCCGGAATCGCGCGGCAGCTCCGGGCCGCGGGCGTCGGTGCGGTCGCGGTGGATCCGCGCTGCACCATCGAGGACCCGGACCTGTTCAGCCATCGGCGCGGCGCCCCCACCGGGCGCCTCGCCTCGGTGATCTGGGTGGACAACGCTGCCGGGGACTCCGAATGAGCGACGATCCGCGGCGTGACGAACTCGCTGCCGCGCTGACCGCTGCCCGGGAACGAGTGGCCCGTGCCGAGGCGGCAGCCGGCCGCGCCCCCGGCAGTGCCCGGTTGATGGTGGTCACCAAGTTCTTTCCGGCCGACGATCTCGTCCGCCTGGTGGGACTGGGCGCCGACGAGTTCGGCGAGTCCCGCGAACCCGAAGCGGGCCGGAAGGTCGCGCAGGTGCGCGCCGACCTGCCGGGGGCGGTCTTCGACGTCGACATGATCGGCTCGCTGCAGCGCAAGAAGGCCAAGACGGTGGCGCGCTGGGCGCGCCGGGTCCAGTCGGTCGACTCGCCGGAACTCACCGAGGCGCTGGCGTCGGCCGCCGCCACGGCGCTCGACGCCGGCGAACGCACCGCCGCATTGGGGGTGCTGCTCCAGCTCAGCCTGGACGGTGATCCCGCACGCGGGGGAGTGGTGGAGGCCGACCTGCCCGCACTGGCCGACCGGGTGGCCGCTCACGAAGGCGTGCTGCGCCTGGACGGGTTGATGGTGATCGCGCCGCTGCACGGGGAGGCCGACGCGCACCTGGCGCGGGCGGCCGAGGTGGCTGCGCGCTTCCGCGCCGAGCATCCGGAGGCCGCTGAGCTGTCGTCGGGCATGTCGTCGGATCTGGAGAAGGCGATCGCACACGGATCGACATGTGTGCGTGTCGGTACCGCGATCATGGGCGCGCGCCCGATAACCTCACCGTAGTCACATTGGTCACAATAGAACCATCCAGATCAGGTATCACCAGGAAGGCAAGTCGATGACGACGATGCAGAAGTTCAAGGCATATTTCGGCATGGTGCCTCCGAGTGAGTACGAGGACGACTACCTCGCCGGACCGATGGATCCCATGGAACCGATGGACGGTTACGGCGATCGCCGTGCTGGCGGCGGCGATCACCGCGCCCCGGCCGGCCGGCGCGACGAGTCCGCGATGAGCGCCCGGGAGCGTCTCTACCTGGAGCGCTATCGCGGCGGCGCCGTCGTCGACGAGCCGTACTACGCCGACGACCCCTACGAGGTGGACTACGCGGAGGTCGAGTACGGCCACCGCGGTGACGACCGCGTCTACGCCGAGCGCGCCGTGCACGCCGAGTTCGACCGCGGTCCCGCTCCGGTGCGCACGCGCCTCGAGCCGCTGTCGCGCAGCGCCAACGTCTCCGGTCGCGGCACCATGCCGGTGCGCGGCGCCAACGCGCTCGCTCCGGAGCCGCGGGCCGACCTGGCCGCCGAGACCTCCAGCCGGATCACCACTCTGCGTCCGGCCGACTACTCCGAGGCACGCACCATCGGCGAGCGGTTCCGCGACGGCAGCCCGGTGATCATGGACCTGGTGGACATGAACAACGACGACGCCAAGCGCATGGTGGACTTCGCCGCGGGCCTGGTCTTCGGTATGCGCGGATCGTTCGACAAGGTCGCCACCAAGGTCTTTCTGCTGTCGCCGGCCGGCGTCGAGGTGACTCCCGAGGATCGCCGCCGACTGGCCGAGACCGGCTTTCACAGCCAGAGCTGAAAGGGATTCCGCGGACAGGCGCCGGGCATGCCCGGCGCCTTTCGTGGCACTGTAGACACGTGGGTACTTTCCTCTGGATCCTCTACCTGATCCTCTTCCTGTACTGGGTGCTGCTGCTGGCGCGCCTGGTGGCCGAGTTCGTCCAGTCGCTGGCCCGTCACTGGCGCCCGCACGGCTTCGCCGTAGTCGTCATGGAAGTGGTCTTCACGCTCACCGATCCACCGCTGAAGGCCCTCCGGCGGGTGCTGAAGCCGGTTGATCTGGGAGCTGTGCGACTGGATTTGTCGTTGTTTCTGGTGTTGATCGTGGTGACGATCGGGATGCGTATCGCGCAGGCGTACGCGCAGCATCTCGCGCCCGCGACACCGGGTATGACCTGACGTCAGCGCTGGTCACAGTGATCTCCGGGGATGCTGACATTCCCGTGCGGCTACCCGCCGCGGAACACGGTAGGGCGGAGTTTTGGTTGCGAACCGGCTGCAGCCGGGCAACAGAACTTGGTCCTGATGTGACAAGATGACACGCTAGTTACGCAGTGCTACTGGTATTAATAGAACTGCGACCGGCCTGTCGCCGGCGACCGACACACGAACCAGAGTGTTTCGACGGACACGCTCGAAGACCAAAGGGGATACCGAAATGCGGCTGACACCAGCTGATGTGCACAATGTCGCGTTCAGCAAACCGCCGATCGGTAAGCGCGGTTACAACGAGGATGAGGTCGACCAGTTCCTCGATTTCGTGGAGGCCGAACTCGCTCGCCTGATCGATGAGAACGCTGAGCTCAAGCAGCGCAACGCCGACCTGGAAGCAGAGCTGTCTGCGGCAGGGTCCGGCGGCGCGGCCGGCGGCGGCGACCACACCCAGGTCTTCGCTGCTGCCACCGAAGCCGTCGAGGTCCCCACCCCCGCACCGGCTCCGGCACCCGCACCGGTGGCGCCGCAGCCGGCGGCGCCGGGCAACCTCGACGAGGACGCCAGCATCCGGGCCGCCCGCGTGCTCGCTCTGGCGCAGGACACCGCCGACCGCGTGACGGGCACCGCCCGCGGCGAGGCGGAGACGCTGCTGGGCGACGCCCGCCAGCGCAGCGACGCGATGGTCGCGGAGGCCCAGGCCACCGCCGACGCCACCCTCACCGACTCGCGGCAGCGTGCCGAGGCACTGCTGGCCGACGCGCAGACCCGGGCCGAGACCCAGGTCCGCCAGGCACAGGAGCGCGCCGACTTCCTGCAGCGCGACGCCGAGCAGAAGCACTCGGAGATCATGTCCACCATCAACCAGCAGCGCACGGTGCTGGAGGGACGGATCGAGCAGCTCAAGACCTTCGAGCGCGAGTACCGCACCCGCCTGAAGACCTACCTGGAGTCGCAGCTGGAAGAGCTGCAGCAGCGCGGCAGCGCGGCACCGGTGGAACAGGGCTACGGGCCGGAGAACGGCTACCAGCAGGGCTGACCTGCGCCGGTTCGGGTCTGTGAGTCTCGTTTTCGATGAGTGGATAAGGGGCCGGCGATGCTGACCTTGGCACTGGCTGCGACCGTGGTCGGTTTCGTTCTTCTGGTGGTCGCGCTGATCACCGGCAACTTCTGGCTCGCCGTGGCCTGCATCATCGTGTGCGTCATCGGTCTGGCGGTGCTCCTGGTGGACACCCTGCGCTCGGGCGCCAAGTCCGGTGCCGGAGTCGACGACGAGCCGCTGTTCACCATTCGTGATCGCGACAGCGATCCCGAGAAGCGGTCCGGGCCGTTGTTGGACGGCGACGAACCGGCCGGCTCGCAGGAGACCGGCGGCCACGAGGCCCGACCGCTCGTCGCCGGAGGCCGTCCGGAAAGCGGTGCCGGGGTCCCGGTGCCCGAGAACGCAGGCGGCCCCGAGTCTGGCGACACCCCGCAGGCGGGCGACGACACGTCGGCCAGTGGACTGGGGTCCCTGGTGGCACCCGGAGCGGTCGCCCCGGACACCGGTGAGAACGCCCCCGTCACCGGCGATGCGAACGACTACATCAAGTCGGTGACCGGATCCTTCCCGGCGCAGGCTCCTTCGGGGGCCTGGCCGGCCTCCGCCGAACCGATTCCGCCCGGCCCCGAGACCGCCGGAGACTCGCGGAACAGGGACACCCGAAGCAAGGACGACGGCCCCGACACCGGCCCGATCCGCGCGATGTCCCCGTACGTCGGGCGCCGCCGCCGCGGCGTGGCCCCGAACGCGGACGTCCCGGGCCAGACGGGGGAGCACCAGGCTGGGGGAGCCCGGGCCGGGGAGCACCAGGCCGGGCCGAGCGCTTCACCGCTCGACGCCGAGACGTCCCCCGAAGACGCGGGAATCGAAGACGCGGTAGTGGTCTCCGAGACCACCGAGGCCGAGGCGGAGACCGAGATCGGGACCGAGGCCGGGAGCAGCACGGAGACCTTCGTGGTGCGCGACCACACCGGCCCGCTGCCCAAGATCTCGTTCACCGACGAGGACGGGTAGACTCTGCGCGACAGCGCTGATCCGGCCATCACCGGGGAGCTCTCGGAAGAACAGGCGGTTGCGTCGCCATTGCGACGCGCGGCCCCAGTAGAACCGGGCGGGTGCGGCCCGACATCGCCGCGGGAGGTCACTGCTCAGGCAGGGCCTCTGCAGAGCGGCATCGCTGTTGCGGTGCAAGCGGGGTGGTACCGCGCGTCCGCCGAGAACGGCGCCGCGTCCCCGTGCCCGAGGTGAGCCGGCATCCGCCGGCCTGCAGGCACGAGGAGTACGCCGATGACCGAGAATTCCGCCGCCGACGCATCCACGTCGCACGCCCGCGTCTATCCGCTCGTCGATCTGACCGGCGGCCGTGGCCCGGGAGCGCCGTCCTTCCCCGAGGTGGAAGAGCGCGTCCTGCAGTACTGGGCCGACGACGACACCTTCGCCGCCTCCATCGCCAACCGGGACCAGGCCCCGGAGTTCGTCTTCTACGACGGCCCGCCCTTCGCCAACGGCCTGCCGCACTACGGGCACCTGCTGACCGGCTACGTCAAGGACATCGTTCCGCGGTACCAGACCATGCGGGGCAAGAAGGTCGAGCGCCGCTTCGGCTGGGACACCCACGGTCTGCCCGCCGAACTCGAGGCCGAGCGGCAGCTGGGGATCACCGACAAGTCGGAGATCGAGACCATGGGCGTGGACAAGTTCAACGAGTACTGCCGGGACTCGGTGCTGCGGTACACCGGCGAATGGCGCAACTACGTCACCCGCCAGGCCCGTTGGGTCGACTTCGACAACGACTACAAGACCCTGGATCTGGACTTCATGGAGTCGGTGATGTGGGCGTTCAAGCGCCTGCACGACAAGGGGCTGGTCTATCAGGGCTACCGCGTGCTTCCGTACTCCTGGTACGAGCAGACTCCGCTGAGCAACCAGGAGGCCAAGCTCGACGACGCCTACCGGATGCGGCAGGACCCGGCACTCACCGTCACCATGCCGCTGGTGGCGCCTGATTCGCCGCTGGACGGCGTGAACGCCGTCATCTGGACCACGACCCCGTGGACGCTGCCGTCGAACCTCGCGATCGCTGTGCACCCGGAGACCGAGTACGCGCACGTGCGCACGGCCGACGGCGCCGAGTACCTGCTGGCGGCGGCGCTGGTGGGCTCCTACGCCAAGGAACTCGGCGAGACCGAGACCGTCGGCACCTACTCCGGCAGCGACCTGGCCGGGCTGGGCTACCGCCCGCCGTTCGACTACTTCGCGGGTCACCCGAACGCGCACCGGATCCTCACCGCCGACTACGTCACCACCGACAGCGGCACCGGCATCGTGCACCTGGCGCCCGCCTTCGGTGAGGAGGACATGGAGGTGGCGACCGCCCACGGCATCGAGGTGGTCCAGCCGCTCGACCCGGGCGGGCGATTCACCGAGCTGGTGCCCGATTACGAGGGCCAGATGGTCTTCGACGCCAACCCCGACATCATCAAGGATCTGAAGGCCGCCGGCCGGGTGCTGCGCCACGAGACCATCGAGCACTCCTACCCGCACTCGTGGCGGTCAGGTAAGCCGCTGATCTACATGGCGGTCCCGTCGTGGTTCGTCGCCGTCACCAAGATCAAAGACCGGATGCTCGAGCTCAACCAGGAGATCACCTGGTCGCCCGCCCACATCCGCGACGGTCAGTTCGGCAAGTGGCTGGCCGGCGCCAAGGACTGGAACATCAGCCGGAACCGCTACTGGGGCGCCCCCATCCCGGTGTGGATTTCCGACGATCCGGCGTATCCGCGCATCGACGTCTACGGCAGCCTCGACGAGCTGGAACGCGACTTCGGGGTCCGCCCCGATGATCTGCACCGCCCGGTGATCGACCGGCTCACCCGCCCGAACCCGGACGATCCGACCGGGGAGTCGACCATGCGCCGGGTGCCCGAGGTGCTCGACTGCTGGTTCGAGTCCGGTTCCATGCCCTACGCGCAGGTGCACTATCCGTTCGAGAACACCGACTGGTTCGACGGCGGCAACGGCGAACTCGCGCACAATCCGGGCGACTTCATCGTCGAGTACAACGGCCAGACCCGCGGTTGGTTCTACAACCTGCACGTCCTGGCCACCGCGCTGTTCGACCGCCCGGCGTTCAAAACCGTTGCTGCACACGGCATCGTGCTGGGCGACGACGGCGCCAAGATGAGCAAGTCCAAGCGCAACTACCCGGACGTGAACGAGGTCTTCGATCGCGACGGCTCCGACGCCATGCGCTGGTTCCTGATGGCCAGTCCCATCCTGCGGGGCGGCAACCTGGTGGTCACCGAGCGCGGCATCCGCGAGGGCGTGCGGCAGGCGCTGCTGCCGATGTGGAACGCCTACAGCTTCCTGCAGCTGTACGCCGAGCGCCCGGCCACCTGGCGCACCGATTCGCAGCACGTGCTCGACAGGTACATCCTGGCGAAGCTGGCGGTCACCCGGGACGAGATCACCGCGGCGCTCGACGTCTACGACATCGCCGGCGCGTGCGACTCGTTCCGCACCTTCTGTGACTCCCTGACCAACTGGTACGTGCGCAGGTCCCGCGCCCGTTTCTGGGCCGGCCAAGACGAGGATCCGGATGCCTTCGACACGCTGTACACGGTGCTCGAGGTGGCCGGCCGGCTGGCCGCCCCGCTGCTGCCGCTGGCGACCGAGGCGATGTGGCGCGGGCTCACCGGTGAGCGCTCGGTCCATCTGACGGACTGGCCGGCCGCCGACGAGCTGCCTGCCGACCCGGAGCTGGTGGCCGCCATGGACACGGTGCAGTCGGTCTGCTCGGTGGCCTCCAGCGTGCGCAAGGCCAACAAGCTGCGGGTGCGCCTGCCGCTGCCGAACCTGACCATCGCCGCTCCGTCGGCGGACGCATTGGCCCCGTACGCCGGGCTGATCGCCGACGAGATGAACGTGAAGAACGTCGACCTGAGCACCGACGTCGATGCGCACGGCCGGGTGGAGGTCGCGGTCAACGCCCGCGCCGCCGGTCCGCGCATCGGCAAGGATGTGCAGCGGGCCATCAAGGCGGTCAAATCCGGGAACTGGGAACTGAGCACCAGCGCCGAGACCGGCGAGCCGGTGGTCGTCGCCGACGGGATCGAGTTGCGGGGCGACGAGTTCACCCGCAAACTCGTTGCGGTCCAGCCGGATTCGACCGGCGAGCTGCCCGACGGCGGCGGTCTGGTGGTGCTCGACACCACCGTCACGCCGGAACTGGAGGCCGAGGGCTGGGCGAAGGACCGCATCCGGGAGCTGCAGGATGCGCGCCGGAACCTGGGCCTGGACATCTCCGATCGGATCAGCGTCCGCCTGGTGGTGCCGGCGGACATGGTCACCACCGCTCGGGCCCACGCCGACCTGATCGCCGGTGAGATCCTGGCGACCTCCTTCACCGTCGACTCCGGCACCGCCGGCGGGACCGAACTCAGCGACGGGATCAGCGCCGAGATCGTCAAAGCATGACCGTGGGTCACGCACCCGCCGCGCGCACGCCGGCCGCCTCGGGGGCGCGGTGGGTGCTGCTGGCCGTCGGTGCGGTGATCGTCGTCGTCGCCGCGTATCTGGCGGCGGTGCGCACGGCGACGGGTCAGCGCGTCGAGAACGCCGCGCTGCGCGGTGCCTTGCAGGTGAATGCCGACGAGGTGACTGCGGCCGACGAGGCATTGGCGACGTTCACTCTGGCCAGCCTGGGTATCGCGGTCGCGATCCTCGCGGTGATCGGCTGGGTGCGCGGTGGTCTGCGGCTGGCCGCGGTCGCGGTTGGAGTGGTCGGGGTCGCCACCGTCCTCACCGAGGTGCTCAAACGCTATGTGTTGGAGCGTCCGCTGCTGATCGAGGCGCCGGAGTATCTGCGGCACAACAGTTTTCCGAGCGGCCATACGACGGTGGCGATGAGCGTGGCGTGCGCGACGCTGATGGTGGTGTCCTGGCGCTGGCGCACTCTCGCGATGCTGCTGGTGACGTCGTGGACCGTCGGTGTCGGGGCGTACACGGTGGTCGCACGCTGGCACCGGCTCTCCGACACCGTCGGCGCCGACGCCATCGCGCTGCTGACGGCATCGCTCGGCGCACTCGTCCTGCTGCGCTGGCGGATGGTGCGGCGGGTGCCGGCCGACAGGAGCGCGCCGATCCGGACGATCGTGGTGATCCTCGCCTGCCTCTGGGTGGTGGTCATCGGTGCGCTCGGGATCTTCGTCGGTCTGGCCGGGGCGGGCGAGGATCCGGGAGCGACCGCCGACTACAACATCTATCTCGGGGCGCAGGCGCTGGCGTCGGTCGGCTCGGTGCTGGCGCTGCTGCTGGCCTGGGCCTCGTGGCACCGGCTCGAGACCGCCCGCCCGGCGTGACACCTGGAAACCTTCTGCCCGGCGTCCCACCCGTGACGGGCGGGACGCCGGGCAGAAGGTTGCGCTGCTAGGTGTCTCGTCGCTGGACGGAGTAGGTGCCGAGCGCCAGGAGTACTGCTATCTGGCCGGCCAGCACCGCGAGACCGGTCCACGGACCCAGCGAGTCCGGGTTGAACGGAATCACCGAGGTCAGCGCCTGCGTGGAATTGCCGGGGATCACCCGGGCGATCGCGGCTCCCCACTCGCCGGGCAGTGCCCAGGCCAGATTGGCGAGTACTGCGACCGTTCCGAGGACGATCGAGATCGCGGCGGCGGTGTGCCGCACCAGGAGCCCGACGGCGAAGGCCAGCAGGCCCATCAGGGCCAGCACCACGGCTGTGCCGAACAGTGCCCGGACCAGTCCGTCGGTGGCCCACGGCACCCCGACACCCGCGTCGGTCAAGAACCAGTTGCCTGCGAGATAGCCGGCGACGGCGGTGACGGTGCCGGCCACGAGGAGGGTGCCGGTCAG
The DNA here is from genome assembly GCF_039537105.1 of Gordonia caeni. Taxonomy (NCBI): domain Bacteria; kingdom Bacillati; phylum Actinomycetota; class Actinomycetes; order Mycobacteriales; family Gordoniaceae; genus Gordonia; species Gordonia caeni. The sequence continues at coordinate 137,193 of NZ_BAAAZW010000007.1, forward strand.
CACGAGCGCCTTCGCCGCCACCACGCGCCCGCGGTGCGGTGTCGCGGCGAACGTGGCCCGGATCAGTCCGGTGCCGTACTCGGAGGTGATCACCAGGGCACCCAGGACGATCGCCGGAATCTGGGCGACCATGGCGCCCCAGGTGACGAACGACGCCGGGACCTCGTCGGCTTCGCCGCCGGCCAGCCAGTCGGCGCTGCCCCAGCAGACGGCCGTGGTCAGGCCCACGCCGAGGACCACCATCGCGATCAGCGACCAGCGCGTCCCGCGGACGGTCCAGAACTTGATCGCCTCGGCCCGGAGCACGTCGCCGAAACCGGCGGTGGGGATGGGTGTGGGCGCTGTGGCGTCGGCCGGGGAGTTCATGGCGGGAGAGTTCACGGTGGCGGTCATGCTGCGGCTCCTTCGGTCGCGGTCTGCGAGTGGTAGTCGACGCTGTCGGCGGTCAGCGTCATGAACGCGTCCTCCAGCGACGAACGCATCAGGGTCAGCTCGTGCAGTGTCATTCCGGCGCCCCCGGCCAGGTCTCCGACCCGGGCCGCGTCGGTGGCCGGTACCCGCAGCTCGTCGCCGTGGACGGTCACCTTGAGGCCGTGGTCGGCGAGCAGGCGGTCGAGGGCCTCCGCCTGCGGTGAGCGCACCCGGACGTACGAGGTCGCGTGCTGGTCGATGAAGTCCTGCGTCGAGCAATCGGCCAGCAGTCGGCCGCGGCCGATCACCAGCAGATGGTCGGCGGTCAGCGCCATCTCGGACATCAGGTGGCTGGAGATCAGCACGGTGCGTCCCTCGGCGGCGAGCCGGCGGGCCAGTCCCCTGATCCAGCGGATGCCCTCGGGGTCGAGTCCGTTGACCGGCTCGTCCAGGACGATCACCGACGGATCGCCGAGCAGAGCGGCGGCGATTCCGAGTCGCTGCCCCATGCCGAGGGAGAACCGGCCGGCGCGCTGTCCGGCCACCTCGGTGAGACCGGCCTGCTCAAGCACCGCGTCGACGCGGCCGGCCGGGAGGCCGTTGCTGGCGGCCAGCCAGCGCAGATGGTCGCGGGCGGGCCGGCCGGGGTGGACGGCGTGCGCTTCGAGCAGCGCACCGACCTCCCGGAGCGGAGCCGGCGCGTCGATGTACCTGCGGCCGTTGACCAGCGCCGACCCGGAGGTGGGGCGGTCGAGGCCGAGGATCATCCGCATCGTGGTGGACTTGCCTGCCCCGTTGGGACCGAGGAAGCCGGTCACGATGCCGGGGCGGACGGTGAAGTCGATGCCGTCGACGGCGGTGGCCTCGCCGAATTTCTTGGTGAGTGTGCGTACCTGGATCATGCCCTTCAGGCTGCCGCGTGAGCCCGGTCGGCCACATCGGGGAAAGCCCCCGAGATCACGCCGGATACACCCTGATCCGACCCCGAGACGGTCAGCGGATCTCGAGTGCCGGGGTGGGCTGCCGGTAGCGCGGTTGCAGCGAATCGCCGGACGACACGCCGCGCAGACGCCGGCCCAACCAGGGCGCCAAAAAGCCGCGGGCCCAGTCCAGATCGGCGAGGCGCTCCTGAACCGTCGATCGGGCCGGCGCTTCGGTGAGCGGCAGCGGAGTCAGGCCGTGGGGCACGCCGAGAGCGTCCAGGACGGCGATGGCCATGCGCTGGTGACCCGCGGGCGACATGTGCAGTCGGTCGAACGCCCACAGACGGCGGTCGTCGTAGTCGCGGATCCGCCAGTAGTCCACCAGGACTGCGCCGCGGCGGTCGGCGATCTGGCGCACGCCTTCGGCCAGGATCGCGAAGCGCCCGCGCAGGGCCCGGAAGACGGGCGCCGAACCCGGGTCGTGCGGGGTGAACACGGCGACGGTCGCGCCCGTGGCGGACAGCCGCGTGATCGCCTCGTCGTAGCAGTTCAGCAGATCGTCCAGATCCACCGCCGGCCGCAGAATGTCGTTGCCGCCGGCGTGAATGGTGACCAGATCAGGTGCCATGGCCATCGCGGGCGGCACCTGTTCGTCCACGATCGGCTTCAGTTTGCGGCCGCGGATGGCGAGGTTGGCGTACTCCAGGCCGGGCTCGACCGCGGCCAGCGCGGCCGCCGTCCGATCGGCCCAGCCGCGCACCCCGTTCGGCAGGTGCTCGGCGACGTCGCCGACGCCTTCGGTGAAGGAATCTCCCAGGGCCACGTAGCGAGTGAAAGTCACCGGGCCAGCCTAGTGGGAGGCCCCGCTGGGCGGCCGCGCCGGACGCAGGGGGAGGCGTCCTTCGCTCGGCTCCCGGCCTGTCGTTCGGGAGACGAGTGCGCGGCCACCCGGAGGGTGTCGCTCGAGTATGCAATTCTCAATCAACACATCGCGCCGGACCTCCCAGCCCGACACTGCGCGGAAGCGGGTCGCCCCGGTGCGTCCACCGGACTTCGTCGTCTCCGTCACTCTCAAGCTACAAGTCACCCCCGACAAGAACAAACTTTCGAATGCCTAGGCTGGGTTCATGAGTGACGATCTGGAACGGCTGCAGCGCTGGGTCGACTCGGGGGCCCATGTCCGGGTGGTGGGCCGGCGCGGTGACCGGCTCACGGTGTCGATGCTGACCTGCGACGGCGGCGAGGAGATGGACCGCGTGGTCAGTGCGGATCCGCGCCTGGCGGAGTGGTGTGCGGAGAACGCCTCACCGGCCGAGGGCGGCTAGCTGCCGCACCAGCTGCGCCTCGAACACGGCGCCGGGGTCGGCGAAGGTCGCCTGTCCGTACCCGTCGAAGACCTCCTGGCCCACCGCGCCGAGCAGCCAGGTCCACAAGCCCAGTGCGGCGAGCACGTCGGCTTCGTCGAGCGCGGCGCCGAACTCGGCGGCGATGGCCCGCAGGTCCGCGCACAATGGCTCGCCGGGCGGAGGTGGCCCGCTGGTGCGAAGCGTTCCCGCCTGTGCCGCCTCGGAGAGCAGTCGAAGGAGCACTGCGATGACCCGGGTGCCCGGAGCCGTCGTGCGTTCGGGTGGGGCCTGATAGCCCGGAACCGGGCTGCCGTAGAGCAGTGCGAACTCGGCGGGGTGGTCGACGGCCCAGAGGCGGAACGCGCGCATGGCGGTGGCCAGGCGCGCCTCCGGCGGACCCGATGCTCGTGCGACGGACGCTTCGACCGCCTCGCCCAGCTCGTCGTAGGCGACGATGACCAGGCGGGTGAGGAGTTCGTCGCGGCTGTCGACGTAGCGGTACACGGCCGAGGAGACCAGGTTCAGTTCGCGGGCGATCGCGCGCAGCGAGAGCGCTGCGGCGCCGACCTTCGACAGTTGCATGCGCCCGAGCTCGACGATCTGCTGGTCGAGCTGCTGTCTGCGTTCGGCGCGCGAGGTGGTCATGGCCCGATACTGCCATAACCGAGAGCGGTGCTCTTGAAAATCCGACCGGACGGGCGCACACTCAAACAGAGAGCACCGCTCACACTTGAGGAGATCGATATGTCCACCACCGCCCATCGCCCCGTCACCCGTCTCGACCGGGCCGTCAACGCCGTCGTCCGGCGGCTCGCCGATTCCGGCGTGAGCCTGGCCGGCGCTCAGACGCTCACCGTGCGCGGGCGCCGCACCGGTGCGCCGCACCGCATTCCGGTGAATCCGCTGGAGCATGACGGCCGGCGCTATCTGGTGGCCCCGCGCGGCACCACCGACTGGGTGCGCAACGCCCGCGCCCAGCCGGCGGCGAGCTTGCGGACCGGTCGCCGCGAGGAGGCGGTCACCCTGGTCGAGACCGACGACGCCGACATCAAGACCGCTGTACTGACGCGGTACCTGTCGGTGTGGGGATGGGAGGTGGGCCGGCTGCTGCCGCCGGGGCTGACCCCCGATGCGGACGAAGCCGTCCTGCGCGACTACCTCGACCGGCTGCCCGTGTTCGAGGTGCGCCCGTCGATACGATGAGCCCGTGGGGCAGGACCGGAACGAGACGAGTGCACGGTGGGTCCTGCACATCGACATGGACGCCTTCTTCGCCTCCGTCGAGCAGTTGACCCGGCCGACCCTCGAGGGACGTCCGGTACTGGTCGGTGGCGCCGGTGGACGCGGGGTGGTGGCCGGCGCGTCGTATCCGGCGCGGGCGCTGGGGGCGCACTCGGCCATGCCGATGCACCAGGCGCGGCGGCTGGTGGGCCCGGCGGCGGTGGTCCTGCCGCCGCGGGGTCAGGTGTACCGGGCGGTGAGCGCGCGGGTCTTCGGAATCATCCGGCGGTTCGTCCCGGTGATCGAGACGCTGTCGTTCGACGAGGCGTTCGCCGAACCGGCGGAACTGGCCGGGGGCAGTGTCGCGGACGCGGAGGACTTCGCGCGAAGTCTGCGCGCCGCCATTCGCGACGAGGTGGGGCTGCCGGCCTCGGTGGGCTTCGGCTCCGGCAAGCAGATCGCCAAGATCGCCTCGGGTCAGGCCAAACCCGACGGAATCGCCGTCATCGCCCCGCGTGGACAGCTGGACTTCCTGCAGGAACTTCCGGTCCGCAAGCTCTGGGGCATCGGCCCGGTCTCCGGCGACCGCCTGGCCCGACTCGGCGTGGAGACGATCGGCGACTTCGCGGCGCTGGCGCCGACCGAAGTGATCTCGGTGCTGGGGGCCACCGTCGGCCCCGCCCTGCATCGGCTCGCCCAGGGGCTCGACGATCGTCCGGTCGCCGAGCGCGCCGTCGCCAAGCAGATCAGTGCGGAGTCGACCTTCGCCGTCGACATCATCGATCTGGCGCGGCTGCGCACGGCGGTGGCCGGGGCGGCGGCCGACGCTCACCGCCGTCTCCTGGAGGACGGACGCGGCGCCCGCACCGTGGTGGTGAAACTGCGGCGCGCGGACATGTCGATCCTGACGCGCTCGATCACCATGCCCGCCGCGAGCACCGACCTGGAGGTCCTCACCGCGGCGGCTCAGCGCGTGGTGCTCGATCCGCTGGAGGTGGGGCCCATCCGGCTGGTGGGAGTCGGCTACGCCGGGCTCACCGCCGACGAGCAGTACACGCTGTTCCCCGACCTGGACGAGTACGGACTCGACGACGACCTCCCCGCGCGCTCACCGGACGAGACCTCCGAAGAGCTTGCCCCGCAAGACGATCCCCCGAACGAACAGGACCCGGGCCACGGCTGGACCACCGGGGTCGACGTCTACCACCCCGAGCACGGTCACGGCTGGGTGCAGGGCGGCGGACACGGCGTGGTCACGGTGCGGTTCGAGACGCGGGCGACGGGCCCGGGCCGCGCCGTCACCTTCCGGATGCCGGAGGAGAAGCTGCAGCGCGCCGATCCGCTCGACAGTCTCGCCTGGGACTGACTGCCCCCCCCGGACGGACGCGCCGGGACGGTCAGGACGGCTGCGAGGCGCTGAAGAAATCCGCGATCTCCGAGCGCGAAGCGCCGGTGGAGAGCAGGGCGATCATCGCCATCCGGGCCTGCGGGGCGCGCAGCCACGGCGAGATGATCGCGCCCGCACGGGCCAGATCGACGCCGCCGCCTCCGCCGCCGTAGGTGGCCTCCACCTCGCCGTAGGGCACGCGCGTGGAGACCACGACCGGGACGTTCCGTTGCTTGGCCTGCGCCACCTCGGCGGTGATGTCCGGATGCGTATTGCCCGAGCCGGTGGCGGACAGGACGATGCCGGCTGCGCGCTGGGCGATGGCCGCGGCGATCAGACCGGGGGAGACACCGGGATAGAGGGCGAGCAGATCCACCCGGGCGGGGACGCCGCCGGGGACCGCGTCGGCGATCAGCGGCCGCGGAAGGCCGTCGTGCACGGCGTCGAAGCCGTCGACGTCGGTGGTCGAGACCTTGAAGACCCCGCGCGCCGGCAGCACTCGGCTCCCGAGGGCCACCTGCACGCCGCGTCCGCGGTTGGCGGGGTCGGCGGCCAGGGAGATGGCGGCGGCGATGTTGTCGGGGCCGTCGGATCTCGGGTGGTCGGCCGGGTACTGCGCGCCGGTGAAGACGACCGGGCGGGGGTCGGCGGCGAAGACATCGGCCAGAAAGGCGGTCTCCTCCAGGGTGTCGGTGCCGTGGGTGACGACGACTCCGGCCACCTCCGGGTCGCTCAGCGCCTCGGCGATCGCGCTGACCACCGCGAACTGGTCGCGGACGGTCATCGCCGACGAGTCCAGCGTCATCAGGTCCACCGCCTGGACGACGGTCTGCGAGAGGTCGTGTGGGATCAGGTCGGCACCGGTCAGAACGGGTACGGCGCCGTCGTCGGTGGTGCGGGAAGCGGCAGTGCCGCCAGTGGTGATCATCACAACCGGGCGTGGGGTCATGCGCCGATTCTCGCACTTACGCGACGGTCATGTGCGCTGGTCACCGGAGGGGAGTTGTGACTGCTGGTAGTAGTGGTGACGGTGGGAACCTGTGTGTGGGCTCAGGTTCGTTTGGCATAGTGGTTGAAGCTCGTGATCGGCCCGAACGACCGAGCAGAATCCCATGGAGGTTTGATTCGGTGAAGTTCCGTAAGTTTCTGGTGGTCGGCGCCGTCACCGCCCTGGTCGGTGTGACCGCGGCCTGTGGCAGCGACGACAGTAATCTTCCGGCTGTTCCGACGGCCTCGACGACCTCGGAGAGCGCAGCGGCCAGCGGTGCCGAGGACGCGAGCCTCGAGGCCGAGCTGTCCAATGAGAAGAAGCGTCCCACGGTCGCAGCCCTGAACGAGATGCTGCAGATCGCGCTCGACCCGGACGTCCCGCCGAAGGACAAGACCCAGCTGGTGGAGGGTTCCGAGGTGGACCCCGACCTGTTCGATCAGCTGGTCAAGGTGGCCAAGGAGAACCCCGACGTCACCTACGAGATCAAGAAGCCGGTGGTCGGCAACGGTCCCAAGCGTGCTTCGGTGAAGGTCGAGGTGAAGCTGCCCGACAACCCGCCGACCAAGATCGACGCCTCCATCGTCTACGAAGACGGGCGCTGGAAGCTGTCCAAGTCGACCGTGTGCCCGCTCCTGCAGGCCGGCGATGTGAAGACCCCGCTGTGCAGCGACGCCTCCGGTGCGAGCGCAGGCAACAGCACCAGCAAGAAGAGCAGCAAGACGACGTCCACGTCGGCACGCTGACTTTTCGCTTCTCGCACACCCGGTGAGCCGGGCCGGACACACCGTCCGGCCCGGCTCACTGCATCAGGATCGTTCGCCTCAGGATTGCCCGGCGGTGGGTTCCCAGCGCAGGGAGAACGCCGTCTGCTGCAGGATCGGGCGCTCGGCGTCGGCGCCGACCAGTTCCCGGGCGCCGCGCAGTTCCAGGCTGCCCGACTGCGGCAGCAGCGTCGCCAGATCGACGGTGACGGTGCCCGAACCGGTGTTGTTGAATCGGCTCAGGTCCAGCGTCGAGGCCGACCCCGGGATCCGGAAGATCGGTGCGGTCGGCGTCTCGTCGACGCTGACGTCCAGGGTCAGCCGGTCACCGTCTCGCGCGGTGAGGGTCACCTCCATCACCTGCTCGACGGTGGTGGCTGCGGTGACGGTGCGCTCCACGCGCCAGCGGGCTCCCTCGCCGATCGGCGCGGTCGGGATCGGGACGGCATAGGTCAGGGCACTCAGCAGCGACTGCTCGACGGCCCGGCTGGCCGGGGCCTCGGCGTCCTGCGGTGGGAAGATCCGCAGCGACGTGGGCGTCATCCCGTCGCGGTAGGTGACGCCCCCGGTGGCGCCGTCGAAAGCGTCGAGCGCGGGATCGAGCGCTTCGTCCGGGGAGGACACGTCACCGAAGGTGAACTCGAGTTGGTCGGGCTGCGTGCAGCCGGCGTACGCGGTGAGCGCCATCGTCACCGCCTCCACCGTCGTCGTGGGGGCCGTCGACTCCGAACCGACCACACTGGTCTCGCGGGATTCGGTGGTCAGCGTGACTCGCTGCGGGGCGTCGGTGCGCGGGGCGGGAGCGGGGATCGAGAGATCACCCGTCCCGGGGTCGGTCACCGTCACGTGCGCCGGCGGCAGGTCGATGGGCCGCACGTCCTCGGCCTGTGCGCTCGAGGTGGGAGCACAGCCGCGATCGGGGTCCGGCGGGGGTGCATCGTCCGACGAGCAGCCCGTCAATACCAGCGCCGTGACGACACTCAGGGGGAGCAGACCGGCTGCGGCGCGGGAGAGGCGAGGAGCGGGCACGCCGTCCAGCCTAGGGGAGCGGCACCGCCCCGGCGGAGGCCGGTCTGCGCCCCGAGTGGGCGCCGACCGTGCTCGTTGTGGAGAATCGGGGGCATGAACGACGCCGCACCGGACGGTGCCCCCGGCGCCGGTGACACCCCGACCGCTACCGATGCGGCCCGCGGGCGGTCGCGCGGCCTGCTCGTCGGCCTGATCCTGATCGCCGTGGTCGTGTACCTGGCCGACCTCGCGACCAAGACGCTCGCGGTTCACCACCTCGACCCGTCGGATCCGGTCGAGGTGATCGGCGACTTCGCCACCCTGCATCTGGTGCGCAACAGCGGGGCGGCCTTCTCCATGGCCACCGGCTACACCTGGATCCTCACCATCATCGCGCTGATCGTGGTGGTGGTGATCATCCGGTTCAGCCGCCGGCTGGGGTCCACCGGATGGACGATCGGCCTGGGACTGGTGCTCGGTGGTGCGCTGGGAAATCTCACCGACCGCTTCTTCCGCGAGCCGGGCCCGCTGCGCGGACACGTCGTCGACTTCATCTCGGTCGGTAGCTGGCCGGTGTTCAACGTCGCCGACTCCGCGGTGGTCTGCGGCGCCGTTCTGTTGGTGGTGCTGACCCTGCTGGGCTACGACTACGACGGTTCGCGATCCGGCTGGGCGGCCCGCCGGGCCGGCGCCGGCGACGAGGAAGGCGAGTCCGATGCGTGAGTCCCGCGCGATGCCGGTGCCCGACGGTCTGCACGGGCTACGAGTGGACGCCGGGGTGTCCCGGCTCCTGGGGCTGTCCCGGACGGTGGCGGCCGGGCTGGCCGATGCCGGCGAGATCACCGTCGACGGCGTGGCCGTGCCCAAATCGCACAAGCTGGCCGCCGGAACCTGGCTCGACGTGGTGTTGCCCGCCCCGGCGGAGCCGCTGCGCGTGGAGCCCACCCCGGTCGAAGACCTGGAGGTGATCTACCACGACTCGGACATCATCGTCGTGGACAAGCCGCCGGGCGTCGCTGCGCATCCGTCACAGGGCTGGACCGGCCCCACCGTGATCGGTGCACTGGCCGCAGCGGGCTTCCGGATCTCCACCTCCGGCCCGGCCGAACGCAAAGGCATCGTGCACCGGCTGGACGTGGGCACGTCCGGCGTCATGGCCGTCGCGGCCTCCGAGCGTGCGTACACGCTGCTCAAGCGGGCTTTCAAGCAGCGCACCGTGGAGAAGGTCTACCACGCGGTGGTCCAGGGGCACCTGGATCCGCCGGAGGGCACCATCGATGCGCCGATCGGCCGTCATCCCGGGTCGGACTGGCGGTTCGCGGTCACCTCCAACGGCAAGGAGTCGGTGACCCACTACGAGACCCTGGAGATGTTCGCGGCGGCCACGCTGCTGGACGTGCATCTGGAGACCGGCCGCACTCACCAGATCCGCGTGCATCTGTCGGCGTTGCATCACCCGTGCGTGGGGGATCCGACCTACGGCGCCGATCCCACGCTGGCGGCGCGTCTGCGTCTCGACCGGCAGTGGCTGCACGCGCGGGCGCTGTCGTTCGCGCACCCCGCCGACGGCCGGCGCGTGCAGTACACCGCGCCGTATCCGGCCGACCTGCAGCACGCCCTGGACGTCCTGCGCGACGTCTGACCCCCGCCTCCCGAGTGGAGTCGGGGGAACGGCTGCGCGGTGGCTGAAACCGTCCACTGCAGGCTCATCTGTCACACCCGGGCGAGCCAGCCGCCGACTGTCGGGGGCGCCGCCTACAGTGGAGTCGTTCCATCGGCCCGAGAGGGCTGTCGCCGCCTGGGAGGGAGTCGGACGCTTGTCCGGATCGTTCGTTCACCTGCACAATCACACCGAGTACTCGATGCTCGACGGTGCGGCGAAGGTCTCTCCGCTGTTCGCCGAGGCCAAGCGCCTGGGCATGAGTGCCATCGGCATGACCGACCACGGAAACATGTTCGGCGCCAGCGAGTTCTACAACACCGCCGTCAAGCACGACATCAAGCCGATCCTCGGCATCGAGGCGTACGTGGCGCCGGAGTCGCGGTTCAACACCAAGCGAGTGCTGTGGGGCAGCCGGGACCAGAAGAGCGACGACGTCTCCGGCTCGGGTGCCTACACGCACATGACGATGGTGGCCGAGAACGCCACCGGGCTGCGGAATCTGTTCCGCCTGTCCTCGTTGGCCTCGATCGAGGGGCAACTGGGCAAGTGGTCGCGCATGGACGCCGAACTGATCGCCGAGCACGCCGAGGGCATCATCGCCACCACCGGCTGTCCGTCCGGCGAGGTGCAGACCCGTCTGCGGCTGGGGCACGAGGCCGAAGCCTTGGAGGCCGCAGCCAAGTGGCAGGACATCTTCGGCAAGGACAACTTCTATCTGGAGCTGATGGAGCACGGCCTGGAGATCGAGCAGCGGGTGCGCACCGGTCTGCTCGACGTCGGCCGCAAGCTCGGCATCAAGCCGCTGGTCACCAACGACTGCCACTACGTCACGCGCGAGCACGCGACCGCCCACGAAGCACTGCTGTGCGTGCAGACCGGTAAGACGCTGTCGGACCCGACGCGGTTCAGGTTCGACGGCGACGGCTACTACCTGAAGTCGGCCGACGAGATGCGGGCCCTGTGGGACGACGTGGTGCCCGGCGGCTGCGACAGCACCGTCGAGATCGGCGAGCGGGTGCAGTCCTACGCCGACGTCTTCACGCACCGGGACCGTATGCCGATCTTCCCGGTGCCCGACGGCTACACGCAGGAGACGTGGCTGCAGCGCGAGGTGGAGGCCGGTCTGCGGCGCCGCTTCGAGGACGGACCGGTTCCGGACGAGTACGCCTCGCGTGCGGCCTACGAACTGCAGGTGATCAACCAGATGGGCTTCCCGGCCTACTTCCTGGTGGTCGGCGACTTGATCGCGCACGCTCACGAGGTCGGGATCCGGGTGGGCCCGGGCCGAGGAAGCGCCGCCGGCTCGCTGGTGGCCTGGGCGCTGGGCATCACCAACATCGACCCGATCCCGCACGGTCTGCTGTTCGAGCGGTTCCTCAACCCCGAGCGCGTCTCCATGCCCGATATCGACATCGACTTCGACGACCGGCGGCGCGGCGAGATGGTGCGCTACGCCAGCGAGAAGTGGGGCACCGACAAAGTCGCCCAGGTGATCACCTTCGGCACCATTAAGACCAAGGCCGCCATCAAGGACTCCGCGCGCGTGCAGTTCGGGCAGCCGGGCTTCGCCATCGCCGACCGCATCACCAAGGCGCTGCCGCCGCCGGTCGCCGCCAAGGACATCACGGTCGCGGGCATCACCGATCCGTCCCACGAGCGGTACGGCGAGGCCACCGAAGTGCGGGCCCTGATCGAGACCGATCCGGACGTCAAGCGGATCTACGACACGGCGCTCGGTCTGGAAGGTCTGATCCGCAACGCGGGCGTGCACGCCTGCGCGGTGATCATGTCGTGCGACCCGCTGACCGACGCGATCCCGGTGTGGAAGCGCGCGCAGGACGGCGCCATCATCACCGGCTGGGATTACCCGTCGTGCGAAGACATCGGCCTGCTGAAGATGGACTTCCTGGGGTTGCGGAACCTCACCGTCATCAACGATGCGCTCGACAACATCGAGAACAACCGCGGCATCGACCTCGACATGGACAAGCTGCCGCTGGACGACTCCAAGACCTACGAGCTGATGGCGCGCGGAAACACCCTCGGGGTGTTCCAGCTCGACGGCGGCCCGATGCGCGAGTTGCTCAAGCGGATGCAGCCGACCAAGTTCGAGGACATCGTCGCCGTCGGCGCGCTCTACCGCCCGGGCCCGATGGGCGTGAACGCCCACAACGACTACGCGGATCGCAAGAACGGCCGCCAGGCCGTCAAGCCGATCCATCCCGAGCTCGAGGAGCCGCTGGCCGAGATCCTGTCGGAGACCTTCGGCCTGATCGTCTACCAAGAGCAGATCATGCAGATCGCACAGAAAGTGGCCGGCTACTCGCTGGGTCAAGCAGACCTGTTGCGACGCGCGATGGGTAAGAAGAAGAAGGAGATCCTCGACGAGGCCTACGAGGGCTTCCAGAAGGGGATGCTCGACAACGGCTTCTCCCAGCCCGCGATCACCGCGCTGTGGGACACCATCCTCCCGTTCGCCGGCTACGCATTCAATAAGTCGCACGCCGCCGCGTACGGCCTGGTGTCGTACTGGACCGCCTACCTCAAGGCGAACTATCCGGCCGAGTACATGGCGGGGCTGCTCACCTCGGTGGGCGACGACAAGGACAAGTCGGCGATCTATCTGGCCGACTGCCGGAAGATGGGCATCACCGTGCTCCCGCCGGACGTCAACGCCTCGCGCGCCGACTTCGCCGCGGTCGGCGAGGACATCCGCTTCGGGCTGGCCGCCATCCGCAACGTGGGCGCCGGCGTCGTGGCCTCGATCATCTCCTCGCGGGAGGAGAAGGGCGCTTTCACCAGCTTCTCGGACTATCTGTCCAAGATCGACGTGACCGCCTGCAACAAGAAGGTCACCGAATCTCTGGTGAAGGCCGGCGGATTCGATTCTCTTGAGCATCCGCGCAAGGGCCTGTTCCTGGTGCACGCCGACGCCGTCGACTCGGTGCTGGGTACCAAGAAGGCCGAGGCGATCGGCCAGTTCGACCTGTTCGGCGACATGGGCGGCGGAGACGATTCGCTCAGTGAGGTCTTCGCGGTCAAGGTGCCCGACGAGGAGTGGGACTCCAAGCACAAGCTCGCCCTGGAGCGGGACATGCTCGGTCTCTACGTCTCCGGTCATCCGCTGGCCGGTATCGAGCACGCGCTGGCCTCGCAGACCGACACCTCCATCACCTCGCTGCTGGAGGGGGAGGTGGCCGACGGCGCACAGATCACGATCGGCGGCATCATCTCCTCGGTCACCCGGAGGGTGAACAAGAAGGGTGAGCCGTGGGCCGCGGCGACCATCGAAGACATGGTCGGCGGGGTGGAAGTGTTCTTCTTCCCGCGCGCGTACGTCGCGTACGGCATGGATCTGGTGCCCGACAACGTCGTGCTGGTCCGGGCGCGCGCCAACAAGCGGGACGATTCGCTGATGATCAGCGCGAACGACCTCGCCCTGCCGGATCTGTCCGCGGTCGGGACCACCAGGCCGCTGAGCCTCACCCTGGCGGCGCGAGCCTGTACGCCGGCCAAGGTGACCGCACTCAAGCAGGTGCTTACCCGGCACCCGGGCACGTCCGACGTGCACGTGACCCTGGTCAGCGAGCGCAATCAGACGCAGCTGCGCCTCACCGAAGCACTGCGAGTGACGCCGTCGTCGGCCCTGATGGGGGATCTCAAGGCCCTCCTGGGGCCGAGCTGCCTCACCTGAGTCCGCCGCGACCACAACCTCGTGTTCGCGACGACGCAGGCCCGTGTGTGGAATCACACGATGGAATGTTTCGGCGGGCCGAAACTTTTGTCGTGGCTGTGGCTATACTGATGTCATGACCACCCTGAACGACATCGTCGCCATCGGAGGACGCCGACGGGCCGCCGGCGTTCCGACGGTCGACGTCTTCGGGGTCGCGTGGCCGCAGTACAAACTGCATGCCGTTCTGGCCGGACTGGCCGCCGTCGCGGTGGTCCTGGTGCTGGGCGGCACGGGAGCGCTGGCCATGTGGGTCAGTGCGGCCGCCGTCCTTCTCGTCTGGTGGGGCGAGCGCGCCGCGTTCGGTGCGCGGTGGGACGATAGTGGGCGTGACCACCACTCCCGCAGCTGACCCCATCGTCGAACCCGGCCTGACTCAGGCCAGCATCGATGCCGCCGCGCAGCGGCTGGACGGCGTCGTCGCGCGAAGTCCGCTGGAGCCCTGCCCGCGTCTCTCGGAGGCCACCGGCGCGCGCGTCTATCTCAAACGGGAAGACCAGCAGACGGTTCGGTCGTACAAGATCCGCGGCGCCTACAACGTGATGGCCCAGCTGACCCCCGAGGAACGCTCCGCCGGCGTGGTCGCGGCCAGCGCGGGCAACCACGCCCAGGGCGTCGCCTACGCCTGCCGGGCGATGGGGATCCCGGGGCGCATCTATGTACCCACCACCACTCCGAAGCAGAAGCGCGACCGCATCGCCTGGCACGGCAAGGAGTTCGTCGAACTGATCGCCGTCGGCGACACCTACGACGCGGCCGCCTCGGCGGCGCAGACCGATGTGCTGCGGACCGGGGCCACCTGGATCCACGCCTTCGACGACCCGCGCACGGCGTCGGGGCAGGGGACCATCGGCAAGGAGATCGTGTCCCAGCTCGGCGAGGCCCCGGATGTGATCGTCCTGCCGGTCGGCGGCGGCGGCTGCCTGGCCGGCATAGTCACCTATCTGCGAGCCACCTGCCCGGGCGCCGCGATCGTCGGGGTGGAGCCGCACGGCGCCGTGTCCCTGGCGGCCGCCCTGGTGGCTGGCGAGCCCTACACCCTGGACGACATCGATCCGTTCGTCGACGGCGCGGCCGTCAAGCGCATCGGCAATCTGGGACACCGCGTGATGGCGGCCGCAGGTGCTCGTGTCGTGGAGCACCCGGTGCTCGCGCAGATCACCGACGACCCGAAGGTTCCGGTGATCGCGCGCGAGCAGATCGACCTGGCGCCCGGCAGTGTCACCGTCACGCATGTCGACGAGGGCGCCATCTGCTCGACGATGCTCGAGCTGTACCAGAACGAAGGCATCATCGCCGAGCCCGCCGGCGCCCTGGCGGCGACCGCGATCGCCGAACTCGACCTGCCCGCCGAGGCGACGGTGGTGGCACTGGTGTCCGGCGGCAACAACGACGTCTCCCGCTACGGCGAGATCATCGAGCGCTCGCTGGTGCACCGCGGGCTCAAGCACTACTTCCTGGTGAACTTCCCGCAGGAGCCGGGCGCGCTGCGCCGGTTCCTGGATGAGGTGCTCGGCCCCGACGACGACATCACGCTCTTCGAGTACGTCAAGCGCAACAACCGGGAGACCGGGGCGGCACTGGTGGGTGTGGAACTCGGCGAACGGGCGGCTTTCGACGGCCTCCTCGAGCGCATGGCGCACTCGCGACTGGACGTCGAACTGCTGGAACCGGGTACGCCGGCGTACGAATATCTCACCTGAGGACCTTCCGGCCCCCGAGTGCCTGCCGCGACCACCTGGTGAATTGCGTTCTGCAAGAACGCCTTCCGCTGCCACGCATGGGCGGTCGCCGGCGGCGCTCCGTGCGATTCCCGCGGCGGGCACTAGCGGACCGCGGACCGTTTGTGGCGCGTTTGCGTCGAATAGTGAGGCCTGACACAAGTCTGTCGAGTCGTGACGTATATTGCTACCCACGGGTCAGTTAGCGCCGACCTGTGACACGGTCGGGGGCTGCTTCAAGAGTGGTTCTCACCATGACGACGAACGTGAAGGCAGGGGAGTGAGCACAGACACGGTCGACTCCGGCGTTGCGCGTGCCCGTACTCGACGGCGCTTCTCTGACACCGGCTTCGGCCGTTGGTGGCGTGAGCACATCACCAAGTCCTTCGAGACCTTCGGACGTCAGCTCGCGATGTTCGTCGAGGTCTTCAAGGTGCTGATCACCGACCTCGCGAAGGGCCGGTTCCCGTTCGCCGAGTTCGTGCGGCAGTGCGGCTTCATGGCCTCCACCTCGGTGTTTCCGACGCTGCTGGTGGCCATCCCGATCGGCGTGATCGTCTCGATCCAGGTCTCCAACATCGCCGGGCAGATCGGTGCCACGTCGTTCGCCGGCGCGGCCACGGGGCTGGGCGTCATCAGGCAGGGCGCACCGCTGGTCACCGCGCTGATCATGGCCGGTGCGATCGGCTCGGCCATCGCCGCCGATCTGGGTTCGCGCACCATCCGCGACGAGATCGACGCCATGAAGGTGATGGGCGTCAATCCGGTCGAGCGGCTCATCTCCCCGCGTCTGCTGGCGACCATGGTGGTCAGCTTCCTGCTCTGCGGCTTCGTCTGCTTCGTCGGCTTCATCACCGGGTACCTGTTCAACGTCTACTTCCAGGGCGGCACACCGGGCAGTTATACGGGCACCTTCGCGTCCTTCGCCGGTCCACCGGACCTGATATTCGCGCTCGTCAAAGCGGTGATATTCGGGGCCATCGTGGCGGTGGTGGCCTGCGACCGGGGGCTGACCACCAGCGGAGGCCCGGCCGGTGTGGCCAACTCGGTGAACGCCTCGGTGGTCAACTCTGTGATCCTGCTGTTCACCGTCAACGTGGTGCTGACGCAGATCTTCGCCCTCGTCGTGCCGGCGAAGGTGGTGTGACGTGACCGCCTCCCGGTATACCGCGCCCGCCCTTCGGCCCCTGCTGTGGCTGAAGAAGCTGTGGACCGCTCCCCGCGACGCCCTGGTCTCGATGGGACACCTGATCACCTTCCTGGTGAAGTCCATCGGCCTGGCCCCGATCACCTTCCGGCACTATCAGAAGGAGATCTGGCGGCTGCTGTCCGACGTGGCGTGGGGCAACGGCGCCATCGTGGTCGGCGGCGGCACCGTCGGCGTCATGGTGATCCTGGGCATCATGGGTGGTGCAACGGTGGGCATCGAGGGATACACCGCCCTGAACCTGCTCGGCATGGAACCGCTGACCGGCGCGCTGTCGGCGTTCGCGACCACCCGTGAGATCGCGCCGCTGCTGGCGGCCACGGCGTTCACCGCGCAGTCCGGCTGCCGCTTCACCGCCCAGCTCGGTTCGATGCGTATCAGCGAGGAGATCGACGCCCTCGAGGCGATCGCGATCCGGCCGCTGCCGTACCTGGTGACCACGCGCATGGTGGCCGCGGTGCTGTCGATCATTCCGCTGTACGCGGTGGCCCTGGCCGCCAACTACATCGCCGCGCAGCTGATGTTCCAGCTGCAGAGCGGCCAGGGTGCCGGTACGTACCTGCACTACTTCCAGCAGTTCATGCTGTCGAGCGACGTCCTCTTCTCTTTCCTGAAGGTGGTGGTCTTCGTCCTGCTGACCACCTTCATCCAGTGCTACTACGGCTACTTCGCCTCGGGCGGTCCGGAAGGAGTCGGCGTCGCCGCCGGCCACGCGATCCGCCTGGCGATCATCACGATCGTCTTCGCCAACCTGATCATGACGCTGGTGTTCTGGGGCACCACATCGGGAATCAAGATTTCGGGGTAACTGAGCATGGTTCGTGTGGATACCGGAGGCCGCGACCCGTCGGTGGGCCAGTACTTCTGGCGGGGCATCGCGTTCCTGGCCGTGGCCATCGTCGTGTTCGCGCTGCTGGTGATGCGCTACCAGGGCACGTTCGACAGCTACACCAAGGTGGTCGCCCAGATGACCGACGTCGGCGACGGGCTGATCCCGGGGGCCGATGTCCGTTACAACGGCCTGATCGTCGGATCGGTCGCCAGCGTCGAGGCGGCGGGCAACGCCGAAGCGGGCCCGCTGAAGAACGTCAACATCGAACTGACCCCGAAGCAGGCCGACGGGATACCCGCCAACACCACGGCACGCACCGTGCCGTCCAACCTGTTCGGCGTGAACTCGGTGGAACTGATCCAGCCGGCCGATCCGGTGGCCGGACATCTGGAGTCCGGGGCCACGATCCCGGCGGACACCAGCGCCGACACGATCCGTCTGCAGGACGCCCAGAACGACCTGCGGGACCTCCTGCAGGCGGTGCCTGCCGAGGACCTCGGCATGGTGCTCGGCACCATCGCCGACGCGCTGAACGGCGGCGGCGAGACCTTCAAGACCTTCCTGCCGGTGCTCGACACCTACTTCAAGGAACTCAACGCTCAGTTCCCGGCGGGTGCGCCGTCGGGTTTCGCGAACTACAACGCGGCGGTCAAGGGCATCTCCGAGTCGACGCCGGAACTGATGAAGACCTTGGGGCGCAGCGTGATTCCGGCGATGACCATCGCCGAGAACCAGCGCAACCTGACCGCTCTGCTGTCCTCGGGGCAGGGGTTGCTGGATCAGACCCAGACGCTGTTCTCCAAGAACGGCGCCGGCGGCATCGAGATCGTGGGCGACATGAACACGATGGTGGGCGCCGCGATGTACGAACCGGAAGCCATGCCGCAGGCGATTCAGGAGCTGTACGTCCTGGCCGGCCGGGTGCTCGGAGTGTTCACCGGCTACAACGGCAAGGTCCAACTGAACCTGGGCATCAGCTTCAGCCCGTTCGAGCGCTACGGTCGCCAGAACTGCCCGGTCTACGACGGCGGACCGTACGGTCAGCTCCGCGGACCCGGCTGCGTCGGCCCCGGCACCGGTACCGGACCCACCATGTCCGGTCCGCTGAAGATCTACCCGGACGAGGGCCTGCAGCGCCGTGAGGTCTCCAAGCGGGTCACCACCCGCCAGGACGCCAAGACGCTGAGCGAGGCACTGGGCCGGAAGCCCACCGCCGCCGAGTCGTTGATGCTCGGTCCGCTGGTGTCCGGTGTGACGCCGTTGCCGGAGCCCCAGGGAGGAGAGCAGTGAGTCAGCCCATCGCCACCATTCGCAAGCCACTGATCGGCTTCCTCGCCTTCGCGGTGGTCGCACTATTCATGACGTACCTGATCTGGTCGACGCTCGAGCGCACCCTCGACGGTTCCACCGGCGATTACTCGACGAGCTTCAACGACGCCTCCGGTCTGGCGGTGGGCGACGACGTCCGCATGGCGGGCGTGCGCGTCGGGCGCGTGGAGTCGATCAAACTGGAGGACGGCCGGGCCCGCGTCGGCTTCGACGTCCTCACGTCCCAGCACATCTACGACAACACCCAGGCCGCGATCCGCTACCAGAACCTCATCGGCCAGCGGTATCTGGCGCTGACGCTGGACGGCGACACCCCGGGCAAGGCGCTCGACAAGGGCAGCTCGCTCAAACGCGACGGCATCGACTCCTTCGACGTCACGAAGCTCCTCGGCGGTTTCCAGCCGGTCTTCGAGACTCTCACGCCCGAGCAGGTCAACGACCTGACGATGAGCCTGATCAACACCTTCCAGGAAGGCGATCAGATCTCCCTGACCAACACCATCACGCAGATCGGTCAGGTCGCCGAGGACATGGCCAACCGCGACGAGGTGCTCGGCGCGATCATCAACAACCTGTCGGTCGTCATGCGCGAACTGGCTTCCCAGGGTGATCAGGTGAAGGTGCTGCTGGACAACACCTCCCAGCTGGTCGAGGGACTCAACAGCAACTCGGCGGCGTTCGGCGAGTCGGTACAGCTGATCGGCCGCACCGCGTCGGGCTTCGGCACGGTGCTCCAGAAGAGCCAGGATTCGCTGAAGTCCGCGGGCACCCAGGCACGCAGCGCGACCGATCGGCTGATCGGGATCGGCGGCACCCTGGACCGCGGCGCCGAGGTGCTGCCCGAGTTCCTGGTGCACTTCCCGATGGTGATGAGCCAGGGCGCGTACCTGAACATCTACGCGTGTGAGCTCGACATCTCGATCGGCAATGTCTTCCTGCCGCCCGGCCTGCTGCGCATGATCGGCGGCACCCAACATTCGGTGGTGTGTCAGTGATGAAGAAGCGATTGCGTTCCTCGTGGGGTGAGCGTCGCCTGCTCTGGTACGGGCTCATCGGCTGCGTCGTGATCGCCGCGCTGGTGGTGGCGGTGGTCGGCTTCAGCGAGCTGGGCATCGGCAAGTCCCAGTACACCGCGAACTTCTCCAACGCCGGCGGGGTGCGCCCCGGTGACAAGGTGCGCGTGGCCGGAATCGACAAGGGCGAGGTCACCGGCACCGAACTGGAAGGTGACCACGTCAAGGTCACCATGCGGGTCGACAACGACGTGAAGGTCACCGACCAGGGCAGCGCCGTCATCAAGCTGTCCACGCTGCTCGGGCAGCGCTTCATCGACGTAAGCCTGGGCGACGGCGACCAGCCCGCCCCCGACGGTCACATCGCCGACACCGACGTGCCCTACGATCTGCAGAAGACCCTCGAGGCGGGCGTGCCGATCCTCGCCGACATCGAGGACGAGCAGCTCGCCGACAGCCTCAAGGGCCTCAACAAGCAGCTCTCCGGAGTGCCGGAGATCGCCGAGCCGACGCTGGACGCGCTCACCCGGATGTCCGGGGTAGTCAACAACCGCACCGACCAGATCAATCAGCTGATCAAGGACACCCGGGCGGTCACCGAGCAGGTCGACGACAGCCAGCAGGAACTGTCCATCATCGTCGGCCAGGGCGCGCAGCTGGCGGGCAAGATCACCGCCCGCGAGGCGCTGGTGACCCGGCTGCTCGACGGCCTGGCGAATCTGATGAATCAGGCCGAAGTGCTGGCCCAGCAGAACCAGGGCCAGTTAGCGCCGCTGATGGCCGACCTGAACACGATCAGTCAGGGGCTGGAGAAGAACCGCGACAACCTGCGGAACATGCTCGACATCCTCCCGGTGACCGCGCGCTCCATCTCCAACCTGACCGGCGACGGGCCGTACGCGAACGGATATCTGCCGTGGGGGATCTTCCCGGACAACTGGCTCTGCAAGGCACGGGTGGTGGACGGATGCTGACGACCAGCCGCTGGCGCCGCACACTGGCCGCGACCGCGCTCACCGCCGTGACCGCGGTCGGCCTCAGTGCCTGCTCTCTCGTCCCGACGGGCCTGAAGACGGTGACGGGCGCGTCCGAGACGTACACCGCCTACTTCGACAGCGTTGCGGGACTGTACGAGGGCAACGACGTGGCCGTCCTCGGCATGCCGGTGGGCCGGGTCACCTCCCTTGAACCCCAGGGCACCCGGGTGAAGGTGGAACTGGCCGTCGACAGTGACATCGACATCCCCAAGGACGCCACCGCGGCGATCGTGAACACCTCGATCGTCACCACCCGGCACATCGAGCTGACCCCGGTGTACACCGGGGGCGACAAGCTCGCCGCCGGCGGCACGTTGGCTCACACCGCATCCCCGGTGGAGATCGGTACCCTTTTCGACACCATCGACAGCCTGGTCGACAACCTCAAGGGCGAGGAGGGCGGCGAGCGGCCGATCGCCGACCTCGTCGACATCGCCTCCGGTGTCGCCGACGGTAACGGGGAGCGGCTGCGCGACGCGCTCGCCGCGCTGGAGAAGGCGGGCAGCCTGACGTCGTCCAACGCCGATGGGATCGGCGAGATCATCAAGAGCATCAGCGAACTCAGCAGCACGCTGACCGCCAACTACCCGAAGATGCTGGCCTTCTCCGATTCGGTGACGCAAGTGTCGGAGATGCTGGGCGATCAGAGCCCGGGCCTGCAGGCCACCCTGACCAACGTCAACCGGACGTTGGAGAACACCGCGGAGTTCATGCAAGGCAACTCCGGAAACATCTCGTCGTCCATGACGGGGCTGGCGTCGCTGGCGTCGAACCTGTCGGACTACTCGCGGCAACTGGTGGACACCATCGACATGGGGCCGCTGCTGTTCCAGAACCTGGCGAACTCGATCTCGGCCGAGCAGGGGGCCTGGCGAGCACAGGTGCTGCTGGACAAGTCGCTGATCGACACAGAGATGCTCACCCGCTTCTGCGAGGCGGTCAACCTGCGCAAGAACGGCTGCCGCACCGGTCAGCTGAACCAGTTCGGGCCGGATCTCGGCGTCTACTCGACCCTGCTGGAGTTGAGCAAACGATGAACCGCACCAAGAAGGCCGTCATGGGAGCCGTGTCGCTCCTGACCGCGCTGAGCCTCACAGCCTGCGGCGCGCTGCCGGGCATCACCGTCGAGCAGATCCCGCTGCCCTCGCCGGGAGGGCTGGGCGACACGATCGAGCTGAAGGCCGTGTTCGACAACGCCCTGAACCTGCCCGGGCAGGCCAAGGTGCGCCTCGGCGGCACCGACGTGGGCGTGGTCTCCGACATCGAGGCCAAGGACTATCGCGCCGTGGTGACGATGGACGTCTCCGAATCGACCCGCGTCCCGGTCGGCACCGGCGCCGAGCTGCGTCAGGCGACGCCGCTCGGCGACGTCTTCGTGGCCCTGCAGCCGCCCGCGGACACCACCGCCGGATTCATGCGCGCAGGCGACACCCTGACCGGTGAGACCTCGGCGGCGGCGACGGTCGAGGACCTGCTGGTCAACATGACCGCCCAGGTCGACTCCGGGTCGGTCAGTTCGCTGCAGCAGATCTTCACCGAGCTGTCCACGGCGCTGTCAGGCGAGGACAAGTACGTGGAGCTCCAGGGCGCCATCAACGGCTTCACCACCGCCATCGACAAGTTCAATCGGAATGCGGCGCAGGTGGATACGGCGATGGCCAACACCGCGGTGCTGACCGGTCAGCTGGCGGCCGGGCGGAACGAGATCGCGGCCTCGATCAACAAGCTGCCGCCGGCGATCAACACGATCAACTCGGAGCTGGGCCTGATCCTGGACACGCTGGGCAAGTCGAATCAGGTGACCAAGGCGACCAGCGACTTCCTGAACAAGCGTCAGGACGATCTGATCGAGCTGTTCACGCACCTCAACACCGCGACGGCCGCGCTGAACAAGACCGCGCCGAAGCTGGGACCACTGATGCAGCGGCTCTTCGAGCTGAACCCGAAGTGGCAGAACTCCACGCCGGGCAGCGCCGCGACGGTGGCGACCAAGCTGTACTGGCTCACCCCGGGCGTCGGCTTCGACTCGGCGTCCCGCTGGCCCGAGCTCCAGGACCTCGAGGGCGGCATCGAGAGTCTGCAGCAGACGCTGTCCATCGTGCTGGCACGCCTTACCGGAAACGGGGCGACGTGATGATGACCTTCCTGCGCAAGCATTCGGTGCTGCTCGGCAACATCGCCCTGGTGCTGGTGATGCTGGTCGCCTTGGCGTACCTGGCCTTCGTCTCGCTGAACTGGCGTCCCTGGCAGGGCCGCTACGACGTGACCGTGAAGTTCCCGATCTCCGGCGGCCTGCAGGAGACTTCCAAGGTCACTCTGCGCGGCGTGGAGATCGGCGACGTGGAATCGATTCAGGTGACCCCGCGCACCGTCGACGTCACGGTGTCGCTGGACAAGGAGTACAAGATCAACCGCGACGCCGAGTTCTCGGCGCTCGGACTGTCCGCGGCCGGTGAGCAGTACGTCGACATCGTCCCGGCCACCGACGAGGGGCCCTACCTGAGCGCCGGCGCTGTGATCGAACCGGGACAGACCTCGGTCACCGCCCCCTTCTCGACGGTGCTGGAGTCGAGCCTGGAGCTGATCTCGCAGATCGACACCGGCAAGCTGAGCGGTGCCCTGCAGGAACTGACCATCGCGCTCAACGACGATCAGCCCAACCAGCTCAAGTCGATCTTCCAGTCCGGTGGCGTGATCTTCGCCGAGCTGTACAAGGTGATGCCGCAGACCACCAAGCTGATCCAGAACGTCGGCACCATCCTGAAGACGACCGCCGACATCCAGCCCGATCTCGGGTCGCTGGTCGACGGGGGAGCGGAGCTGATCAACGCGGCCGTCGCCTCCGACCGGGAACTGCGGACGCTGATGGGCACCGGCCCGGGCCGGATCACCAGCATGACCGGGTCCCTGGACACCATCACGGACCCGATCACCGACGTCCTCGGCCAGTTCATCGACGTCGCGCAGCAGGGTGCGCTGCGCGCCCCGACCCTGGCCGTGCTGCTCCCGTCGATCCGGGACGGCTCGGTGCAGTCGCAGAAGATGTTCCACCACGGGGCCTGGTGGGCGATGGCCTCCCTCTACCCGAAGCCGTACTGCGACTATCAGGTGACGCCGACCCGACCCACCCAGATCATGGAAGCGTCGGTGCCGACCAACCTGTACTGCGTGACCAACGACCAGAATCAGCAGCGCCGCGGCTCGGTCAACGCCCCGCGGCCCGAGGGAGACGACACCGCGAACCCGCCCCCGGGTTACGATCCGAACACCCGCACGGTGCCGCTCAACTAGCCTCGAGCGCATGACCTCGGCGACGCGGCCCGGAAGGCAGCGCCCCGCGCGGCCGCCCGCCGATCAAGACACGACGATGAAGGACGTATGAGCTCTGACTCCACTGGACCGGACGACCCCACCGAGACGGCCACCGACAAGGTGAGCTCCGCCACGCCGGACTCCGCCGCCCCGAGCGGCGTGGCCGCCAAGGCCGCCAAACGGGCGTCCGCTGACGACGGGGCGAGCACGACCGGGGCGAGCAAGACCGGGTCCGGCGGACGCGAATTCACCATCACGTCCCGCGGGCTGCTGCGCGCGGCCGCGGCGCTGCTGGTGATCGCGGGCCTGGTCGCCATCGGCCTGCTGGCCTGGCAGGTGATCGCGAAGTCGCGCACCCTCGCCGCCTTCGACGAGTCGAAAGCGGCGTCGTCGTCGTTCGTGACCACCTACTTCGACTCGATGATGGCCGAGAACGCCACTCCGGAGGCGATTCAGGCGACGATCGTACCGCTGACCACCGGTGAAGCCCGCGAACGGGTGAAGACCGACGCCGAGACCACCGTCAAGATGGTCCAGGAGGCCAAGTTCGCGAACATGAAGGTGGACGTCACGGCGGTGACCGTGGAGTCCTTCACCGCGACCACGGCCACCACGGTGGTCGGCGCCACCCTGTCGGGCACCAGCGCCGCCGAGCCGGCCGGAGGACAGCAGATCGTGCTGCTGCAGCTCGACCTGGTCAAGGAAGACGGCACATGGCTGGTGGGACAGATGATCCCGCAGCAGGGCACCACCGTGTCCGGTGGTCAGGGTGAGTCGCCCATGGTTCCTCAGGGCGGCGCGCCCGCACCGGCCGCACCTGAGCCCGCAGCACCCGAGGGCGCTCCCGCGGGCTGATCCGCCGCGGCACGGTCGGCGCTGTCGCCGGAATCGCCGGCGGCGCGTTCGAGGATCGCGACCGGACGGTCGCCGAGCAGCAGATCGGTGCGGACCTGGCCGCTCCACTCCTCGCCGGTGCGTACATCGCACCATCGGCCGCCGGGCAGGTCGACCGCTGCTTCCTCGCGGTCGGCCCCGGGCCGGAAGGTCTGCGTCATCCGCGCGGCGACCACCACCACCGTGGGGGCGGCGCCGCGCAGGCCACGCGCGAAGGCCAGAAGATGCCGCGCCCGCGCGCCGCGGCAGGAGACCTCCCAGTAGGTTCCCGCGGTGCCGAAGGCCCCCGGATGGCGGCGGCGGACGGCGAGCGCCTCGGCGATCAGTCGCGCCTTGGGGTGGTCCAGGCTGCGGTCGTAGTCGACGAGGCGGCGGTTGTCCGGGTCGGTGAGCGAGTCGTCCCACCATTGGGTGCCCTGGTAGATGTCGGGCACACCGGGGCCGAGCAGGGCGACCGCCTTGCGGGCGAGGGATTCCGCGCGGCCGGCGTCGCTGATGAGTGCGACGAACTCGGTGATGAGCTCCGCCGGCCGCCCGGCGAGCAGGCTGCTCAGCCAGTCCTGCGTCTCCTGCTCGGCATCCAGGTTGCGCTCGGCCCACGACGTGACCAGTGCCGCTTCGCGCATCGCCTTGGCGGTGTAGGCGGCCAGCCGCGCGTGCAATTCCAGGCCCGGCGGGCCGTCCTCCGGCCACACACCGATCACGTTCTGCAGCAGCAGATACGCGGTGCGCTCATGCGGGGGCGGACACTCTCGCCAGATCCGGCGGACCAGGATGTTCCAGCGCTGAGGGACCTGCGCGATGATCGCGATCCGGGCGCGGACGTCGCCGCTGCGTTTGGTGTCGTGCGTCGACGTGGCGGTCAGGGCGAGCGGCCAGGTGCGCGCACGGCAGCGATTGCGCTCATGGAAGTCCGGTCGGCCGATCGACGGATGGCGAGGGTTGCAGCCGATCTCCTGGGTGGACACCAGGCGGGCGGTGCGGTGGAAGCCGATGTCCTCGATCGCCTTGGCGGCCACCACGGCTGCGAGCTCGCTGACCCGGAAGACGGCCTCGGGGTAGTCGTCCGGGTGGGAGAAGACGGTGGCGAGCGAATCGAAACCCGCACTGGCGCTGGGTAGTTCGCCGCGTGCGGCTTCGATGGTGGCGAGGGTGCCCGGAAGCAGGTGCGGATAGTCCGGACGGCTCACCGTCAGGGCGATGACGAAACCGGCCACCGCCTGCTCCACCTGGTACAGCGGCACCGAGGGGGCTGCGGCGGCGACCGCCGAGCCGGCCCAGCGCAGTCGGGTGGCGAAGCGGCCGCGCATGGTGTCCTCGCGCAGTTGCCGGGCAAGTGCCGCGAGCTGGTCGCCGTCGCCGTGCATGCCGGTCACCCAGCGGTAGATCTCGTCGAGCTCGATGATCCCCGGTGGGGCGGTGAAGGCCGCTTCGATCAGCTGCAACTGGTCGTAGCCGGTGGTGCCGTTCACCGGCAGGGTGTCGTCGAGCCGCTCGCCGACCGCCAGTCCCTTCTCGACGTAGATCAGCCGCCGCGGACCGACGAGCTCGCGCAGCGTGTCGAGGTAGCCCGCCGGATCCCGCAGGCCGTCGAGATGGTCCACGCGCACACCGTCGAGCAGGTCCTCGGCGACCATGTAGCGCAGCCAGCCGTGGGTGGCCTCGAAGACTTCCGGGATCTCGGGGCGCAGCGCGGCCAGTTCGCTGATGTCCATGAAGCGCCGGTAACTCAGAATGCTGTTGCGCGAGGGCACCAGCCGGTAGTGCTGGCGTTCCAGGACGGCGATCGGGTCGTCGCCCGGGGCGGCCGAACCCGGTGCGGTGGGCAGCACCCATTCGTGCAGGCGCAGATTGCCGTCGGGATCCAGACGGAGTTCGGTCAGGGCGTCGGCGTCGCCGAGGTAGGGCAGCACGATCACGTCGGCGACCCCCTCGACGGTCACCGGGTGCAGGTCGAAGTAGCCGGTGTACTGCGACCCGAGGCCGTTCCGCAGCACGTCGGTCCACCAGGTGTTGTGGAGTGGGACGCCGATGCCGACGTGGTTGGGGACGATGTCGACGATGATCCCGATGCCGACGGCGCGAGCGTGCTCGCGCAGAAGCCGGTAGCCGTCGAGGCCGCCCAGTTCCGCGGCGATGCGCGCCGGCGGCGCCCAGTCGTAGCCGTGCTCGGAGCCGGGCATCGCACCCAGGATCGGTGACAGATACAGGTGCGAGATGCCCAGGTCGACCAGTTGATCGAGGATGCCGACGACCTCGGCGAAGGCGAACTCGGGCGTCAGCTGCACCCGGTAGGTCGCGATCGGCTCGATCGGGATGGCGGTCATCGCCGAATGTTACCGCTCACCGGCCGGGGTGATCGCGGCTCCGGACGCGGTCCGCGCGGTGCGGGCACCGTCCAGGATCACCTCGAGCGCCTCGGTGAACTCTGCGGTGTAGTCGCGTCCGGAGGGGCCGGTGACGCCGAGCCGCTCCATCTGGGCGCGGGTCTGCTCTTCGATGGTCAGGCCGATGATCAGCTGGCAGAGTGCGGTGGCGATGCCGCGGGCGGCGGTGCCCGGCAGTCCGCCGGCCGACGCGAGAGCAGCGAACCGCTCGGTGACGTCGCCGGTGGCCAGGCCCGAGGCGCGGGCCGAGGACACCACCTCGGCGCTGTCGGGGACGGCCAGCAGTGCGCCGCGCATGTCCACCGCCATGGCGGCGAGGGCCGCGTCCCAGGCGAGGTCGTCGCGCACGGCGACACCAGCCAGCAGGTCGTCGGCCAGTGCCGCGAGCATCGTCTGCTTGTCGGCGAAGTGCCAGTAGAGCGCATTGGGCCGCACGCCCACTTCGGTCGCCAGTCGCCGCATCGTCAGGTCGGCGAGGCTGTGCTCGGCCAGGATGCCGCGGGCGGCGTGCAGGATGTCCTCTCGCGTATTGGCCACGCCGACACCCTAGCCCGCGCCGCTCCTGTACGCCGTACAGGCGCTCCTGTACGGTGTTCAGGAAACCCGCTGCCGGCCCGCAGCGCCGGAAGGAGGAGTGCCCGTGGATCCCGCCGAGATCGCCCGCATCGACGCCGAACACGTCTGGCACCCGTACGGCGGCTTTCCCGCCTCCACCGTGCCGCGGGTGGTCACCTCCTGCGCCGGCGTCCGGCTGACACTGGGCGACGGCACCGAGGTGATCGACGGCATGAGTTCCTGGTGGGCCGCCGTGCACGGTTACGCGCACCCGGTCCTCGACGCCGCGGTGCGGCGCCAGCTCTCGTCGATGGCCCACGTGATGTTCGGCGGACTGACCCACGAGCCGGCCGCGGCGCTGGCGGCCAAGCTGGTCGAGCTCACCCCGCAACCGCTGACCAAGGTCTTCTTCGCCGACTCCGGCTCGGTCTCGGTGGAGGTCGCGGTCAAGATGGCGATCCAGTATCAGCGCAGTCTCGGTCGCCCGGACAAGCGCCGCCTGCTGACCTGGCGCGGCGGCTACCACGGCGACACCTTCGCTCCGATGAGCGTCTGCGACCCCGACGGCGGCATGCACGCGATGTGGCGCGGGGTGCTCGCCGAGCAGGTGTTCGTCGAGGCCCCGCCGCGCGACTTCGACCCCGAATACGTGGCGCTGCTGGACCGTGCCCTGAGCCGGCACGCCGATGAACTGGCCGCGGTGATCGTCGAACCGGTGGTTCAGGGCGCCGGCGGCATGCGCTTTCACGACCCGCGGCTGATTCGGGAGCTGCGCCGGCTCTGCGACGCGCACGACGTCCTGCTGATCTGCGACGAGATCGCCACCGGTTTCGGCCGCACCGGCGAGCTGTTCGCGGTGGACCACGCCGGCGTCAGCCCCGACATCCTGTGTCTGGGAAAGGCGCTCACCGGCGGCTACCTGACGCTGGCCGCCACCCTCACCACCGACACGATCGCCCACGTGATCAGCGCCGGCGAGGCCGGTGGGCTCGCGCACGGCCCCACCTTCATGGCCAATCCGCTCGCCTGCGCCGTCGCCGCCGCCTCGCTGAGCCTGCTCGACGACGGCGCCTGGCGCGCACAAGTCGAGATGATCGGGGAGCGCCTGACGGCCGGGCTCGGCGCACTGGACGGCACGCCGGGGGTGGCCGAGGTCCGGACGCTCGGCGCGATCGGGGTGATCGAACTCGACCGCGACGTGGACATGGTCGCCGCCACCGATGCCGCACTGGCCCAGGGCGTGTGGCTGCGGCCGTTCCGGAACCTGATCTACGCGATGCCGCCGTACATCTGCACCTCCGGCGAGGTCGACCGCATCGCCGCGGCCATGGTGTCCGCGGCCCGGGCAGGCCTGGCCGCGACCGTATCGCGCGAGGCGGTGAGCGCATGAGTCTCGATTCCGCCCATCTGCGTGCAGGTTCCCAGTCCGCGGCCGCCGACCCGCTGGCCTGGCTGGCCGACGAGGCCGCCGCCATCGCCGCCGCGGGACTCCACCGGAGTCCGCCGGCCCGCCGTCGTGACACCGCGGAGGTCAATCTCGCCTCCAACGACTACCTCGGACTCGCCACCCATCCCGCCGTGATCGCCGCCGCCCAGCGTGCGGTCGCCGAGTGGGGGGCCGGCTCCACCTCGTCGCGGCTGGTGGTCGGCACCACGCAGGCGCACATCGACTTCGAAGACGACATCGCCGACTTCCTGGGAACCCCGGCGGCACTGGCCTTCTCGTCCGGCTATCTCGCGAACATCGGTGCCGTCACCGCCCTCGCGGGGCGCGGCGACCTGATCGTCAGTGACACCGGCACCCACGCCTCGCTGATCGACGGCTGCCGACTGTCCCGCGCCCGCGTGGTGGTGGTGGAGCGCGGCGACGTCGCCGCCGTGCGCCGGGAACTCGCCGCACGCAGCGAGACCAGGGCCCTGGTGGTCACCGACTCGATCTACAGCATCGACGGCGAATGCGCCCCGATCGCCGAGCTCTACAGCGCCGCAAGTGATCTCGGGGCCACCCTGCTGGTCGACGAGGCGCACGCCCTCGGGGTGAGAGGTCCGGGCGGGCGCGGTGTGGTCGCCGAGTGCGGCCTGTCCGGGCGGCCCGGACTAGTGGTGACGACGGTCGCCTCCAAGTCGCTCGGCGCGCAGGGCGGCATCGTCGCCGGACCGGCGCTGCTGCGCGACCACCTCATCGACCGGGCCCGCACCTTCATCTTCGACACCGGACTCGCCCCGGCAGCGGTGGGCGCCGCGCACGCCGCGCTCGGAGTTCTGCGCGCCGATCCGGCGCTGCCGCAGCGCCTCCGGCGATCGGTCGCCTCCTTCGCCGGCGCCGTCGGCGCCGCCGAACCGCAGTCGGCCGTGGTCTCGCTGATCGTCGGCGACCCCGTCGACGCCGTCGCGGCGGCGGCCCAGTGCCGCGATCGCGGCGTCCTGGTCGGCTGCTTCCGGCCGCCGTCGGTCCCGGCGGGTACGTCGCGGCTGCGGGTGACGGTCCGCGCCGACCTCGATGACCGCACGCTCGCCACCGTGGCCGGCGTGGTGGACGAGGCGCTGACCCGGGTGGGGGTGCGATGACCGTACTCGTCGTCACCGGCACCTCGACGGATGTCGGCAAGACCGTGGCAGTGGCCGCCCTGGCGGCCGCCGCCCGCGCCGCCGGCCTGCGGGTCGCGGTGTGCAAGCCCGCCCAGACCGGAGTCGGCCCCGACGAGCCCGGCGACCTCGCCGCGGTGATCGCCCTGGCCGGCGAGCTGCCCACCGCCGAGGTCGTGAGGTACGCCGAGCCGCTCGCACCGGAGACCGCCGCGCGCCGCGCGGGCGAGCCGTACGTGGAGCTGGACACGATCGTCGCGGCGGTCGACGGCCTGCGCCGCGAAGCCGACCTGGTGCTGGTCGAAGGCGCCGGCGGCGTGCTGGTCCGGCTGGCGCCGGAGCTGACCGTCATCGACGTCGCCGCCGCGCTCGACGCCCCCGTCGTCGTGGTCACCGATCCGGGCCTGGGCACCCTCAACCACACCGAACTGACCGTCGCCGCCCTGCGGTCCGCCGGCTGCGCGGTGGCGGGGCTGATCCTGGGTTCCTGGCCCGCAGCCCCCGAACTGGCGATGACCTGCAATGCCGACGACCTGCCCCGGCTCACCGGGGTACCTGTCCTGGCCGCCGTCCCCGCCGGGGCCGGACGGCTGCGCCCCGCCGACTTCGCGGCGCAGGCACCGACCTGGCTGACCGGCCCGCCGCTCTGGCCCGAGCCGGCGCCGCACGCATCATGAGAAGGAGAATTGCGTGACCACATCCACCGAATCCCCCGTCACCGGACAGAATCCGGCGGCCGGCGACATCCTCGCGGTCGCCCGCGAACAAGTCCTCGAACGCGGTGAACCGCTGGGCTACGAGCAGCTGCTCGAGGTGCTGCGCCTGCCCGAGGACCGCCTGACCGAACTCCTGCAGCTGGCCCACGACGTCCGGCTGCGCTGGTGCGGGCCCGAGGTCGAGGTGGAGGGGATCATCTCGCTGAAGACCGGTGGCTGCCCCGAGGACTGCCACTTCTGCAGCCAGTCCGGCCTCTTCGCCTCCCCGGTGCGCAGCGCCTGGATCGACATCCCGTCGCTGGTCGAGGCCGCCAAGCAGACCGCGAAGAGCGGTGCCACCGAGTTCTGCATCGTCGCGGCCGTCCGCGGCCCGGACCAGCGCCTGATGACCCAGGTGGCCGCCGGTATCGAGGCCATCCGCAACGAGGTGGACATCCAGATCGCCTGCAGCCTCGGCATGCTCACCCAGGAGCAGGTGGACCAGCTGCGCGACATGGGCGTGCACCGCTACAACCACAACCTGGAGACCGCGCGGAGTCACTTCCCGAACGTGGTCACCACCCACACCTACGACGAGCGCTGGAGCACCCTGCGCATGGTGCGCGAAGCCGGAATGGAGGTCTGCTGCGGCGGCATCCTGGGCATGGGGGAGACCGTCGAGCAGCGTGCCGAGTTCGCCGCCGAACTGGCGACCCTGAACCCCGACGAGGTACCGCTGAACTTCCTCAACCCGCGTCCCGGCACCCCCTTCGGCGACCTCGACGTGCTCCCGGCCTCCGAGGCGCTCACCGCTGTCGCCGCGTTCCGTCTCGCGCTCCCGCGCACCATCCTGCGGTTCGCCGGCGGCCGGGAGATCACCCTCGGCGATCTCGGTGCCAAGCAGGGCATTCTGGGCGGCATCAACGCGGTCATCGTCGGCAACTACCTGACCACCCTGGGCCGGCCCGCCGAGGACGATCTGGACCTCCTGGACGACCTCAGCATGCCGATCAAGGTCCTCAACGACACCCTGTAGCGTCGGTGACGTCGTACCCGATCGAGGTGCGTGCCGAAAAAGGAGAACCGATGACGACGGTGCGGGGACCGCTGGAGCCGCCGCTCCGCTACGGGGTGTACACCGGCATCGAGCTGGAGCTGCAGGCGCCCGACGCGGTGCCCGCGGCGGCGCGACTCGGTCTGGAACCGCCGCGCTACTGCGGGCAGTGCGGGCGCCGCATGGTGGTCCAGGTGCGCCCGGACGGCTGGGCGGCGCGATGCTCGCGGCACGGGACCCTCGACTCGGTGGAACTGGGCCGGCGATGACCGCCGCGCCCGCCGACACCGTGGCGCGCAGCGGGCGGCGCGCCCGGTGGACGCCGTTGATCTCGGTCCTGGTGCTGTTGCTCCTCGGTGTGCTTTCCGGGGTGCTGTGGGCCTACCTCACGCCCACCGCCGAAGTGACCGTCACCGATCGCGGGATGGCCATACCTCCCGAGGAGTCCGCCCACCTGTTCGGCGGACCGGCCACCTTCGCCCTGACGGCGCTGGTCCTCGGCCTGGTGTGCGGCCTCACCGTCTGGTTCGCGGCCCCGGGGGTCCGCGGGCCGATCGGAGTGGGCTACGGGGT
Source organism: Gordonia caeni (assembly GCF_039537105.1). Taxonomy (NCBI): domain Bacteria; kingdom Bacillati; phylum Actinomycetota; class Actinomycetes; order Mycobacteriales; family Gordoniaceae; genus Gordonia; species Gordonia caeni. Next base: position 169,832 of record NZ_BAAAZW010000007.1, read on the forward strand.
GCTGGTCGCGCTGGTGGCTTCCGGGATCGGCCTCGAGGTGGGCGAGGCCGTCGCCGGCCGGCTGTATCCCGGCGTCGATCCGCAGCAGGCGGGCACCTACCGCGTCGTCGAGAGCCTGTGGCTGTCGGACACCGGGTGGCGTTCGATCGAGATGCCGTGGCTGTTGCTGATCTGCGCCCCGGGAACAGCGGCGCTGGCCTTTCTGATCTGCGCCGCCGGCGCCGGTGATCGCGCCTGGACGCGCGGCCGGCCCGAAACGGTGGAGCCGGCCGATGGCTTCGAGCAGGCCGGGGACGTCGAGCAGCCCGGGGACGTCGAGCAGGTCACGGGGGCGGACGGAGCGTGGCGAACTCGTCGGTGACCACCAGCTCATCGTCGGCGAACGTGTACAGCGCCGGGGGCCGCCCGCCGGTGCGGCCGGTCCGTCCGAGGGTTCCGGTGGCGACCACCACCCCGCGGCGGGAGAGCACGCGCAACAGGTTGGTCGCATCGACGTGGTGGCCCAGGGCCGCGCCGTAGATCTCGGACAGCTCCGACATGGCGAATCGGCTCGGGGCGAGGGCGAAGGCCAGATTGGTGTACGACAGCTTCGCCGCCAGCCGGCCGCGGGCCAGTTCGATCACCTCGGCGTGGTCGTAGGCGAGGGGCGGAAGACCGTCGACGTCGAACCAGCTCGCCGCGGCGGGGGAGTCGATGTCCATCGTCTCCGGTTCGGCCGGCACGTCCCGCGGAACCAGACCCAGGTAGGTCGACGCGATGGTCCGGGTCCCGGGGATCCGCTCGGGGGCGGAGAACACCGACAACTGCTCCAGGTGGGCCACCCGGGTGAGGCCGCACTGCGTACCCAGGTGACGGCGCGCCGCTGCCGCCAGGGTCTCGCGGTCGCCGATGTCGCCGCCGGGCAGCGCCCACGGCTCGGCGGCACCGCTCCGCTGCAGCAGCACGTGCAGAGTGGCGCGGCCGTCGACCGGCTCGCGGACCTGAAAGACCGCGCTGAGCACCTCGACGGGTGTGGACGTCGCCATGGCCATGAGTCTAGGTCGCCGGGAGTCTGGGTCGCCGGGCCGCCGCACAGGACTGGGGCGAACCCGGCCCCGGTCGGCCCTCTATAGTGCGAACGGCGGTCCGGCGCCCGCGCGGGAATGGTCCCGCGACGGCCGGTGTTACGATGACAGGGTAGTTTTCGACCGCCGGTCGAAAACCCTTCCGGGGGCCAGCCCGCCTCCGGTGTCGCTGCGATGGGAGTGCAGTCGCCATGACCACAGGAACCGTGATCACCCGGACCGAGACCGATCTCGGCATGCCCGATCCGCGCACGGGCATCCCGGCTGCCTACGGCGGCGTGGAGCCCACGCAGGAGTGGGCCGACGAGATCAAGCGCCTGGCCGAGGCCCGCAACGCCGTCATCCTGGCGCACAACTACCAGCTGCCGCCCATCCAGGACATCGCCGATCACGTCGGCGACTCGCTGGCCCTGTCGCGCATCGCCGCGGAGGTGGAGGCCGACGAGATCATCTTCTGCGGCGTGCACTTCATGGCCGAGACCGCCAAGATCCTGAGCCCGGACAAGCGCGTGTTGATCCCGGACGAGCGGGCGGGCTGTTCGCTCGCCGACTCCATCACCGCCGACGACCTGCGGGCCTGGAAGGCCGAGTTCCCCGACGCGATGGTGGTCTCGTACGTGAACACCACGGCCGAGGTGAAGGGGCTGACCGACATCTGCTGCACCTCGTCGAACGCGGTCGACGTGGTCGCCTCGATCGACCCGGACACCGAGGTGCTGTTCCTGCCGGACCAGTTCCTGGGCGCGCACGTGAAGCGCGAGACGGGCCGCGACAACATCCAGATCTGGGCCGGCGAATGCCACGTGCACGCCGGCATCAACGGCGACGAGCTGACCGCCCAGTCCGACAGTCACCCGGACGCCGACCTGTTCATCCACCCCGAGTGCGGTTGCGCCACGTCGGCGCTGTATCTGGCCGGTGAGGGTGCGGTGCCCGAGGACCGGGTCAAGATCCTCTCCACCGGCGGCATGATCGACGCGGCGCGCGAGACCAAGGCGTCGCAGGTGCTGGTCGCGACTGAGGTGGGCATGCTGCACCAGCTGCGCAAGGCCGCTCCCGACGTCGACTTCCAGCCGGTGAACTCCCGGGCGGCCTGCCCCTACATGAAGATGATCACCCCGGCCGCACTGCTGCGCTGCCTCACCGAGGGGCGCGACGAGGTGCACGTGGCCCCGGACGTGGCCGAGCGGGCGCGGCTCAGCGTGCAGCGGATGATCGCGATCGGCAATCCCGGCGGCGGTGAGTGATTCGGTGAGCGGCCCGTTCGTCGGACAGTCCGCGGCGGCGGAATCGCTCGACTTCGTCGTCACCGAGGAACTCCTGGCGCTCATCTCCACCGCGCTCGACGAGGACCTGCGCTACGGCCCGGACGTCACCACGCTGGCGACCGTTCCGGCCGACGCGGTGGCCGACGCCCGGATCGTCAGCCGTGCTGCCGGCGTGCTCGCCGGGATGCCGGTGGTGCGGGCCGTGTTCGACCTGGTGATCGGCTCCGGCAACTACACGGTGAGCGAGGAGTCGGCCGACGGCTCGGCCGTGCAGCCGGGCCAGACGGTACTCGCGCTGCGCGCCCCGGCGACGTCCCTGCTGACCGCCGAGCGCACCGCGCTCAACTTGCTGTGCCATCTGTCCGGCATCGCCACCACCACCGCGGAATGGGTCGCGGCGGTCGACGGCACCGGCGCGCAGATCCGGGACTCGCGCAAGACGCTGCCCGGGATGCGTTTTCTGCAGAAGTACGCAGTCCGGGCCGGCGGCGGCGTGAACCACAGGATGGGCCTGGGCGATGCCGCGCTGATCAAGGACAACCACGTGGTCGCCGCCGGCGGGGTCGCCGCCGCCCTCGAAGCGGTCCGCGCGGTGGCGCCGGACCTTCCGGTCGAGGTGGAGGTCGATTCGCTCAATCAGCTCGACGAGGTGCTCGCGCTCAAGCCACAGCTGGTGCTGCTCGACAACTTCGAGCCGTGGGCCACCCAGATGGCCGTCCAGCGCCGCGACAAGCACTCGCCGGACACCAAGCTCGAATCCTCCGGCGGCCTCACCCTCGACGTGGCGCTGGACTACGCCCGCACCGGCGTCGACTATCTGGCCGTGGGCGCACTGACCCACTCGGTCACCGTCCTCGACCTCGGCCTGGACTGGTAGTTCGCCCGGGTCGCTGTCTCTGCGAGCAGCGTGCATCCGACTAACATCGGCGATCGTGCACAAGTCGACCACCGCTGTACTCGACCCGGTCACCCTCTACCGGATCCTCGCGTTGCGCGTCGACGTCTTCGTGGTCGAACAGCAGTGCCCGTATCCCGAACTCGACGGCCGGGACCTGGATCGCGAGACCGTGCATTTCTGGATCTCCGACGACGACGGCGACGTGCTCGCCACTCTGCGATTGCTTCGTGACGATCTGCCCGGCGGTGACTGGGAGTACCGCATCGGCCGGGTGTGCACGGCCGAAGCCGCGCGTGGCAGAGGCCTGACCGCGCAACTCATGCGCGCCGCGCTCGACGAGATCGGGACGCGGGCCAGTGTGCTGGACGCGCAATCCCATCTGGTCGATATGTACGAACGCTTCGGTTACCGGGTCAGCGGCCCCGAGTTCTTGGAAGACGGGATCGCGCACACGCCGATGCGACGATGACGTGCCGCCGGGCTGCTGGGGACGAGTGATCCGTCAGCGGTAGTCGATCACCACGCGGCCGTCGATCTCGCCGGCCTCCATGCGAGCGAAGACGTCGTTGATCTCGTCCAGGTTCGCGGTGCTGACGGTCGGCTTGATCAGGCCGCGCGCGAAGAAGTCCAGCGCCTCGGCCATGTCCTGCCGGGTACCGACGATGGAACCGCGGATGGTCAGGCCCTTGAGGACCACCTCGAAGATCGGGGCGGGGAAGTCGCCGGGCGGCAGGCCGACGAAGACGATGGTGCCGCCGCGGCGGGCCATGCCGATCGCCTGACCGAAGGCCTGCGGGTGCACCGCGGTCACCAGGATCCCGTGCGCACCCCCGCCGGTGGCCTCGACCACTGCGGCGGCCACGTCGTCGACCTCGGCGGCGTTGACCGCGGCCTCCGCGCCCAGCTTCAGGGCGAGTTCCAGCTTGTCCGGGGCCACGTCCACGGCCACCACGCGCATGCCCATCGCCTTGGCGTACTGGACGGCGACGTGCCCGAGTCCGCCGATTCCGGAGATCACCATCCACTGCCCGGGCCGGGTCTCGGAGACCTTGAGGCCCTTGTAGACGGTGACGCCCGCACACAGGATCGGGGCCACTTCCACCAGGTCGACGCCGTCCGGGATACGGGCCGCGAACCGGGCGTCGACCAGCATGTACGTGCCGAACGAGCCGTCGATGGAGTAGCCGCCGTTCTGCTGGCCCTCGCACAGGGTCTCCCAGCCGCTGCGGCAGTACTCGCAGACACCGCACGCCGACCACAGCCAGGCATTGCCGACCAGTTCGCCCACCTCGATGTCCGTGACGCCGGGGCCGACGGCGACGACGGTGCCGCAGCCCTCGTGTCCGGGAACGAAGGGCGGCGCCGGCTTGACCGGCCAGTCGCCGTGGGCGGCGTGCAGATCGGTGTGGCAGACGCCGGAAGTCAGGAGTTTGACCAATACCTGTCCGGGACCGGGTTCGGGCAGCTCCAGCTCCTGAACTTCGAGCGGCTCCCCGAACTGGGTGACGACGGCGGCGGTGAAAGTGGAATCGGACACGATGGTCCCCCCTTGCTGATCAGCGGTGTGAATCTGACTGTTTCAGCTTGGCCGGTCCGGTACGCCGATGCAGGCGAAAGCGGCGAAAAGACACTCCTGAGCGATGACCGGTCAGCGCCGGCGGCCGGCCTCGCCGATACGGATCGCGGCGGGGCCGTGCAACACGGCGCAGGCGAAGTCGGCGAGATGCGGATCCGGCCGGTGCGGCGGCCACCCGGTCGACCCCCGGGTCGAGCCGAGCGAGTTCACCACGCCCTGGACCGGAGCGACGATGTCGTTGATCCGCCAGGAGTCGAAGCTCGCCGACTTGTCGCCGGGAACCCAGCCGCACACGTCGAGGGCGAACGCCACCTCCCGCCAGCGCTCGTCGTCGAACGTCTCCGGCTGCTCGCGGCCGTCGGCATAGGTGATCAGCAGAGCCGTCGCGGCGAGCTGTGCGCCGGGGGAGAGCTTCTCGAGGATCCGCCCGGTCAGGGCGTCCCACAGCTCCCCGGTGCCGGTCGCGGCGCGCTTCCCGTATGCCGTCCGGACCAGCGTGCCGTGCAGCTTCCGGATCAGGCCGAGCCGTGTCGCCGCCTCTCGCAGGGTGCGGATCGGAAGCGTTCGCTCCTCCCGGTCGCCGTTTCCCGTCCGGGTGTCGTGCCAGTTCAGGACGGTCATGCCCTCGTCCACGACGGCGGGAGGGAGCCGGCCGGCCGGCGACAGTTCGAGACCGTCGGGACCGACCGCGTCGAGCAGCCAGGCGAACGGCGCGACGAGTTGCTCGCGGACCCGGTCGTCGACCCGGACCGGACGCAGGAGCCCGGTGCGCCGGACGTACTGGCGGAACTCCGATCGGATGGCGGCGGGCAGGTACGCGGCGAAGTCGGCGAGCAGGGCATCCGGCCGCAGATCGCCGGGACCGCGCAGATCGTCGGCCAGCACCAGCCCGGAGAGGTCGTACGGGTCGCGCTCGTCCGCCCGATAGGCGAACCAGCCGTCCAGCTCGGCCTGGATCGCCTCGACGTCGAACGAGTCGGCGGCGGGCGGAAACCAGGGGCCGGTGACGCGGGCCGCCCACTCGATGAGCCTCGCGTGGTCCGGGTGATCGGGATCGGCGAGTACGGCGAGCTTCTCGGTGTATCCCCGAGGCCCGCCGGAATCCTCGATGGGACCGCGGCCTCGCCCGCCGAGCAGTGTGACCGGCGGCCGGTCGCCGATCGCCGTCGCCGGGGCGGAGGCGTCGATCCGGTGGGTCCATCCGTCGCCGAAGTCGTACTCGTACCAGAGCGGTCCATCGGCCAGCGCCTCGGCGATCGTCACCGCCGACTCCGGCCGCAGTCCGTCGAGATCCCTGTCGGCCAGCTGATGTGCGTCGCCCCAGTAGCGTGTTCCCGGGCCGGGACGACCGGTGTCGCGGTACAGGTGCAGATGCTGCTCGCGCCAGCCGAAGACGATCTGGAGGGCGGCGTGCAGATCGGCCAGCGTCAGGTCGTCCTCGACCTGCAGCTCGCGGGTGATCGGCGGATCGATCTCCTCGAGCAGAACCTGCAGGGTGATCAGACGCGTGGCCACCGACCCAGCCTACGTGGGCGTGCTCGGCCGGGATCACACCGTGGCCGGCGCCCGGCGGGGCCTGCGATGCACGTCTCCTCGGCGGTGGCGGGCGTAAAGGAGTAGCGGAGACCGCATATCCTGGATGGTGAACATCTCGAAGCCAAGTCAACTGAGGATTCACTCCATGCTCGCCAGAACCGATCTGCGCGGTGCCGACGTCACGCTGAGTCAGCTGCGTCGTGCCCTGCCGCGCGGAGGCACCGACATCAACTCCGTCCTGCCGGTGGTCACGCCGGTGGTGGAGGCGATCGCCGAGCACGGCGCCCCCGCGGCCCTTGACTACACCGAGAAGTTCGACAAGGTCCGGCCGGCCTCGGTGCGTGTCCCCGCCGCGGTGATCGCGCAGGCCCGGGCCGACCTGGATCCCGGCGTCGCCGACGCACTGGAGGAGGCCATCGGCCGCGCGCGCCTGGTGCACGCCGACCAGCGCCGCCAGTCCACCGTGACCCAGGTGGTCCCCGGCGGCACCGTCGCCGAGAAGTGGATCCCGGTGCGCCGCGTCGGTCTGTATGTTCCGGGCGGCAACGCCGTCTACCCGTCGTCGGTGGTGATGAACGTGGTGCCCGCGCAGGAGGCCGGGGTCGCCTCGCTGGTGGTCGCCTCGCCCGCCCAGGCGGACTTCGGCGGCTGGCCGCATCCGACGATCCTCGCCGCGTGCGCGCTGCTGGGCGTCGACGAGGTGTGGGCCGTCGGCGGAGCCCAGGGCGTAGCCCTGCTCGCCTACGGCGGCACGGACACGACGGGGGAGAACCTGGATCCGGTGGACCTGATCACCGGGCCCGGCAACATCTACGTCACCGCCGCCAAGCGGCTGGTGCGCGGCGTGGTCGGCATCGACTCCGAAGCCGGCCCCACCGAGATCGCCGTTCTCGCCGACGAGACCGCCGATCCAGCGGTGATCGCCGCCGACCTGATCAGCCAGGCCGAGCACGACGTGCTCGCCGCCTCCGTGCTGGTGACCGACAGCGAGGCGCTGGCCGACGCGGTCGACGCCGAGGTCGCCGAACAGGCGGCCGCCACCAAGCACACCGAGCGCGTCACGACCGCGCTGGGCGGCCCGCAGTCGGGGATCGTCCTGGTGGACGACATCGACGAAGGCCTGCGCGTGGTGGACGCCTACGCCGCCGAGCACCTGGAGATCCAGACCCGTGACGCGCAGGCGGTGGCCGATCGGGTGACCAGTGCCGGTGCGATCTTCGTCGGCACCTACTCGCCGGTGAGTCTCGGCGACTACTGCGCCGGCTCCAACCACGTGCTGCCCACCTCCGGATCGGCGCGCTACGCCTCGGGTCTGTCGGTGCAGACCTTCCTGCGCGGCGTGCACGTGATCGACTACGACCGGGACGCCCTCGCCGGTGTCGCCGACAAGGTGGTGACGCTCGCCCGCGCCGAAGACCTGCCCGCCCACGGCGACGCCGTGACCGTGCGCTTCGAGGCCGGCCGGTGACCGTCCCGGGCAGCGGCGTGCGTCTGGACGATCTGCCGCTGCGCGACAGCCTGCGCGGCAAGAGCCCGTACGGGGCCCCGCAACTGCCGGTCTCGGTGGTGCTCAACACCAACGAGAACCCGCACCCGCCGAGCCCGGCGCTGGTGGACGACATCGCCGCGGCCGTGGCGGACTGCGCGGCGGCGCTGCACCGCTATCCCGACCGGGATGCGACGGCTCTGCGCACAGATCTCGCGGACTACTTGACGGCGGCGACCGGCGTGCAGCTGTCGCCGGAGAACCTCTGGGCCGCAAACGGTTCCAACGAGATCCTGCAGCAGATCCTGCAGGCCTTCGGCGGACCCGGCCGCACCGCGCTGGGGTTCACTCCGTCGTACTCGATGCACCCGATCATCTCCGACGGCACCCAGACCACGTGGCGCGAAGCCGCACGCACCGCCGGCTTCGGCCTGGACGTCGACGACGCGGTCGCCCAGATCACCGAGCTGGCGCCCGACGTCGTGTTCGTCACCTCGCCCAACAATCCGACCGGCGGATCGGTGTCCCTGGACGATCTGCGCGCCATCCTCGCCGCCGCCCCCGGCATCGTGATCGTCGACGAGGCTTACGGGGAGTTCTCCGACCGGCCGAGCGCGGTCGCGCTGATCGACGAGTACCCGGCCAAGGTGATCGTCAGCCGCACCATGAGCAAGGCCTTCGCCTTCGCCGGCGGACGCCTCGGCTATCTGGCTGCGGCGCCGGCGATGATCGACGCGCTGCTGCTGGTTCGGCTGCCGTACCACCTGTCGGTGCTCACCCAGGCCGCCGCGCGCGTGGCACTGCGGCACAGCTCGGAGACCCTGGCCGGCGTCGCCGCCATCGTCGCCGAACGCAAACGGGTGTCCGCCGCGCTCACCGCGATGGGCTACGACGTGGTCGCCTCCGACGCCAACTTCATCCTGTTCGGCGAGTTCGCCGATGCGCCCGCCGTCTGGCAGCGTTATCTCGACCACGGTGTGCTGATCCGCGATGTGGGCATCCCCGGACGCCTGCGTGCGACGATTGGTCTGCCCGCAGAGAACGACGTCTTCCTCGATGTCAGCCGCGCACTGGCCCCCGCCCCCGGGGTTGCCGGGAGGCGGGCCGGATCCGACACCGACTCCGACCGAAAGGCCACCTCATGAGCCGCATCGCCCGCGTCGAACGCACCACCCGCGAGTCGTCGATCGTGGTCGAGATCGACCTCGACGGCACCGGCGTCACCGAGATCTCCACCCGGGTGCCGTTCTTCGACCACATGCTGACCGCCTTCGGGGCGCACGGCGGCTTCGACCTGACCGTGCGCGCGGTCGGCGACATCGAGATCGAGGCCCACCACACGGTCGAGGACACCATGATCGTGCTCGGTCAGGCCGTCGCGGAGGCCCTGGGCGACAAGCGCGGCATCCGCCGCTTCGGCGACGCCTGGATCCCGATGGACGAGACCCTCGCCCAGGCGATCGTCGACGTCTCCGGCCGGCCGTACTGCGTCTTCACCGGCGAACCCGAGCACATGCTGACCTCGATCATCGGCGGCTACTCGGGAGGCGCCGACGCCGGCCCGGTCACCTCGTACGCCACGGTGATCAACCAGCACGTGTGGGAGTCGCTGGCGCTCAACGCCCGGATCGCCCTGCACGTGCGCGTGCTGTACGGCCGCGACCCGCACCACATCACCGAGGCCGAATTCAAGGCCGTGGCCCGCGCGCTGCGTGCCGCCGTCGAACCCGACCCGCGGATCACCGGCATCCCGTCGACGAAGGGTGCTCTGTGACAGGGGCGGCCACCGCGGGCCGCACGCCCGGCGTGGTGCTGCTGGACTACGGCTCGGGCAACGTCCGCTCGGCCCAGCGTGCCTTGGAGCGGGCCGGTGCCGACGTGGAGGTGACCACCGACTTCCAGACCGCGCTGGACGCGGACGGATTGCTGGTCCCCGGCGTGGGGGCGTTCGCCGCGTGCATGGAGGGGCTGCGCGCCGTGCGTGGGGACCGGATCATCGGGCGGCGCCTGGCCGGCGGTCGGCCCGTGCTGGGCATCTGCGTGGGCATGCAGGTGCTGTTCGCCGAAGGGGTGGAGTTCGGCGTGCAGTCGCAGGGCTGTGCGGAATGGCCCGGCGCGGTCACCCGGCTGGGCGCTCCGGTGCTGCCGCACATGGGCTGGAACACCGTCGACGCCCCGGCGGACTCGGCGATGTTCGCCGGGATCGACTCCGACGCCCGCTTCTACTTCGTGCACTCCTATGCCGCGCAGGAATGGGAGATGGACAGCGACGGTTCGCCGCTGACCGCGCCGAAGCTCACCTGGACCGACTACGGCGGCCCGTTCCTGGCCGCCGTGGAGAACGGACCGCTGTGGGCCACCCAGTTCCATCCGGAGAAGTCCGGTGACGTGGGTGCCCGGTTGCTCGCGAACTGGGTGGCTACGCTGTGAGTCGCGGCGAGAGTCGTGCCGCCGACGAGTTCTCGTTCGGGCGGATGGTCGCGCGCTCGCTCGGTGCGGCCGCACTGGTCCTGATCCTGGCGATCCCGGTGATCTGGTGGCTGGCGCAGACCATGGAGATGCTGGCGCTGGTGATCGCGATCGCCGCGGTGCTGGTCATGGTGGTGGTGATGGCCCTGGTGGGACGTCGCGAACTGCGCCACGTGCAGGCCGAGATCGACCATCTCAAGCACGACGAGAACCCCAGCGACGACTGACGCCGGCGCACCGCCGGACCCGCCCGTCCCACACCCCGACACATTCGAGAGAAGACCGAACGAGATGGCTCAGATCCTGGAACTCCTTCCCGCCGTGGACATCGTCGACGGCCAGGCCGTCCGCCTGGTGCAGGGCGCCGCCGGCTCGGAGACCCCCTACGGTTCGCCGCGGGACGCGGCCCTGGCGTTCGAGCGCGACGGCGCCGAGTGGATCCACATGGTGGATCTCGACGCCGCCTTCGGCCGCGGCGACAACCGCGCCGTCATCAGCGAGGTGGCCGCCGAGCTGACACCGAAATTGGAACTGTCCGGCGGCATCCGCGACGACGCCTCGCTGCAGGCCGCCCTCGACACCGGCTGCACCCGCGTCAATCTCGGGACCGCGGCCATCGAGGACCCGCAGTGGTGTGCGCGGGCCATCGCCGAACACGGCGACAAGATCGCCGTGGGCCTGGACGTGCTGCGTGACGAGCACGGCGTGTACCGTGTCCGCGGCCGCGGCTGGGTCACCGAGGGCGGCGAGGTGTGGGAGGTGCTCGACCGGCTGAACGACGACGGCTGTGCCCGCTACGTGGTGACCGACGTCAGCAAGGACGGCACCCTGACCGGACCGAACCTGGAACTACTGGAGGCCGTTGCGCGCCGCACCGATTCGCCGGTCGTCGCCTCCGGGGGGATCTCCGCGCTCGACGACCTGGTCGCGATCGCCGCACTGGCTCCGCTCGGGGTGGAAGGGGCGATCATCGGCAAAGCCCTCTACGCTGGACGCTTCACGCTGCCCGAGGCGCTGGCGGCGGTCGCCGCGGCGGCCGGCTGAACGCGCCGACCCGGACCGAAGGAGCACGGACCCGACGATGAGCATCACCGCACACGATCTGGACCTGCCGCGACTGCAAGCCGTCGCGAGCCAGATCCTCGATGCGGTGGTCCCGGACTTCCTGGGCGGCGCCGGGGCGCCGAGCGCGGTCGCCAAGGGCGGCACCGACTTCGCCACCGAGATGGACCTGGCCCTCGAACGCCGGCTGACCGCCGAACTGGAGCGGCGCACCGCGATCGGCGTGCACGGCGAGGAGTTCGGCGGGCCCGACCCGGCGAACGGCATCGTGTGGCTCCTCGACCCCATCGACGGGACCTTCAACTACTCGACGGGACTGCCGACCACCGCGATGCTGCTGGCACTGGTAGTCGACGGCGAACCGGTGCTCGGCCTCACCTGGGTGCCGCCGCAGGGGCAGCGTTTCGCCGGATACCGCGGGGGGCCGCTGCTGATCAACGGCGAGCCGGCGGCGCCGCTGCAGCCGCAGGATTCGCTGCACAGCACCGCGATCGGTTACGTCTCGTATTACTTCGACCAGCACGGCCTGTTCCCCGGCGCGCAGCGGGCCCGCGTGCAGGGCGAGATCACCCGGCGGCACGCCCGGATCCGCATGCAGGGTTCCACCGGCACCGACATGGCCTACGTGGCGGCCGGTCACTTGGCCGGTGCGGTGTCGTACGGGCGTCACCCGTGGGACCACGCGGCCGGGGTGGCGCTGGTGCGCGCGGCCGGCGGCATCGCCACCGACATCTTCGGCCGGCCCTGGACGGTGGCCACCCCGTCCCTGGTGGCCGCCGCACCCGGGGTGCACGCCGAACTGCTCGAGGTGATTGCCGCGGGCGAGTGGCCCGAACCGCAGACCCTGACCTTCTGACCGGGTCCCGAGACTTCGACCCGCAGACCCCCACAGCAGCCGATGATCGTTCCGATCCGACCGAGAGGTGAAGACAAGTGAGCCTGGCCGTACGCGTGATCCCGTGCCTGGACGTCGACGGCGGGCGGGTGGTCAAGGGCGTCAACTTCGAGAATCTGCGCGACGCCGGCGATCCGGTGGAACTGGCCGCGCGCTACGACGCAGAGGGCGCCGACGAGCTGACCTTCCTCGACGTCACCGCCTCGAGCGCCGGCCGCGGCACCATGATCGACGTGGTCCGCGCGGCTGCCGACCAGATCTTCATCCCGCTGACCGTCGGCGGCGGGATCCGGACCGTCGACGACGTCGACGCCATGCTCCGGGCCGGCGCCGACAAGGTGAGCGTCAACACCGCCGCCATCGCCCGCCCGGAGGTGCTCGAGGAGATGAGCCGCCGATTCGGGTCGCAGTGCATCGTGCTGTCGGTGGACGCGCGCACCGCCCGCGACGGAACCACCACACCGTCGGGCTGGGAGGTCACCACCCACGGCGGCCGCCGCGGCACCGGGATCGACGCCGTCGAGTGGGCCCGCCGCGGCGAGGAACTCGGGGTGGGGGAGATCCTGCTGAACTCGATGGACGCCGACGGCACCAAGGAGGGCTTCGACCTCGCGATGATCGCCGCCGTCCGCGACGTGGTCTCCGTGCCGGTGATCGCCAGCGGCGGCGCCGGCCGGGCCGCGGACTTCCCGCCCGCCGTGCTCGCCGGGGCCGACGCGGTGCTGGCCGCCTCGGTCTTCCACTTCGGGGAACTGACCATCGGGGACGTCAAGGACGCCATGGCCGCCGAGGACATCGTCGTCCGCACCGCCCACGACTGACCCGAGTCCCGACCCGCCCGACCCGCACCGAAATCCGACCACCCGCGACCCTCAGGAAGTGCCATGGCTCTGCCCGCCGACCTCGCAGCCCGACTCAAGCGCACCGACGACGGCCTCGTCGCCGCCATCGCTCAGGAACGCGGTACCGGCGAGGTGCTGATGATGGCGTGGATGGACGACGTGGCACTCGAACGCACCCTGGCCACCCGCCGCGCCACCTACTACTCCCGCTCCCGGCAGCAGTACTGGGTGAAGGGGGAGACCAGCGGGCACGTCCAGTTCGTGCACGACATCCGCCTCGACTGCGACGGCGATACGCTGCTGTTGACGGTCGATCAGACCGGGGCCGCATGCCACACCGGGAACCACAGCTGCTTCTTCGCGCCGCCGCTGGAGTTCGCGGTGCCGGTCGAGCCGACCGCGGACTGATCACTCGAGCCCCGCATCAACGAGCCCAGCACCATCGAAGCAGGAAGGATCGACGCCATGCCGCTCATCCAGATCTCCCAGACCCCCGGCCTGTCCGATCGGGTCAAGAACGAGACCATCGCGGCGGTGACCGAGGCCTACGCCCGCGCCACCGGCAAGAACCCGGACTCGGTCTGGGTGACCATCAACGAGATCCCGCGCACCCAGTGGGGTGTCGGCGGAGTTCCGCTGGGATGACGGGCACCGCCGAATCCCACACCACCACGCTGGCGACCTTCCTGGACCTGGCGGTCGACCACCGGGTGGTGCCGGTGACCCGCAAACTCCTGGCCGACTCGGAGACACCGTTGTCGGCGTACCGCAAGCTCGCCGGCGACAAAGAGGGCACCTTCCTGCTCGAGTCCGCGCAGAACGGACAGTCCTGGTCGCGCTGGTCGTTCATCGGCGCCGGCTCCCCGTCGGCACTGACCGTCGCCGACGGCCAGGCCCACTGGTGGGGCACCGTCCCGGCAGGCGCGCCCACCGGCGGCGATCCCCTCGAGGCGCTGGCCGCGTCGCTGCGGCTGCTGCAGACCGACCATCTGCCCGGCATGCCTCCGCTCACCGGCGGCTTCGTCGGTTTCATGGCCTACGACTTCGTCCGGCGCCTGGAACGGCTCCCGGAGACCACGGTCGACGACCTCGGCCTGCCCGACATGTGCTGGTTGCTCGTGGCCGACCTGGCCGCCTTCGATCACCACGAGGGCACCATCACCCTGATCGCCAACGCCATCAACTTCGACGGCAGTGACGAACGGGCCGAACAGGCCTACCACGACGCCGTCTCCCGGCTGGACGCGATGACCGCGGCGCTGGCGGCCCCCGCCCCGTCGACCGTGTCGACGTTCTCTCGGCCCGCACCGGACTACACCAGCCAGCGGTCCCTGGACGACTACCGGGAGATAGTGGACGGTCTGGTCGAGGCCATCGAAGCCGGGGAAGCGTTCCAGGTGGTGCCGTCGATGCGTTTCGAGATGGCCACCGACGCCGACCCGGTGGACGTCTACCGCGTGCTGCGGGCGTCCAACCCGAGCCCGTACATGTACCTGCTGCGCCTGCCAGGTGTCGGCGCATCCGGCGTGGGTGCCCGCCCGTTCAGCATCGTCGGTTCCTCGCCGGAGGCGCTGGTGACCGTGTCCGATCAGGTGGCGACCACCCATCCGATCGCGGGCACCCGCTGGCGCGGGGCCACCGACGAGGAGGACCACCTGCTGGCCAAGGGACTCTTGGAGGACGAGAAGGAGAACTCCGAGCACCTGATGCTGGTGGACCTGGGCCGCAACGACCTCGGCCGGGTCTGCGAGCCGGGCACGGTGCGCGTCACCGACTACCGGCGCGTGGAGCGCTACAGCCACGTGATGCACCTGGTGTCGACCGTGTCGGGACGGCTGCGGGAGAACAACCAGGCGCTCGACGCCGTCACCGCGTGCTTCCCGGCGGGCACGCTCACCGGAGCGCCGAAGGTCCGGGCGATGGAGTTGATCGACCAGAACGAGATCACCCGCCGCGGCCTGTACGGCGGCATCGTCGGCTACCTCGACTTCGCCGGCGACGCCGACACCGCGATCGCGATCCGCACCGCGCTGATGACCGACGGCCGCGCCTTCGTGCAGGCCGGCGGCGGCGTGGTGGCCGACAGCGACGCCGAGTACGAGTTCAATGAGGCCCGGAACAAGGCGACGGCCGTCCTGAACGCCATCGCCGCGGCCGCCACCATGACCCCGGTGACCGCCACGGCCGCCCGGGTCGGCGAAGGGGAAGACGATGACTGAGACGTCCGCCGAGACCGGGGCACCGGGCCCCAACCGCAGGGCGAAGGCGATCGCCTCCCTCCTGCTGATCGCCGCCGCCGGCGTGCTGTGGGGGGCCTCGCGGATGACGTGGGCTGAGGTGTACGTCGAAGACGGGCTCAGCGAACCTCGCATCTTCGCCGTCACCGGCTCGGACTGGAGTCCGTGGCTGGTGGCCATCGCGCTGTTCTTCCTGGCGGCGCTCGTCGTGCAGTTCGTGCTGCACGGGATCGCGCTGCGGATCGTCGCGGTGGTCGTCGCGCTCGCCGGCATCGCCGTCGCCATCCCGGCTGTCACGCTGATCAACAGCGGTGCCGACAGCATGTACGCCGCCGAGGTGATCGACCTGCCGGCCCGCTACGACGTGGTGGCCATCACCTCGCGCACGGGTGCGGGGATCCTGGTGCTGGTGGCGGCGGCCTGTGCGGTGCTCGGCGCGATCGCGATGCTCCGGTCCGCGTCCAGCGCATCGAAGATGTCCTCCAAGTACACCTCGCCGGCCGCCCGGCGGGAGGAACTCGAGCGGCGCGTCTTCGCCGAGCGGGAAGCGCGGCAGGCCGGACAGGATTCCGGCGCGGCCAGTGAGCGGGAGTTGTGGGAGGCGCTCGACCACGGTGTCGACCCCACCGACGACCTCCCGGAGACCGGTGGCGGACAGAGCGATCCGGGACCGACCCGCGGGTAACCGGACCCGAGGTCCAGCGCGATTCGCGAGGTATCTAGGCTGGAGCAAACAGTCGGGATCTCACGGCGGGAAAGGGGACGGCTCGGTGGCTGGCGGCACGGTACTCGACTCGATCATCGAGGGGGTCAGGGCTGACGTCGCCGCCCGCGAAGCGGTGCTCGATCTGGCCGCAGTGAAGAAGGCGGCACGGCGCGCGCCCGAGCCCCGCGATGCCACCGCGGCACTGCTGCAGCCGGGCATCGGCGTCATCGCCGAGGTGAAGCGGTCCAGCCCGTCCAAGGGCGCCCTGGCGAACATCGCCGATCCCGCGGATCTGGCGCGCGAATACGAGGCCGGCGGCGCACGCATCATCAGTGTGCTGACCGAGGAGCGCCGCTTCAACGGCAGCCTCGCCGACCTCGACGCGGTGCGTGCCGCGGTGGACATCCCCGTGCTGCGCAAGGACTTCATCGTCGGGCCGTACCAGATCCACGAGGCCCGTGCCCACGGCGCGGACGTGATCCTGCTGATCGTGGCCGCGCTGGAGCAGGACGCGCTGGCCTCGCTGCTCGACCGCACCGAATCGCTCGGCATGACCGCCCTGGTGGAGGTGCACACCGAAGCCGAGGCGGACCGGGCCCTGGAAGCCGGCGCCCGAGTGGTCGGCGTGAACGCCCGCAACCTGAAGACCCTCGAGGTGGACCGCGACAGCTTCTCCCGGATCGCGCCCGGCCTGCCGTCGAAGGTGATCAAGGTGGCCGAGTCCGGCGTCCGCGGCACCGCCGACCTGCTGGCCTACGCCGGCGCCGGTGCCGATGCGGTGCTGGTGGGTGAAGGCCTGGTGACCAGTGGCGCCCCGCGCCAGATGGTGTCGGATCTGGTGGCCGCGGGCACGCATCCGTCGTGCCCCAAGCCGTCGCACTGAGCACGTCGCTGCGGCGCGGAGCCGACCGGCGATCCGACCGAGACGACGAGGATATTGAGGAATCGTGACCGATCAATTCTCCGGTGAGAACTCCGGCCGTTTTCCGCTGGCCAGCGACGGCGTCGCGCAGCGCTCGGAGATCGGCCCCGACGAGCACGGCCACTGGGGCGAGTTCGGCGGCCGTCACGTGCCCGAGGCGCTGATGGCCGTGATCGAAGAGGCCACCACCACCTACGAGAAGCTGCGCAGCGACAAGGACTTCTTCGCCGAGCTCGACGCCCTCGCGCGCGACTACACCGGCCGGCCGTCGCCGCTCTACGAGGCCAAGCGCTTGTCCGGGGAGGCCGGCGGGGCCCGGATCTTCCTCAAGCGCGAAGACCTGAACCACACCGGCTCGCACAAGATCAACAATGTGCTGGGCCAGGCACTGCTCGCCAAACGGATGGGCAAGACGCGGGTGATCGCCGAGACCGGTGCCGGCCAGCACGGGGTTGCCACCGCGACGGCCTGCGCGCTGCTGGGACTGGAGTGCCTGATCTACATGGGCCGCGTCGACACCGAACGGCAGGCGCTGAACGTGGCCCGCATGCGGCTCCTCGGCGCCGAGGTGGTGGCCGTGGAGACCGGCTCGGCCACCCTCAAGGACGCCATCAACGAGGCGCTGCGCGACTGGGTGACCAACGCGCACAACACTTACTACTGCTTCGGCACCGCCGCCGGCCCGCATCCGTTCCCGATGATGGTGCGCGATCTGCAGCGCATCATCGGCATGGAGGCCCGAGCACAGATCCTGGATCAGGCCGGTCGGCTCCCCGACGCGGTCACCGCCTGCGTCGGCGGCGGCTCCAACGCCATCGGCATCTTCCATCCCTTCCTCGACGACGACGGAGTGCGCCTGGTCGGTTTCGAGGCGGCCGGCGACGGCGTGGACACCGGCCGGCACGCAGCCACGTTCACCGGGGGCAGTCCGGGCGCCTTCCAGGGCGCCTACTCGTACCTGTTGCAGGACGAAGACGGCCAGACCATCGAGTCGCACTCCATCTCCGCCGGCCTGGACTACCCGGGCGTCGGCCCCGAGCACGCCCACCTGCGCGAGATCGGTCGCGCCGAGTACCGCCCGGTCACCGACACCGAGGCGATGGAGGCGCTGGCGCTGCTGTCGCGCCGCGAAGGCATCATCCCGGCGATCGAATCGGCGCACGCCGTCGCCGGTTCGCTGGCGCTCGGACGCGAACTGGGCGAAGGCGCGATCATCGTCGTCAACCTGTCCGGTCGCGGTGACAAGGACGTCGACACCGCCGCGGAATGGTTCGGCCTGCTGGACAAGCCGCTGTCGGAGTTCGAGTACGCGGAGAAGCTGAAGCAGAAGGAGAACGGCGCATGAGCCGCAAGCCCGCCCCCGCCTCCCGCCTGGGTGAGACCTTCGCCGCCTGCCGCGCCGACGACCGGGCCGCCCTGATCGGCTACCTGCCGGTCGGTTACCCGACTGTCGAGGACTCGCTGGGCACACTGCGCACGATGGTCACCGCCGGCTGCGACATCGTCGAGATCGGCATCCCCTACTCGGATCCGGTGATGGACGGTCCGACGGTGGCCACCGCCGCACAGGTGGCACTCGCCAACGGCTGCCGGGTCCGGGACGTCTTCACCGCGGCCGAGACCGTGGCCGCCGCCGGCGCGCAGCCGGTCGTGATGACCTACTGGAACCTGGTCCTCAAATACGGCGTGGACGCCTTCGCGCGGGATCTGGCCGCGGCCGGCGGCGTCGGGGTCATCACCCCGAACCTCATTCCCGAAGAGGGCGCGCAGTGGCATGCCGCGTCGCAGGCGCACGACCTGGACCGTATCTATCTGGTGGCTCCGTCGTCGACCCCGGAACGGCTGGCGATGACCCTCGACAACTGTTCGGGCTTCGTCTATGCGGCCTCTACGATGGGCGTCACCGGCGCCCGCGACAATGTCTCGTCGATGGCGCCCGAGTTGTGCGCCCGCGTCCGCGAGTACTCCGACATCCCGATCGGCGTGGGTCTGGGCGTGCGCAACGGTGCGCAGGCCGCCGAGATCGCGGGGTACGCCGACGGCGTGATCGTCGGCTCGGCCATCGTCTCCGCCAGCGGCGAGGGAGAACGGGCCGTCGCCGAACTGGTCGGCGAACTCGCCGACGGAGTGCGCGGCGACGTGCGCTGATCGGCGTCCGTTAGGGTGGCACGCGTGAGCCACACGAGTATCCTCGCGTACCTGCCCAGCCCTCCGCAGGGCGTCTGGTACCTCGGGCCCGTACCCCTGCGCGCCTACGCGCTCTGCATCATCGTCGGCATCGTCGTCGCGGTGTGGTGGGGCGATCGGCGCTGGCGTGCCCGCGGCGGTCAGCCCGGTGATGTGCTCGACGTGGCCCTGTGGGCGGTGCCCTTCGGCCTGATCGGCGGTCGGCTCTACCACGTCGGCACCGACTGGTACCGGTACTTCGGAGAGAACGGGAAGGGCCTCAGTGGTGCCCTCGCCGTGTGGGACGGCGGCCTCGGCATCTGGGGTGCGGTCGCACTGGGTGCGGTGGGCGCGTGGATCGGCTGCCGCTGGAAGGGCATCAAGCTCCCTCCGTTCGGAGACGCGCTGGCCCCGGCCATCCTGCTGGCACAGGCCATCGGCCGGCTCGGCAACTACTTCAACCAGGAGCTGTACGGCGGGACCACCGACCTGCCGTGGGGCATGGAACTGTTCGTCCGGCGCAACGGCGCCGAGACCGGGATCGCACTGCCCGACGGGGTCTCCACCGGTGTGGTGCACAGCGTGGTGCACCCGACCTTCCTGTACGAACTCCTCTGGAACGTGCTCGTGGTGATCCTGCTGGTACTGATCGACCGGCGTTTCCGGATCGGGCACGGACGCCTGTTCGCGCTGTACGTCGCCGGCTACTGCATCGGGCGCTTCGGGATCGAGTTGCTGCGCACCGACGCGGCCACCGAGGTTCTCGGCGTGCGCATCAACGTCTTCACCGCCGCGATCGTCTTCCTGTGCGCAGCGCTGTACTTCGTGTTCGCCCCCAGAGGACGGGAGCTGGGACTGTCCATGTACTGGCCGCGCCGCGCGGAGGAGCTCGCCGAGGCGGGAGAGCTCGGCTACGTGCCGCCGACGCTCGACGACGACCGCGACGATGACGACGACCGCGACCATGACGACGTCGAGTACGACCGCGACGACGCCGGGGATCAGGCCGACACCGACGACACAGATGCTGACGAGGCAGATCCAGACGGGGCGGATATGGGCGGGGCGGGCTCGGCGGCCGATGCTGCGACGACCGAAGCCGATGGCGACGCGCAGTGGGCGCGAGACGCCGGAGAGAACGGCGACACCGAGCACGACGACGCCGATGCCGACGAGGTCGACGGGGACCAGGCCGAGCAGGACGATGCCGGCGGGGAGACGCCTGCCGACACCGGCGCGATCTATACGGTCACCGCAGACCCGGGCGCCGGGGGCGGCGGGATCGAGGTGCGCGAGGTGATCTCGAGCGGAGCGGACAGTTCGATGGTGATCATCGGCCGCGCTGACGAACCGGCCGATGACGAACCGGCCGATGACGAAGAGTCCGGCGACGAAGAGTCCGGCGACGAGTCCGCGGATGAGGCCGACGCCGGGGCGGTGGACCAGGGCGTCGACGAGGTCGTGGACGACTCCGACGAGGAGTCTACTGACGACGCCGCTGACGACACCGCTGACGACGCGGCTGCCGGCGACGAGGTCCTGGTCGACGACGAGATGTTCGCCGACGACGAGATCCCCGTGGTCGACGAGGTCCCGGACGCCGACTCGGAGGTGTCCGGAGAGGTGGATCGGGACGGTTCCGGCGGAAAGGACTAGCCTGGTTCGCGTGACCCGTCGAACCAAGATCGTCTGCACCCTCGGCCCTGCTACCAACTCTCTGGAGCGCATCACAGAGCTCGTCGAGAGCGGGATGAACGTCGCCCGCATGAACTTCAGCCACGGCACCCATGAAGACCACAAGGCGGTCTACGAGGCCGTGCGCGGGGCCGCTGAGGCCACCGGCCGTCCGGTGGGCATTCTGGCCGATCTCCAGGGCCCCAAGATCCGCCTCGGCTGGTTCGAGGACAACGGCCGTCCCAACGGGATGGTCGACTGGAGAACCGGTGAGCAGGTGCGGATCACCGTCGACGACATCGTCGGCAACCACGACCGCGTCTCCACCACGTACAAGCGCCTCGCCGACGACGCGCAGCCGGGCGATCGGCTGCTGGTCGACGACGGCAAAGTGGGCCTGGTGGTCGAGTCGGTGGACGGCAACGACGTGGTGTGCCGGGTCACCGAGGGCGGCCCCGTGAGCAACCACAAGGGCCTCTCCATGCCCGGTATGAACATCTCGGTCCCGGCGCTCAGCGAGAAGGACATCGCCGATCTCGAATTCGCGCTCAGTCTGGGTGTGGACCTGGTGGCCCTGTCCTTCGTGCGCAGCCCCGGCGACATCGAACTGGTCCACGAGATCATGGACCGGGTGGGTCGCCGGGTGATGGTCGTCGCCAAGCTGGAGAAGCCGGAGGCGATCGACAACCTGGAGGCGATCGTGCTCGCCTTCGACGCGATCATGGTCGCGCGCGGTGATCTGGGCGTGGAGATGCCGCTCGAGCAGGTGCCGCTGGTGCAGAAGCGGGCGATCCAGATCGCCCGGGAGAACGCCCGGCCGGTGATCGTGGCGACGCAGATGCTCGACTCGATGATCGAGAACTCGCGCCCGACTCGGGCGGAGGCCTCGGACGTGGCGAACGCGGTGCTCGACGGCGCCGACGCGGTGATGCTGTCCGGCGAGACCTCGGTGGGCAACTTCCCGTTCGAGACCGTTCGCACCATGAGCTCGATCGTGGTCGCCGCCGAAGAGAGCCGGCGCGAAGTACCGCCGCTCAAGCATGTGCCGCGCACCCAGCGCGGGGTCCTGACCTATGCGGCCCGCGACATCGGCGAACGGCTCAACGCCGCCGCGATCACCGTCTTCACCGAGACCGGTGACACCGCACGCCGAATCGCCCGCCTGCACTCGCGGCTGCGGCTGATGGCCTTCACCACCGAGGAACAGACTCGCAATCAGCTGACGCTGAGCTGGGGAGTGGAGCCGTTCCTGGTGGCCAAGGCGGCGAGCACCGACCTGATGATCGACCAGCTCGACGAGTTCTGTGAGAGCAGCGGCGCGGTGAAGCACGGCTCGGTGGTCGTGGTGGTCGCCGGGGCGCCCCCGCAGGTGCCGGGCTCCACGAACCTGCTGCACCTGCACCGCATCGGCGAACAAGACCACTGATCGGTCCGTGGCGGCGACGGTCTCCGGTGTGCCGGGGGCCGTCGCTTAAGGTTGGGGGATGACCCGCAATCTGAACGACCCGAACCATCAGATGAAGGCGGTCTCCGACGGCGGGGATCTGGAGAAGCTGATCGCCCTGCTCGATCTCGAGCAGGCAGGTGACGATCTGTTCATCGGTCAGCACCCGGAACAGAAGACGGCGCGCACCTTCGGCGGCCAGCTGCTCGGTCAGGGAGTGGTCGCGGCCGGCCGCACGCTGGTGCGCGGCGCCCCACCGGTGCACGCGCTGCACGCCCACTTCATCCGCGGCGGCGACGTGAACAAGCCGATGGAGTATCACGTCCAGCGATTCCGGGACGGCAAGGCCTTCGCCAATCGACAGGTCACGGCGATCCAGGACGGCGACGAGATCTTCACCATGCTGGTCGCCTTCCAAGACAACAACGCGGGCCTCGAACACGCCGTCGAGATCCCCTTGGTGCCGTATCCGGAGGAACTGCCGCCGCTGGGTGAGCATTTCAAGGGCTACGAGGAGCAGATCGCGCTGTTCGTCAACGCGCTGCATCCGATCGACATCCGGTTCGCCAACGACCCCACCTGGAAGGTCAAGGACGCCGGGGAGACCCTCACGCACAACCGGGTCTGGATGAAGACCGACGGTGTGCTGCCCGACGATCCGCTGCTGCACGTCGCGGCCATGGCCTACGCCTCGGACACCACCGTGCTCGATTCGATCATCACCACCCACGGGCTGTCGTGGGGGATGGACCGCCTGTTCGCGGCGACGGTCAACCACTCCATGTGGTTCCACCGGGAGTTCCGGTTCGACGACTGGCTGCTGTACGCCACCGAGTCGCCGGTGGCCGCCGGTTCCCGCGGCATCGGCTCGGGCCGATTCTTCACCCGGGACGGCACCCTCGCGACGTCGGTGGTTCAGGAAGCGCTGATCAAGTACTTCCCGCCCCGGAACTGAGCACGGCCGGGGGAGTGGAAGTGGTACGACGGTGAACGAATTCTCCGACGGGGTGCCGGGACGGGCCGGGCCGGCGCACGACCGCCCGCCCACCGAGAGCGGCGGCCCCGACATCGCCTTCCCGGGGGCGGGCGAACAGATCGAGATCGTGGAGACCGAGGTGGTCTCCGGGGCTCCGGGTACCCCGCAGGTCCAGTACTTCCTGCCGCCGGGCCGATTCCTTCCGCCCAATCGGTGGCGGCGGCACGACTACGGCTGGGTCTGGGCGGTGAGTGTGCTTGCGGCGCTGATCATCGCGGCGGCGACCGCGGCGGCGCTGATCCTGGGGGCGTTGAACCAGTATCGATTCACCGCGTCGGGCAAGGTACCGACCGACTGCGCGACGCGCACCGCGCTCGCCGACCAGTCCATCGGTCAGGGGGCGCGGGTGCAGATCTTCTCCACCGAGTCCGGCCGGCGAGTGGCCGACACCCGCCTCGATCGATTCACCGGAGCCGAAGACGGTGGCGTGTGCTTCCTGTCCTTCCGTGTCGACGGGGTGAACGCCGACGGCCACATCTACCTTCTGCGGATCGGTTCCGCGCCGGACGAATACGTGTCCCGCACCGAACTCGAACGCGGCGCGTGGGTCGGCCGCTGACCGTCCCGGCGCGGGGCCGGGACGATCAGACGGCGTGGATCAGACGGCGTGGATCAGACGGTGGGGATCAGACGGTGGGGATCAACGCAGCGGCCGGTCGACCGGAAGGTTCACCCAGCTCGGTGCCTTCGGGTCGATCTCGATGAACTGCGGACCGAACTTCGACGCCCACATCGCCGGTCCCAGGGGCAGCGCCTTCGGGGCGTTCAGCGAGTAGACGTCGATCCGGATCCGGTCTCCGGGCCGCAGCGCGGCCTGAGTCGGGGTCATCGGGATGTCGATCGCGAGGGTCTGCCCGGGACGCACCGGCTTGTAATGGTCCAGCGACAGATACAGGAACGGGTCGATCACGTCGCCGTTGGCGGCGAACTGGCTGCGGGAGCGGTCCACCTCGCGCAGTGACACCATCAGCTGGCCCATCGACACCACCTGTGAGCGACCGTCGGGGGACACCACGTTCACCGTCGCGTGCCAGTAGCCGTCGGTGGCCTGCAGTCGCTGATTGAGGTGGATCGCCGGCCAGCCCGACAGCCGCGTCGTCTTGGTGACCGGCGCGGTGGTGAAGGTCTGGGCGGCGACCTCGGCCAGGCGGTTGTCGCGCCCGCAGAAGTCGAACAGCGCCGTCACACCCGCAGCGCCCTGCGCGCCGTCCTTGCCGCACACGTTCGACAGTCCCGGCTGGACCACGCGGGTCGCCCGCGCCGACGGCTTCGCCGAGGAAAGGGAACCGTTACCGGCCACCGGGGTGTGGATGGACGGCGACGGCTTGCCGCTCAGGTACTGCCGCTGATGGGTGTAGCCGGGCAGCGGGAAACTCGGTCCCTGCAGATAGTTGTCGCGCGGCATCGACGCGAGGGTGGCGGGGGAGTACCGGTCGATTCCGTTGTCGATGCCCTTGAGCCACTTGTCGTACCAGGCGCGCGAGAGTGCCGTCATCTTGGGCGGGTTGCCGGGCGTGCCGAACTGGGCGCCGACGGTGATGTGATAACCGTCGTCCATGATCAGCTTCTTCTTGCTGTCCGGAAGCTGCTTCAGGCCCGACAGCATCCGCGCCTCGCTGTTGGTGAACAGGTCGTTCCACCCGCCGATGCTGAACGTCGGAGTGGTGATCCGGCCGACGTCGGTGAACAGCGACTTGCGGCGATCGGTGCCTTCGGTGAGCAGTTTGCGGGTCTCGCCGGTCGCCTGATCGGGACGCTGCAGGGTCAGTGCCTGCAGCATCACGTCGATGTAGGTGAGCGGGTCCTTCGCCCGGTCGCCCAGCCACTTCCAGTCGAAGGTGCCGTTGAGCATGGAGGCGACGTTCGGGATCATCTTGGAGGTGTTGACCAGCGCCAGCCACATCGACAGGAAGCCGGTGCCGACGCCGCCGCCGGGGGCGACCACGTCGCGCACGATGTCGGCGCCGGGCACCACCGGGAAGATGGCGTCGAGCTTGCCGGGCCGATCGGCGGCGGCCTGCAGCTGGTTGATGGCCGAGTAGGAGGCGCCGGCCATGCCGATCTTGCCGTTGGACCAGCGCTGCTCGGCGGCCCAGTCGATCACCTCGCCGGTGTCGCGGCGCTCGCGGTCGCCGAACACCTGCCAGGTGCCCTGGGAGAAGCCGGTGCCGCGCACGTCCACCACCAGCATGTTGTAGCCGGAGCGGACGAGCTTCGGGTCGTAGGAGAACGAATCGGCGAACCCGCTCCGCAGTGAGCCGACCAGGTCGTTGTAGCCGGAGAGCACGGTGCCCTGCAGATTGATCGCGTTCAGCAGCTCGATCAGCTGCGGCACCAGGACGGGGAAGTTCACCACCTCGGCCGCGAGCGCGCTCACCATCTTGGTGTACGGCGTCAGATTGACGATGGTCGGCATCTTCTCGCTGACGGGCCGGCCGGATTTGTCCGCGGGCCGGATCAGATTGCCGCGCAGGACGGTGCCGTCGCTCATCTTGATCGGCACATCCGGGGTCACCGAGTATCCGGGATACTTCTGCGGTCCTTCCGCGGTCCGGGTCCACTTGGCGCCCAGTGCGCCGGAGACGGCCGCATCCGATGGTGCCGCCGTCATCGGCAGCAGCGCCGAACCGGCGGCCACCAGGATCGGAACCAGTAAGAGAATCAGTGTCCGGTGCAACCGGGCACGCGTGGTCGACAGCATGTGATGAACAACTCCCCGAAGTCGCTATGTGATGCAGATGTGATGTTACTGAGACGTAACTTAGCGGACGCTGGGAGTGATGTCTATGACGGTCCGTCACAGATGCGGTCCAGTTCGCGGCGCGCGGCGGCGACCAGTGTCGGGTCGGTCATCTCCAGTTCGCCGCCGGTGCCGCCGCCGGGGCCGGTGACGCCCGGGTCGGGGACCAGGCGTTTCGCCGACAGATGGATCGCATCGACGCCCAGCGCGGCCAGGGCGGCCAGGTCGTCCAGGCGCACGCCGCCGCCGGCCATGATCTCGACGCCCGTGCCCGCGCCGACCAGGCGGGCCAGCCGGCCCAGCCCGTCGCCGGCACGGGCGGCCCCACCCGAGGTGAGGACGCGATCCACCCCAAGGTCGGCGAGCAGCCTCAGCGCGGTCACCGGGTCTTCGAGAGTGTCCAGGGCCCGGTGGAAGGTGATCTCCAGCGGCCGGCCGGCGGTGCGGGCCGCCGCGATCAGGCGCCGGCAGGCGCGCACGTCCACGTTCCCGCCGGCGTCGAGGGCGCCGATCACCACGCCGGCGGCTCCGCGATCGGCCGCCAGGGCGATGTCGGCGGCAAGGGCGTCGAGCTCGGCGTCGTCGTAGACGAAACCGCCCGGCCGGTTGCGGATCAGGACGTGCACGTCGATCCCGGTGGCGCACACCTGCGCCAGCGTGCCCGGCGACGGCGTCAGACCGCCCGTCGCCCCCAACGCCGTGCACAACTCCACTCTGTCGGCGCCGTTCCCGGCGGCGACGGCCGCGCCGGCGCCGTCCTGGACGGCGATCTCGAGGCGGGGCCGGGTGGTGAGGCGTGCCATGGCTGCCATCGTCGTCCACCCGGGGGCGGCGCGGGCGAAAACGGCGGGTTGCCGCAATGGCCGGGGAGAGCGAAACGTACACTCGTCAACGCACACCATCGGCCCCGGTGGCGAAATTGGCAGACGCGCCGCACTCAAAATGCGGTCTCTCCGGAGGTGCCGGTTCGATTCCGGCCCGGGGCACGCAGCATCGGGGACACTGGAATCGCCGAAACCAACGGAAGACGGAGTCGATGAGCCTAACCGGGTCTGCGCCCGAACAGCCGCGCGCCCGCCGCGTGGTGGTCGCCGAAGACGACTCGCTGATCCGCATGGATCTGTGCGAGATGCTGCGCGACGAGGGCTACGACGTGGTCGGTGAGGCGCCGAACGGTCAGGTGGCCGTCGATCTCACCGAGTCCCTGCACCCCGATCTGGTGATCATGGACATCAAGATGCCCGTCCGCGACGGCATCGACGCGGCCAGCGAGATCGCCCGCAAACGACTGGCGCCGGTCGTGATGCTCACCGCGTTCAGTCAGCGCGACTTCGTCGAACGCGCCCGCGACGCCGGCGCGATGGCTTACCTGGTCAAACCGTTCAGCCAGTCCGACCTGGTGCCCGCCATCGAGGTGGCGCTCAGCCGCTTCCGCGAACTCAAGGCGCTCGAGGACGAGATCTCGGGCATGAACGAGCGCTTCGAGGCCCGCAAGCTCATCGAGCGGGCCAAGGGACTGCTGATGGAGAAGCAGGCGCTGACCGAGCCGGAGGCGTTCCGGTGGATCCAGACCAATGCGATGGATCGTCGCGTGACCATGAAGGCCGTCGCGCAGGTGGTCGTGGAAAGCCTCGGCGACGACGCTCCCGCCTGATCCGGAGTCGGCGCGTCGGAGGGGCTCACTACACTCGGACAGCGTGAGCCCCGCGCAGACACCGTCCCGTACCCAAGCCCGCAGCAAACAGGCCGCACGACCGACGCTGATGCTGCTCGACGGTCATTCGCTGGCCTATCGGGCCTTCTTCGCGCTGCCGGCGGAGAACTTCAAGACCAACACCGGTCAGTCGACCAACGCCGTGTACGGCTTCACCGCGATGCTGATCAATCTGCTGCGCGACGAAGAGCCCACGCATATCGCGGCGGCCTTCGACGTCTCGCGCCAGACCTTCCGGTCGGAGATGTTCCCCGACTACAAGGCGCAGCGTTCGTCCTCGCCGGACGAGTTCCGCGGGCAGGTGGATCTGACCAAGGACGTCCTCGACGCGATGGGCATCCCGGTTATGGCGATCGAGAACTACGAGGCCGACGACATCATCGGCACCCTCGCGACCCGCGCCGACCAGCAGGGCTACCGCGTTCTGGTGGTCACCGGGGACCGGGACGCTCTGCAACTGGTGAACGACAACATCACCGTCCTCTACCCGAAACGGGGGGTCTCCGAGCTGACCCGGTTCACCCCGGACGAGGTGGAGCGCAAGTACGGTCTCACCCCCGAGCAGTACCCGGACTATGCGGCGCTGCGCGGCGACCCGAGTGACAATCTGCCCGGCATCCCGGGCGTCGGGGAGAAGACCGCGGCCAAGTGGATCCGCGAGTACGGCTCGTTCGAAGAACTGGTGAACCGAGCCGACGAGGTGCGCGGCAAGGTCGGCGATTCGCTGCGCGAGAACCTGGCCGCGGTCATCATGAACCGCCGACTCACCGAGCTGGTGCGCGACATGGACCTGCCCTCAGAGCCCGACGATCTGGCGCTGCACGGCTGGGATCGCGACCGCATCCACCGTCTCTTCGACGACCTGGAGTTCAAGGTCCTGCGGGATCGGCTGTTCTCCACCCTCACCTCGACCGAGCCGGAGGCCGACGCCGGCTTCGAGGTGTCGGGCACCCGGCTGGAGACCGGCGAGGTGGCCGCATGGCTCGAGGCGCACGCGCAGACCGGACGCAGCGGTCTGGCCGTGACCGGTGCCGGGCGAGTGGTCGGCTCCGAGGCCACCGGCATCGCGATCGCCGCCGCCGACGGCGAAGCGGCTTTCGTGGACCCGGTGACGATGAGCCCGGACGACGAGGCCGCTCTCGGCGTCTGGCTCGCTGACCCGGACAGGCCCAAGGCCGTGCACGAGGTCAAGTGGGCGATCCACGCACTGCGCGGCCGCGGCTGGACGCTGACCGGGGTCACCTCCGACACCGCGCTGGCCGCCTACCTGGTCCGCCCCGGGCAGCGCACCTTCAACCTGGACGATCTCGCGCTGCGCTATCTGCGGCGCGAGCTGCGCGCCGACGGCGCCGCCGACGACGGACAGCTGTCGCTGCTCGACGGCGACACCGACGAGTCGGCGGTGTCGAATCAGCTGATGCTGTCGGCGCAGGCCGTCGCCGAGCTGGCCGACACCCTCGACACCGAGCTGGAGCGGATCGAATCGGTGCCGCTGCTGCGCGACATGGAACTGCCGCTGGCCTTCGTCCTGGCCGACCTGGAGTCGGCAGGCATCGCCGTCGACGTGGCACAGCTGGAGGATCTCGAGCGCAGCTTCGCCCAACGGGTTCGGGACGCCGCCGAGTCCGCCTACGAGGTGATCGGCGAGCAGGTGAACCTCGGCTCGCCCAAACAGCTGCAGGTGGTCCTGTTCGACAAGCTCGGCATGCCCAAGACCAAGAAGACCAAGACCGGCTACACCACCGATGCGGATGCGCTGGCCTCGCTCTACGAGAAGACCGAACACCCGTTCCTCAAGTTCCTGCTGGAGCACCGGGACGCGACCCGCCTCAAGGTGACCGTCGACGGCCTGCTCAAGACCGTCGCGGACGATCGCCGGATCCACACCACCTTCAATCAGACGGTGGCCGCCACCGGCCGGCTCAGCTCCACCGAGCCCAACCTGCAGAACATCCCGGTCCGCACGGACGCCGGCCGGCAGATCCGCGGCGGTTTCGTGGTCGGCGAGGGCTACGAGTGTCTGATGACCGCCGACTACTCACAGATCGAGATGCGGATCATGGCTCACCTGTCCGGCGACGAAGGCCTGATCGAGGCCTTCAACACGGGCGAGGACCTGCACAACTTCGTCGGCTCCCGAGCCTTCGGGGTGCCGGTCGACCAGGTCGACGCCCAGATGCGGTCCCGGGTCAAGGCGATGAGTTACGGCTTGGCGTACGGCCTGTCCGCGTACGGGCTCGCCGCGCAGCTGGGGATCAGCCGCGACGAGGCCCGCGACCAGATGGACCAGTACTTCGCGCGCTTCGGCGGCGTACGCGACTACCTGCACGAGGTGGTCGTCGAGGCGCGCCGCAAGGAGTACACCGAGACGCTGTTCGGCCGCCGCCGCTACCTGCCGGACCTGAACTCCGACAACTTCCAGCGGCGGCAGGGCGCCGAGCGCATGGCGCTGAACGCGCCGATCCAGGGGACGGCGGCCGACATCATCAAGGTGGCGATGATCAACGTCGCCCGGCGCATCGCCGCCGAAGGACTGCGCTCACGCATGCTGCTGCAGGTGCACGACGAGCTCGTCGTCGAGGTGGCCGACGGTGAACGCGAGGCGATCGAGGCGCTGGTACGCGAGGAGATGGGGTCGGCGATCGAGCTCAAGGTTCCCCTCGACGTGTCGGTCGGGTTCGGCCGTTCGTGGGACGACGCCGCACACTGAGCGCGACGACGATGAACGACCACCAGGTACTGCGCGCGGCGGTGCTCGACGGCGACGGGATCGGCCCCGAGGTGGTGCCGGTCGCGGTCGCGCTCGCCGAGCAGGCTCTCGCCGCCCACGGGGTGCGGATGGTCCTGGAGCGGTTGCCCTACGGCGAATCCGCCATCGACAGCCACGGGTCGGCGCTGCCCGAGAGCACCCTGAACGCGCTCGAACACCGTGAGCTGATGATCGTCGGGCCGCACGACTCGGCCGCCTACCCGCCGCCGCACCGGGACGCGCCCCCACCCGGAGCGTTGTTACGCAAGCATTTCGGCCTCTATGCGAATCTTCGTCCGGCACAAGCGATTCCGGGCGTTCGCGCCACCGCGCCGGACATCGATCTGCTGATCGTGCGGGAGAACAGCGAAGGCCTGTACGCCGACCGCAACATGACGGTGGGCAGCGGCGAGTTCATGCCGACGCCCGACGTCGCGCTGTCCGTCGGGCTGGTCACCAGGCAGGCCACCGAACGCATCGCCGAGCGCGCCTTCGAGGCCGCTCGCGCCCGGCGGGGCCACGTCACCGTGGTGCACAAGGCCAATGTCCTGCGTCTCACCACGGGGCTGTTCCGTGACGTGTGCCTCGAGGTGGCCGAACGGTTCCCGGACGTGCGGGTGGACCAGCAGCACGTCGACGCGATGGCCGCCCTCCTGGTGCGTCGGCCCGCAGACTTCGACGTCGTGGTGACCGAGAACCTGTTCGGCGACATCCTCTCCGACCTGGCCGCAGAGCTGTCGGGCTCGTTGGGCCTGGCCGCGTCGATCAACTGCTCGGACACTCGGGTGATGGCACAGGCGGTGCACGGCGCGGCACCGGACATCGCCGGGCGCGGGATCGCCGACCCCATCGCGATGATCGGTTCGGTGGCGCAGGCGCTGCAGTGGTACGGCACCCGGCACTCCGATCCCGGGGTCCTGGCCGCAGCCGAGGACATGCGCGTCCGGGTCGCCGCGACGGTGGCCGCCGGGGTGCGCACACCGGACCTGGGTGGCACCGCCACCACCGCGGAGTTCGCCGATCACGCCCGCGCCGTCGGTGTAGGTTCATCTGACGAACGCGAGTGACCGCCGGTCACCGGTGAACAAGAGGATGGTGACGGTGCGGGGCGAACGACTCAGGCGGTTCGGTGCGATCCTGCTTGCCGTCACGATGCTGGCGGCGACGGCCTGCACCAATGACGAATCCGAGCTCGACGTCGCCCCCATCACCCTGCAGGTGAGCGAGCAGCCGGAGATCGCGGCGCTGGTGCCGCCGAGGATCGCGCAGAGCGGGGTCCTGCGGGTCGGCACCAATCCGCCCTATCAGCCGAACGAGTTCAAGGACCGCGACGGCCGGATCGTCGGCTTCGACATCGACATCATGAAGGCGATCTCGCAGGTGCTGGGTCTACGCCCGGAGTTCTTCGAATCCGACTTCGACAAGATCATCCCGTCCATCCAGGCCGGGACCTACGACGCCGGGATCTCGTCGTTCACCGACACCGCCGAGCGCGAGAAGCAGGTCGACTTCGTCACCTACTATCGCGCAGGCGTGCAGTGGGTGCAGCGGACCGGCGACGAGATCGATCCCGACAACGCCTGCGGCAAGCGCGTCGGGGTGCAGTCGACCACGGTCGAGGACACCGAAGAGATCCCGGCCAAGAGTGCCGCATGCGTCGCCGCCGGCAAGCCGCCGATCGACAAGCAGAAGTTCGACGCCCAGGACCAGGCGGTCACCGCGCTGTTGCTGGGCAAGATCGACGCCTTCTCCGCCGACTCGCCGGTGAGCGCCTACGCCGTCACCAAGACCGCCAAGATCGGCGAAGACCTCGAGCTCGTCGGACCGATGTACGACGCTGCGCCGTACGGGATTCCGTTGCCGAAGGGCTCGGCCCTGGGGCCTGCGGTGCAGCAGGCGATGCAGTATCTGATCGACAACGGCTACTACCGGACGATCGCCGAGCATTGGGGAGTGGAAGCAGGAATGATCGAGACCGCGCAGATCAACGGAGCGAGCCCATGACCCAGACGCCCCCGGCCCCGAAGCCCCCGGACGAGGCCGGCCCGGACGGGACCGCGCCCGAGGCCATCAAGGCGGTGCCGCTGCGGCACCCGGGGCAGTGGATCGCCGCGGCGATCATCCTGGTGCTGGTCGGTCTGTTCGTCTACGGCGCGGCCACCAACGACGCCTACAAGTGGCGCACCTATGCCGACTACCTCTTCGACACCCGGATCATCGAGGCCGCCGGCTGGACGCTGGCGCTGACCGTCTGCGCGATGATCCTCGGGGTGGTGCTGGGTGTGCTGCTGGCGGTGATGCGGCTCTCGCCG
This sequence comes from Gordonia caeni, assembly GCF_039537105.1. Classification (NCBI taxonomy): domain Bacteria; kingdom Bacillati; phylum Actinomycetota; class Actinomycetes; order Mycobacteriales; family Gordoniaceae; genus Gordonia; species Gordonia caeni. The sequence goes on from NZ_BAAAZW010000007.1 coordinate 202,628, forward strand.
AACCCGGTGCTCCGGACGGTGGCGTGGGTCTACCTGTGGATCTTCCGCGGGACCCCGGTGTATGTGCAGCTGGTGCTGTGGGGGCTGTTCGGCTCCATCTACTCCCGGATCGACGTCGGTGTCCCGTTCGGTCCGCAGTTCTTCCACATCGACGTGCAGACGATCAACGCGGCGTTCCTGTTCGCCATCATCGGTCTGGGTCTCAACGAGGCCGCTTACATGGCCGAGATCGTGCGCGCGGGCATCTCGTCGGTCAACGAGGGGCAGATGGAGGCGTCGGTGGCGCTGGGGATGACCTGGATCCAGACCATGCGCCGGGTGGTGCTCCCGCAGGCGATGCGGGTGATCATCCCGCCCACCGGCAACGAGCTGATCAGCATGCTGAAGACCACCAGCCTGGTGACGGCGATACCGTTCTCTCTGGAGCTGTACGGTCGACAACGCGACATCTCCAGCCTCAACTTCCAGCCCATCCCGATGCTGCTGGTCGCGTCCACCTGGTATCTGGCGGTCACCAGCATCCTGATGATCGGCCAGCACTATCTGGAGAAGCACTATTCGAAGGGGGCCAGCCGGATGCTGAGCGATGATCAGCTGGCCGAACTCGCGCAGGCCGAGACCCTGGAGGGCGGCAGATGAGCGTCGATGCGCCGCGCTCACCGATGGTGCAGGCCGAGAACGTCTGCAAGAGCTTCGGTGCGCTGCAGGTCCTCAAAGGCATATCGCTCCAGGTGCAGCACGGCTCGGTCGCCTGCCTGATCGGCCCGAGCGGCTCGGGCAAATCCACGTTCCTCCGGTGCGTCAACCACCTGGAGAAGGTCAACGCCGGCCGCCTGCGCGTCGACGGCGAGCTGATCGGCTACCGCGAGCGCGGGGGCAAGCTCTACGAGATGAGTCCGCGGGATGCCGCCAAGCAGCGCCGGGACATCGGCATGGTCTTTCAGCACTTCAACCTGTTTCCGCACCGCACGGTCATCGCGAACGTCATCGAGGCGCCGATGCTGGTGAAGGGGCAGTCGCGCGACGAGGCCGTCGCGCGCGCCGAGGACCTGCTGTCGAAGGTGGGGCTGGCGAGCAAGGCCGATGCCTATCCGGCGCAGCTGTCCGGCGGGCAGCAGCAGCGGGTGGCCATCGCCCGCGCGCTCGCCATGGAACCCAAGCTCATGCTGTTCGACGAGCCCACCTCGGCGCTGGACCCGGAGCTGGTCGGCGATGTGCTCGCGGTGATGCGGGACCTCGCGCAGGCCGGCATGACGATGCTGGTCGTCACCCACGAGATGGGTTTCGCCCGGGAGGTCGCCGACCAACTGGTGTTCATGGCCGACGGCAAGGTGGTCGAGCGCGGGAACCCGCGGGAGATGCTGGAACGTCCGCAGCACGAGCGGACGCAGGCATTCCTCTCCAAGCTCCTCTGACGAGCGGCAGTCCGGAGGCTCCGTCTCATTCGAACACTCGTCTGCGAGATCGGGGCTCCTGAGCGATCGGGGGAGTGCGAACGCTCGCCTCGAACCGGTGGAAGGTTCGGTTCAAAACCTGCTTTAGCCTGGTGTTATCTTGTTTCTGAAGAACTTTGTTCGAACACTTGCGCACACCAAAATGTGTGTGTAATCTAAACTACAGAACAGTCGAACACCAGGGGGGTGAGTGGCATGGTCCACGTCGATCGCAGCTCGCCCTGGACCAAGGTCGATCTGGCTCCGGTGGGGATGATCGAACCCGACGCCGGCGACTCCGACCGCACTCAATGTCGCGACTGGCTGGTGTACGCCTCCAACGCCCGGCGCGGCCAGTCGTATCTGCATTGGGAGCAGCTGCGGGGCATCGGGCAGTTCCTCGACATCGCCCTGGCCAACCTGCACGACGCCGTGATCGACGACGGTGCCGCCTATGACCCGGTCGACGCCTATGTGGTCGCCCAGACCGAGATCCAGGTGGTCTTCGGTGTCCGGGCGACACAGGCGCGCACGCTGGTGAACCAGGCCGTCGCGATCGTCGAACGCGTGCCGCGCGTCGGTGAGCTGCTGCGCGACGGCACGATCACCTCGGAGATGTTCGCCGTCTCCGTGTCCCGCACGGCCGTGGTCGACGAAGCGGCCGTCATCGCGGCCGTCGACGCCGATCTCGCCGAATCGCTGGGGAACGCCGGCCACATCTCCGAGAAGATCACCACCCACATCGCCGACCGTGTCGTGGCCAAGCACGACCCCGACGCCGTGCGCCGTCGGCGTGCCAAAGCGCAAGCGCGCAAGAACGTCACCACCCGCGACTACGACGACGGCCTGGCCGGGCTCACCATCACCACCGACGCCGAAGAAGCCCGGCTGGCGTGGGCGGCGATCAACGCCCTGGTCGAAGGATGCTGTCCCAACGATCCGCGCCCCCTGCGGGTGCGGCGCTCAGCGGCCGCGACCGCGCGGCTGCGCCGCATGCCGTTCGAGTGCGGCTGCGACGACGAGGTCACCTGCACCGCCTCCCTCGATGAGGACGCCGTCAGCGACCGCCAGGCCCGCATCGTGATCCACGCGGTATGTCAGAAGTCCACCCTCGACGGGGACGACGAGGAACCGGCGTTCCTCGACGGGCACGGCGTGATCGGCGCCGACCACGTCCGGGGTCTGGCGCTGCGTCCCGACACCACCGTCCGCGGACTCGATCTCGATCAGTTCGGCGCAGCCGAGGAGATCGGCGAGTCGCCGATTCTGGTGGAGAACACCGCTCAGCCGGCTGATCCCTACCGGCCCACAGCCGCCCTCGACACCGTCGTGCGGGGCCTGTTTCCGATGTGCACCGTCACCGGCTGCGAACGCCCCGCCTGGAACTGCGAACTCGATCACGTCGAAGAGTACGACCAGTTCCAGCCCGCTTCCGGCGGCCCCACCTGTCTGTGCAATATCGCTCCCAAGTGCAAGCTTCATCACATTCAGAAAACGCAGGTCGGGGCCACCGACCCGGCCGCCGGTTTCGTCGACGATCTGTGGATCGACGACGAGGGCACCCTCTGGACCTCGATCACCACCCCGCACGGATTCACTGCGGAAACCGCCGCACCCGGACAGTGGGTGTTCCCGCAACTCGACGGCGTCACCTGCCTCCACCGGCCCCAACCGCCACCGGAGTCACACACCCCTCAGAGCACCAGCTCTGCCGGCGGCGGCCTCAAAGCCGCCACCGCTCATAAACACGCTTGGCGCCGGGCCGAACGCGACCGCCTTCGCCGCCGACGCGAGCGCGATGCCCGCGAAGACCCGCCACCGTTCTGAACGATCAGAGGGGCGGCCGGGTCGGGCGGCGTCATTCCGGCTTGCGGCAGACGAAGATCGCAGTGCCGGGGAAGAAGGCGCCGCGCAGGGGAGACCACTGTCCCCATTCGGCGTCGAGGTCGTCGGGCCATTCGGGTTCCACCACGTCTTCGAGTACCAGGCCGGCCGCGACGATCTCGCGGACGCGATCGCCCATCGTGCGGTGGTGCTCGACGTAGGTGACGTTGCCGTCGGCATCGGCCTCGGAGTAGGGCGTGCGATCGAAGTACGACAACGCCACCTGCAGCCCCTCGGGGCCCGGGTCGTCGAGGAACATCCAGCGCATCGGGTGGTTGGTGGCGAACACCCAGCGGCCGCCCGGGCGGAGGACCCGGGACACCTCGGCCATCAGGCGGGCCGAATCGGCGACGAACGGGACCGCGCCGAAGGCCGAGCAAGCCAGATCGAACGAGGCGTCGGCGAAGGGGAGGTGCTCGGCGCCGGCCAGGATCAAGGGCACCGGCCGCTCGTCGGCGGCCATCGCCGACACCGCGTGGGCCAGCATGCCCACGGACACGTCCAGCCCCACTGGGCGGGCGCCGCGGGCGAGGAGCCAACGTGCGCACGGCGCGGCGCCGCAGCCGATCTCCAGGACGTCGCGGCTGGCGACGTCGCCCAGCAGACCGGCGTCCTCCTCGCGCAACCGCTCGGGCCCCCACACGAAGTCGCCGCCGGGAATCGCGTTGCCGAGGAAGGCGCCGTGTTCTGCCTGGTAGGCGTCGGCCTCGGTGTCCCACCAGGAACGGCTGGCCGATTCGCTCGTCACCGAGTCGATGTCGCCGAGCACTCGCGGCGCCCGTGGAGGGTGCTGGGTCATACGGCCGAGTCTAGGCCCGCGCGCCGGTTGTCCCGGGCCGGGTGCGGGGCCATTTGTGCAGCACAGACACGGTGGAGTAGCCTGTTCTGTGCGTGTCTTCGCACGCACGCGAACGGCGCCGACGACGTGATCCACACCGGAGCGTCAACCGGGGCCGGGAAATCCTCGGAGAAGCGGGCTCACCAGCACGGATGTGCCTGCCGATCCGTCAACTACAACCTACCTGTCCGGAGCAACTCAACATATGTCGTCCCCCACGATCACCTCGCCGCAAGTAGCCGTCAATGACATCGGCTCGGCTGAGGACTTCCTCGCTGCCATCGACTCCACGATCAAGTACTTCAACGATGGCGACATCGTCGAAGGCACCATCGTCAAGGTCGATCGCGACGAGGTTCTGCTTGACATCGGCTACAAGACCGAAGGTGTCATCCCTTCGCGTGAGCTGTCGATCAAGCACGACGTCGACCCCAGTGAAGTCGTCACCGTCGGTGACGAGGTCGAAGCCCTCGTTCTCACCAAGGAGGACAAGGAAGGCCGTCTGATCCTGTCGAAGAAGCGCGCTCAGTACGAGCGCGCCTGGGGCACGATCGAGGAGCTCAAGGAGAAGGACGAGGCCGTCAAGGGCACCGTCATCGAGGTCGTCAAGGGCGGCCTGATCCTCGACATCGGCCTGCGTGGCTTCCTCCCGGCGTCGCTGGTGGAGATGCGTCGCGTCCGCGACCTGCAGCCGTACATCGGCAAGGAGGTCGAGGCCAAGATCATCGAGCTCGACAAGAACCGCAACAACGTGGTCCTGTCGCGCCGCGCATGGCTGGAGCAGACCCAGTCCGAGGTCCGCAGCGAGTTCCTCAACAAGCTCGCCAAGGGCCAGGTCCGCAAGGGCGTCGTGTCCTCGATCGTCAACTTCGGCGCCTTCGTCGATCTCGGCGGCGTCGACGGCCTGGTGCACGTCTCCGAGCTGTCCTGGAAGCACATCGACCACCCGTCCGAGGTCGTGGCCGTGGGCGACGAGGTCACCGTGGAGGTCCTCGACGTCGACATGGACCGCGAGCGCGTCTCGCTGTCGCTCAAGGCGACGCAGGAAGACCCGTGGCGTCAGTTCGCCCGTACCCACGCGATCGGGCAGATCGTGCCGGGCAAGGTCACCAAGCTGGTGCCGTTCGGTGCCTTCGTCCGCGTCGAAGAGGGCATCGAGGGCCTGGTGCACATCTCGGAGCTGGCCGAGCGCCACGTCGAGGTGCCCGACCAGGTCGTGTCCGTGGGCGACGATGCGATGGTCAAGGTCATCGACATCGACCTGGACCGCCGCCGTATCTCGCTGTCGCTGAAGCAGGCCAACGAGGATTACACCGAGGAGTTCGACCCCTCGAAGTACGGCATGGCCGACAGCTACGACGACCAGGGGAACTACATCTTCCCCGAGGGCTTCGACGCCGAGACCAACGAATGGCTCGAGGGCTACGACGCCCAGCGCGAGGAGTGGGAAGGCCGTTACGCCGAGGCGGAGCGTCGCCACAAGATGCACACCGCTCAGATCGAGAAGTTCGCTGCGGCGGCCGCCGAGGCCGAGAACGGCGGCGAGTACTCCTCGTCGACCGATTCGGCGTCTGCGCCGTCGTCGGCGTCCGCGGGCTCGTCGGGCAGCTCGGCTCCGGCCGGCGGTTCGCTGGCCAGCGACGAGCAGCTCGCCGCCCTGCGCGAGAAGCTGACCGGAGGCAACTCCTGACCTAGCGGTCACGCACGATCAGAAGAACTCCCCCACGCCGATTCCGGTGCGGGGGAGTTCTTTCGATGTGGGTCACTGATCGACCAGGACCGTGCCGGCCCGGCCGAGCTACTCGTCGACGCGCAAGTACACGCGGGCCGGACGGCCCGGATCGGCGGCGCCGTGCACGCGGCCGGTCTCGCCGGAAAGGCTGGGAAACCCCGCCTCGTGCAGGAGCTGCGCCGCCGCCTGCGCCGCGGCGTCGTCGGCGACGGTCACCTCCAGGTCGATCACCGGCACTGCGGGGCCACCCGGGTCGGCGGTGGGACCGACGTGCGCGATGCGGACGGCCTTGTCGCCCAGCAGCGCCCAGAGCCGGTTGACCAGACGGGGGCCGAGCACGCTCCAGGCGGGATCGGCCTCCACCGGCTCGGTGGGCAGCGGGGCGGGTGTTCGTGCGGTGTGGTTGTCCCGCAAGGGGATCAGCCGCTCGTTCCATACGCGCAGGGCCTGCTCGGCCAGTTCCTCCGGGGCTCCTGAGTTGTCCAGCCAGATGTCGGCGACTGCGCGGCGCTGCTCATCGGTGGCCTGGGCGTCGATGCGCCGCCGGGCATCTTCTCGATCCATCCCGCGCAGATTCACCAGCCGGTCCAGACGGATGTCGGCGTCGGTGTGCACCACGATCACGGCGTCGTAGAACGGCGCCATGTTGCCCTCCACGAGTAGCGGAACATCGTGCAGGAGCACGGCATCGGCGGGCACGGCGGCGATGAGCTCCTGAGTTCGCCGGCCGATCAGCGGATGGGTGATCGCGTTGAGTCGGGCGGTGCTCTCTTCGTCGGCGAAAGCGCGGGCGGCCAGAGCGGGACGGTCGAGGGCGCCGTCGGCGTCCAGAATCTCCGGGCCGAAAGCGTCGACCAGCGCCGCCAGACCGGGGGAGCCGGGCTCCACCACTTCGCGCGCGATCGCGTCCGCGTCCACGTGATGGGCCCCCTGCGCGATGAACGTCTTGGCCACGGTCGATTTGCCGGCTCCGATACCGCCGGTCAGTCCCACTCTGATCACGGCATCCAGTGTGACAGGCCGATCCTGCTCAGGTGCGCTGTGCCCGACGGCGATGCAGGGTCGCGGCGATGCCGCCGGCCGCGGCGCGCACTGCATCGGCGTGCTGTTCGGGGCGGAAACGGTGCACCGGCCCGGTGGAGCTGATCGCGGCGATGGGGGCGTTGCTGCCCACGTCGAGCACGGGCGCGGCCACGCAGGCGATCCCGGGCGCGGACTCCTCGATCTCGAAGGCCACTCCCGTCTCGCGGATGGCCTCGAGTTGCCGGGCCAGCAAGCCCGGCGCCACCACGGTGCGCGGAGTCCGCCGCGGCAGGGGGCCGGACAGGATCCGTTGCTGCAGTGTCGGATCCGCATGCGCCAGGAGTGATTTGCCGATTCCCGTGCAGTACAGCGGCATTCGCCCCCCGGTGCGTGACGGCGCATTCGCCTGGCGATGGCCGCCGATCTTCGCCACGTACAGCACCTCGTTGCCGTCGAGCACGCCGAGGTGGACGGTCTCCCGGGTCCGCTCGTACAGGTCCTGCAGGAAGGGCATCGCGATCTCCAGCAGGCTCCGTTCCACCGAGGCGCGCATTCCGAGTTCGAACAATCCGCCGGAGAGCCGGTAGCCGCCGGCGGTGCGGTCGAGAAGATGGGCGGCGACCATCTCGCCGCAGAGACGGTGCGTCGTCGCCTTGTGCAGCCCGGTGCGGCGGACGAGCTCGGCCAGGGACAGCTCGTGATCGTCCACGCCGAAGGCGTGCAGGATCGTCATCACCTTGCCCAGAACGGTGTCTTGAGCCGGCGGTGCGCCGTGTCCGGATTCGCTCACGACGCCAGTCTAGGCCGCGGCGTATCGCTGAGTGAGACGAAGTGCTTCCCGATCGCCCGGCCGCCGACGACGATCGAGTCATGACCACGTCACTCGACCGCGATGCCGCGGAGACCCGCGCGGCCCAGCGGCTGCTCGATGCCTTGCACAGTCGTGCCGCCTGTACCCCCGTCCGCGACCTGATCGGGCCCACCGACCTCGCCGCCGCGTACCGCGTCCAGGAGCGGCTCACCGCCGGCCGGACGGCCGCCGGCGCCCGGATCGTCGGCCGCAAGATCGGCCTGACCAGTAAAGCCGTTCAGGAGCAGATGGGTGTCGACCAGCCCGACTTCGGGGTGCTGTTCGACGACATGGCCTACAGCGACGGCGACCAGGTCCCCACCGACCGGCTGCTGCAGCCCAAGGCCGAGGCCGAGGTGGCCTTCGTGCTCAAGGCAGACCTCGCCGACGGCCCCCTGGACATCGAACAGATCCGCGAGGCCATCGACTACGGCGTCGCCGCGCTGGAGGTCTGCGACAGCCGGATCGCCGGCTGGGACATCGCCTTCGCCGACACCGTCGCCGACAACGCCTCGTCCGGCGTCTACGTCCTCGGCGACGACCGCAAGACCCTCGACGAGTTCACGCCGGTCGAGGTCGGCATGCGGATGCTGATCAACGGCGAAGAGGTGTCCACCGGTGACGGCGCGGCGTGCCTGGGCGACCCGCTCAACGCCGTCGCCTGGCTCGCCCGCGCCGCCCGCGACTTCGGCGAGCCGCTGCGCGCCGGGCAGGTGATCCTGTCCGGGGCCCTCGGACCGATGCGTCCGCTCGCCTCCGGCGACGACGTGACCGTCGAGATCAGCGGACTCGGCACCGTCCGCGCCCGATTCAGTGAAGGAAACCCCAATGAGTGAGAAGGCTCCCGTGAGTAAGAAGTCCAAGGTCGCCATCATCGGATCGGGCAACATCGGCACCGACCTGATGATCAAGGTGATGCGCAACGCCAAGTACCTGGAGATGGGTGCCATGGTCGGCATCGATCCCGATTCCGACGGCCTGGCGCGCGCTGCGCGGCTGGGCGTCCCGACCACCCACGAGGGGGTCGACGGCCTGCTGAAGCTGCCGAACTTCGACGAGATCGACATCGTCTTCGATGCGACCTCGGCCAAGGCGCACGAGCACAACGCCTCGATACTGGAACCGCTGGGCAAGCGGCTCATCGACCTGACACCCGCCGCGGTGGGCCCGTACGTGGTGCCGTCGGTGAACCTCGAGGACCACCTCGATGCGCCCAACGTGAACATGGTGACCTGCGGCGGTCAGGCCACCATCCCGGTGGTCGCCGCTGTCTCCCGCGTGGTCCCGGTGGCCTACGCCGAGATCGTCGCCTCCATCGCCTCCAAGTCGGCGGGCCCGGGCACCCGTGCCAACATCGACGAGTTCACCGAGACCACCTCCGGCGCCATCGAGCAGGTCGGTGGCGCGCGGCGCGGCAAGGCGGTGATCATCCTCAACCCGGCCGAGCCGCCGCTGATGATGCGCGACACCGTGTACACGCTGGTCGAAGCCCCCGACGAGGACACGCAGGAACAGATCCGGCTGTCGGTGGAGAAGATGGTCGACGACGTCTCGGCCTACGTGCCCGGCTACCGGCTGAAGCAGAAGGTGCAGATCACCGAGATCCCGGACTCGAGCCCCGTGGAGACCCTGCTCGCCGACGGTGAGGAGGGGCGGCCCACCCACCAGGTCTCGGTCTTCCTCGAAGTGGAGGGCGCCGCCCATTACCTTCCCGCCTACGCGGGCAATCTCGACATCATGACCTCGGCCGGCCTGCAGGTCGCCGAGCGTATCGCGGCACGCGCCGCCGACCAGGAGGAAATCGCATGACCTCGCGACAGACCAGCGACGGCGGCATCGACATCTTCGTGCAGGACGTGACCCTGCGAGACGGCATGCACGCCATCCGGCACCAGATCTCCACCGACGACGTCCAGCGCATCGTCTCCGCCCTGGATGCGGCAGGCGTCGATGCCATCGAGGTGGCGCACGGCGACGGCATCTCCGGTGGCACCGTCAACTACGGTCCCGGGTCGCACACCGACTGGGAGTGGATCGAGGCGGCGGCCGACGTGATGCACAACGCCAGGCTGACCACCCTGATGCTGCCCGGCGTCGGCACCGTCACCGAACTCAAGCGCGCCTACGACCTGGGCGTGCGCTCGGTGCGCATCGCCACCCACTGCACCGAAGCCGATGTGGCGGCGCAGCACATCGGGGCGGCCCGCGAGATCGGCATGGACGTCTCCGGCTTCCTGATGCTCTCGCACATGAGCGACCCGGCGTCGCTCGCACAGCAGGCCAAGATGATGGAGTCCTACGGGGCGAACTGCGTCTACATCACCGACTCGGGCGGCCGGCTCACCATGAACGACGTCGCCGAACGCGTCCGTGCCTACCGGGACGTCCTCGACGAGGGGACCGAGATCGGTATCCACGCGCACGAGAACCTGTCGCTGTCGGTGGCCAATTCGGTGGTGGCCGTGGAGAACGGCGTCTACCGCGTCGACGCCTCGCTCGCCGGCCACGGCGCCGGGGCGGGCAACTGCCCGATCGAGCCGTTCATCGCGGTGGCGAACCTGCTCGGGTTCAATCATCGCTGCGACCTGAACGCCCTCGAAGACGCCGCCGACGACATCGTGCGCCCGCTGCAGGACCGCCCGGTCCGCGTGGACCGGGAGACACTGACCCTCGGTTACGCCGGCGTGTACTCGTCCTTCCTTCGTCACGCCGAGGCCGCGGCCGCCCGCTACGACCTCGACGTCCGCGACATCCTCACCGTCTGCGGTGAACGCCGCCTGGTCGGTGGTCAGGAGGACATGATCGTCGACATCGCCCTCACCCTGGTCGCCGAGCGGGAAGAGGCGCAGGAGGCCGCCGCCAGCTGACCGAGCGCGGGTCTACGTTCATCCGCCGGTGCTCTGCGGCGGAGCGCCCGGAAACGCACGGAAGGCCGCCGGATCCAGTGCCGTCAGGGGGATCCACCGGGGCACCTCGGTGGAGGGCGCGTCCTGGTCGACGGCCGCGGCGAATCCGCGCAGACTCAGCGCGAGGCGTGGGTCCTCGTCGACCCGGCGCGCGGTCTCGTACAGCAACGCCAGGACGTGCACGCACCGCTCGGTCCGGGCGCGGCACGAGCAGTCGGCGACGGCGAGCTCGGGGGGATGCGCGGCGAGCGTGTCGTGTACGGCGTCGGTCAGCGCGGCCGGAGCGGGGTGGACCCCGGTACGCTCGGCGACGCCACACGCGATCTCCCGGGGCAGCGGAGCGAACTCGAGGTAGGCCACCGACGCCTCGCCGCCGCGCACCAGCGTCCCGCGGAGCAGCCGGTCTTCGACCTGCACGTCGGTGACCGCATGGCGCGCCAGACTCCGGGCCCGCGGGAGCAGCGGCTCGGGCCGGGAGATACGGGTGGGTTCGGCCAGCCGGAGGAAGTCGCGGCCCCAGCGGGTGTAGCCGAATTCCGCGGTGGTCACGCCGACTCCTCTCGCCGGCGGCGCAGCACCTCGATGAGGCGCTCGTCGGAGAGCCCGGTCAGCACGGCGAGGGCGCCGGCGTCGGAGTCCAGGTCGAGCGCGGACTTGCGGTGATGCATGGCGGCGATGTGCTCCTCCAGGGTGCCTGCGGTGGTCAGGGTGGTGACGGTGACGATGCGGTCCTGCCCGATGCGGTGGACGCGGTCGGTGGCCTGCGCCTCGACCGCGGGATTCCACCAGCGATCGAAGTGCACCACATCGGCGGCGCGGGTCAGGTTCAGGCCGGTGCCCGCCGCCTTCAGGCTCGCCACCAGCACTCCGTGGCCGCGGCCGGATTGATAGTCGTCGACGATCCGGTCTCGCTCGGATCGGGAGAGCCCACCGTGCAGAAACGGAATGGGCGCGCCGAGGACCTCGGCGAAGTGCGCGGCCAGCAGTTCGCCTGTCTGCCGGTACTGGGTGAAGACGACGGTGGGGGAGCCGTTGGCCAGGTTCGCCGCGACGATGTCGGTGCAGACGTCGAGTTTGCCCGAGCGGCCCTCGAACGGCGCGCGCCCGACGGCGGCACCTGCCAGGTCCGGATGATTACAGACCTGCTTCAGTCGGGTGAGGGCGGCGAGGATGGCGCCCCGGCGCGCGATCCCGGTGCCGAATCCGCCGGTCTCGGCCGCGTCGAGGACGGCGTCGTAGAGGCGAGCCTGTTCGTCGGTGAGGTCGCATTCGACGTCTACGCCGATCTTGGGCCCCAAGCTCGCGGCGACCTCGGCCTTGGTGCGGCGCAGCAGATGCCCGGAGACGGCGTCGCGCATGCGGAGTTTGGCAGCGGCCGAGCCCCCGGCGATCGGGAGGGTGTAGCGGCGCCGGAACAGTGCACGGTTGCCGAACGACGTCGGTGCCACCAGGTTCAGCAGCGCCCACAGTTCGTCGAGATCGTTCTCGACCGGGGTGCCGGTGAGGGCGATCCGGGCCCGGGCGTCGAGGGTCCGGGCGGCGCGCGCCACCTGGGTCCGGGAGTTCTTCAGCGCTTGCGCCTCGTCGAAGACGACGGTCGCCCACGGCTGCGCCGCGAGAGCCGCGCCGTGCCGGCGCAACGTCGGATAGCCGGTGACGACCACCGTCGTGTCCCCGACCTCCGGCATCGACCCGCCGCGATAGTCGATGCCGGTCAGCGCGGCCGGGGCCCAGCGGTGCAGTTCCCGGAGCCAGTTGCTCAGCAATCCGGTGGGGCACACGACGAGGGCGGGGCCGTGGCCGCTGTGTGCCAGGTGGGCGATGGTCTGCAGGGTCTTGCCCAGGCCCATCTCGTCTGCCAGGATCCCGCCGCCGTCCGCGGTGACCTCGTCGAGCCAAGTGACGCCCCGCAGTTGGTAGTCGCGCAGGTCCGCGGTCACCAGACCGCGCAGCCTCTCACCGGCCGCCCGGGTGGCGGTGAAGGTCTGTCGTGCGTATTGGGCCGAGACCACGGCATCCCCGATGTTGTTGCACAGGGCGTGGGCGGTGGCGGGGAAGTCCTCGACGTCGGAGCCGTCGGAGCCGGAGGCGTCGCGTAGTGCACGCCACGCCCGGATCGACGGTGTCGGGCCGTCGGGCAGCCGGTCGGCCGCGACCACCCGGCAGGCGAACCGGCCGGGCTCGAGATGCGCATCTCGTCCATACCCGACGAGGTGCGGGACACGCACGGACGGCTCCCCGGCCGTCGCCGGCCGGTCGGGATTCCACACCGCGAAGGCGTGCCGGTCGGGCAGATAGGTGACCTGCGTTCCAGGGGGCTGAGACTCGGCGACCACGGTATTATCGTACGCCGTACGAAGAGGTGTGTCGAGGTGGTCGGACACGGTGAACCCCTATTCGCGCCACGGACGTGCTGTGCCGGGGATGACATTGCGGAGTGTTCGGTACGATAGGTCACAATTCGGGCGAGCCAGTGGCGGACAGGGAGGTGGCACATGAGCGAGACTCCACTCGAGGTGCCGGTGACCGATGCGCTGCGACGGATCAGGCGGTCCAGCGGCGTCTCGCTCGCCTTCGGCGGGGTCGTCACGGGACAGGCGCGCCTGCTGCTGAAGCATTTCGTCGGCACCACCAAAGGGGCGCTGAGCGGGCTGTCGGTCGATACCGGCCACGGCCTGGGCGGCAAGGTCCTGACCGTCACCCGCCCGATGGTGGTCAACGACTACCTGGAGACTCCACAGATCACGCACCGATACAACGAGGCCATCGCGACCGAGGGGTTGCGGGCCGTCGCTGCGGCACCGGTGATCGTCGAGCGTCGGGTGGTGGCGGTTCTCTACGGCGCCCTGCACTCGGACAACCCCCTCGGCGGGCGCGCACTCGACACGTTGACGACGGAGGCGCGGGTGCTGGAGCAGGAGATCGCGGCCTCCCGCGCGGTTCTGGAATCCGAGGCCTGCGTCTCCCCAGACGTCGACGGGATGCGCGATGCGATGGCGCTGGCCTACACCAGGCTCCGGCTGCTGGCCCGCACCGTCGACGACGATCAGCTCTCCGACGAGATAGCCCGCATCACCGAGGGGCTGCTCGAGCAGCCCGGTCGCGGGCGCGAACCGCTGATCAGCTTCACCGGCCGCGAGCAGGACGTGCTGTCGCTGGCGGCGCTCGGATATCCGAACGCCCGGATCGCCGGTGAGCTCGGGGTCACGGTGGAGACCGCCAAGGGCTACATGAAGGCGGCGATGCGCAAACTCGGGGCCGGCACCCGGCTGGAGGCTGTGGTGTTGGCGCGCCGTGCGGGAGTCTTGCCCGGCTGAGGCGTTTGTCCGGTGCACCCCCCTTCGGGGGGTGTCACCTTTGTCCGACTCGCACTTACTGTGAGCTAGCTTACGAAGGATCATCGATGTGTCACCAGACACTCGTCATCCTCGGCGGCACGCACATCCATCAAGTCCGAGACGAGGACCCGAACGTGACAACGGCCCCGCCCGCAATCCCGCCCACCAGCCCACCCGACGAACCCGCCGCCAAGCAAACCAGCATGCGAAGGGTCGCGGCGGCCAGCTCGATCGGCACCACCATCGAGTTCTACGACTTCTTCATCTACGGAACGGCCGCAGCACTGGTCTTCCCGACCGTGTTCTTCCCCGACGTGGACGAGGTCACCGGGACCATCGCCTCCTTCGCCACCTTCGCCGTGGCATTCTTCGCCCGGCCCGTCGGTGCGATCCTCTTCGGGCACTTCGGTGACGTCATCGGCCGCAAGCGCACCCTGGTGTGGACCCTGCTCATCATGGGCGTCGCCACCGTGCTCATCGGATTGCTGCCCGGATACGAATCGGGAGCCTTCGGGATGTTCGACGGGGGTATCGGCATCTGGGCCCCGATCCTCCTGGTGATCCTGCGCTTCTTGCAGGGGTTCGCCGTGGGCGGTGAATGGGCCGGCGCCACTCTGCTCACCGCGGAGTACGCGCCGCCGGGCAAACGCGGTATGTACGCCATGTTCCCGCAGTTGGGACCGGCCTTCGCCTTCTTCCTGTCGAGCCTCACCTTCCTGATAGCCAGCGTCACCGTCGGCACGGCCAGCGATGCCTTCATCAACTACGGATGGCGGATCCCGTTCATCCTGTCGATGGTCCTGGTGCTCGTCGGTCTCTGGGTCCGCCTGGCGGTCGCCGAGACCCCGGTCTTCCGTGAGGCGCAGGCGAAGCGGGCCGCTGCACCGGTCGCCAGTACCGCCAAGCTGCCCTTCCTCGACGCCGTGAAGTACCAGTGGAAGGAGATCCTGATCGCCGGCGGTGCGCTGGCCAGCCTGTTCTCCCTCTTCTACATGGGCACGGCGTTCCTGACCAGCTACGCCACCAACGCCGATCACATGGGGCTGTCGCGGAACTTCGTGCTCACCTCGGGAATGATCGCGGCGATCTTCTTCGGTCTTTCCACGGCGGTCTCGGCCGTCTATTCCGACCGGATCGGGCGTCGGCGGGTGATCATGGTGTCGGTGATCGCCGCCGTGCCGTGGGTCCTCGTGCTGTTCCCGATCCTGGAGACCGGCGGTGAACTGGCCTTCCTGGTCGGCCTGATCGGGACGCTGCTGATCTTCGGTATCGCCTACGGCCCGGCCGGTGCGCTGCTGCCCGAGCTGTTCCAGTCGCGGTACCGCTACACCGGCGCCGGAATGGGCTACAACCTCGGCGGCATCCTCGGTGGTGCGATCCCGCCGCTGATCGCCGCGCCGCTGATCGCCGGACCGGGGTCGATCTGGGTGGGCGTCATGCTCGCCGTCCTGTCCTCGGTCAGCGTGCTGTGCACCTACCTGATCGTGGAGACCAAAGACAAGGTGATGAAGGACGAGGCCCCGGTCGACGCGCTGATCGCCGAGGAAATGCCCTGACGTAAAACCGTGGAGTGACCGCTCAGGAGCGGTCGCTCCACGTCAGGCGGTCGCCGACCTGCGAGTCCAGCCACGTCTGGACGTCGCCGGCGGCGGCCGCTCCGGTCAGTGCGCGGACGGCGATCTCGGTGGCTTCGGTCGCTTCGGCGGTGGTCACCAGGCCCGCTGCATGCGCCTCGAAGAGTTCGTCGACGTCGATCAGGTCGAGTGGCCGCCCGGGGACGTCGACCAGGTCCAGGTACCAGTCGACGGCGTGCCAGCAGCCGTCGTGGTCCGGTCCGGAGAAGCGGCCCACGTCGAGGTACAGGCGCTGCCCCGAGCGGTAGCCTTCGGTGAAGTGAAAGATGTTGGCGCGCAGTCCGAGTGACGGCAGCAACCAGGTCTCCAACCAGTCGAACCGGGGATGGTCGACGGCCGGACGCGACATGTAGAGCCCGTACGGCGTCGGGCGGTACTCGGCGACGGTCCGGACGAAGCCCTTGTTGTCGGTGTTGGTCATGGCGCGGACGTCGAAGACCTCGCGTTTGGGCGGGTGCAGCAGGTCAGACACCGGTGACCGTCCCGTCGGCGGCCACGTCGAAGGCGGGGTTGAAGACGAAATCCCACCGGAACCCGTCCGGGTCGGCCACACATGCGCTCACGCCGCCCCAGTCCCGCGCGACCGGTGCGCTGATCGACGTCGCCCCGGACGCCAGGGCCCGGTCGTAGAGCTCTTCTACCTGCCCGGCCTCGGAAACGTTGTGCCCCAGGGACATCGGCGGTGCCAGCGGGCCGTGGCCGACGTCGCCGTACTCGCCGGGCATCGACGCCACATTCCACAGCGCGAGCATCAGGCCGGGGCCTGCCTGTACAAAGGCGATCTCGTCGCCCACTCGGCTGATCGGAGTGAAGCCCAGTCCGATGTTGTAGAAGCGGGCGGCGACCTCGACGTTCCGGACGCCGAGGGTGATCGCGGTGACGTGCGGAACGGTGTTGCCGGCCATGGGTCGACTGTAACCGCGCACCGTCGCGGCGTCAGCGGAGTGACTCATGCACTGTTGACAATAATTTTCATTAGAGTGTTCACTGTGCCGCATGCGAAAAACCCCGAAACTTCTGATCCTGTCGTCTGCGGCCGTGCTGGGACTGGCCGGCTGTTCCTCCGGCGACGGCGACCCCTCCGGCGACGGTGAGAACGACGCCGCCGCAAGCGAATCCCCGTCGCAGCCGACCGAACAGCGGAGTGCGCAGCCGCGCCTGGTCCTCACCTACGACGGCGGAGTGACCGTCCTCGACGCCCTGAACTTGGAGAAGGTCGCCGACCTGCCCGTCGACGGCTTCACCCGCGTCAATTCCGCCGGGGACGGTCGTTATGTCTTCGTCTCCACCTCCGACGGCTTCCAGCTGCTCGACACCGGCACCTGGAGCGAGCCGCACGGCGATCATTCGCACCACTACACCGCCGAGCCGGAACTGACCGACCAGCGCTTCGGTGGGAACAAGCCCGGCCACGTGGTGGTCCACGACGATCGCACCGCACTGTTCAGCGACGGCACCGGCCAGGTGGAGATCCTCGACCCGGCGAAGCTGGGAACCGGGGACCCGCTGCTCGAGGAGTTCACGGTGCCGGCCCACCACGGGGTCGCCGTGCCGCGGTCGGACGGCTCGGTGATCGTCTCGCAGGGCGACACCGAGACCCGCAGCGGCGTCGTCATCCGGGATGCGCAGGGGAAGACGGTGGCCTCCAACGACGAGTGCCCCGGCCTGCACGGGGAGGCCGCGGCCCAGGGCGGTGCGGTGACCTTCGGCTGTGAGGACGGCGTACTCGCGGTGCGCGGCGACGAGATCACCAAGGTCGCCGCGGCCGAGCCGTACGCCCGGATCGGCAATCAGGCCGGCAGCGACCAGTCGCCGGTGGTGCTGGGCGATTACAAGACCGACAAGGGCGCCGACCTCGAGCGGCCCCGGCGCTTCTCGCTGACCGACACCCGCAGCGGCACCATCAAGGTGGTCGACATCGACACCACCTACAGCTTCCGCTCACTGGGCCGCGGCCCCGCGGGCGAGGCCATCATTCTCGGGGCCGATGGAGCGCTGCACGTGTTCGACCCGGAGACCGGGGAGCGTAAGGCGCACTACCCGGTGATCGGCGCCTGGACCGAACCGGACGAGTGGCAGGACGCCATGCCCGACCTGCACGTGATCGGCTCGACCGCCTACGTGACCGATCCGGCCACCTCGCGCGTGCTGGCGGTGAGCCTGCACGACGGCAAGGTGCTCGCCGAGGCGCCGACCGGCCATCCCAACCTGGAGATGACCGGCGTCGACGGCTGAGTCGGCGGGTGGTCAGGCCCGGACGATGTCCGAGCCGCGGACCTCGACGGCCACCGGCGTCAGGCCGGTGGTCGCGGGGCCCTGCCGGACGGCGCCGTCCAGGCTGAACTCGCTTCCGTGGCAGGGGCAGTCCAGCGTGTCGGTCTGCACGGCGACCGCGCACCCCTGGTGCGGGCAGGTGGTGGAGAAAGCCAGGTAGGTGCCGGCTTCGGGCTGGGTCACCACCACATCGCCGACCACCACGCCGCCGTCGACGGGCACTTCGCTCGTGGTGGTCAGCACTTCGGCGCCGTCGGGCGAGTCGCCGGCGGCGCCGTCGTCGACGGTGGTCTCGGCCGGCGCAGGCGTCGGCGAGGTGCTGCTGCACGCGGTGGCCGCCAGCGCGGCGGCCGCGAGGCCGGCGCCGGCGAGCACTGTGCGCCGGCCGGGGCTTGACGACGGCGGGATCTCGGGGGCGGGCGGGGTCACGGTGGAGGGCTGGTCCATGATCGTGATCCTTCCGGTCGGAGGGACGGGCCACCTCCCATTGTGCGGGGCCGAGTCTGTCGGTACCTGTGATTACTCTGGATGCCATGGCATTCGCAGCAGAACAGCCGGTGGTCGCCCACTCCGAATACCGGCCGATCGGTGAGGTCGAGCGGTCGGCCGCGTCTTTCGAGGTGATCAGCGATCTCGAGCCGGCCGGGGATCAGCCCACCGCCATCGCCGATCTGGAGCAGCGGCTCACCGAGGGGGAGCGGGACGTGGTGCTGCTGGGTGCCACCGGTACCGGCAAGTCGGCCACCACGGCGTGGCTGATCGAGAAGATGCAGCGCCCCACCCTGGTGATGGCGCCGAACAAGACGCTGGCCGCGCAGCTGGCCAACGAGCTGCGGGAGATGCTGCCGAACAACGCGGTCGAGTACTTCGTCTCGTACTACGACTACTACCAGCCCGAGGCGTACATCGCGCAGACCGACACCTACATCGAGAAGGACAGCTCGATCAACGACGACGTCGAGCGGCTGCGGCACTCGGCCACGTCGAGCCTGCTGTCGCGTCGGGACGTGGTGGTGGTGGCCTCGGTGTCGTGCATCTACGGTCTGGGCACCCCGCAGTCGTACCTGGACCGTTCGGTGGAGCTCTCGGTGGGTGAGAACATCGACCGCGACGCGCTGCTGCGGCTGCTGGTGGACATCCAGTACAACCGCAACGACGTGGCTTTCACCCGAGGCGGATTCCGGGTGCGTGGCGACACCGTCGAGATCATCCCGTCCTACGAGGAACTGGCCATCCGCATCGAGTTCTTCGGTGACGAGGTGGAGGCGCTCTACTACCTGCACCCGCTCACCGGCGACGTGATCCGCCAGGTCGACAGCCTACGGATCTTCCCGGCCACCCACTACGTGGCCGGTCCCGAGCGCATGGCCAAGGCGATCGACGGGATCGAGCGCGAACTGGAGGAGCGGCTCGCCGAGTTCGAGAGGCAGGGCAAACACCTGGAGGCGCAGCGCCTGCGCATGCGCACCAACTACGACATCGAGATGATGCGCCAGGTCGGCTTCTGCTCGGGGATCGAGAACTACTCGCGACACATCGACGGCCGCGGGTCGGGCAGCGCGCCGGCGACGCTGATCGACTATTTCCCGGAGGACTTCCTGCTGGTGATCGACGAGTCGCACGTGACA
Source organism: Gordonia caeni (assembly GCF_039537105.1). Lineage (NCBI taxonomy): Bacteria > Bacillati > Actinomycetota > Actinomycetes > Mycobacteriales > Gordoniaceae > Gordonia > Gordonia caeni. The sequence continues at coordinate 222,168 of NZ_BAAAZW010000007.1, forward strand.
GTGCCGCAGATCGGCGCCATGTACGAGGGCGACATGTCGCGCAAACGCAACCTGGTCGAGTTCGGTTTCCGGTTGCCGTCGGCCGTCGACAACCGTCCGCTGACCTGGGACGAGTTCGTCGGCCGGACCGGTCAGACGGTGTACCTGTCGGCCACCCCAGGCCCGTACGAGCTGGGACAGTCCGGCGGCGAGTTCGTGGAGCAGGTGATCCGTCCGACCGGCCTGCTGGACCCGAAGATCGTCGTCAAACCCACCAAGGGACAGATCGACGACCTGGTCCACGAGATCCGCGAACGTACCGCCCGCGACGAGCGCGTGCTGGTGACCACGCTGACCAAGAAGATGTCCGAGGATCTGACCGACTACCTCCTGGAGCTGGGGGTGCGGGTGCGCTATCTGCATTCGGAGGTCGACACCCTGCGCCGCGTGGAACTGCTGCGGCAGCTCCGCAGCGGCGAATACGACGTCCTGGTGGGCATCAACCTGCTCCGCGAGGGCCTCGACCTGCCCGAGGTCTCGCTGGTGGCGATCCTCGACGCCGACAAGGAGGGCTTCCTGCGCAGCACCACCTCGCTCATCCAGACCATCGGGCGTGCCGCCCGCAACGTCTCGGGCGAAGTGCACATGTACGCCGACAAGATCACCGACTCGATGCAGAACGCGATCGACGAGACCGACCGGCGGCGCGCCAAACAGGTCGCCTACAACACCGAGAAGGGGGTGGACCCGCAGCCGCTGCGGAAGAAGATCGCCGACATCCTCGATCAGGTCTACGCCGAAGCCGAGGACACGGTGGAGATCGGAGGCTCGGGACGCAACGCCAGCCGCGGCCGCCGCGCCCAGGGCGAGGTTTCCACGTCGGTGAGCGCGGGCGTCATCGAGCAGCGGGACACGTCGTCGATGCCGCGGGCCGAACTGGCGGATCTGGTGCAGGAGCTGACCGATCAGATGATGAACGCGGCCCGTGATCTGCAGTTCGAGTTGGCCGCGCGCCTGCGCGACGAGATCGCCGACCTGAAGAAGGAACTGCGCGGGATGGACGCCGCCGGTATCAAGTAGGCGTTCAGCGACCCGCCGCAGGGTATGTTCTCAGATACGGACCCGGTTCGGAGCCGCCGAACGGGCACACGCCGGAGGTAGAAGCAAGTATGGCCGAATACAAGACCGTCGTCGTCGGAACCGACGGCTCCGAGTCCTCGCTCCACGCCGTCGCACGTGCCGGTGCGATCGCCGGCGCCAACGCCACTCTGGTGATCGCCTGTGCCTACTTCCCGAACGACGGCCGCTCGGCCAGCGCCGCGAGCGACGTGCTGGGCGACGAGGCCTACCAGGTGATGGGCAGCTCGCCCACCGAGGAGATCCTCCGGACCGCCAAGGAACGCGCCACCGCCGCCGGTGCCACCTCGGTCCAGACCCGCTCGGTCAAGGGGGCGCCGGTGGATGCGCTGCTGCAGTTGGTCAACGACGTCCAGGCCGACCTGCTGGTGGTCGGCAACAAGGGTCTCAACTCGATCGCCGGCCGCCTCCTCGGCTCGGTCCCGGCCGACGTCGCCCGCAAGGCCGCGTGCGACGTCCTGATCGTTCACACCACGTAGTCTCCCGGCGGCGTCCCCGTGCGGGGACGCCGCGCCTCAGTGCGCTGTCGGCAGATCTTCCAGATCGGCCGGCAGCGCTTCTGCATGCACCACGGCCAGCCGCTGGGTCGCGCGGGTCATCGCGACGTACAAGTCGCTGACTCCGCGCGATGAGCTGTCGATCAGCTCCGCCGGTTCCACCACCACCACGTTGTCGAACTCCAGCCCCTTCGCCGCGGTCAGCGGCAGTACCCGGATGCCCTCCGGGTCGTCGGCCGCCCGTGCCTCTTCCGCCGCGGTATCGGCCACCAGTACCGCGGTGAGCCCGGGCCAGTGGCCGTCGCCGGCCACCGCCAGTGCGGTCGCCAGAGCCTCGCCGGCCGGTGCGTGCACCGCGATGGGCTCGATTCCGTTGCTGCGCAATGACTCCGGCGGGGTCTGCTGCGGATCGATCTGTGTCAGCAGACGATTGGCGTATTGGGTGATCTCGGCCGGGGTGCGATAATTGACCGTCAACTCGCGCAGGCGCCAGCGGTCGGCCACGTGCGGGGCGAGGACGCGCTCCCACGACGTGGTGCCGGCCGGGTCGCCGGTCTGCGCGGTGTCCCCGATGATGGTCATCCACCGATTGGGGATGCGCCGCATGATCATCCGCCACGCCATGGTCGACAGCTCCTGGGCCTCGTCGACGATCACGTGTCCGAAGGTCCAGCTGCGGTCGGAGTACGCCCGTTCGGCCGTGGTCCGATACTCGGTCACTTCTTGGCGCTCGGCCAGCTGCTCGGCGTCGATCAGGTCGTAGGCCATGAGCAGCTCGGGATCCATCTCGTCCTCGAGGTCCTGCGGTGCCGAGCCGGTGAGGATGTCGAGGGCGTCCTGTGCCTCGGCGATCCGGCGCCGCCACTGCACCTGCTGCTCGCGTTGCGCCTCGTCCGTCCGGTAACCGATCAGCTCGGCCAGCTCGTCGAGCAGCGGCACGTCGGCCGGGGACATGTCCGCGTCCTCGTGCAGCGGGCGGGCCTCCCGCTGCAGTCGCGCTCGGTCCTCATCGGTCCAGCCGCGCGTCACCTTCCGGCGGAAAGTGCTGTCGGAGTACAAGTCCCGCAGCAGGTCCTGCGGGGTCAGGCTGGGCCAGAACTCCAGTACCGACCGCACCACCGCGTCGTCGGATTCCAATTCGGTGCGGATGTCGGCCAGGTCGCCCGCCGTCAGCAGCTGGGAACCGTCCAGCGGCGACGATCCCAGATGCGCCGCGTGGTGAGCGGCCAACTCGTCCAGTGCCGCACGCAGAAAGGTGCGCTGGGCCAGGTTGTGCGGGCGTCGGGTCGAGCGCGCCGCGGTGCGGGCCTTCTTGACGGTCTCCGCGTCGAGCGGCAGCCGGTATCCGTCGAAGTCGACGGTGAGTCCGCGCGGCGGCAGCGGTTCGCGGGCCCGGACGGCGGCGCGCAGGACCGGGAGCATCCGTTCGGCGTCGCCCTTGATCTCGGCCGCCGCCCGGCTGTCCCGGCCGTGCGCGCTGATACCGGGGAACAAGCCGCCGATGGTGGACAGCAGCACCCCGGTTTCGCCCAGGGAGGGCAGCACCTGGGCGATGTAGTCGAGGAAGGTCTCGTTCGGCCCGATGATGAGAACGCCGCTGCGCGAGAGGATCTCGCGGTGGGTGTACAGCAGGTAGGCCGCGCGGTGCAGCGCGACGGCGGTCTTGCCGGTGCCCGGACCGCCCTGCACCACCAGCACCCCCCGATGCGGGTACCGGATGATCTCGTCCTGCTCGCGCTGGATGGTCTCGACGATGTCGGTCATCTCGCCGGTCCGGGCGGCGTTCAGCGCGGCGACCAGGGCGGTCTCGTTGACCACGCTCACATCGTGGGGGTCGGCGGCGTCGATCTCCCCGGACAGCAGCAGTTCGTCGGAGACGCTGCGCACCGCACGGGTGCGGGTGCGCAGGTGCCTGCGCCGCTCGACGCCCTCGGGAGACGCCGGCGTCGCCAGATAGAACGGCCGCGACAGCGGTGCGCGCCAGTCCAGCAGGAGGGTGGTCACCTGGTCGTCGTCGAGAATGCCCATGCGGCCGATGCGCTGGACACTGCCGTCCTCGGAATCGGCGTCGGACATGTCCAGACGGCCGAAGTACAGGTTGTGTTCAGCGGCGTCGATACGGCTGAGCATCTGCGTGTAATGCCGCTCGTAGGACTCGCGTTCGGACAGTGCCTGCGGCGTGCCGGCCGACTCGAGCAGGGTCTCCGACAGCCGCCTGTTCGCGGTGGCGCGCATCCGGTCGAGCCGCCGGTAGACGGCGTCCAGATGTACCTGTTCTTCGGCGAGGCGGGGATCGGGGGTCACAGTCGATCCAGTGTACCGATCGCGGCGCGATCGCGACGGACGACGACGGCCGGTGAGACCCGCGTTGCGGATCTCACCGGCCGTCGGTGCCGGCTGTGCCGGACGCGGGTCAGGCGCTGTGCCGGCGCGCGCGGCGCGCGGCGCGGCGGCCGGCCTTCTCGGCCCGTCGGCCCGCCTGCTCGGCGCGGTCGCGGGCTTCTTCGGCGCGCGCACGGGCGTCCTCGGCGAGGCCGGGGGCGCGGTCGGCGATCTTCTCGGCGAATCCGGTGGCGCGGTCGCGGGCCTCCTCGGCGACGACGGGAGCCCGGTCGGCGATCTTCTCGGCGAGCCCGGTGGCGCGCTCACGCGCCTCCTCGGCCACCACGGGGGCGCGGTCGGCCACCTTATGGGCCAGCTCCTCGGCGCGGTTGCGTGCCTGATCGGCCACGATGGGCGCCCGCTCGGCCACCTTCTCGGCCAGTTCGCCGGCGCGCTCGCGGCCCTTCTCGGTCAGTTCTGCGGTGCGCTCGCCCAGGTCGTGTGCGTCGTCGGAGGCGCGGTCGACCAGGTGCGACCACGCCGAACCACCGGCCTGCGCGCCGATCGGGAGCGCGGCGGCCACAGCCAGCCGGGTGTCGTGCGCCTTCTGGCGGCCGCGCCAGGCGAGGGAGGGCTTGCCCTCGGTGTCGGCGCTGGCGATCAGCACGCCGCCGAGCAGGCCCACGTTCTTGATGAACGAGATCCGCCGGGCATCGCGCAGCGCGGGATCGGTCTCGGTCCAGAAGGCGCTGTCGTAGACGGTGGTCGGGACCAGGGTGCCGGCGAGGGCGGCCGCGGCGAAGCGGGGTGCGCGGCCGGTGGCCAGCAGCAGACCGCCGCCGATCTGGGCGGCACCGTTGATCCGCAGGACCGTGGCGGCGTTCTCGGGGAGCTTGTCGGCCACTTCCACGGGCAGCGCGTCCCGTCCGGCGTCGACCAGCGGCTGCGCCGAGCGTGCGGTGGAGCGGGGCGCGCGCAGGGCGTCGACGCCGGCGGCGATGAACGCGGAGGCGAGCAGGGGACGGGCGATCTTGCGGAGAATCACGGGTGGTCAGACCTTCCGGTTCGGCGGACGAGTGCGTGGGACGACCCGCGCCGCGGACGGCGAGACGACGTCTCCACCTCCCAGGCTATGCAATAGGGAACGGCAGTGCGTGCGAACACCCGATGCGGCAGGTCCCGCGCCGGCGGGCTTTCCGGTGCCGGCAGGCGCTTCACCAGCCGCGTTCGCGCCACTCGCTCAGGTGCGGCCGCTCGGTACCGAGGGTGGTGTCCTTGCCGTGTCCGGGGTAGACGACGGTGTCGTCGCCGAAGCGGTCGAACAGCTTGGTCTCCACATCGCCCAGCAGAATCTCGAAATCCCCGGGCTGCCAAGTCTTCCCGACACCGCCGGGGAACAGCGAGTCGCCGGTGAACAGGTGCACGCGGCCCTCCGGTTCGGTCAGCGCCAGTGCCACCGAGCCGGGGGTGTGTCCGACCAGATGGATCACCGAGAACGTGAGGCCGCCGACGGTCAGCGTGTCGCCGTCGTGCAGCAGGCGGTCCGGTGCCAGCGGCAGCTCGGGCGCATCCGCGGCCCCGGCGGCGGTGGGCACCTGCGTCACCCGGACGACCTCTTCGAGCCCCTGCCAGTGATCGAAGTGACCGTGGGTGGTGACGATCTGGGTGAGCTTCCCGTCCAGCGCGTCGAGCAGGGCGAGGATCGATTCGGGGTCGTTGGCGGCGTCGATCAGCAGACTGTCCCCGGACGCGGTGTCGGTCACCACGTACACGTTGTTGTCCATCGGTCCCACGGACATCTTCACGATGGCGGCGCCGCCCGTGCTGCGGCGCTGTGCGGCGGCGCCGTGATGATCGGCCGCGGGGGTGGTGTCGCCGGTGTAGTCGTCGGAGATGGTCACCTGAATGCTCATGGTCGCCAGCTTAGTGGCCCAGCTCACGGGCGCACGGCCGCTGTCCGCTCACAGCGAAGGTTCTCGGCGCGTTCTTGTCGGTACCCCCGCGTACCCTGAATCGGTGGGGAATCTGTTTGCCGCAGGCCGCGGCGGACACGGGCTGGTCAGCCCCTCGGCCAGTCCATGATGGGAGTGTGCAGTGGTTGATCGCCTGATCGTTCGGGGTGCGCGTGAGCACAATCTGCGCGGCATCGACGTCGACCTGCCGCGTGACTCGCTGATCGTGTTCACCGGGCTGTCCGGGTCCGGGAAGTCGTCGCTGGCCTTCGACACGATCTTCGCCGAGGGGCAGCGCCGCTACGTCGAGTCGCTGTCGGCCTATGCGCGCCAGTTCCTGGGGCAGATGGACAAGCCCGACGTCGACTTCATCGAGGGGCTCTCGCCCGCGGTGTCCATCGACCAGAAGTCCACCAACCGCAACCCGCGGTCCACGGTCGGCACCATCACCGAGGTCTACGACTACCTGCGTCTGCTCTACGCGCGCGCCGGCACCCCGCACTGCCCGACCTGTGGGGAGAAGATCGAGCGGCAGACGCCGCAGCAGATCGTCGACCAGGTCCTGGACATGGACGACGGCACCCGGTTCCAGGTCCTCGCCCCGGTGGTCCGCACCCGCAAGGGCGAGTTCGTGGACCTGTTCGCCGACCTGCAGACCCAGGGTTTCGCGCGGGCCCGCGTCGACGGCGTCGTGCATCAACTGTCCGACCCGCCGACGCTCAAGAAGCAGGAGAAGCACGACATCGACGTCGTGGTCGACCGGCTGGTGGTCAAGCCGACCGCCCGGCAGCGGCTCACCGATTCGGTGGAGACGGCGCTGCGCCTGGCAGACGGCATCGTCGTGCTCGACTTCGTCGACGTCGACGAGGACGACCCGGCCCGCCAGCGCCGCTTCTCCGAGAAGATGGCCTGCCCGAATCACCACCCGATCGCCATCGACGATCTGGAGCCGCGGAGCTTCTCGTTCAACTCGCCGTACGGCGCCTGCCCCGAGTGCGACGGCCTCGGCGTCCGCAAGGAGGTCGACGAGTCCCTGGTGGTGCCCGATCCGGAGACCACGCTGCGCGAGGGCGCCATCGCACCGTGGTCGACCGGACACAACGCCGACTACTTCCAGCGGCTCATCGGCGGCCTCGCCGACCAGATGGGTTTCGACCTGGACACCCCGTGGAACAAGCTGCCGCGCAATGCGCGCAAGGCACTGCTCGACGGCTCCGACCATCAGGTGCACGTGAAGTTCCGCAACCGGTACGGCCGCACCCGCTCGTACTACACCGAGTTCGAGGGCGTGATGGCGTTCCTGAGTCGCCGTGCCGACGCCACCGAGTCCGAACAGATGAAGGAGCGCTACGAGGGGTACATGCGGGACGTGCCCTGCCCGGCTTGCGGCGGCACCCGCCTGCGCCCGGAGATCCTCGCGGTGACCCTGCACAACCCCGAGCGCGGGGACTACTCGATCGCCGAGGTCACGGCGCTGTCGGTGGCCGACTGCGCCGACTACCTGAACGGCCTGGCGCTGGGGGAGCGGGAGGCCGCGATCGCCGGCCGGGTCCTCAAAGAGGTCCAGGCGCGCATCACCTTCCTGCTCGACGTCGGCCTGGAGTACCTGTCGCTCTCGCGGGCGGCGGGCACCCTCTCCGGCGGCGAGGCACAGCGCATCCGCCTGGCGACGCAGATCGGCGCCGGCCTGGCCGGGGTGCTCTACGTCCTCGACGAGCCGTCGATCGGCCTGCACCAGCGCGACAACCGCCGGCTCATCGACACCCTCGTGCGGCTGCGCGACCTCGGCAACACGCTGATCGTCGTCGAGCACGACGAGGACACCATCCGCAACGCGGACTGGATCGTCGACATCGGCCCCCGCGCCGGCGAGCACGGCGGTGAGGTGGTGCACAGCGGCGACTACCGCGGCCTGCTGAAGAACAAGAAGTCGCTCACCGGCGCCTACCTGTCGGGCCGCAAGACCCTCGAAGTCCCCGCCCTCCGCCGCCCGATCGACCGTAAGCGCCAGGTCGGCGTGGTCGGGGCGCGCGAGAACAATCTGCGCGGGATCGACGTCAAATTCCCCCTCGGCGTCCTGACCGCCGTCACCGGTGTCTCCGGCTCGGGCAAGTCGACGCTGGTCAACGACATCCTGGCCACCGTCCTGGCCAACAAGCTCAACGGCGCCCGGCAGGTGCCCGGCCACCACACCCGGGTGACCGGTCTCGAGCACCTCGACAAGCTGGTGCAGGTGGATCAGTCGCCGATCGGCCGGACGCCGCGGTCCAATCCGGCCACCTACACCGGCGTCTTCGACAAGATCCGCACCCTGTTCGCGGCCACCACCGAGGCCAAGGTGCGCGGCTACCAGCCGGGCCGGTTCTCGTTCAACGTCAAGGGCGGCCGCTGCGAGGCGTGCATGGGCGAGGGCACCATCAAGATCGAGATGAACTTCCTCCCGGACGTCTACGTCCCGTGCGAGGTGTGCCACGGCGCCCGGTACAACCGGGAGACCCTCGAGGTGCACTACAAGGGCAAGACCATCGCCGAGGTGCTCGACATGCCGATCGAGGAGGCCGCCGAGTTCTTCGAGCCGGTCAGCTCGATTCACCGCTACCTCAAGACGCTGGTCGACGTCGGACTCGGATACGTCCGTCTGGGGCAGCCGGCCCCGACGCTGTCCGGCGGCGAGGCTCAGCGTGTGAAGCTGGCCGCCGAACTGCAGAAGCGGTCCACCGGGCGGACGGTGTACATCCTCGACGAGCCCACCACCGGACTGCATTTCGAGGACATCCACAAGCTGCTGCTGGTGATCAACGGACTCGTGGAGAAGGGCAACACGGTCATCGTCATCGAGCACAATCTCGACGTGATCAAGACCGCGGATTGGGTCATCGACATGGGGCCGGAGGGCGGCAGCGGTGGCGGCACGGTGGTCGCGCAGGGCACGCCCGAGCAGATCGCCGCCACCCCCGGTTCGCACACCGGCGGCTTCCTGCGGGAGCTCCTGCCCGCGGAAGAGAACGCCAGCTGACCGCCGGCGCGCGTTCGCTCTAGGCTGGAGTCATGACTACCCCGGATCCGACTGGCCCGTCGTACGAAGACGTCACCGGCTACACCAGAGCGGGGGAGCCGACGCTGGACCACGTCCGCGACAAGATCGAGCAGCGCGAGGCCCAAGCCATCGGCGCCGAGGAACTGGCCGCTGCGATGCCGGAGAGCATCACCTTCGACCAGCTCTACGCCGACCGCGAGAAGGCCGCCAAGGCCAAGCTGGAGGAGATCCGCAAGTCGATGGGCGGAGCCGACCAGTCCTAAGTCGTCCGATGCCGACGCTGCGGCTTGGTCCACTCGAGGGTGTAGCGGAAAGCCAGCCTGCGCGTCAGTGTCGCACCGGGGAGGAGCGACTCCGCGTGTGCCCGGACCTCGTCGAACGGCACCGTGGGGTCGGCGACGGGAAACCCCGGGGGTTGCCTGCCGGACCGATCCGGCCGGGGGTGCTTGACCAGACCGATGACGGGATTGGTGACCGCCGACACGAGATTCCACAGCTGGTCGTGCAGGGTCGCCGGCGGGGCGAGCCCCACGACGAGGAAGCGGCCGCCCGGATCGAGCAGGTCCGACACGCGGGTGAGCGCATCGGCGAGGTCGAGGTGATGGAGCACCGCCACCATCGTGATCAGGTCTGCACCGGGGGACAGCTCGGACAACGGGCTGCCGGTCACAGACACGTTCGGCAGTCCGGCACAGCGCTCCGCGGAGCGGTGGCGCATCTCTGCGTCGGAGTCGGTGCCCAGCACCTCGTCGAAGTGGGGAGCCATCCGCGCCAGGAGGCCGCCGCGGCCACAGCCGACGTCGATCGCCCGTCGCCGGTGCTCCGGCAGTCGGCGCAGGATCCACCCGTGGAAGTGGTCGTTGTGACTCCACGGGTGACGGGCGTTCAGCGCGTCGAGCGCCGCTGCGGGGCCGGGCGGCCTCAACGCCTGAGCGGGCCCGTGTACTTCTCGCCCGGCCCGCGGCCCGGCTCGTCGGGGTAGACGCTCGCCTCGTGGAAGGCCTGCTGCAGTGCTTTGAGGCCGTCGGCGATGGGCTTGCGGTGCAGGCCGAGGTCGGGCCCGGACGCGTCGAGCAGGCCCGCCAGCGCGGTGATGAGTGCTCGTGCTTCGGCCAGATCGCGGTACTCCTCGTCGCCGCCGGCCTCCGGTCCCACTTTCTCGGCCGCCGCGCTCATCAGCATCAGTGCCGCCCGGGTGGTCACTTCGACCGCGGGAATGGTGGCCAGTTCGCGGACGTTGTCACCATCAGCCGAACCTTCATCGGACGGCTGATCGGTCGAATAGGAGTTTGCGCTCACGACTGTTAGACTGGCACAGCATGACCGCCCTGGCTCAGCCGGGGTAGCAAGAGGATTCTCCGAGTCCCACCGTACGACGCCGCCGGTTCCGGCAGGTAGTCAGTGCGGTTGAAGGTCACATCGCCGCTGGTCGACGACGCAACGTGGTGCTCTCGGGCACCATTGTCCGGCCCGACGATGTCATCGTCTCGGACTCCTCTCGTTACCGCTCAGCCAGGTCGGCAGCAGGTAAACATTGATCGAGGAGGCCACATCAGCACTGATACCCGCATAAACGAGCGCATCCGCGTCCCCGAGGTCCGGCTTGTCGGACCCGGCGGAGAGCAGGTGGGCATCGTGCGTGTTGAAGATGCGCTTCGCCTGGCTTACGAAGCCGACTTGGACCTGGTAGAGGTTGCGCCCGACGCGCGCCCGCCGGTGTGCAAGATCATGGACTACGGCAAGTTCAAGTACGAGGCGGCGCAGAAGAAGCGCGAGTCCCGCCGTAATCAGCAGATGACCGTCATCAAGGAGCAGAAGCTCCGCCCGAAGATCGACGACCACGACTACGAGACCAAGAAGGGTCACGTCGTCCGGTTCCTCGAAGCGGGTTCCAAGGTGAAGGTCACCATCATGTTCCGCGGCCGTGAGCAGTCCCGCCCCGAGCTGGGCTTCCGGCTTCTGCAGCGCCTGGGCAACGACGTCGCCGAGTACGGCTACGTGGAGACCTCGGCCAAGCAGGACGGCCGCAACATGACCATGGTGCTGGCCCCGCACAAGGGATCCAAGACCCGTGCGCAGGCCAAGCAGGACGCTGCGGAACACTAGCCACCCACAGACCACCCCCACTCACGCGGAGTCGCCACCGCGCCGGTTCGCCCCGGCACGGCGGTGGGTTTCGCCCGAATGAAGGAAGAACCATGCCGAAGAGCAAGACTCACAAGGGCACCGCGAAGCGATTCAAGGTGACCGGCAGCGGCAAGATCACCCGCCAGAAGGCCGGCAAGCGCCACCTCCTGGAGCACAAGTCCTCGCGGCGCACGCGTCGTCTGGACGGCACCACTGTGGTGAGCGAGGCCGACGCCCCGCGCATCAAGCGCCTGCTGAACCGCTGATCTGTAGCTGACGACGTAACGAAGGACGACATCTCATGGCACGTGTGAAAAGGGCCGTCAACGCCCAGAAGAAGCGCCGCACCATCCTCGAGGCCTCGAAGGGCTACCGCGGCCAGCGGTCGCGCCTGTACCGCAAGGCCAAGGAGCAGCAGCTCCACTCGATGACCTACGCCTACCGGGACCGCCGTGCCCGCAAGGGCGAGTTCCGGAAGCTGTGGATCCAGCGCATCAACGCTGCGGCCCGCGCCAACGACATCACCTACAACCGCTTCATCCAGGGCCTCAAGCTCGCGGGTGTCGAGGTCGACCGCAAGGTGCTCGCCGATCTGGCCGTCACCGATCCGGCCGCGTTCACCGGTCTTGTCGACGTCGCCCGCAAGGCGCTGCCGGACGACGTCAACGCGCCGGCCGCCTGATTCGGCCAGCCGCCTGATCTGACGATCCGAGACGACCCGCGATGGATGTGCTCACCGAGCGATCCGCGCGGGTCGTTTCGCTTGCCAAGCTGCACCGGGCCCCGGTGCGCCGGGCCGAGAACCTCTTTCTGGCCGAAGGCGCCAACGCCGTCGACGCCGCGCTGACCAGCGGTCGTGCGCAGCGGCTGTTGGTGGCCGACGATGACGCGTCGCGGCACACTGGGCTGCTGGATCGCGCGGCGAAAGCCGGGCTGCCGGTGCACCGGCTGACCGCGCGGGCCGCCGGCAAACTCGCCGACACCACCACCGCACCGGGCATCTTCGCCGTGTGCGAGCTGCTGGCACTCGCGCTCGACGATGTGGACCTGGCCGCCGCCGGGTTCGTCGTGGTCGCCGTGGAGCCGCGCGACCCGGGGAATGCCGGCACTCTGATCCGCTGCGCTGATGCGATGGGCGCCGCCGCGGTGATCCTGCTGGGCGACGCGGTGGATCCGCACAACGGCAAATGCGTACGCGCCAGTGCCGGCAGCATCTTCCACGTGCCGGTGGTCGCCGACCGCGACACCGGCGCGGCCCTGACTCGTCTGCGCGAGGCCGGGCTCATCGTGCTGGCCACCACCATGGACGGCGAGCTGCCGTTGCCGGCCGCCGGTGAGGTGCTCGCCGCGCGGCACGCCTGGCTGTTCGGCAACGAGGCGCACGGACTGCCCGCCGGCATCGCCGCCGCCGCCGACCATCGGGTGTCGATCCCGATCCGCGGCCGCGCCGAAAGTCTCAACGTGGCCGCGGCCAGTGCGATCTGTCTCTACGCGGCCGCGGAAGCCCAGCACACGCCCTGAGTCAGACGGCGTAGTTTCCGCGGTTGCTCTTGGTCTTGCCCTCCTTGAGGACCAGCAGGATGTTCTCCGGCTTCCCCAGGGAGTCCGCGTCGGTGCTCGGATCGCCCTTGACCACCACCACGTCGGCCAGTTTCCCCTGCTCCAGGGTGCCGAGCTTGTCGTCCAGGCCGCACAGCTCGGCCGAGGTCTTGGTGCCGGCGACGATGGCCTGCACCGGCGTCATCCCCCCGTACTTCACCAGGAGCCCGATCTCACCGAGATTGGTGCCGTGATCGGGGACCAGTCCGGCGTCGGTGCCGACGGCGATCTTGATCCCGGCCTCGACGGAGGCCCGCACCGAGTCCTGCGCGATCTTGTGCCATTTGGTGCTCTTCTCGACGGCCTCCGGGGTCGCGGTGTCCGGATGCAGGGTCTCCAGCAGCGTCGGCACCAGGTACTGACCGCGTTCGACCATCTCCTTGCGGAGTTCGTCGGTCAGGGCGTAGCCGTGCTCCACGCTGCGCACGCCGGCCTTGACGGCCGCGGTGATCCCGGCCAGACCGATCGCGTGTGCCGCCACAGGGCGGCCGCCGTAGTTCGTGCCCTCCTCGACCAGGGCTGCGACGATCTCCTCACGGGTGCCGAGCCAGTCCGGGTCGTCGCTGGGCGAGCTGACGCCGCCGCTGGAGGCCACCTTGATCACGTCGACGCCGTCGCGGAGCAGTTCGCGGGCCTCGAGCCGGGCCTCATCGACGGTGTCCACCAGCACACCGCCGATCAGGGCGGTTCCGTCCACCCCGGAGGGGGCGTGGAAGTCGGCGTGGCCACCGCTCTGGCTGAGCATCTTGTCGGCCACCAGCAACCGCGGGCCCTCGATCAGGCCGTGCGCCACCGCATCTCGCACCCCGACGTCGACGCCCATCATGTCCCGCACCGTGGTGACGCCGGCCTCCAGCGTCACCTTGAGGCGGTCGATCAGCTGGTAATAGCGGTACGACGGCGGGACCATCGCGGCCATCAGCGGTGATCCCTTGGTGCCGGGCAGCGACAGATGGACGTGCACGTCGAAGAACCCGGGGCAGACGGTGTTCCCGTTCAGGTCGATCTTGACCGGACCGGTCGAGTCGTCGACGGCCGGCGCGCCGGCCGCCGGACCCGCGTAGGTGATGGTGTCGTCGTCGATCACCACGACGGCATCGGTCACCGGATCGTTGCCGGTGCCGTCGATCAAGCGTGCATTGTGCAGGACTGTGGTCGTCATACTCATTGTTTACACGGCGAACCGCTCGGAGAGCGGCTATGCCACGCGATTGGCACGGGCGTGCGCACGGTCGGCACAGAAGCCGGTTTCCGGTCAGCCGGGGATGACGGCCTTCACCGGCTGGGTCACCTTCTCGGTGGCGCTCCCGTCGCCGACCCGGCCGTCCTTGTTGAAGCCCCAGCAGTACACGTCGCCGTCGGAGACGGCGCACGACGTACTGGTTCCGGTCATCACGGCGGTCACCTTGCCGAGGCCGTTGATCTTGGTGGGCGTACGGAGCACGTCCGAGGATCCGGACGCACCGGCCTGCGCGAGGCGGTCATTGCCCCAGCAGTAGACGTCGTCGTCGGCGGTGGCGCACTTGGTGTCGACGTCGGTGCTCACCGTGTGTGCGGTGCCGGGAATGCCCGTGACCTGGCGCGGAGTCTTCTGCGGTGTGGGCGTGGTGTCGTCGTTGGAGAAGTCGGCACCCCAGCAGTAGACCTCGTTGTCGGCGACCGCGCAGACCTGGGTGAATGCGACCTTGTCGGCGGTGCCGGTGCCGACGGAGATGGAGGAGACGTTCTCCAGTTCGCGTACCTGCAGCGGACGGCTGGTGCCCTTGTCGTTGCTGCCGTTACCCAGTTGGCCGTTGTAGTTGTCGCCCCAGCAGTACGCCAGGTTCTCACTGGTCACCGCGCAGGTGTTGCCCGTGCGGACCTGCAGGGAGGTCGCCTCGCTGATTCCGTCGACCTTGGCGGGGGACTTGAGCTCTTCGCGCTCTTCGCTGCCACCGCCCTCGCCGCGCGAATTCCAGCCCCAGCAGTAGACGTCGCCGTCGGAGATCGCGCAGGTGGTGTATTTGTCCGTGCTGATAGCGGTCACCTCGCCGAGGCCGTTGACCTTGACCGGGGTCTGCTGGTCGGTGTTGTCGGCGTTGCCCAGTGCGCCGAACAGGCCTGCGCCCCAGCAGTATGCGTCGCCCTCGGCCACGGCACAGGCGGTGACCGCGGCCGGAGACGAACTGGAGGTGTATCCGCCGAGCGACACGGCGGTGACGCCGGTCAGGTTCGGGACCTTGCCGGGTGTGGTCCGCGAGTTGGTGCCGCCGTCGCCGAGTTGGCCGTCGGAGTTGTTGCCCCAGCAGTACAGTTCGTCGTCTTCCACCGCGCACACCGATCCCATGTACGAGGCGAGCTTGGCCTGGTCAGCGGCGGTCGGCACCACCGGCGGCGGATCGGACTTCGGCCACCACAGCGGTGAGGTCGCGGCAACGGCGATCAGGACGACCGCTGCGGCAGCCAGCCCGATCCACAGACCTTTGCGGCTCTTCTTCGGGGCCGGCGGCCCGCCCGGCTGGCCGGGCATGGCCGCCATCGGCGCCCAGCCCTGCGGTGCGCCGGGGTATCCCGGCGGGGGACCGGGCTGGAACGGAGCGGGGTGCCCGGGAACGGACGGCTGGGAAGTGTGTCCGGGGGCGGTGTACCCGGGCGCGGACGGTTGGGAACCGAAGCCGGCGACGCCCATCGGAGGGACCGGCGCCACCGCGGTCGCGGTGCCCGAGGAGGTCTGGCCCAGCGCCCGATGCAGTTCGGCGGCGAACGAACGGCAGTCCGGGTAGCGGGCCGCCGGGTCTTTGGCCATCGCGCGTTCGAGGACCGGTGCCAGCGGAGCCAGGTCGGGCCGCACGTGGGCGAGCGACGGGACCGGTTGCTGCAGGTGCGCCATCATGATCGACGCGGAGGTGTCGCCCTGGAACGGGGGAGTGCCGGCCAACAGGGTGTAGGTGGTGCAGGCCAGCGAGTACTGGTCCGAGCGGGCGTCCGCGTGGCGACCGGAGATGATCTCCGGGGCGGTGTAGGCCATGGTGCCGACCACCGAGTTGGCGGCGGTGAGCTGCGGTGAGTCCGACAGCCGCGCGATACCGAAGTCGAGCACGACGGCCCGGCGGAGGGCGCCGCTCTCGTCCCGGGTGATCACGATGTTGGCCGGCTTGATGTCGCGGTGCACCACCTGGCGCGCGTGCGCGTAGTCGAGGGCGTCGGCGACCTGTCCGACCGCGGTGACCACTTCGGCGGCCGACAGGCGCACCGACGACAGATCCGGTCCGTCCAGGTAACTCATGGTGAACCACGGCGAATCACCCTCCACGCCGTAGGCGTAGACGGTGATGATGCTCGGATGGTCCAGCGCGGCGGCGGTACGTGCCTCGTTGGTGAATCGCTGCTGGAAGTCGCGGTTGGACGAGCCGCCCACCGAGATCACCTTCATGGCTTCCCGGCGCAGCAGGTGGGGATTCTCCACGATGTACACGTCGCCCATGGCGCCGGAGCCCAGTTGGGCGACGACGCGGTATCCGGCGATGAGTGAACCGGGTGCTGCGGACACAGCGGCCTCCTGACGTCCTAGTTGAACCGTGGTCGTAGGTAGGGACAATCTAACGCAGGCAGCCTATGGGCCAGCGGGTCGCAGGGCCTTTCCGCAGGTGGCTTCGGCCCCGCCAGCGATCACCTGCTCGCGGGGCCGGAGTCCGGCGACGGTCGGGTTCGAACCGTCAGACGCTGGTCACATGGATAGCGGGCTGGCGATCCGCCCAGGGCAGCGCGGTCTCGAGCTGCGCGGCCACCCGGAGCAACAGGCCCTCGGCGCACATCGGGCCGGCCAGTTGAACGCCGATCGGCAGGCCGGTATCCGACATGGCCACCGGTAGGCTGATACCGGGTGTTCCGGTGGCGTTCAGCAGCGGTGTGAACGAACAAGTCTCGAAGATCCGGCGCGTCCAGCCTGCGGCATCCAGATCGGCGTTCGCATCGAGATGGCCCAGCTTCGGTGCCGGTGTATTGGTGGTCGGTGTCAACAGGACGTCGTACTCGGTGAAGAACCGCCCGACTTCCCTGGAGACCGTATTGACCACGGCATTGGCTGCGCCCAGTTCCACCGCGGTCACCCGGCGGCCGTACTGCACGCACGCCCAGCTGGTGGTCTCGAGGTTGTCCGGACCGGCGTGCAGCCCGGTCATGGCTTCGACTCCGGCGACCGACTCGGCCAGGAAGGCCGACCAGATCACCACGTTCGCGTGCATGAACTCGTCCCAATCGAAGACCGGGGTCGCATGTTCCACCTGGTGGCCGGCGGACTCCAGGACCGCAGCCGTCGCCTCGGCGGCCGCGGCGACCTCGGGGTCGACGAAGGTCCCGGCCCACGACTCGGTGTGCACGGCGATGCGCAGTCGGCCCGGGTCGGCACCCGCCTCCTGCGCCCACGGCCGCGCGGGCGGCGCGATGATGAACCGGTCACCGGGGAACGGGCCCGCCACGTCGTCGAGCAGGGCGGCCGCATCGCGCACCGAACGGGTCACCGCGAACTCGATGGCGAATCCGCTGAGCGCATCGCCGAGGTCGGGGCCGAGCGGAACCCGCCCACGGCTCGGTTTGAGACCGACCAGACCGTTGTAGGCCGCTGGGATCCGGATCGAACCGCCTCCATCGTTGGCGTGCGCGACCGGTACCGCGCCGGCGGCGACCAGCGCGCCGGAACCGCCGCTGGAACCGCCGGCGCTGTGCTCGATGTTCCACGGGTTCCGGGTGGATCCGTACGCGAGGGCCTCGGTGTTGGCGTTGAACCCGAACTCGGGTGTCGTCGACACCGCGACGGTCGCGAGCCCCGCCTCCCGGAACCGCTCCATCAAGTGAGTGTCGGCGGGTGGCCGGATGCCCTCGCCGAGCATGCGCGTCCCCATCTTGGTGGGTACGCCCGCTGCGTGGCAGACGAGATCTTTGAACACGAACGGCACGCCGGCGAACCGTCCGCCCGGCGAGTGCCCGAGGGGCCGCTCGAAGGGACCGGCGGCCACCGCGTTGAGCTCGCCGTTCACCGCGGTGACGGCGTCGATCGCGAGTTCGGCGACTTCCTCGGCGCTGATCTCGCCGGCGGCCAGCACTTCGGCGAGGCCGGTGGCGTCGAGCGCAGCGTATTCTTCGGGTTTCATCGAGGTCCTCCTGTGTTCGTGGTGCCCGGACACGGTGTCCGGCACGTCACTGATCGTGCGGCGTTGTGCTCTGTGACACATCGGCCGAACGGCCGAGACGTTCCGAATCCGCGATCGGGCCTCTCGCGCGGTCAGTAGACTCGCCACCGGTAGAGAGGTGGCACGACGTGGACATGGCGTGGTGGACCAGGTTCGCCGAATCGGTGAGAACCGCCGGTCGCGGAGACGCGCCGATCACCGACGCCGTCCAGATGGCACGTGACGGTCTCGGCTTCGACTGCGCGGCACTGTTCGGTGCGCAGGCCCGCGGCGGAGCCGCAGGGCAACCCGTCGTCGTCAACATGGACTACCCGGACACGGTCGCGCACTACATCTCGACGACGTATGCCGCGCGCTGTCCCGGCCACCGCATCGCCCTGGAGAGGGGTGTGGCGCAGCGATTCGTGGACCTTCCGTTCGATATCCGGCAGACCTCCACTTACCGCGATGCGCTCGGTCCGCAGGGCTTTCGGGAAGGAGTGACGCTGCCGCTGGGGCCGGTCCGTCCCGGGGAGTCTCGGCCGGCGTTCCTGGCGATGAGTTCGACGCACGCGCTGCCGCTCGACGAGGGGGCGTGCGTGGCACTGACGATGCTGGCCCCGGAGCTGGGCAGGCTGGTCGACCCGGCGGGTGTGCCTGCGGCGCCGCCGGCCGGGCTCGTTCTGCGAGTGTCGGGCGACCACGTCGAGGTTCGCCTGGGCCACCTGGCTGACGCGCCTCTCGATCATGTCGACTGCGTGCGGTTCGCGGGTCTCGCCGGGACGGGGATCCCGGTCGGGTTGCGCACCCGGGATCGGAACGGTCAGTGGTGGCGACTGCTCGCGATACCCGGGCGCGGCGGGGTCACCCTCCGGATGTCGCGGACCCCGGTTCCGGACGACTTGACGCCGCGGGAGTTGGACGTGGTCGGTCTGGTATCGCGGGGCTGGTCGAACGAGCAGATCGCGGCCGCCCTGAGAGTGACGGTGCGAACGGTGCGCACGCACATCGAGTCGGCACTCGCCAAGACCGGGACGGCGAACAGGACCGCGCTGACTCGGTCGGCGTGCGAGCGTGATCTCGACAGTCTCATCGCGCTCGCCGCGGCCAGGCGTTCGGGCTCGCCGGCGTGTGCACCGTGCTGATCTCCCCGCGGTAGCCTCCGGAACCGCCGCGAGGCGGGCGATGTGCTGGTCGATGGGCTGGTCGACTAATCTGGGACGGCATTAGAAGGCAACGATGAGGAGCGCCGGACCGGTGTCAGCAGACCCACAAGGAGAACGGTTTCTCTCCGCGGAGGAACTCGACGCCGCGGTGACCGCGGCGGCCGCGGATTTCGCCGCGGCCACGGACCTGGAGGCCCTCGCGGCGGCCAAGGTCGCGCACACCGGTGATCGCTCCCCGGTCGCCCTGGCCCGCCGAGCCCTGGGATCGCTGCCGAAACAGGAGCGGTCGGCGGCCGGGAAGCTGGTCAACGAGGTGCGTGGACGGGTCGCTGCGGCCCTCGACGAGCGCACCGCCGTCCTCACCGCCGAGCGCGACGCGGCCGTGCTGGTCGCCGAGACGCTCGACGTGACGCTGCCGGCGGCGCGGCGGCGGGCCGGCGCCCGCCATCCGATCACCGTGATCGCCGATCAGGTGGCCGACGTCTTCGTCGCGATGGGCTGGGAGATCGCCGAAGGCCCGGAGGTGGAGACCGAGCACCACAATTTCGATGCGCTCAACTTCCTTCCCGATCATCCGGCCCGGTCGATGCAGGACACCTTCTACATCGCCGGCGACGGCGAGGGCGACGAGGCCTCCCGGCTGGTGCTGCGCACGCACACCTCGCCCGTGCAGGTGCGGTCCATGCTCGACCGCGAGTTGCCGATCTATGTGGCCTGCCCGGGCCGCACCTTCCGGACCGACGAACTCGACGCCACCCACACCCCGGTCTTCCACCAGATCGAGGGGCTGGCGGTGGACGAGGGGCTGACCCTGGCCAATCTGCGCGGCACCCTGGAGACCTTCGCGAAGGCA
This sequence comes from Gordonia caeni, assembly GCF_039537105.1. NCBI lineage: Bacteria > Bacillati > Actinomycetota > Actinomycetes > Mycobacteriales > Gordoniaceae > Gordonia > Gordonia caeni. Next base: position 241,984 of record NZ_BAAAZW010000007.1, read on the forward strand.
CTGTTCGGGCCGGACACCACCACCCGCATGCGGGCCAGCTACTTCCCGTTCACCGAGCCCTCGGCCGAGGTGGACGTGTGGTTCCCGGCCAAGAAGGGCGGCGCCGGCTGGGTGGAATGGGGCGGCTGCGGGATGGTCAACCCGAATGTGCTGCGCGCCAACGGTATCGATCCCGAGGTGTACAGCGGATTCGCCTTCGGCATGGGCCTGGAGCGCACCCTCCAGTTCCGCAACGACCTGCCCGACATGCGCGACATGGTGGAGGGCGACGTCCGCTTCACCCTGCCGTTCGGCGCGGCGCTGTAGGCCCCCCGGGCCCGCGCAACCCACTCCGACCACCCTGTACCCGCACCGACGCGAAAGAAGTTCCCCGTGCGCCTCTCCCAGTCCTGGCTGACCGAAGCACTGCAGGCCGGTGCCCCCGGCTGGTCGGCATCGACCGCCGACATCGACGCCGGCTTCGTCCGCGTCGGCTTCGAGATCGAGGACGTCGAGCCCTTCCCGGAGATCACCGGGCCGCTGGTGGTGGGCCGGGTCGCCGAGATCGAGGAGCTCACCGAGTTCAAGAAGCCGATCCGGTTCTGCCTCGTCGACGTCGGCGGGGAGCAGTCGCAGGAGATCGTGTGCGGCGCCCGGAACTTCGCGGTCGGCGACCTGATCGTCGCAGCGCTGCCCGGCTGTGTGCTGCCCGGCGGTTTCGAGATCGCCGCGCGTAAGACCTACGGCAAGGTGTCCGACGGCATGATCTGCTCGGTCTCCGAGCTGGGCATCGGCACCGACCACTCCGGGATCCTGGTCCTGGCGCCGGGAACCGCCGAGCCGGGCGAGGACGCGGTCGAGGTGCTGCGGCTGCGCGACGTCGCCGTCGACGTCAACGTGACCCCCGACCGCGGTTACGCCTTCTCCATGCGCGGCCTCGGCCGCGAGCTGGCCGGTGCCTTCGGCCTCGACTACGTGGATCCGGGACTGCCGGGCGAACCCCTCGCCGGTCAGCCCGGCGAGCCGTGGCCGGTCCGGCTCGACGACGACGGCGGCGCCGCCCGGTACACCGCCCGCGTCATCGACGGGGTGGACGCGGCCGCGGTGTCCCCGTGGTGGATGGCCAAGCGCCTCATGGTGGCCGGCATCCGCCCGATCTCGGCCGTGGTGGACGTGACCAACTACGTGATGATCGAACTGGGCCAGCCCCTGCACGCCTTCGATGCGGACAAGGTGACCGGCACCGTCGTGGTCCGGGCCGCGCGGCCGGGGGAGACCCTCGAAACGCTCGACGGTGTGGTCCGCACGCTCGATCCCGAGGACGTGGTGATCGCCGACGACTCCGGGCCGATCGCCCTGGCCGGTGTGATGGGCGGCGCGGCCACCGAGGTGGGCGCGGACACCACCCGGGTGCTGCTGGAGTCGGCGAACTTCGACCAGGTGCGCGTCTTCCGGACCGGCAAGCGCCACAAGCTCAGCTCCGAGGCCGCCAAACGCTTCGAGCGGCTGGTGGATCCGGAGATCACCGCGGTGGCCTCCGATCGCGCCGCCCGGCTGATCACCGAGGTCGCCGGTGGCCGGATCACCGGGGCGCTGTCGGACGCCCGCGCCGAGCGCGCCCCGATCGCCGCGATCGTCATCGACGCCGATCTGCCCGACCGGACCGCGGGCGTCGCCTATCCGGAGGGCACCACGGCCGCGCGCCTGCGCGAGGTCGGCTGCACGGTGGACGGGGAGGCGATCCTGACCGTCACCCCGCCGTCGTGGCGGCCCGACCTGAAGCAGCCCGCCGATCTGGTGGAGGAGGTGCTGCGGCTGGAAGGTCTGGAGGACATTCCCGCCGTGCTGCCGAGTGCTCCCGGCGGCACCGGTCTCACCCCCCGCCAGCGCCGGCGCCGCGCGGTGGGCACCGCGCTGGCCACCGACGGCTTCGTCGAGGTGCTGCCTTATCCGTTCATGCCGGCCGGCGTCTTCGACGTCTGGGGTCTGGACGCCGACGATCCGCGGCGCGACACCGTCCGGGTGCTCAATCCACTGGAGTCCGAACGGCCCGAACTCAACACCACGCTGCTGCCGGGGCTGCTGGAGATGGCGGCGCGCAACCTGTCCCGCGGAAACCGCGACCTGGCGCTGTACGCGATCGGGCAGGTGGTGCTCGGCGGGAGCCGGGGTCCGGCGGTGAGCGCCCTGGACGTCACCCGGCGCCCGACCCCCGAGGAGCAGACGGCACTGGATGCCTCGCTGCCGGCGCAGCCGGTGCACGTCGGCGCGGTGTTGACCGGCCTGCGTGAGCCTGCCGGACCGTGGGGGCCGGGCCGGGCGGCTGACGCCTACGACGCCTTCGAGGCCGCGCGCACCATCGCGGCCGCCGCCGGGGTGGAGATCACCCTGGTCGCCGACCGGCACCTGCCCTGGCATCCCGGACGCTGCGCGCGTCTCGAGGTGGACGGTCACCCGGTCGGTTACGCCGGCGAACTGCACCCGGCCGTCCTCGAGCGGGCCGGCCTGCCGCCGCGGCTGTGCGCGCTGGAACTGGACCTGGACGGCCTGCCGCTGCGGACCGTGTTGCCCTCGCCGCAGGTGTCGCCGTTCCCGGCGGTCCTGCAGGACGTGAACGTCGTGGTCGCCGAGGACGTCCCGGCCCAGCAGGTGCAGGACGCCCTCGCCGCCGGAGCCGGCGAACTGCTGGAGGCGATCTCGTTGTTCGACGTCTTCACCGGTGAGCAGGTGGGGGAGGGCAACAAGTCGCTCACCTTCGCCCTCACCTTCCGCGCACCGGACCGCACGCTCACCGAGGACGAGGGGAGCGCAGCCAAGCTCGCGGCCGTCGAGCACGCGGGGGAGGCGGTCGGCGCGCGTCTGCGCTGACCGAGGACCGCCATGTACTGGATCATCGCCGTCGTCGCCGTCCTGATCGTGGCGGCGATCACCTACTGGCTGCATCGTCGGCTGGTGGTCGCCACCGGCCTGCGCGGCGGATGGTCCGTGGCGGCGAACACGATCCTGGTGGCCGGTTCGCTCGCGGGCGTGAGCGCCTTCCTCGTCGGCGCGGGAGTGCTCGACCCGGCGTGGGCACGGCCCCTCGGCTGGATCGGCTACACCTGGTGGGCGGTGCTGTTCTATCTGATCCTCGGGGTCACGCTGATCGGGATCATCTCGCTGATCCAGCGGGCGGTGGGCCGCCTGCGGTCGGCGCGCCGGGGCACTGCGCCGCCGGTGCGCCCGCAGCGCTGGTTGCAGATCGCTACCGCGGTCCTGGTGATCGCCGCACCGGTGATCGTCGGCTACGGCGTGTTCGAGGCGAACCGGCCGCAGGTCACGCAGGACACGGTGACCGTACCCCGCCTGCCCGCGCAGTTCGCCGGCCTGCGGATCGCCGTCGTCACGGATCTGCACGTCGGGCCGGCCCGCGGCGCCGGGTACACGCAGCGGGTGGTCGACCTGGTGAATGCGGAGCACCCGGACGTGGTGATCCTCGGCGGGGACCTGGCCGACGGCACCGTCGCACAGGTCGGTGGTGACCTGGAACCGCTGCGCGACCTGCGCGCCCCGCTGGGGGTCTTCGGGGTCAGCGGCAATCACGAGTACATCGCCGACGACGGCGGGTCCTGGCTCGACTTCTGGTCCACCCTGGGGGTCCGGCCGCTGCGCAACGAACGCGTCGAGCTCCACCGGGACGGGGCGGTGATCGATCTCGCGGGCGTCTACGACGCGACCGCGCCGGAGCCCTACCGTCCGGACCCGGGGAAAGCGCTCGACGGACGCGATCGCGACCGCGTCCTGCTCTACGCCGCCCACCAGCCGAAGCAGGCCGAGGAGGTTCAGGGGCAAGGGGTGGACCTGCAGGTGTCCGGGCACACGCACGGCGGGCAATTGTGGCCGTTCGGCTACGCGGTGGGCCTGCAGCAGCCGGTCGTGACAGGATTCGGTCAGGTCGGCGACGTGGAGGTCTTCGTCTCCCGCGGTGCCGGATCTTGGGGGCCGCCCGTCCGGGTCGGTGCACCGCCGCAGATCGCACTGCTCACCCTCCAGCCCTAGGCGCGAGACGCACCGACCCCGGTGATGAATTAAGTTGCAGTGTCGTGCATAATGTTCGCATGACAGTACGGATTGCGGTGGCAGGTGCCAGTGGCTATGCGGGAGGCGAGATCCTTCGGCTTCTCTGCGGTCATCCGCGCCTGGCGACCGGCGAACTCGAGATCGGCGCGCTCACGGCGGGCGGCAACGCCGGCACACGGCTGGGCGAGCACCACCGGAACCTCCTTCCGCTGGCCGATCGGGTGCTGGAGGAGACCACCCCGGACGTGCTGGCCGGGCACGACGTCGTATTCCTCGGACTGCCGCACGGCCAGTCCGCGGTGATCGCCAACGCCCTCCCGCCGACCACCCTGATCATCGACTGCGGCGCCGACTTCCGGCTGCGCGACGACGCCGAGTGGACCCGCTACTACGGGGGCGACCATGCCGGCTCCTGGCCGTACGGCATGCCGGAACTGCTCGACAACCGGACCGAACTGGCCGGCGCGAACCGGATCGCGGTCCCCGGCTGCTATCCGACGGTCTCCATCCTCAGCATCGCGCCGGCGCTGGCCGCCGGCCTGGTGGAGCCGCAAGTGCAGGTGGTGGCGCTGTCGGGAGCGTCGGGCGCCGGGCGCGCACCGAAGGTGGGGCTGCTGGCCTCGGAGGTGATCGGCTCGGCCCGGGCCTACGGCGTCGGTGGCGTGCATCGGCACACCCCGGAGATCATTCAGGCGCTGTCGGTGGTCGCCGGTCAGCCGGTGGACGTCTCGTTCACCCCGGTCCTGGTGCCGATGGCCCGGGGCATCCTGGCCACCTGCACGGCGCGGACCACGGCCTCGATCGACGAGATCCGTGAGGCCTACCTGTCCGCCTACGCCGACGAGCCCTTCCTGCACCTGCTGCCCGACGGCGAGTTCCCCGAGACCGGCTCAGTGGTGGGCAGCAACGCCATCCAGGTCGGCCTGGCCGTCGACGAGCGGGCGGGCATGCTGGTCGCGGTCGGCGCCGTGGACAATCTGACCAAGGGCACCGGCGGTGCCGCCGTGCAATCGATGAACCTGGCGCTGGACTGGGGCGAGACCGAAGGACTGACCACCGTGGGACTGGCTCCGTGAGCGCGCACGAACGGCTGATGCGGCGCCAGGGCGTCACGGCCCCGCTCGGATTCCGCGCGGCGGGCCTCACCGCCGGCCTCAAGGAGTCGGGCAAGCCCGACCTGGCGCTGGTCTTCAACGAGGGGCCCGACCTGGGTGCCGCCGCCGTCTTCACCCGCAACCAGGTCAAGGCCGCCCCGGTCCTGTGGACCGAGGAGATCATCAAGAGCCGGCGGGTCCGCGCCGTGATCCTCAACTCGGGCGGCGCCAACGCGTGCACCGGCCCCGGCGGTTTCCAGGACACCCACGCCACCGCCGAGACCGTTGCCGAAACACTGTCGAACTGGGGCACGCCCACCGGCGCCATCGAGGTGGCCGTCTGCTCCACCGGCATCATCGGCGAGCGGCTGCCGATGGACAAGCTCCTGGCCGGGGTCACCGAGATCGTCCACGAGATGGGCGGCGGCCTGGAGGGCGGCACCGACGCGGCCTGGGCCATCATGACCACCGACACGGTCCCCAAGCAGGTGGCCCTGCACCATCCGGGCGGCTGGAACGTCGGCGGCATGGCCAAGGGCGCCGGCATGATGGCGCCCTCGCTGGCGACGATGCTCGTGGTGCTGACCACCGACGCCAAGGCGAGCCCGGAGATGCTCGACCTGGCGCTGCGGCGCGCCACCGCACTGACCTTCGACCGGCTCGACGTCGACGGTTCGACGTCCACCAACGACACCGTGCTGCTGCTGTCGTCGGGGGCCAGCCAGATCGAGGTGAGCCAGGAAGAGCTCGACGCCGCCGTCCTGGCCGTGTGCGACGATCTCGCCGCCCAGCTGCAGGCCGACGCCGAGGGCGTCACCAAGATCTGCACCGTCACCGTCCGGGGCGCGCGCACCGAGGACGACGCGCTCGCCGTCGCCCGCACAGTGGCCCGCGACTCCCTGGTGAAGACCGCCTTGTTCGGCTCCGACCCCAACTGGGGGCGGGTGCTCGCCGCCATCGGCATCTCGCCGGTGACGATCGACCCCGACTCGATCACGGTGTCGTTCAACGGCTCCGCGGTCTGCCGCGACGGCACCGGCGTCCCCGGCGCCCGCGAGGTGGACCTGAGCGGAGACCGCATCGACGTCGTCGCCGACCTGGGTCTCGGTGAGGCCCAGGCCACCATCCGCACCACCGACCTGTCCCACGCCTACGTCGAAGAGAACTCGGCCTACACCACATGAGCACCGACCCGAACCCTCCGGCCGTCACGGTCACCCCCTTGCAGAAGGCCGCCGTCCTCGCCGAATCGCTGCCCTCGCTGGCAGCTCTGCACGGGCGCCGCGTGGTGGTGAAGTACGGCGGCAACGCCATGGTCGACGACCAGCTCAAGCGGGCCTTCGCCGCCGACATGGTGCTGCTGCGCGCCTGCGGCATCCATCCGGTCGTCGTGCACGGCGGCGGCCCGCAGATCTCGGCGATGCTGAAGCGGCTGGGGCTGGACGGGGAGTTCCGCGGCGGGTTCCGCGTCACCACCCCCGAGGTGATGGACGTGGCCCGGATGGTGCTGTTCGGCCAGGTCGGCCGGGAACTGGTCGGGCTCATCAACGCTTTCGGTCCGTACGCGGTGGGCCTGACCGGTGAGGACGCCAAACTGCTGACCGCCACCCGCCGCACCGCCGTGGTCGACGGCGAGCCCGTCGACATCGGTCTGGTCGGCGACATCGCCGCGGTGAACACCTCCGCGGTCGACGACCTGATCGGCGCCGGCCGCATCCCGGTGATCTCCACCATCGCGCCCGACGTGGACGGGGTGGTGCACAACATCAACGCCGACACCGCCGCCGGAGCGGTCGCCGCGGCCCTGGGGGCCGAACACCTGGTGATGCTCACCGACGTGGAGGGCCTGTACACCGACTGGCCGGATCGGGGGTCGCTGGTCTCGGAGATCGACGCCGACGGGGTGGCCGAGCTGCTCCCGCGGCTCGACGCCGGGATGATCCCGAAGATGGAGGCCTGTCTGCGGGCCGTCGAGGGCGGCGTGCGCGCCGCACACGTGATCGACGGACGCGAGCCGCACGCCGTGCTGGCCGCACTGCTCACCGAGTCCACGGCCGGCACCACCGTCATCGCCGGCGACTCGGGGAAGGGACAGGCATGACCGCCCCACTGCAGGAGCGCTGGAACACGGCGCTGATGAACAACTACGGCACCCCGCCCGTCGCGCTGGTGCGCGGCGAGGGCGCGGTGGTCTACGACGCCGACGGCAAGGAGTACCTGGACCTGCTCGGCGGCATCGCGGTCAACGCTCTCGGACACGCCAATGCCGATCTGGTGCGCGCGGTGACCGAGCAGCTGAGCACCCTGGGACACGTCTCCAACCTGTACATCTCCCCGGTGGTGGTGGAGCTGGCCGAGCGGCTGCTCGACGCCTTCGGCCGGCCCGGCCGCGTGTTCCTCTGCAATTCGGGGACCGAGGCGAACGAGGCCGCCTTCAAACTGGCGCGCCTGACCGGGCGACCGCAGATCGTCGCCGCCGACGGCGGCTTCCACGGCCGCACCATGGGGGCGCTGGCGATGACCGGGCAGCCGGCCAAACGCGGGCCCTTCGAACCCATGCCCGCGGGGGTCGATTTCGTGCCGTACGGCGACGTCGACGCCCTGGCGGCCGCCGTCTCCGAGCAGACCGCCGCGGTGATCCTGGAGCCGATCCAGGGCGAGAACGGGGTGGTGGTCCCGGGACCGGACTACCTGGCCGCCGCGCGCCGGATCACGCGGGAGCACGGTGCCCTGCTGATCCTGGACGAGGTGCAGACCGGGATCGGCCGCACCGGAGTGATGTTCGCTCACCAGCGCGCCGGGATCATCCCCGATGTGATCACCCTGGCCAAGGGACTCGGCGGGGGTCTGCCGATCGGTGCCGTGATCGCCACCGGCCCGGCCGCGGACCTGTTCGGTCCCGGGCAGCACGGCACCACGTTCGGCGGCAACCCGGCCGCCGCGGCGGCCGCGCTGGCGGTGCTGGCGTACATCGACGACCACGCGCTGCTCGATCACGTCGACTCGGTGGGCAAGACACTGGCCACCGGTATCGGCGACCTGGACCACCCGCTGGTCGCCGGGGTGCGCGGGCAGGGGCTGCTGCTCGGCGTGGTGCTGAACGCACCGGTCGCGGCGGCCGCCGAGGCCGCCGCCCGCGAGCGCGGTTTCCTGATCAATGCGCCGGCACCGGGCGTGCTCCGGCTGGCGCCCCCGCTGATCCTCAGCGAAGAACAGGCCGCCGGCTTCGTCGCCGCGCTGCCACAGATCCTGGATGCGGCGGCAGAGGCCGCCGCAGCGGCCGAGAAGGGCGACTCATGACCCGGCATTTCCTGCGCGACGACGACCTGACCCCCGCCGAACAGGCGGAGGTGCTGGCGCTGGCCGCCGAACTGAAGAAGGACCCGGTCGGCGTGAAGCCGCTCGCCGGGCCGCGCGCCGTCGGCGTCATCTTCGACAAGAACTCCACCCGCACCCGCTTCTCCTTCGAGGTGGGCATCGCCCAGCTCGGCGGGCACGCGGTGGTGGTCGACGGTGCCAACACCCAGATGGGCCGGGACGAGTCCTTCGCCGACACCGGCCGCGTGCTGTCCCGGTTCGTCGACGCGATCGTCTGGCGGACCTTCGGGCAGGATCGCCTCGAGGCGGTCGCCGAGTACGCGAGCGTCCCGGTGGTCAACGCCCTGTCCGACAGCTTCCACCCGTGCCAGGTGCTCGCCGATCTGCTCACCGTCACCGAGCACAAGGGCAGCCCGGCGGGGCTGACGATGACCTATCTGGGCGATACCGCGAACAACATGGCGCACTCGCTGGCGCTGGGCGGGGTCACCGCCGGCATGCATGTGCGCCTGTCCGGACCCGAGGGCTTCGACCCCGATCCGCAGATCCTGGCCGCCGCGGAGGCCCGGGCCGAGCAGACCGGCGGCAGTGTCCAGGTGATCGACGATCCGGTGGAAGCCGCGACCGGCGCGGACGTTCTGGTGACCGACACCTGGGTGTCGATGGGGCAGGAGGGCGACGGCCTCGATCGGGTCGGTCCGTTCCGTCCCTATCAGATCAACGGCGCACTGCTGGCCCGGGCGGCCGAGGGGGCCATCGTGCTGCACTGCCTGCCCGCGCACCGGGGAGAGGAGATCACCGACGAGGTGATCGACGGCCCGGCCAGCGTCGTCTTCGACGAGGCGGAGAACCGCCTGCACGCCCAGAAGGCCCTGCTGACCTGGCTGCTGGAGCGGCAGTGACCGGCGCCGGGAGCCCCGCGGATCGCCCCGGCCCCGGTGAGGGGGAGCCCGACCACGTCCGGCTCGCGGCGACCCGTGCCGGACGCCTGGCGCGCATCATCGAGATCCTCACGCAGCAGCAGGTCCGCAGCCAGCTCGAGTTGCGTCAGTTGCTGGCCCTCGAGGGCATCGAGGCGACCCAGGCCACCCTGTCCCGCGATCTCGATGAGCTCGGGGCGGTGAAACTGCGGGCCGCCGACGGCGGGGCCGGCGTCTACGTGGTGCCCGAGGACGGCAGCCCGGTCCGGGGCATCGCCGGCGGCACCGATCGCCTCGCCCGACTGCTCAGCGATCTGCTGGTCTCCACCGATGCCTCCGGAAACACCGCGGTGCTGCGGACACCGCCGGGGGCCGCCCAGTACCTGGCCAGCGCACTGGACCGGGCGAGCCTGCCCGACGTGGTCGGCACCATCGCCGGTGACGACACCGTCTTCGTGCTGGCCCGCGACCCGATGACCGGGGCTGCGCTCGCCGAGCTGATCGAACGCCTCGTCTGACCCGAACCACCCCCAGACCCGAACCACGCCAGTCCCGAACCACGCCAGACCCGAACCACGCCAGACCCGAACCACCCTGACAGGAGTGATCACGCCATGGCCGACGACGCCGAGCGGACCGAGACCACCAACACCGGAGCTCTGTGGGGCGGACGTTTCGCCGACGGGCCCGCCGCGGCGATGGCCGCCCTCAGCAAGTCCACCCACTTCGACTGGGTGCTGGCCCCGTACGACATCGCTGCCTCGAAGGCACACGCGCGAGTGCTCAACGGCGCAGGCCTGCTGACCGACGACGACCTCGCCACCATGCACGAGGGCCTGGACCGGCTGGCCGCCGACGTCGCCTCGGGCGCCTTCGTGGCGGCCGAAACCGACGAGGACGTGCACGGGGCCCTCGAGCGCGGCCTGATCGACCGGGTCGGTCCCGAGGTGGGGGGTCGGCTGCGCGCGGGCCGCTCCCGCAACGACCAGGTGGCGACGCTGTTCCGGATGTGGCTGCGCGACGGTCTGCGCCGGGTGGGCTCGGAGGTGCTCGACCTGGCTCAGGCCCTGGTCGGCCAGGCCGCCGGCAATCCGGGCGTGGTGATGCCCGGCAAGACGCACCTGCAGGCCGCGCAGCCGGTTCTGCTGGGGCACACGCTGCTCGCGCACGCGCAGCCGCTGCTGCGTGACGTCGCGCGGATCGTCGACGCCGACCGGCGACTGGCGGTGTCGCCGTACGGCTCCGGCGCCCTGGCGGGTTCGTCGCTGGGACTGGATCCGGCGGCGATCGCCGCCGATCTGGGCTTCGACAGCGCCGCCGACAACTCGATCGACGCCACCAGTTCGCGCGATTTCGCCGCCGAGGGGGCGTTCGTCCTGGCGATGATCGGCGTCGACCTGTCGCGGCTCGGCGAGGACGTGATCTTGTGGAGCACGCCGGAATTCGGGTACGTGACGCTCGCCGACGCCTGGTCCACCGGCAGTTCGATCATGCCGCAGAAGAAGAATCCTGACGTGGCGGAGCTGGCGCGCGGCAAGGCCGGCCGGCTGATCGGCAACCTGTCGGGCCTGATGGCCACCCTCAAAGCGCAGCCGCTCGCCTACAACCGGGACCTGCAGGAGGACAAGGAGCCGGTCTTCGACTCGGTGGCCCAGCTGGAACTGCTGCTCCCGGCGATGACCGGACTGGTCGCCACCCTGGAGTTTCATCCCGAACGGATGGCGGAACTGGCCCCGGCGGGCTTCACCCTCGCCACCGACATCGCCGAATGGCTTGTGCGGCAGGGAATCCCGTTCCGTATCGCGCACGAGGTGGCCGGCGCCTGCGTCCGTGCCGCCGAGGAGCGCGGCACCGGTCTGGCCGAGCTGTCCGACGAGGAGTTCACCGCGATCCATCCGGCGCTGACCCCTCAGGTGCGCGAGGTGCTCACCGTCTCCGGTTCGATCGAGTCCCGCAACGCACTCGGTGGCACCGCTTCGGGCCAGGTCCAGCGCCAGATCGAGGTCGCCGAGGCGACGATCTCCCGGTTGCGGGGGGCGCTGAGCTCGAGTTTGCGGCATCGGTAGAGTGATCCGCATCGCACACGTGGAGTCGTGAGAGAGGTGCCTCAGTGGTAGGACTGCCGAATGTCGGGGGTGCGGTCGGCAGGATCGTCGCGACCGCTCAGAACGGTCTGGAAGTGATCCGCCTCGGCGGATTCGACACCGGTACCGAGCCTGCTCCGTATCGCGTGGTGGAGACGGAGAAGATGTACCGTCTGCGCCGCTACTTCCCGGACGACCCCGGCGACGGCTACTCGCACGTGATCCTGATCCCGCCGATGATGGTCTCGGCCAACGTCTATGACGTCACCGCCGACAACGGTGCGGTGTCGATCCTGCACCGCCACGGGATCATCCCGTGGGTCATCGATTTCGGCTCGCCCGATCACGAAGAGGGCGGCATGGAACGCACCCTCACCGATCACGTGCTCGCGATCAGCCGCGTGGTGGATCTGGTGCACCGGGTGGTCGGCCGGGACGTGCACCTGGGCGGCTACTCCCAGGGCGGCATGTTCGCCTACCAGACGGCGGCGTACCGGCGGTCCGAGGGCATCGCCAGCGTCGTGACCTACGGAAGCCCGGTGGACGTCCTGGCGGCGCTGCCGCTCGGCGTCCCGGCGAGTCTGGCGGTCCCCGGGGCCGAACTGCTGGCCGACAAGGTCTTCACCCACCTCTGGATCCCCAGCTGGCTGGCCCGCACCGGATTCCAGCTGGCCGATCCGGTCAAGACCGCGCGCAGCCGCGTGGACTTCCTGCGCAAGCTGCACGACCGCGATGCACTGCTGCCGCGTGAGGATCAGCGCCGGTTCATCGAACAGGAGGGCTGGGTGGCATGGTCGGGCCCGGCCGTGGCCGAGCTGCTCAAGCAGTTCGTCGTCCACAACCGGATGGTCTCCGGCGGATTCGTGATCGACGGGGACATCGTCTCGATGACGGAGATCACCAGCCCGGTCCTGGCCTTCGTCGGCGAGACCGACGACATCGGGCAGCCGCTCGCGGTGCGCGGCATCGCCTCCGCGGCGCCGGACGCCGACGTCTTCGAGACCGTGGTCCCCGCCGGGCATTTCGGCCTGGTGGTCGGATCCACGGCGGGACGCCTGTCGTGGCCGACCACGGCCGAGTGGATCCGCTGGCGCGACGGCGAAGGCGACCAGCCGGACACGGTTGCGCCGATGAGCCCCGACCGCGAGGGGCGCGGCTCGGGAATCAGCTGGTCCGATCGCCTCACCTACGGCGTCGGACAGGTGGCCGGAGCCGGCACGGTGATCACCAAGGAGATCGTCGGGGCGGTGGACACCCTGCAGCGCACTACACGCGCAGTGGCCAGCGAATCGGTCCGGACCGTTCCGCGGCTGTTCCGGCTGGGACAGATCCAGCCGTCCACCCGGATCTCGCTCGGCAAGCTGATGAGCGAGAACAACCGTCGCAGCGGCGACGCCGAGCTCTTCCTGTTCGAGAACCGCGTATTGACCCACGAACAGGTGAACACCCGCATCGACAACGTTGTGGCGGGCCTGATCGAATGCGGCATCCGGCCCGGCGAGCACCTCGGCGTGATGATGGATCCGCGTCCGAGTGCGCTGGTCGTCATCGCCGCTCTGTCGCGGCTCGGGGCGGTCGCCGTGCTGCTGTCGACCGCCGACGACCTCGACGAGATGATGACCGAGTCGGAGACGCGGGTGGTGGTGGCCGACCCCGATCACCTGGAGATCGCGGCGGCGGTGAGTGACCGCGTCCTGGTCCTCGGCGGCGGCGAACAGCGCGTGATCGATCGCGCCGACGGCATCCACGTGGTCGACATGGAGCAGATCGATCCAGCCCAGGTCCGGCTGCCGGCCTGGTACCGCCCCGATCCCGGGCTGGCCGGCGATCTGGCCTTCATCCTGTTCACCCGGGTGCAGGGCCGCCTCACCCGCTGGTCGGTCACCAACCACCGGTTCGCCATGTCGGCCTTCGGTGCGGCCGCGGCCGCGGGCCTGTCCACCCACGACACCGTCTACTGCCTGCCGCCCCTGCATCACGCCTCGGGACTGCTCACCACGCTGGGCGCCACCGTCGCGGGCCGGTCGCGCATCGCGCTGTCGCGCGGGGTGGACCCCGAACGCTTCCAGACCGAGGTGCGGCGCTACGGCGTCACCGTGGTGTCCTACACCTGGTCGATGCTCAGCGACGTGCTGCATGCGCCCGGATTCGATCCGGCGCAACTGTCGTCGGTGCGGCTGTTCATGGGCTCGGGACTGCCGACCGGGTTGTGGGCCGAGATCGATCGTGAGCTGCCGAACGCGAAGGTACTCGAGTTCTTCGCCACCGCCGACGGCTCGGCGATCCTCTCGAACATCGACGGCAGCAAGATCGGCGCGATGGGCCGCCCGCTGCCGGAGACCAACGCGGTGGATCTGGCCGCGTACCGCCCGGACGTGCGGCAGCTCGAAGTGGACGCCGACTCCGGGTTCGTCCGCCGCGCCGAGATCAACGAGGTCGGCATGTTGATGGCGCATGCAGGCCAGCGGTACGAGGCCGGTGGTCGTGTCTTGCGCGACGTCTTCCGCCCGCGTGACCGTTGGGAGGTGTCTGGGCTGTTGTTCCGCCGGGACCACGAGGGGGACCTGTGGTTCATGGGTTCGGAGGCCGCCGTCATCGAGACGTCCGACGGCGTCGTCTATCCCGAGCCGATCCGGCAGGCGCTCTCGCGGGTGCCGTCGGTCGATCAGGTCATCGTCTTCGGCGTCGGAGAGCACGGCGCACAGGTGGCGGTGGCGGCGATCACGCTGCGCGAGGGCGCCACCTCGACGACGCCGACTCAGCTGCGCATCGCCCTCGGTGAGCTCGCGGCGATCCAGCGGCCCCATCTCATCACGGTGGTCGGTTCCATTCCGGTGAGTGAGTCGTACCGGCCGCTGGGTTCGGAGCTGGTGCGGCGCGGTGTGCCGAGGCCCGGTCCGCGTACCTGGTATCGCGATTCCGAAGGCCGGTACCGCCGATACACCAAGTCCGCCGCGGAGTCGATCGACTGGTCCCGCCCGACGCCGGAGCCGGTGGCCGTGCGCCCGGCACCCGCGGCGTCGCACAACGCGACCGGCCGGTCCGGGAGCAAGCAGCCCGTGACGGTGGTGGACGCGGTCGCCGAGTAGCCTGAGGTCCGGCGAAAAGGAGCACACATGACTTCACGTGCAGAGCAACTGGATCCGGTGGTGCGTGCGCGCCTGGTCTGTCCGCAGGACCTCGGCGAACTGATCGATGCCGGCGACGAACTGTACAACCCGCGGCTGCGGGTGGCCTATGCGATCGACGAGCTCGGGATACCGAACATGCTGATCGCCGACGCCCGCAAGGTCGGCGACGACGAGCATCAGCTGTTGGCCGGCGAAGCGAAGGAGCAGTGAGCGGCCTCGTGGGCAGTGACATCCTCGACGAACTGTCGTGGCGCGGGCTGATCGGACAGACCACCGACGAGACCGCACTGCGCGCGGCGCTCGAGCAGCCCGTCTCGTTGTATGCGGGTTTCGATCCGACGGCCTCGAGTCTGCACGCCGGACACCTGGTGCCGCTGCTCACGCTGCGACGGTTCCAGCTCGCCGGGCATCGGCCGGTGGTGCTCTCCGGCGGAGCCACCGGTCTGATCGGCGACCCCCGGGACGTCGGTGAACGCACCATGAACTCCGCGGACACGGTCGCCGGCTGGGCCTCGAGGATCGTCGACCAGCTGGAGCGCTTCGTCGACATGGACTCGTCACCCACCGGTGCGGTCCTGGTGAACAACCTCGACTGGACCGGTGAGCTGTCGGCGATCGACTTCCTGCGGGAGGTGGGTAAGCACTTCTCGGTGAACGTCATGCTGGCACGAGACACCGTCAAACGGCGCCTCGAGTCCGATGGCATCAGCTACACGGAGTTCAGCTACCTGCTCCTGCAGTCCAACGACTACCTGCAGCTGTACCGGCGGTACGGGTGCGTGCTGCAGATCGGCGGCTCCGATCAGTGGGGCAACATCGTCGGCGGCGTCGACCTGATCCGCAAGGTCGACGGGGCCGCCGCGCACGCGCTGACCGTTCCGCTGGTCACCTCGGCCGACGGCAAGAAGTTCGGCAAGTCCACCGGCGGCGGCAGCCTGTGGCTCGATCCGGAGCTCACCTCGCCGTACGCCTGGTACCAGTACTTCGTGAACACCGCCGACGCCGACGTCGTCAAGTACCTCAAGTGGTTCACGTTCTTGAGCCGCGACGAGATCGCCGAGCTGGAGACCTCCGTCGCCGAGAAGCCCTTCCTACGCGAAGCGCAGAAGAGGCTCGCCGCCGAGATGACGACGCTCATCCACGGTCCCGAGCACACGGCCGCGGCCGAACTCGCCAGTCAGGCGTTGTTCGGACGCGCCGAACTCGACGGACTCGACGAGGCCACGCTGACCGCGGCACTGGGGGAGACGGGCGTCGCCGAGTACCCGGCCGGGGCGAAACCGACCATCGTCGACCTCCTGGTGGACTCGGGGCTGGCAGCCGGCAACAAGGCCGCCCGCCGCGCCGTCGATGAGGGCGGTGCCTACGTCAACAACGTCAAGGTGACCGATTCCGCGTGGACACCGGGGGAGGCTGATCTGCTGCACGGCCGCTGGCTGGTGCTCCGCCGCGGGAAGAAGACCTTCGCCGGCGCCAAGATCGGGGCCTGACCAGGCGAGTTGTATCCCCTGGGGGCTCTGTGTAGTCTTATCCAAGTCAGCCGAACACAAAGATTTCGATAGAAATCCACAAAGTAGGCTTGACACGGCTCCACTACTTGGTTACAGTAGGAAGTCCGGTCGCAGAGAGTCGAGTCCAACGGATTCGACGGGACTGCCGGCCGAGTGTTCCTCCCCCTCGGGGGAGGGCCATCCAACCGTCAGAGCGATTTGACGGTCGGTGACTTCACGACATAACCTGGAGTAGTTGCCCGTTATGCGGGTGGCGGAACCTGTAGCTCATTGAAGTTCGCACGGCGA